>CAZXFD010000002.1:0-251465 GCA_964640635.1 uncultured Gammaproteobacteria bacterium | reverse complement strand
CAGAGGATTTTTATTGAAAAAATGGGACGACCTTGCTTTGCAGGCAGTTGAAAAAGCTAATACGCTAGAAGAGATTATCTCTGTGCATAATCAATTGTACAAAGAGAGTGAGGTCAGAGGATTTTTATTGAAAAAATGGGACGACCTTGCTTTGCAGGCAGTTGAAAAAATATCAACAATCGAAGAGGCTGGGGCTGTTTATGGATTAATTTCCAATACAAGTGATGCTAAAAAAGCAGCACTTGAAAGGTGGAATGAGTTATCTTTTAAAGAGATTGAGAAGGCTAATACGCTAGAAGAAATTATCTCTTTGTATGAGAAAGCACCGTACAAAGAATTATTAGGGATGGTTAATGTTCGAGATATCGCAACAAAAAAAGGTATTGATTTTTGCACCACAGTTCAAGCGATTAAGAAGCTTTTTTATAGTAATCCATACCATAGTTCATATCCTGAAAATATGCAAATAAAATGGATACTTGAAAAGTGGAGCGAGCTTTTGTTGTTGGAAATTGAAAGAACGTCAACTATAAAAGAGGTGAAAGATATTATGGGAAATATTCCCAGTTCTTGCCCTTTTCGCGAGATTTTATATCCCGCAATAGGACGTGCACATAAAAGATGGGGAGAGCTTTGTACTTCATATCAAGAACTCCGGCAATACATAACTGACTGTTCTCCTTATAGTGATGAGGAAATTTCTGCAATTAAAAGATTGATCCCTCTTTGTACTAAAGTTGATCAAGCTAACGAATTATGGCACTATAGAGAGAAGACGCAGGACATTGCGTTTTTGAAATGGGACGAGCTTTCGTTATTGGAAGTTGAAAAAGCAATGACACTTGATGAGATATTTGTAGCTGACCTTAGGGCTCCATGTGGAGGTAGTGCTAAGGTAGTTGCAATGGAAAAATATCTTAAATTATTGTAATATAATTATAAACCCGCTAGATTGATTTCTAGCGGTTTTTTATTTGAAAATATTTATAAACTTAAATTAGGATCTGCTGTTATTTTGAAGTTATTTTTCTTTGCTTTTTTTCTATTGAAGTATCCGGCGACTGCAATCATTGCAGCGTTGTCTCCCGTATCAGAAAGTTCTGGAAAATATGTTTTGACACCAATTTTATTAGCATCAATTGTAAGTCTATTTTTTATGGATGTATTTGCGCTTACTCCACCGCCAAAAATGATATTTTTTACTTTGTAATCAGATGCTGCTTGTATAATCTTTTTTGAAAGCACATCGCAAACAGCTCTCTCAAAAGCACAACAGTATTCTTTTTTTAGAGTATCGTTTATTTCTCTTTGCTCGTCTCTCCATTTATAGAGCACAGAAGTTTTGAGACCTGAAAAAGAAAAATTATAATCACGTGTGTTTAGCATTGGACGAGGCAGTCCAAAGCTTGGTTTATCTTTGTATTCACTCGACAGTTTATTTATTATTGGTCCACCAGGATAACCAAGCTCAAGTATTTTTGCAACTTTGTCATATGCCTCTCCCACTGCATCGTCAACTGTTTCGCCAAGTAGTTTGTATTTTCCATAATTTTTCATTAAGAATATTTGCGTATGTCCACCTGATATTACTACAGCAAGACTAGGAAAAGTATTTTTTTTATCAAACAACTCTGGATGGGTTAGCCAATTACTATATATATGAGCTTCTATGTGATTAATTCCTATAAGAGGTTTTTTGTAAATGAGTGATATGGTTTTTGCTAGCTCTAGTCCTATTACAAGAGACGTGACAAGCCCTGGACCATAGGTGACAGCTATTAAGTCAACGTCTGTCGCTATATCAATATCTAACTCCTTAAGCAATGGAAAAAAGTTTTCAGCATGGTGTCTGGCGGCGACCTCAGGTACAATGCCACCATATTGTTTGTGAATTTCTATTTGAGATGAAATAAGATTTTTGAGAACCTTGATCTCGCCATCATTTATTTCAATAAGAGATAGCGCACTTTCATCGCAAGAGGACTCTATACCGAGTATTTTCAATTTTTTATTTGTTATTTTCAATTGATTTACTATTTAACTATTTTTTATTTATAAACTGAATTGTAATTATAAAAGAATTTTTTAACATTTTCCATTTATGGAAAACACCTTTTTCATAGAATACAAAGTCGCCTTCTTTTTCAAGTAATGTTGTTTTGCCTTTGAAAAAATGTTGTACTTTCCCCTTTATAAGTATAACTAGCGTAGATAAGTTTTTATTTTCAATAAACTCTGTTCTTTCTTCGCCTTTTTTGTGTTTGGACCACTTGATAAATGTAGATTTGGAAAAAAGCTCAGGGTATTTTTTCATTTTATCGCCAATTATCCAGTCGCTATTGAATTCTCCAACACTAGATGTGTTGCCTGTAAATATTTTTTTCATTTTATCTTAATATTATTTTACCTTTCTTGTCATTCCCGCGAAGGCGGGAATCTATATCATTGTGTTTTAATGAGTTTCTGGATTCCCGTATACACGGGAATGACATAGAGAATAAGGTTCACTATAGACAAGAAAGGCCGTAAAATTATTCTGAGAAAACCTCTGCTTGATATGTCGAAAATTTTGTCTCACTGTCTTTATAACAATCTTTCCCTAGTCCTGCTTTTTGACATAGTGATCCAAAAAACTCATCAGTGTCTGTAACATTTTCCCAAACTTGTGGTAAATAAGTTGCGCCACGATTTCCTTGGCGTAGCACAACGCCATCAATGTTTTTTCTTATGTCTTTAAACTCAGTTTCTTTTGGAACCGTTAATATTGATATCTCTATTGTAACATCTTTTAGTTCATTTTCTGAAAGGGGATTAAACCTCGTATCTTCAAAAGAAGCAGAGAGCGCATTTAATTGTATGGCCTTGTATAGTTTTTCAATAGGCTCTATATAACCAATACAGCCACGAAGCATCTTGGCTTTATTTAGGGTTACAAATACACCTCTTTTATCTATCAGATTTTTTGGAATTGTGTTTTCATCAATCGGCATTAGTTTACCACCATTATTAAATGCATAATCAATTGTATTTCTTGCGAGGCTTAAAAGAAAACTTCTGTCCGCCTTCGCTAAAGTTTCGGCGGATGAATTCTTCATAAATATTACTGAAACATATCCCACGACAGATGAATTGTCTCCTGTTATATCTCCACTATCACCATATTTTATTATTTCACTTTTCCAATTCTTTTGTTTTACAATTTCTAGTAATAATTTTATTCCTATTTCTCCACAAGCTTCACATTCTGGGTCAAAGCTTAGACTGCTTATTGAATCAATACATTTTTGATCCAATTTTTTTGCAGTATCTTTGTCATTGTAGTGAGATAGGTCGGTGCTTATTACTAAAAGTGTTTTATCATCAATAATTTCTGCTAAGTGACTGGCAGCGATTTTTATATTTTCATCATTTACTGATCCAGCTATAACAGGGGTGAGTTTCCAAGTATTTTTTAAGATAGTTTGTAAAAATGGAATTTGTACTTCAATAGAATGTTCTTCTGAAAGGGCGTTGTCATTAAAACTAAACTCGTCATATGAAGATAGTTTATCGTTTATTTCTTTGTCTATCTCAACATTTCCAAGTGGTGTTTGCCACTCGTCTGCGCGCGAAAGTCCAAAATTTGTCAGGTATTCATTGTGAGATGGACCTATTACTATAATGTGTTCAATATTAGAATAATCTTCAATTTGTTTGTATGCGTTTGCGGCTATTTGTCCGCTATAAACATACCCAGCATGAGGAGCTATTATAGCTTTTATGTTTTTAATGTTTTTATTTTCGCAGGCACCAAAAAAATCACTAAGCATCCACAGTAGCTTTTCTTTAGTATCTGGATAAAATGTTCCTGATACCGCAGGAAGACGAGTAATTTTTTCTTCCATATGATTTTGCACTTTAGTTTTGTAACTTTTTATATAAAAAATTGTTCCAAATATAAATAGGATAATGATTAACCCCAAGATTGTTTTAAGTTTGTTTCTCACATTCCTGACAGCTGAAAGCTAAAAGCTGACAGCTATTTAATTATTTTCTCTTTTAAGAAGTCTAGGGCCTTTTTGCTTTTTATTTGGTTTTCTAAATGTTCGCTGTACTCAGCTGATTCAATTTGTTTTTTGATCTCTGGTTTATCACCGTAAGTTTCAAGTAAATGACCAATTTCATGATCTATTTCTCCTTTGTCTGCTTTTATATCTTGAGACTTGATTATTTCTCTTATGATAATAGAAGAGTTAAGTCTTTTTATGGCTTGTGGCTCTAATTCTTTTTCAAGCTCTTCAAGTGTTTTACCACTATGTTTTAGGTAGTCATCAAATTGCATTCCTTGATAAGTCATATTTTGTTTAAACTCTTCCAAGATTTTTTTTGTTTCTTCTTTTATTACATCTTGCGACCATTCTTTGATATCAGATCCTTCAATAATTTTATCCATTAGATCGAGCTCTGTTTTTTGATCTATTTCACGTTGTTTTTCTTGGGCGTAGCTTTCTCTTAGCTTTTCTTCTAATTCTTTTAGGGTGTCTAGTTTGAAAAATGTTTTTGCCCACTCGTCATTTGCCTCAGGCAATGTTCTTTCATATACGGAGTTTAGCTTTACTTCAAATTCAGCATCTTTACCAGCTAAGTTTTTGTGATAGTCTTTTGGAAATTTGAGGTTGAATTTTATTTCTTCTCCCTTTTTCTTTCCGATGATATTGTCTTCAAATCCTGGAATCATTTGACCCTTACCTAGAACTAGAGGATAGTTTGTTTCATTTCCACCTTCGATTACAACACCATCAACACTCACTTTGAAATCTACTTCCACTTTGTCAGAATTTTTTGCTTCTCTCTCAACAAGAGCTTCTGTAGCTTGATTTTCACGAAGTGTTTCAATTGCACGTTTAATTTCATCAGCGTCAATTTTTACCTCTTCTTTTTTGATTGTGATTTTTTCTATGTCAGCAAGTTTGATTTCTGGGAGAAGGCTAATTGTGATTTTTATTTCAAGTGGATTTCCTGCGGCCATCTTTAGGATATCTATTTTTGGAAAGCTAATAGGCTCTAGATTTTCTTTTGTAATTATTTCAAAATAAAAATGTTTTAATATATCATCAAGTGCTGCTTCAAGAATCGCAGTTTCGCTAAAGTGTTGTTTTACAACATCATATGGTGCCTTGCCAGCACGAAATCCAGGAATATGTTTTTCCTTTGATATATCGCCAGCAGCTTTTATTAGAAACGGTTGATATTCTGTTTCTGTTATTTCGACAGTTAATTCTAATTGACTTTTTGGAAGGTCTTTTTTTTCTATTTTCATTTGATTTGGTTATAAAGTTTATAAAGCTATACAGTTATAATGTATTAAGTCTGCATTTATGACTTTACTACTTAGTACTTTATAACTCATTTAATTTAGCAGATAAATAGGATTATTTCAATAATAAAAGGGGATGTGATTATACACCCCCAATTTGAGATTGATTTGTTATTTTAGGCTGTATTTTTTATATACACAGCCCTACTGTTATTATTGAAACCATGCTCATTAGTTTGATGAGTATGTTTACGCATGGACCACAAGTATCCTTGAATGGATCACCAACGGTGTCCCCAACAATTGCTGCTATATGGGCCAGCGATTTTTTGCCACCAAACATTCCCTTTTCAATGTATTTTTTGGCATTATCCCAAGACCCACCGGCATTAGCCATGAATATGGCCATAGGTACTCCACAGACTATTCCACCAATCAATAACCCAACAACACCAGCGACACCAAACATTACACCAATCATAATAGGAACAACAATGGCGATGCTAGCAGGCAATATCATTTCTTTTTGAGCGCCTTGAAGCGCTATTTTAACGCAGTTGCTGTAATTGGGTATTTCTTTGCCTTCTAGTATAAGTGGATTTTCGAATGTTTTTCGGACTGTGGCTACAATTTTTTCAGCTACTTTATTTACTGATAAAATTATTATTCCACAGAACACGAATATCATCATACCGCCAATAAATGATCCAAGTAGAAACTTTGGATTTAATGCGTGAATTTCATAGTATGCCACAACATCTGCAATAGTCATAGCTGAAACTTGAATTTTTGCACCTGCAAGTTCTAGTATTGTTTGTCCAGATCTTATTAATGCAATTTTGACCTCTTCAATGTATGCAGCAAGTAGTATTATTGCAGTAAGTGCAGCACTACCTATTGCAAAACCCTTTCCTATTGCAGCGGTAGTATTTCCCGCGGCATCAAGGTTGTCCGTTCGTTCTCTTACTTCAGGAGGAAGACCAGCCATTTCAGAAATTCCACCAGCATTGTCAGCAATTGGACCGTAAGCATCCATTGTAAGAATTAGTGCAAGTGTTAGCAACATGCCAAGGGAAGCAAGTCCTACGTTGTATAGACCCATGCTCATGTTTTGGAAATTTTCGGATCCAAAGTAGTAAGACAAAAACAATACTCCACATACAGAGATGATATTGCTAGCAGTTGATTTCATACCAACAGATAATCCGGAAAGAATAACAGATGCTGGAGAGGTGAGCGCACTACGCGCTACGTTTCTGGTTGGAGAGTGGTCGCTGGAGGTATAGTAATTGTTTATTAGACCTATAAGTACGCCACCCACTATACCAAATAAGACAGATAGGGAGTTGTTCATCCAGGTTTTTATTCCCATAAAATATGTTATACCAAATGTTGACATAACAATTAATACAGAAACAAACATTACCGCTCTATTCATAGAACTCACAATCTGTTTCATGCTGGCATCTTCCTTGATTCTAATGAGGAATATTCCTATGATAGAAAGCACTAATCCAACAATGCCGAGTATTAATGGCAGCATTATGTATTGGATTTGTATTGCTTTGCCAAGGGCAGCAACAGCTGAAGATCCTAGTGCACATGTTGCAAGAATAGATCCAGCATAAGACTCATACAGGTCAGCCCCCATTCCGTTGATATCACCAACATTATCACCAACATTATCGGCTATTGTAGCGGGATTACGAGGGTCATCTTCTGGAATTCCTGCTTCAACTTTTCCTACAAGGTCTGCGCCAACATCAGCACCTTTGGTATATATTCCACCACCAAGGCGAGCAAATAGTGCTTGAGTAGAGGCTCCCATACCAAATGTAATCATAATCATTGTTATCATGTTGTAGCTATCATCACCTTTGATAAAGTGATCTAATATCCAGAACCAAATAGCAATATCAAATAGAGCTAACCCAACAACAACAAGTCCTAATACGGCACCACCCATAATAGCAATTCTTAATCCAGAGTTTAATGATTTTCTGCAGGCTTCAGCTACTCTTACGGCTGCATATGTTGATGTTATCATCCCACAGAAACCGCTTAATCCAGAAAAGAAACCACCAGTTAAAAACGCAAACCACGTCCATGTACTTTGAATTTTGAGTACATATCCTGCGTATGCAAAAAGCATAGCAAGGAAAATGAATGTGATTGCAACAATTTTGTATTGTTGTTTTAGATAACCAATAGCCCCTTGTTTGATATATGAGGCTATCTCTTGCATCTTTGCATTGCCAGGGCATTTTCGCTTTACCGTAATAAAACAGACAAGAGCTGCTAAAATACCCAGGAAACTACCAATGAGCATAATGGGCATGAAATATGAAGGTATCATACTTCCTCCTTTATTTTTTTGTGAATTTATCTAAAATTACCAAATGAAGGGGCTAATGTCAAATTATAAATATCGAATTTCTAACCAATGCTTAATGTTAAATTATAAATATCAAATCTGTATTTTTATGCTCAAGATTTTGAAATTTGTTATTTGTCATTTGAAATTTATGTTATCCGCCTGTGCATAACTTTTTTATATCAAAAAAATATGATTATTAGGCATCTTTTCCAAACACTACAAGTTGTGATATAATTAAAAAGTGAACACAAGATGTAGTGTTTTTTATAACTCTTCAATAACTCCGCCAGAAGCGGACTAAATAAAAAAAATGACAAAAACAAAAGTAGAAAGCAAAAAGAAAGTTGTATCATTAGTAAAACAGGTCAAGAAAAGATCTGGGAAAATTGCCTCATTTAATAGAGAAAATATTTATAGAGCAATTTTCAAGGCTGCAAAATCAGTTGGTGGAAGAGATAGTAAGCGCGCTAATGAAATCACGGATGCTATAGTAGAGGAATTGAATAGAAGATTTGGTACAGATATTGTTCCTGATGTAGAACAAATTCAAGATATGGTTGAAAAAGTGCTTATTGAAAGAGGGCATGCAAAAACAGCAAAGTCATATATATTATATAGAGACTTACATAATAGAATAAGAGATATAAAGTCAATTATTGATGCAGAAGAGCTTATTTCAAACTATATTGGAGAGCTAGATTGGCAAGTGAGAGAAAATGCAAATATGGCTTTTTCACTTCAGGGATTAAATAGTTATATTGCCTCTACTGTTCAGAAAAATTATTGGCTAAACAAAATTTATTCAAAGCAAGCAAGAGACGCTGAAAAATCAGGAGAGCTTCATATTCATGATTTGGATTTACTCGCAGTATATTGTTGTGGTTGGGATTTGAAAGACTTGCTTATGGTCGGCTTCAAAGGTGTTGCAGGTAAAATTGCATGCAAACCAGCGAAGCACTTGCGAACAGCTCTTGGTCAGGCTGTTAATTTTTTCTATACACTTCAAGGAGAGGCAAATGGAGCTCAGGCTTTTGCAGATTTTGATACGCTCTTAGCTCCTTTTATAAGATACGATAAGCTTGACTACAAACAAGTAAAGCAAGCTATTCAAGAATTTATGTTTAATATGGGAGTTCCAACAAGAGTTGGATTTCAAAATCCATTTACAAATATTACTCTTGATCTCACAGTTCCAAAAATAATGAAAGATGAGCCAGTTATTATTGGCGGTGAACTTCAAAAAGAAACTTATGGGGAGTTCCAAAAAGAAATGGATATGTTTAACGAGGCTTTCGCAGAGGTGATGATGGAAGGTGATGCAAACGGACGCGTATTTTCATTTCCAATACCTACTTACAATGTGACCAAAGACTTTGATTGGGATAATCCAAAATACAAAAAGATTTGGGAGATGACTGCAAAGTATGGAATTCCTTATTTTGCTAACTTTGTAAATTCAGATATGAGTCCTGACGATGCAAGAAGTATGTGCTGTCGTCTTAGACTTGATAATAGGGTTCTTAGAAAAAGAGGTGGAGGACTTTTTGGATCAAATCCACTTACAGGAAGCATTGGAGTGGTTACAATAAATATGCCTAGAATTGGGTATCTTTCTAAAACAAAGAAAGAATATTTTGATAAGCTCGGAGAGCTCATGGATATTGCAAAAGATACTCTTGAAACAAAGAGAAAAATATTAGAACAACTTACTGAGCGGGGACTTTATCCATATTCCAAATTTTATCTCCGTGATATTTACAAGAGATTTAATGCTTATTGGAAAAATCATTTTAATACAATAGGGCTTCTTGGAATGAATGAATCATGTCTAAACTTTATGAAAAAAGATATAGGCTCTGAGGAAGGAAAGAAATTTGCTCTTGAAGTAATGAATTTTATGAGAGATAGACTTCAAAAATATCAAGAAGAAACTGGAGATATGTTTAATTTAGAAGCAACTCCAGGAGAAGGAACGAGTCATAGGTTTGCACTTCTCGACAAAAAGAATTTTCCAGATATTATCATTGCAAATGAAGAATCTTACAAAAATGGTGCGCCAGCATTTTATACAAATTCAACTCATTTGCCAGTTAATTATACTGACGATTTGTTTTCAATATTAGATAAGCAAGATGACTTACAGGCGCTCTATACTGGCGGAACAGTAATTCATTTGTTTATTGGTGAGAGAATAGAGGATCCAGAGGTTTGTAAAAAACTTGTAAAAAAAGTTGCAAAAAATTACAAGCTACCATATTTTTCAATCACGCCAACTTTTTCTGTGTGTCCAAAGCACGGATATATCGCAGGAGAGCATTATTTCTGCCCTCAATGTGATGCAGAAATAGGGTATCAGGCAGCCCAAGGTAGTGATCACAAGACTTTTTACTAATAATTTAAAAAGAGTTATAATATAAATAATAATTAACATTAGCTAAGAAGCTGCGAAGCTATCTGGCTAAGAAGCTAATATTATGGAAGAAGACAAAAACAAAATCTTAAATGAGACCCCAAAAAGACAAAAATGTGAGGTCTACTCTCGTGTAGTTGGATACTTGCGACCAGTTTCTCAATGGAATGATGGTAAGCAAGCTGAATTTAATGAAAGAAAGTGTGCAAAGGTTTAGTTATTTAGTTTATACCCCCATCGAGACTTTCTTGATGGGGGTTTATTATTATCAAAATGGAAAATAATGGTTTAAAAATTTCAGGTTTACAAAAAACGTCGCTTATTGATTATCCAAAGAAGATTTCTGCAATAATTTTTACTCAAGGATGTAATTTTCGTTGTCGTTATTGTCATAATCCAGAACTTATTTCCTTTAATCAGGAAGTGATTTTTGATGTGCCGGAAAATGATGTGCTAGATTTTTTGAAAAAAAGAAAACACAAATTAGAAGCACTTTCTATAACAGGAGGAGAGCCACTTTTACAACCAAGACTCAAAGAATTTATTGTGAGTGTTAAAAAAATGGGATATAAGATAAAGCTTGATACAAATGGAAGTAATTTTTTGAAATTAAAAGAATTAATAGATGAAAAACTAGTTGATTATATTGCAATGGATTATAAGGCGCATAAGAGTTTATTTGAAACTATTACAAGGTGCAAGAATTCTCTATATAGGGAAGTAGAAAAAACAAAGAATTATTTAATTAATTCGAAGCTTAAATATGAATTTAGAACAACAATACTTCCTAAGTATTTTACTAGTGATGATATAGATAAATTAGGCATGGAATTAAAAGGTGCTAATTTAGTATTTTTGCAAAATTTTGAAGATAGAGGAAAACTATTAGACGAAGATTTAAGTGGTGAACTAGGATTTCCACCCGCTATGTTAAAAGAGTTCAAGAAGATTATGGAAAAATATGTAAAAAAGTGTGGAATAAGGAATTAGAGATAATATCAAATTTCTAATGTCCAATTTCAAATTGGGCTTTTTTATAACAAAAAACTCTCTTTTAAAGAGGGTTTTTTGGTGGAGCGGGTGAGCGGAATCGAACCGCCCTCCTCAGCTTGGAAGGCTGATATAATAAACCACTATACGACACCCGCATAAATAATGGACTATATCATTTAATCATATATTTTTTATTGGGTCAAGAGGATGAAAATCTTTTTTTATGAATATTTATCGATAATTATTAATCTATTTCTTATTAACCCTTCCTATCATACAAGATATATAGGATTGAGCTTTTTTTAAGAAATTTTTTGCCTCTTTTGAATTTGCTTCAGGATATCCTATTTTTTGTAAAATCCTTTTTGCCAACTCTTTGTCTCCGTCAAAGCTTATTGTTTGATTATCTACGTCAATTGAAATGTTTTTTAAGCCTTGTTTTTCTAGAGAACTTGTTATCATTGAAGAACATCCACCACATTTTATATTAACTACTTTTATTGTTTCCATAAATTTGTTTATTATTGATTATATATTTATTATATCTATTTCTTTGCCATTTTCCAAAGCACATTAAAGTGCTCTAAATATGAATTATAAAATTCTTGATTTTTGATATCTATTGCAAATGGTTCTTTCCCAGAAGATATGAATGATACATGATTTTCCCAGATATCTGTAAATGTTGGATTGATAATATTTTGATAGGGAAGGAATTTAACTTGCCTGAGGTTTTTGCTTTTTGCATTTATACTTCCCATGTATTTTTTATTTTCTAACCGGTCTTTTTCAGACATTACGTTTTTTACAATAATACCTTTTCTTATTCTTATAGGGTCTATTTTTTTTATTATAAAGTCTAATCCCATTGTTTGTTGGTATGCTGTAGCACCACCTTGAATTATATATATTGTTCCATTGGTAGATATTTCATTCATCATATGAATTTGAAATTTTCTAACTCCTTCTCTGCCATTGTAAATATCAATTGAATTGTCTATTTTTGTCTTACCCATTTCAAGCTTTATCAGTCCTGATAGTCTTTTTGCGATAAGTTCTTGTTTTTGGATATTTTCTACAATTATCTCTGGATCTTCAACTTTGAAATGATAAACTTTGTTTTTCATTGTTTTTGATATCATGCCTCGTTTTTCTAGAGTATCAAGCGCATTGTAGGCAATTTGTCTATGAATTTTCAGGTCATTAATAATGCCCCCAACAGGAGTTTCTCCGAGTTTTAGTAATGATTCATAAACTTTTATTTCGTTTGGCGTAAAGCCAAGATCTTTTAGATCGCTTAGCATATATTTTTAATTTAATATTTAGTAATTTTCAATTGATTTATAATTTATTATTTTCAATTTATTGGGCTATTTGATTATTTAGCTATATTTTATTCTTTTTGTATTTAAATGGTAAATAGCCAAAATAGCCAATAGCAAATCAATTGTAAATGAAAAATGGCCAAATTGTAAATGCGCAGGAGTGTCAATAATTATATGACAGAGAGCTCTAATCTGCCCTTATATACTATCATTATATATCATAAAATAATTGTTGTCAACAAGAAGTTGATGACAATACTTGACAAGAAGGCCGGGGTATGCTATTATGGTATATTCAGACAAGGACAGTGCCTTGAAAAATAAATAAAGTTTATCTGGGAGGATAAAATGGATAAGAAGGAAGAAGTTTCACTGGCAATACAAAATGCAACAAACTATGAAGAATTAGTTAGTATTTTAAATATTAATGAACTAGAAAATATTCCTTTTGATGATATCGTAAATAAGTTATCTATTGTTTGCAATACATTTGATGAGGTAGATGATGCATTAGTACGGGTCTCTAAGGTAATTAGTTTCTATACAAAGATTGATAAAGATAAATACTCTTGTTTTGATGGTTATTCTGTTAAAAATTTCGTATATGGACATGTAAGACCCCTTCTAAATAAGCTTGCTGATTTAGGCAAGCCAATAGTTGAACAAATGATTTCACTAGATGAAGTTAATGACTTTATGAAAAAATATGATAGTTATGACCGTATATCTAACATGATATTGCTAGAATGGGGTGATACATATAAATCATTAATACAGAAGTGGGATGATCTTGCCAGACCAATAGTTGAACAAATGACTTCGCTAGATGAAATTGATGAGCTTATAAAAAAATACATAAATTGTGTAGAAAATCTACATGACCCTAAAGAGCTGGAGTATAGTTCGGAAATAATAATGCAAAGATGGAATAAAATTGCATTAGTAGAGATTGAAAAAATGGATGAAAAACAGTTAGGACAATTTTTGGATAAATATCATTCTGAACTTTATACGACGAGGTTAGATATTCGTGCTACTTCCGTAGCAGATAAAAAATGGACTAAGTTGGTCAGAGGTTATGATTCTATATTTGACGACGATATGTATATTGGATATTGGACTGAAGATCCTCGCATAATATGGCAAAGGCAAGTACGTGAACATGCTGAAAGATTGAGTTCAAAAAAGAAGCAATAAATGTTAAGCGTCGGATAATACCCGCTTCACCACCCGCCTTGCTATAGACGCAAGTCGAGGCAGGTAGCAATAGCGAGGCGAGCAATTCGGCGCTTTTATATGAAAAATTATAAAGTCCTTAAGGAGGATAAAATGAATACAAATCAAGATGTTACAGCGCAAGACATGGAAAATATAAGATTAATTGATCAAGTCAATTTGACTAGACCAATAATACTCAGGGCTTTTGATGCCGATAAATTAGAAAAAGAATTAAAAGAAAATCCAAAGGCGAGAATTATTATTTATTTAAATATTGATTTAGAGCCAAATGAGACGATAGATCAGTCGTCTTTGGATTATTTTCTAAATTTAGGCGTAAGAGAGTTCATTGTATTTATGGGATGTAAATACAGGGGTCAAGTAGAAGATACTTATAGCGATTACAAGACGGTCGTCTTAGACAAGGATTCTTTTCAACCAAAGGGAACGAAGATGAGGCTTTTGATTGATCAAAGGGTTACAAAGGGTTATGATTGTGTTTCAGAATGTCTGGGAATGATGTGTATGCGGGAACTTGGAAAAATACGAGCTAAAATGGAAGAGTATGGCGCTACTTATGAAGTCGTTCATGCTAAATCCCTCCAAGATCCTGAATTTATAAAAGAGGCATCTGCTTTTTTAAACGCAAAGCAGGATGTGTGGTATGAAGAAGAGATTGTGAAAAGATTTAGAGCCTTAGGTCAAGAATTTTTTAACAAATATCAGACTATATCTTCCTATAAATTAAAAGATCGTATTGCATGGGAGGATATATTTGGTTAAATAGGTTAACAAGCGTCGGATAATAAAATTCGGCGCTTTTTTGTTTGTAATTTTATTGATATTGATTTTTATATAGTATATCCATAGAATATTTATATAATCATCTGAAAAGCGATTGTATGAAAAATAAGGCCTTATTTAAAAATAAATATAGGGTTAAATCGACAAGGCTAGAGTGCTGGGATTATTCTAATCCCGGTTTTTATTTTGTCACAATCTGTACAAAGGATAGGGTAAATATGTTCGGTGAAATTAAAGAGGAAAAGATGATATTAAATGAGTTGGGGTATATTGTAAAACAGTATTTAAAACAAATAGATGCGCATTTCCGTTTTATTAAAATAGATTCGTTTATTATAATGCCAAATCACGTACATTTGATAATGTCTATTAGATTTAAACAACGTAGAGACGTAGCAATGCTACGTCTCTACGGAAATGCGCAAATGTCTAACATTTCTCCAAAATCAGGGTCATTATCATCGATAATTAGATCTTACAAATCAATCTGTAAAAAAATAATAAATATACAATTTAAACATTATAGTTTCCGTTGGCAACAAGGATTTTATGATCGCATAATGCGTACAGACCTTGATTTATGGAAATGTAGAAAATATATACAAAATAATCCCAGTAACTGGGAAAATGATAGGAATTATAGAAAATAAATCTTATAAACAATTTATCTCATCTGATACCCACAAGTCAGTGCTATTGCAAGAGCGTCTGACGTATCGTCTTTTTTTGGAATAGCTTTTAGCTTTAAGGCGATTTTGACCATTTCTGCAATTTGTCGTTTATCTGCTTTTCCATAAGAAGTTATTGCAAGTTTGATTTGAAGAGGAGTGTATTCGTAAATAGGAAGCTGGGCTTCTGATAGGGTAAGAATTATTACGCCCCTAGCGTGACCTACATCCATTGCAGTTTTTACATTTTTGCAAAAATATATTTTTTCTACACTCGAGAAGGATGGTTTGTATTTCTTAATTAAAAATGTAAGTTCTTTGTGTATTGTATTAAGTCTTTGATTGAACTCATCTCCAGCTTTTGTTTCAATACAACCACAGCTTATAAGACGAGGTTCTTTTTCGTGTGTTATAAAAGCATAGCCTACAGTGGCTAGTCCAGGATCAACTCCTAAAATTATTTTTGGAGAAATTTTCTTAGTTTGAAGCATTTTAATAAATCATTTAACTATTCAATATTTGAATAGTAATTTCCTGCATCTTCGTTTTCGTCAAGTGCGTCGAATAATTTATCAAGACTCTCAGTGTCTTCTACTTTTACTTTGTTTTTTGCAATGTATTCTAGTTCTGCATTATCAATTTCTACAATATTTTTTATAGCCTCTTGGACTTTTTGAAGGTCAGTCATATTTGTAATTACCCTTACGCCGTCATCAGATACCTCTATATCATTTGCGCCAGCATCTATTATGGCAAGTTCTTGCTCGTCTGTTACCGCAGTATTTTTTAGGTAAATCACACCAACTCTATCAAATTGCCAAAGCACCGAGTTTGAAGCGGCAAGAGCACCGCCGTGTTTTGATAAAATGTGTCTTATATCAGAAGCAGCCCTATTTTTGTTGTCAGTTACAACCTCTATTATAATAGCAACACCATTTGGTCCATATCCTTCATATATCATTTCTTCTAGGGCAGTACCTTCTCCGGAGCCAGATCCACGTGCTATAGCTCTTTCAATGTTCTCTTTTGGGACAGAGTAGCTTCTAGCCTTATCAACGGCCATACGAAGTTTAAAGTTCATTTCGGTGTCAGCTCCATCTCGAGCTGCTATTTGAATGTTTTTTGTAAGTTTTGTAAAAAGAGAAGATCTCTTTGAGTCTATAAGTGCCTTTTTATGCTTTGTTGTCGCCCATTTTGAGTGTCCAGACATAGTGTTAAGTTATTAAGTATAAAGTATGAAGTTTGAAGTAGTTGGTTGACCAACTAAATTCATTCTAGCAATATAAGTTTGGGGTGTAAAGTATAGGGTATTGGGTTTTGATTTGCGATGTTGGGGTATAGGTTATACAATATATATATAAAAAATAACGAATTTTGTATGTTAAATCGGATTTTTAGTTTTTTCAAAAATAGAATATTTCTGCTTTTTCCGGTCATTTTTATTTTAGAACTTCTTATATTGAGCCCAGATTACAATTTCCCGCTTAATGATGATTGGACGCAGAGCTTGTCTATTTATCATTTTAACTTAAACAAAGAATTGTTTTACCCAGCATGGTTTTCCGCCTTTAATTATGTTCCCATAATATTTGGTGTTATTTTGTCGTCTATCTTCGGATTTTCTTTTGCAGTTTTAAGAAGTGGAAATTTGGTCGTGTCTTTTATAATCGTATATATATTTTATTTATTTTTGAGATATAACAAGATTTCAAAGCTAAATTCATTTTTGTTTTCACTTCTTTTATGGTTTAATCCAATATTTTTTTATTTGTCATATACGTTTATGGGGGATCAGATAGCATTTTTGTTTTTACTTATTTCTATATTTTTGTATCAAGTGTCATACAATAAGCAAAGCTATAAACATGCTTTTTTAGCTAGCATTGTTTCTCTACTAGGTATTTTTACAAGACAGTTTATAGCATTTTTGCCAGCTATAGCATTTTTATGCTTCTTTTTTTCACGTAAATTTGATAAGAAAAAAGTATTATTGGCATTTTCGCCAAGTCTGGTTTTGTTAATGGGTATTTATTATATATTCAATTATTTTGGATTCGTGCCTCAAGAAGTTTCAGCACGTTTTGTTCCAATTGAACTAATTCCAAGAACAATTGTTTTTAATGCCATAAATTATATATTGCTATTATCATTGTTTTTTGTTCCCATAACTCTAAGTATTGTTAACTTAGAGAGCATTAAAAAAATAATATCTCGGAAAAATCTACTTGTAATAATTACCTTAGTGTTGGGATTTGCTTTGGCTGTATTTTACAAGAAGTTTCAATTTCCAATTATGGGAAATATTATAAATTTATATGGAATAGGGCCAAGTAAGAGTATAATGCAAGGAGATGTAGTCTCGTATTTGGGTAATCTAGATTTATTTTTTATCAATATTGTTCTTGTCATTTTATCAATATTTAATATATTACACTTGTTTGAAAATAGAAGAGTGGTTTATGAATACGTTAAGAAAAATGCTTTTATATTTATTTTTTTGCTTGTATATTTAGTTTTGATTTTGCCAATAATGTCTTTTGATAGATATCTGCTTATTATATTTCCATTTTTGATATTGCTATATGCTCTGATAATAGAAAAACAGAATTTTTCAAAAAGAATATTTGTCATTTTATTATTGACTCAGATTATTTTTGTTTTCATTGGAACAAGAGATTATTTAGTGTGGAATAAGACAAGGTGGGATATGGGAAGATTACTGTTGCAAAGTGTTGATATCAAAGATATTGAAGCAGGATATGAGTGGGATGGGTGGAATTTGTATAGATTGTCGGAAGGCGAGTCTTTGGGAAAATTTACTCCTACCTGGGCACCATGGTATGTAAAGCAAATTTCCAAAAATCATCAGATGAAATATATTATTTCTTTTTCAGAACTTGGTGGATACAAGGTAATTGATAAGCGCAAGACAAACACATTGTTGTCGCCTATAAAGTATATTTATTTGAATGAAGTGGGGAAATAATAGGTTAATTGTATAATAGACTAATTGTTTAATAGATTTGTAGTAACATTTAAGATATAATAAATATAGAATAAATATAAAACAAATAATAAGTAAATATATGGACCAAAAAAAGATAAAAGACTTTGATAAGGGATTTGTTTTTAAAACTTATGAAAATTCTCACAAACAGTTCGAGCAAATTTTTAAGGAGTTTAAAAATGTTGATTTAAGCAAAATTAAGGGGGTTGATAAAATTATTGTTTGTGGAATGGGTGGATCAGCTTTGGGGCCACATTTTGTAAGAAGTGTTTTTTCAAAATATATTAATGTTCCACTCATTATTTCAAATGAATATGATTTACCAGCATGGATTGATAAGCAAACACTTGTTGTGATATCAAGTTTTTCTGGCACAACGGAGGAGTCTATTAGTTGTTTTAAAAGTGCTAAGAAAAAGAGACTTAAAACTTTTGTAATTTGTACTGGTGGCGAACTTTCAAAAGCAGACTCCACTAAATTTGTTTATGATCCTATTTATAATTATGCAAAAAATCCTAGATTTGCAGCGGGTTATTCTATAGCGGTTTTTATTTGTTTGCTAAATAAATTAGGGTTTTTGAAGTATAGTATTTCAAAACTTGAAAAAGAAGTAAAAATCTTTATTAAGGGAAAGGCAGTTGCAGAGAAAATTGCAAAAAATATAAGCGGTAAAATGCCTATTATTATTGCATCGGAGCATCTTATTGCCAATGCTCATATTTTTCAAAATCAAATCAATGAAACTGGCAAGAATATGTCAGCATATTTTTCTATTCCTGAAATTTGTCATCATCAATTTGAGGGACTTAACAATCCAGTAGAGCTAAACAAGCAAATTATATATGTTTTAATAAGCTCAAATAGTTATTACAAAAGAAATCAAAAACGATATGAAATAATGAAAGAAATTCTAAATAAAAAGAAAATTAAATTTATTGAAATAAAGCCAATGGGTAAAAATATATGCGAGGAGGCAATGTATATAATGGGAGCTTCTTCATATGCATCATTTTACTTAGCATATTTTAATAATATTGATCCCCAGCCAAATCCTTATGTGGATTATTTGAAAATAAGAATGAAGGAATAATTAGTATAACATTGTTTATAACAAAAATCGGATCTATGATCCGATTTTTGTTATAAATTTAATTTGTATGTTTAGAAATTAAAGTTCCAAACCCCCTCATTACAACCCGTGGTGCTACACTCAATGGTGCTGAATATAAAACTCGTTATTATGTATGAGAATAATACTATTATGACTCCAATTGTAGCATTTTTTATTCTTCCCTTTGCTTTTTTAACCTTTTCTTCACTTCCTCCCGCAGTCATCCATTCAAAACCGGAGTAAATTATTAATATAAGAAATACGACGGCAAGTAAACTTAGCGATACTTTTACAATATTTTCAATAATAGTAGTGTGAGATGGAGCAAGTAAGCCGGCTTGTCCGGCAAAAGCATCAGTTCTTTCTTCGGAGTTTATATTAGTTACCGCGAAAGTACCGTTGTAAAAACAGAAAGATAGCAAGAGCGTTAATATAAATATTTTTAAGTTTTTTAGCATTTTATTTTTTTAGTTTATAATCCTTGAGCTTTTTTTATTATTTCAAACTCTATGAAGGCTGTTAGAGAATAAGATAGGACGATTATTATAAGACCTATCGTAGCATTTTTTATTTTGGTCCTCGCTTTTTTAACAGCATCTTCATTTCCCCCTGCGGTCATCCACTGAAAACCGCTAATTATGACAAGAAGTAAAAATATTATTCCCAAAAAAGAAAGTAGTATTTTTACAGTATTTGCTATTGTTGCCGTTAGAGTGTCTGCATTAGCACTAAGATATCCAGCATTTTCACTAACATTTTTTGTGTTGCCAAGTATATTTTGTTTTGTGGATGTTCCTTCTGCAAAGGCAATAGTTATTACGGTAAAAAATAAGTATATTGTAAGTATTGATATTGATATAAGTGTTTTTTTGATTTTCATGGTGTTATTTAATTGTTTGACTTAATAAAATATCTAATATGAAATAAGTAAGTGCATATGCCATTAAAATAATTACAAGTCCCATTGTAGCATTTTTTATTCTTCCCTTTGCTTTTTTGATAGCTTCTTCATTCCCACCCGCCGACATCCATTGGAAACCGCTGAGTATAACAAGAATTAAAAATATTATTCCCAAAAAGGATAATGCCACCTTGATTAGATTTCCTATGGTTCTGTATGGATCTACGCCATATGTTTCGTATCCAGCTGTATTTGCAAGATTGGTTATTCCAGTTCCTGTATCACTAAGATTGAGCGTGGTTGTTGCAATTGCAGAATTGACAACAATTAAACATGCAAAAATAATTAATACTAGGGAGTATTTTATTTTTTTGTGAATCATTTTTTTATTTTATAAATTATGTTTTATTAGTCTATTGCGAGCATAATAAATGGAATAAGACTTGTAATAATGTATGCTAGGGCAATTACTAGAAGACCCTTTACTAGATCGAGTATTGCAGACCTTGCTTTTTTGACAGTTTCTTCATTTCCTCCTGCAGTCATCCATTTGAAGCCATTTATTATTACAAGAGCTAAAAATATTACACCGATAAAGCTAAGTGTATATTTTATGATAGTGCCTATTAAAAATAGTATGTTCTGAGAGCTGGTATTTTTATACCCAATTAGGCCAGCCATATTTTGGGCATCGATAGAGGCATTTTCTATCGCACTTTGTCCGCGAACAATAGGAGATACAAAAAAACTCAAAATAGTTAGGAGGGAGTATTTTATTTTTTGTAGTTTAGTCATATTTGATTCTTTTTATGGCGCTATTGTGTTGTCCGCTGGTGGAGGAGCAAGTTCATCTGTTTCTATGGTTGCTTTTAATGTATTAAATACAAATGTTGTAATTATATAAGCGCAAAGAATTACAACTATGCCCATGATAGCACCCTTTATCTTGCCCTTGGCGCTAGATACTTTTTTTTCTTCGCCTCCTGCAGTCATCCAAGTAAATCCAGCAATAATAATTAATATAAAAAATATAGATCCAGTGAAATAAAGAGCATAGCCAACTATATTTGAAACTATCAATATAATATCTTGATTATCAGAATCGTTTGTGATTAACCCCCCATGCGTCGCAGCCTCTGTTAGCCCATATTTTTCAGGAGTTCTAACTTCTGTAACATTTCCCTGTGCGTTTGCGATTTGGAAATTAAAAATTGTTATTAGTAAAAATAACAATGAAATAAAAAATCTACTGAGCACGTTTTTGTTGTTTTTGTTTTTCATTAGATTGATTTTAATATCAATTAAATAAGTTACTTCGTGAATAATCAATAATCAAATCTTAAATTACCCTTCGGTCCAGAGACCTTTCCTCGAGTCTGAGCGATCTCGGAGTCGAAGACAGGGTTGAGAGACAGATAATGCTCAATAATCAATAATCAAGAATTCAAGAAGTGGAAGCTGGAATTTGTCTGATTATTGGTGATTGTGTATTGTTTATTCCCCGCAGGGTATAATTCAAATTACTTATCCCCTCAAAGAGAGGATAAGAGTATCTAAATTATTCGGTTATTGATGTTCCTGTTCCTTCGGTTGTTGCGTTTTGAGCTGTATCAACTACAAAGCCAACTATTACATAAGCTGCAAGAACAATAATAAGTCCTGTGACTCCTGCCATAAGAGTTCCTTTTGCTTTTTTGATTTTTTCATCATTTCCACCTGATGTCATCCATTTGAACCCACCGAGCAATATTACTACAAGAGCAATAATTCCCAAAAATCCTAAAACTGTATTTATTATTGTAGATATTGCAGTTTCACTATTTGCTGTTCCAAGATCTCCGTTAGTAGCAATGTCTTCTGCATAGTCTAGACCCTCATTTATTTGAGCACTTACTCCAAACACCATGAAACAGGAGATAAGAAGTACTAGAGAAAAACTTACTACCTTTTTTGTTAAATTTGTCATTTGTTGATTCCTTTCTTTTCCCAGTAAAGGGAGATTATTATTTTTTTCTTATTTAAAATTATATATAAATTATACTATTTTTATAGTAAATATAAAAGGTTATTATAAAGCTAATATTCCAAAAACAAATCGGAGTATGGCATAACTTGCAAATATTACAGCAAGTCCCATAATAGACCAGATAAGTGTTTCTCTTCCTTCTTTTATTTTCTTTTCAGCACCACCTGATGTAAGCCATGTAAATCCACCATAGATAAACATAAGTAGTGCAATAGATCCTACTATCCCTAAGATAGCCGTTATGATAAGACCTACTAATTCTGGTATACTATTTGCCCTCATAGGATTTGTTAGTTGAGCACTAGTTATTTGGGTGGTGAGTATTGTCGTGATTACAAAGATGCTTGCAGTAGATATTTTTTTTATTTTGGAGTGTTTCATATAGATTAATGTTTATTTTAAATTAGTATTATTTTTTTAGTGAGCTTTATTAATATTCGCAATTTCCAGTACATGGACATGTTTTTGGACCATTATATACGGTTCCTGATGTTACGTCTGATTTGCAGCAATATACAACTAAGCTAGCGGATCCTTGTACTGGACATAATCCAGCCCTAGTACATTTTCCGTCACTTACGAGATCACTTGCGCCAGACGTCAATTGTCTGCATCTAGATCCAGCCCCAAACCTCCCTACACATCTCCAATGTATTTTTCCAGTGGTTGTATCATTACAATCGGCTTCTGCGTTGATTGTTGTTGCTTCTGTTGTTTCTTCTGTCGCTTCTGGCACTGCTACTTCTTGTGTCCCAGGTGCTTCATATGGATTTCCAAGTGGAGTGGCATATCGAGGCTCTAATAACGATTTTCTAGTAAAGTCGATTATTAGAAATGCAGAGAAAAATATAAATATTCCTATAACAGTTTGAACCATCATTTGTTTGCCACTACTTATAGCTTGTTCATTTCCACGAGATGTAAGCAACTTGAAACCAGCAAGTATGAAGAATAATAACGCTACACTTCCTATGATTCCTAGTAAAAATGTTGTTACGTTTATAGCGGTATTCATCATATCTGTTACGCTACAATTTCCACTCTCAATACAACTTACACCTGTAAAGAGGACGCCTTGCGTAGCATTTGATTGAGCTGTTAGTCCGGTATTTATTTCCGTATCCTCTATTAACCCTCCTATGTCTACTATATCAGTATCAGTATCATCATTGACTTTGGCGATACAACATTTTTTGCTACCAAGGCAAGTGCCAGTGGAGTCCTGAGTTTCCGTGGTGTAGTTACAAATATTTTTACAAGTTCCACTACAGTTTTCTACTTGAGTTGTACCACTAGGCATACAACAATGTAGTGAAGGAGATAGTTGTCTATTTTCAAAACATTCTCCATCATTGATAGGATCTCCGGGTGTTTCTCCATTTTCTACTTCACAAACTGATTTACAAGTGCCTTCGCATTGTTTTGCACACACCCCTCTTTCACACATTGTAGAGCACCTTGTGTCTTCGTCATTATTTACACAAAGAGTCCATGAACATTTTTGACATGGATCACAATCCTCAGTAAATGCACAGGCAAAGGTTTTGTTTGTAGGCACATTTAGTATTAGAAGAAAGAAAATAATGAGAGGAAGTATTTTGGGTAAATTAAATAAGGATTTATTTTTTTTATTTTTCATTTGAGTTGTTAGCTTCGTAGCTACGAAAGCTTCGTAGCTAACTTGGGTTAATTTACTTTATCTTGATTGATTTGTATTAATGCTGTATTGAGAAATTCTATTTGTTGTTTTTGATCTTTTGCTATTTTGAGTTGTTCTATAAAGCTACTTAGTTGTTTTTGTGCGAATTCTGGATTGGTTCCTTTGTACCAAGATCTTGCTGTAAGTATTTGATCTAGGAATGGAGTAAGTTCAGGTTGTTTTTCTTTTTGATAATCTATAAGAGATCTAAGTGAGCTTGGTTTTCCACTTTTACTTAGATATATTTTAGCATTTTCTGCTTTGTTTATAAAGTCAATGAAGCCCCAAGCAATATCTATATTTTTGGTTTGATGAGAAACTGTCATTACCCAATAGTCTGCAATATTTGCGGGAGCAGTTTTGTTTATCTGAGGAACGGGAGCTATTCCGTAGTTTAGAGTTTTTGGTATTTCTTTTATTTTGTGTGGATAGCCAAAATAGTATGCAAGTTTTTTGGACGTAAATGCACTAAAGGCATCTTGTTTTGAGGTGTCGTCCCATGAGTGTACTTCCATTATAGGATTAGAAAAATCGTTAAAGAACTTGATAGCTTCTAGCGTTTTTTGCACTTCTTCTTGAGTTTTTCCAAGATTGAAAGAATTATTTTCTAGGGTGTTTATGCCATTTTGATTTATAAGAAGCAGTGCTATATCAGAGCCATTGTCTATGTTTTTTGTAGAACCCATTGCTGTTCCATTTTGGATAAAGACCTTTTTTTCATCAAGGAGCGTTATTTGTTTTACATTTTCCACAAAGTCGTTCCAATTGACAGGGGGGGTTGCAATATTTGCTCCATTTGTAATATCTCTATTATAAAACATTGCTAATGTTTCTATGCTGAGAGGAAGTCCATATATTTTGTTGTTTATAACAATATCATTGTAAGCAACTGTTGCGTAAGCGTCTTTTATTTGAGCGGGAGTAATAGTTTTTTGTTCTTTTACAAAGTCTTTAATTTCTGTTTTTGAAAACATTCCCACACCCCTTGTTGTCGCTTGTCTATATGGAAGCTTGATTTTTTCTGGTAGAGGGGTAATTCTTCCTTTTGCATAGTATTTTCCAATAGAGGAGTTGGGAAGAAAATAAATATCTGGACCACGATTGTCTGCCCAAGCATTTAGTAATTGATTTTCATATTCTTCTGCTTCAAAAACGCGGAAACTAAAATTTACAGTTGGATGTTGTTTTTTAAATTCTTGAAATACCTGTGCAAAGCTATCCTCATTTTCATAAACAGCCCAAATAGTTATAGTAATGGGTTTAAAAAGATTTTTGTCGGTAGTAGTAGTTTTGCTACAAGAAGCCCCAGAGCTTATAAATAATGTAAGAATAAGCAAAATAGCAATTTTTTTAAAATTCATAAGTTTAGTTGTAAAGGCGAAAGTGAAAAGGCAAAAGAATGCCTTATTACAAACGCAAATTTATTATTAAAATTTTAAAGTTTTAAGATATTTTTTTAGATCTTTTGATACTTCAGGATGTTTTAGTCCGAATTCAATATTTGTTTTCAGGTATTCAAGTTTATTTCCACAGTCGTAGTATTTTCCGTTCTGCACTTCGCAGGCATAAAGTGGAACACCTTTTTTCTTGAGATAATTTATTGCGTCAACGAGCCAAATTTCTCCACCTTGACCAGGCTTGATATGAGAAAAGGCCTCAAAGATTTCAGGTGGCAAAATATAGGCACCAAGAAGAGCTAGATTTGACGGAGCCTCCTTTGGATCGGGTTTTTCTATAATATTTTTGATTTCATAGATATTTTTTTCAACAGGTTTAATATCAGCTATGCCGTATCTTTTTAGATTTTTTTTGTCTTTTATTCTAAGACCAGAAATTACAATGCCTCCATATTTGTCATAGACGTCCATCATTTGTTTGAGTCTGTGTGGGCGCGCATCAATAAATTCATCTCCCCACATTACTGCAAATGGTTCATTTCCTACAATGCTTTTTGCATTAAGGATTGGAGTTCCATTTCCATAAGGACCCTTTTGTCTTATATAAACAAAATTTGCCAAATCAGCAATTTTTTTTATTTCTTCACGAAGTTTTTCTTTACCCTGCTTTTTGAGCATGTGCATTAGCTCATGATTGTAATCAAAATGATCTTCTATTGCACGTTTACTATATCCAGTTACTATGACAATATCTTGAATTCCAGAGGCGACAGCTTCTTCTACAACATATTGAATAATTGGTTTATCAACTATTGGAAGCATTTCTTTTGGCTGAGCTTTTGTAGCTGGTAGAAATCTTGTTCCATATCCAGCGGCAGGAATTACAACTTTTTGAATTTTTTGCATAGATAAAAATTTAGTTTATAACTGCTTTTATTATACTATACGAATGACTACAATGCCAATATACTAATGTATACTAATTATGCAAATATTGATGCAAATATACGAATGTAAGTAGGATAATAATACACGAATTTGAGGTTGGGGATTAGGAAATTAGCCCCGCCCCCATATATTTTATAATTGTTGCGGGATCCCGTTTTGTGGGAGAGGACTAGGAAGCTTGGAAAAAATGGCGAAGGTGAAAAGGCGAAGGTGGGGTAAGGTAGATTTATGGAATAATCTTAAAAAAATAAAAAAGCGCCGAATTATTTGACTCGACGCTGTAACTGTTTTTGCGCAGTGTTTATTCGCTGCACTTTGGCTAGCTCTCCCTAGAGGACTAGTTTTCTATTTATCGATCTCGTTTATTATGGAAAGAACTTTTTGATAATAATCACTTTCGTCTTCACACTCTATCAAACTGTAGGGCATTCCATGTTTGAAGTTCATAATATATTTTTGAACCTCTATGAAATCACTTTTAGAGAAAAACCTACCGAGATCGTAAAGAATCTTCATAAATAATTCGCTTCCAAATCTACAGTTTATTATTATCTCTTTTGTTCTGCCCCAAGGGTTATTGAGTTGATGTGATGATATTAAGTCCCATTTATCAAAACCTACCTTTATTGATTCAAAGACATCCTCTACAAAGATCTTCCAATCGGAAGTTTTGCAATACATATGAAATCCACCAGTTGCATCTAATTCTCTCATCGCTCGCAAGTAATCGCTTTCCCACGGTTTTAATAGTTCTTTAATTTGATCTATTGTTGTGGCACTTGCAAGTTCTTTTTTTAAGGTCAAATTCAATTCTATTAAGAATTCTTCCTTGTTGGTGTATTCATAGTTGTCTCGCCAGTTTTCTAACATTTTTTTGCTACTAATAGAGCAGTTATTATTTTCAGGTGTTTCGGATATTTTTGGATTGTTTTTTGAGAACAGATTTTTTACACTTAACATTTTATCCTCCTTAAGGATTTTTCAAGTTTTGTTTTCATTATTTTTTTCGTTTCCACCAATTGTAGCGTATATGACCCAGGGGTGTTAACTCATATTCTTCCAGCAAGCATATTATGAGTTTTAATGCTTTTTCATCAGCATTTCCAATATTTGTGATTAGTTTTTCGTTTTTTCTATTTCTGATTAAAAATCTACGTAAATCTCTTTCGCATAATTCAATAAATAAACCAGGAATAATTGAAAAAACCACAAAAAATAAAACCAACACTATGAGAACAAAGATACCTTTTGGAATTGAAATGATAATCATTTGCTCCATTTTTTCCTCCTTTCCATTAATAGGGTATTAAGTTGTCAAATAGCTTTCTTTGTGTTGTAATAGTTAAATATATCATGTATACAGTATATTGTCAACTATGTTTGACTACAATATTTATATATGATATAATGATTATATAAAGGTATATTTATGATTATTGACTAATATATTTGACAATTAATCAATCCCGTCATGCGACGGGCAAATGAACATATGGAACAAGAATTAATAAAATTAGGGTTTTCTAGCAATCAAGCAAGGGTATATTTGGCACTTTTAGAGCTTGGACAGAGTCGCGCAGGACTGATAATTGCAAAAGCAAAGCTTCCAAGACAGACTGTTTATAATACTCTTGCAGAGCTCGAGGAAAAAGAGCTTGTCTTCTCCGTGGTAAAGTCAGGACGCAAGAATTTTCAGACAAAAGACCCTCAGCAATTACTTGAAAATGTCAGACTTCAAGAAGAAACAATAGAAAAATTGCTTCCCCAACTTATTTCAAAAAGAGATACTTCCAAAAATATTTCTGATATAAGAGTATATGAAGGGCTCGATGGATTTAAAACAGTTCACATGACAAATATAAAAAATCAAGAAAAAGATTCGGTTAATTATATAATTGGTGCTGGAAGTCAAAAGTGGATTGATTTAGCAAAAGAATCTGGAATTTTGTATAAATATGAAAAAATTAGAATAGAAAAAAATGTAGATCAGCGACTCTTAGCTTATGAAAATCAGAGAAATGAAATTAGCAATTTTATGGATAAAGATTACAGAGATCAATCGCAATTGCAGAGAAAGAAGTTTAAATTTTTACCAGAGTCGTTTTACTCTCCTGTGGGTATCCAAATTTGGAATGATAGAATTGAGCTTATTATTTATTCAACTCATTCAATTATTTTTGAAATAAAAAATGTTGAGATTGTAAAATCTTTTGAAAATTATTTTAAAGTTTTGTGGAATATTGCAAAGGAATAAACATTGCTAAAACCTTATTATTATGGTAGTTTATAGTATATGAAACAATTATTTACATGTGAAAACAATAAGACAAGGCTTGATAAATTTTTGGTAGAAAATTTGTCTGATTTGTCACGCTCAAAAATTCAGAGTCTGATAGAAAATGGAAACATTAAGGTAAATGGTGATGTTGTAAATATAAAACATTCTTGGCTTTCAAAAAATGATAAAATAGAAATCAAGAGTCTTGTTGTCAAAAAAATTAAAGAAGAAAAAATAGACAAGGCTTGTCTAGCAGACAAGGTAAAAATAATTAGTGAGCGTGATGATTATATAGTACTTGAAAAGCCCGCAGGACTCATAGTCCACGGGACAAAAGATATAAAGGAATATTCGCTTGTAGATTTTCTTAAAGAAAAATATCCAGAGATTAAAAAAATTGGAGAAGAGAAAAAATATAGACCAGGAATTGTTCACAGATTAGATAAAAATGTTTCGGGACTTATGGTGGTGGCCAGAGATCCAAAAATGTTTAAACACCTAAAGAGTCAATTTCAAAACAGAGAAATTGTTAAAAGATATTACGCCCTTGTATATGGAATATTTGATAAAAATGAGGGGGTAATAGATTTTCCTATTGTCAGATCAAAGCGAAGTGGGAAAATGGTTGCTATGCCAAAGGGTGAGGCAGAACGTGATGCCCTTACTTATTTTTTTGTAGAGCAACAGTTTAATCATTTTACATTTTTGGACGTGCTTATTAAGACGGGGAGAAGTCATCAAATAAGAGCACATATGCATGCAATAGATCACCCTATTATAGGAGATGATTTATATAGAAGTAGAAAATACAAGGACAAATTTAATCTTTCTAGAACATTTCTTCATTCATATTATTTAGAATTTTCAGATTTGAGCGGTGTTAGAAAGAAATTTAAATCAAAACTCCCAAACGATTTAAAAAGGATAATAGATAATTTGATATAATTATTATGAAAGAAAAAGTGTTTTTGATATCAGGGTTTTCTGGAGTTGGTAAAACAACGATTGTTTATGAGCTTATAGAAAAAAATCCGAAAATAGAAAAAGTTATTACATCTACCTCAAGGAGTATTAGACCAGGAGAAGAAAGTGGAAAGGATTATTATTTCTATACAAAAGAAGAAATGGAAGAAATGAGAAATAAAGATGAGTTTTATGAAACCGCAGATGTATATGGAAATTTATATGGATCAGAAAAAAAAGAAGTAAGACGAATTTTTGATTCAGGGCATGTTCCGCTTTTTGTCTGCGATACTCAAGGAGTAGAAAACTTATCTAAAGTCGTTGATAATTTAATTACTATATTTGTAGTTCCAGACTCACTTGAAAATCTTAGAAAGAGGATAGAGGGAAGAGATGGTTCTACACCAGAGGATGTTGAAAGAAGACTAAGGGAGGTTGATGAAGAAAGTAAAGTTGCAGATATTTGTGATTATAGGGTTGTAAATATTCAAGGAAAATTATCACAAGCAGTAAGTGATGTGCAGATTATAATAGAAAAGGAATTAAATAATTAAAAATTTATTACGCACTCGTAGCTTAATTGAATAGAGCACTTGTCTTCGGAACAAGGGGTTGCAGGTTTGAGTCCTGCCGAGTGCACCACTCGTCAAACTTTAACAACAAAGATATAAAAAACTAGAAATTAGAAGTTAAATAAAAAAATCCAGAACTAATTCTGGATTTTTTTATTCTTGAGATTCGTGTTTTATTTATAAAACCTTATCCGCACTCTTTAAAAATCCCCAACCAATATCAGAAATTCCAGATTCATTTATCTCTACTATTACAGCATTATTATATTCTATTAGATTTAATAGTTCATTACTTTGTTTAATATCAGAAGTTTTTTTTCTATCCGGGAAACTATACAAGGTATTAAAATAATAAGCAAAATTGTAGTTGTTTACATATGGCCCGGTCTCTAGCCGTCTTACGAAATTCCAGGAAAAACTATCTCCTATTAATAAAATATTTAGGTTGTTGATATTAGATATTTTTTCGGTTTTAGGATAGGCAAGTCTCTCTTCAAAAGGATATTTAAACCAAATGTTTGATAAATTTAATAAATCAGCATCTTGATCGAGTGGTTTGTTTGACCAGTCTAGTGAGTTGCATTGTGGAGAAATATAATTTATATTTTGTTGACTTCCTAAGAGATTAATTATTTCTTTCGTTGCTAGGCAAGCTCCATAAAGACTCCAATGAGTTCCTGATTTTGAAAATAGAGGAGCAGTAGACTTGGATTTTTGTGATAAAAAGAATTCACTTCCGTCCCAATAATTAATATTTTGTTTTTTTAATTCTCTAATTAATGCAAAATAATTATAATTTAAATCTTCAGTATGAATTCCTTTTAGCGCACTATTTGGGATGTATTCTTTGAAAAAGTTTGCTTTACTAGGACTAATAACAAATAAAAATATTTTATTTTGCTTTTGTAATTTATCCTGAACTTTCTTCATGAGTGTAATTTGTTCAGATAATTTATTCAAATCAACTTTTTCAGTTCCAATATATGAATCTATATAGCCTTTTTCAAAAATATAATGATGTTTTCCTATGATTAATGGGGCTGCTGTTTTTTGATAAATTTGTCCAAAAAGCAAGTAGTTTATTTGATTATCAGTTTTTATAAAATATCCTTTTAGACCAAGGCTTTGATCAAGTTTGGTTTCAAAATATTTTTGTATATCTCCACTTAGCCAACTCGTCAAATTAATATATGGTTTGTTTATTATTTGGATTTCTCCACCTAGTTTTGTTTCTGGCATAAAATGAAACATGCTCTGTATTAGTGGCAGACTTAGTATGAGTATAAATATTGTTATGATTATTTTTTTGAAAATCATATTTAGAATCTAAAGTAAATAAATGGATTAAATTGAGAATTAAATAATTCCATGATTGCAAAAATAAATAATCCTAAATTAAATACGCCTAAGAATATTTCGGTTTTTTTGTTAGATATATTTTTATGGAATATTTTTTTCCAAGGCATAAATATTATTAGCATTGCAATAACAAAAATAGCTATTTGTTTTGTGTTTATGATTTCACCCATGCGAATATTAATGGGTTTGAAAAAATCTCCCAAAGTAAATAGTCGTCTGTAAAACTTCATTGCTAGTGATAAATTTTCTTCTCTAAACAATACCCAAGATAGGTTAATTAAGAAAAAAGTAAATCCAATTTGAATAAATTTAGGTATTTTTGATAAATATTTTAGTAAGAATGAGCGTTCAGCGACTAGTAAAATTCCATGAAAAACACCCCATAAAATAAAGTTCCAATTTGCTCCATGCCATAATCCAGAGATTACAAAAACTATCCATAGATTGATATATGTTCTTGCTGTGGATATTCTATTTCCTCCAAGTGGTATATATAGATACTCCTTCATCCATGTTGAAAGAGAAATATGCCAGCGAGTCCAAAAGTCGGTAATATTCTTTGCAATATATGGTCTATTGAAATTTTCTCTAAAATCAAATCCAAGCATCTTTGCAAGCCCAATAGCCATATCAGAGTATCCAGAAAAATCAAAATAAATTTGTAATGAGTATGATAATATTCCAAGCCAAGCTAGTGGAGATGCTAGATCGCGAACCGAGTTTAAATGAAATGCTGCATTAGCTATGGAACTCATTGGATTGGCAATCAAAACTTTTTTTGATAGGCCGAGTGTAAAACGTTTTATTCCATAATAGAAGCCGCTGGCATTATAAGTTCTTGTTTTTAGCTGCTTTGCAATATCAATATAGCGAACTATAGGGCCAGCTATTAGATGTGGAAATAGCATTAGGTATGCTGCAAAATCAATAAGAGTGTCTGCTGGTTTTATTTTGCCTTTGTAAACTTCTATAATATAACTTAACTCTTGAAATATAGTAAAAGAAATACCAATAGGCAAAATTACTTCTTTCCATGGAAGCTCTGGAAAATTTGCAAAAATAAGTAGTCCATTCACCTGCTCTATAAAAAAATTACTATATTTAAAATAAGCTAGAAGCCCAACGTTCATTAATATAGATATAACAAGTAAATATTTTTTTTGTGAAGATTTTATTTTGGCTAAATATAAACTTATTATATAATCTACTGCAATAGTTAGGAACAAAATAAGTGCAAATTTTGGTGCACCCCAAGAGTAAAAAAAATAACCCCCAATTACAATAAATAGATTGCGCCATTTATGGGGTAATAAATAATAGACCAATAAAAATATTGGAAGGAATACAAAAATGAAAATAAGTGAACTAAAAACCATTTGGGTAATTTGTTATTGATTTTTATAGTAAATATGCTATTCTTTATATAAATTAATTATTATGCGCTGTTAGCTTCCCGCAATCATTTTATTCTGCGGGATCTCCGTTTCACTTCGACCTTTCGGCTGTCGCTTAAGGTCTTCACTACACTACGACAGTTGGAATTTTACTAAGCATAATGTTTTGAAAATTAATTACCAAGTTATGCGCTGTTAGCTCAGTTGGTAGAGCAGTTGCCTCTTAAGCAAACGGTCGCAGGTTCGAATCCTGCACAGCGTACCACTTTAATCTTCAATTTATTTGGAGGTTTTTTTGTTTGTAAAACTATGATGGAATGGATTAGACCAGTTCTTTATCTTATATAACTAAGAGGATTTTTGAATCCATTAATTCTTACTTCAAAATGCAAATGTGATCCAGTAGATCTACCAGTTGAACCCATTGCCATAATTACTTGTCCACGAGTTACCTTTTCTCCACGACCGACGAATAGTTTAGATGCATGACCATATAGCGTTCTAAGGCCACCCCCATGATTTATAATAATATAATTTCCATAGCCACCACTATTCCATCCAGCTGTTTCAACAACCCCATCTTCGGCAGCATAAATTGGTGTTCCAATAGGACCCGCTATATCTACTCCAGTATGTCTCCATCCATAGTATTGAGAAATTCTTCTTACACCCGCTGGCCATAACAATTTTGTGCCAGTGTTTGGATTTGTTGGACTAAGAGATGTTTTAGAAACTGTAGTTTTTCCAGCGGTCGTTGTTTTTGTAACAATATTTGTTATACTTGCTGGCCTTATACCATCTGGAATTATGAGTTCTTGTCCAATTTTTATTTGATTTGCGCTAGCAAGGCTATTTGTATCTAATATTTTTTGAGCATCTGCTTTATATTTTTTTGCAATTGCGGCAATTGTTTCTCCACGCGCAACTTTATGTAATATTCCAGTTGTTGGAAGAATTTTTAGAGTCATTCCAGGTTTTAGAAGGCTTCTTTCTGTAAGATTATTACTCCAAAGAATGGTTGCAACAGAAACATTAAATTTATGTGCTATACCAGAAACTGTATCACCATCTAAAATAGTATACTGAGTTATTTCATTTCTATTTATAGCATTTCCTAGTTGAGTATTCGCTACATTTCTTGCAATAAGAGTTGTTCCATCATTTGTTGTTTGGATTATTGTTTCACCACTAGTTATGTCTGGATCTCCTTGCCCTTGAAATCCAGGATAATACACGAGCTGATCACTATTTGTCGTTTGATTAATTATTGCACTGCCTCTTTCTTCAATAAGTTCTTCCCCAACTATAAAATCATTTTGTTGCGGCGGAATAATTTTTGAGAGTATTGATTTTTGGCCAAATTCTTCTGGGGGTATTGTTTTTGCAAACAAGTTATTGCTTATTACAAAAATAGCAAAAGTAATAAATAGTATATATTGAAGATTGCTCTTTTGTTTTTTTCTATTATTTGCAAGAGGATGAAAATCTTGGCTATTCTCTTTTTTGTTTTTTATCTTTATTTTTAATAAAAAGTGATAAATAGATAAAATAGGGTCTTTTAAAATCTTTTTTGACAACCAAAATATTAAGAAAAACGGTACTTTTATAGACCTAAAAGTATAAATACCTATGTATTTTAGTGTTTTTCCAGTGTATATAAAGAAAAGAATTAAATGTTTTTTTATTTTAGAAATAGTCTTTTTTTATTTTTTATACGTAATTTTATGATAAAATATATTATCACTTTGGTCAATTGACAAATTTGGTATTTTAAATTTATAAAATCATTTTAACATTGAATAACTAAGGTAAAAATGATAATATTGGGTTAGGCTAGGAGGTTAGCCCCGCCCCCATATATTTTATAATTGTTGCGGGATCCCACTTTGCGGGAGAGGATTAGAAAAATGATAAAATAATCAATAATCAATAATCTAAAACATGAACTTAAATTACGATCATAAACAAATAGAACAAAAATGGCAGAAGAAATGGGGTGATGCTGATATTTTTAAGTCTTCTTTAAAGCCTAAGAATAAAAAATATGTTTTAGATATGTTTCCATATCCTAGTGGCGCTGGTCTTCACGTTGGTCATCCAGAAGGTTATACAGCTACAGATATTTATTGTAGGTATCTTCGTTTTAGTGGCTTTGATGTTATGCATCCAATAGGTTGGGATGCTTTTGGTCTTCCAGCAGAAAACTACGCCATAAAAATGGGGGTGCATCCAAAAATTAGCACAAACAAAAACATAGAAAATTTTACAAGGCAGGTCAAAAGTTTCGGATTTTCTTATGATTGGGATAGAGAAATAAATACGTCTAGTCCAGAATATTATAAATGGAGTCAGTGGTTTTTTATTTTGCTTTATAAAAATGGTTTAGCATATAAGAAAAAGGCTCCAGTAAATTGGTGTGATTCTTGTAAAACAGTTTTGGCAAATGAACAGGTGGTAGATTCAAAGTGCGAAAGATGTTCTAGCGATGTAATAAAAAAAGATTTAGAGCAATGGTTTTTTAAGGTAACATCTTATGCAGAAGAGCTTTTAAGTGGGTTAGATGAACTTGATTGGCCAGAAGCACTTAAGACAATGCAAAGAAATTGGATTGGAAAATCGAGTGGTGCGATTATTAAATTTCCAATTTCTAATTTCCAATTTCCAATTGAAGTGTTTACTACAAGACCAGATACTTTATATGGCGCTACATATATGGTACTTGCACCTGAGCATAAATTGGTTAATGAATTAAAAGATGTCATAGAAAATTTTGATGAAGTTTCGTTATATATAGAAAGGACTAAGAAAAAATCAGAATTAGAGAGAACAGAATTAAATAAAAATAAGACAGGGGTTTTGTTGAAGGGTGTATTTGCAATAAATCCAGTAAATCAAAAAGAGATACCTATATATATTTCTGATTATGTTTTATCTTCTTATGGAACGGGAGCTATAATGTGTGTTCCAGCTCACGATGAAAGAGATTTTGAATTTGCAAATAAATTTAATTTGCCAATTATAAAGGTAATTGAATCAGATAATGATGAGGGAAATGAGGTTATTGAGTCTTCTGGGGTCATGATAAATTCACAAGAGTTTGATGGAATGGAAAGCGAGCTTGCAAAAATAGAAATTACAAAAAAAGTAAATGGACAGCTTACAACACAATACAAAATAAGAGATTGGCTTGTTTCTCGTCAGCGTTATTGGGGAGCACCAATTCCTATTATATATTGTGATGTTTGCGGAACAGTTCCAGTGCCAGAGAACGATTTGCCAGTTTTGTTACCAGAAGATATAAATGATTTTAGACCAACTGGAAAATCTCCACTTGAATCATCGCCTAGTTTCGGTCATGTAAAGTGTCCCATTTGTGGCGCTGATGCTAGAAGAGAGTGTGATACAATGGACGGATTCGTTGATAATTCTTGGTATTATTATAGATATTTAGATCCAAAAAATGAAAAAGAGTTTTGTTCCAAAGAAAATATAAAATCTTATATGCCAATAGATTGTTATGTAGGAGGGGCAGAGCATGCCGTAGGACACTTGATATATTCAAGATTTTTTACAAAGGTTTTACGGGATAATAAATACATAGATTTCGGTGAGCCATTTTTGAAGCTCATAAATCAAGGTCTTATCATGGGAAGTGATGGTCAAAAAATGTCCAAGTCTCGTGGAAATGTTGTAAATCCAGATGAAGTCATAAATGAGTTTGGTGCAGATAGTTTTAGATTATATGAAATGTTTATGGGGCCACTTGTTGATTCTAAGCCATGGTCTACAGATGGAATTAGGGGACAACGTAGATTTTTAGATAAAATATTTCAATATTTTGAAAATTTTAAATACGGAAAAGATTCAAATGATGAACTTTTATCATTACTTCATAAAACAATAGAAAAAGTTGGCTCTGATATAGAAAATTTTAGATTCAATACGGGAATAAGTACATTAATGATTTATTTTAGAGAACTTTCTAAAAATCAAAAATTGTCACGTGCTTATATTGATCCATTTTTAATAATGCTTTCTTGTTTTGCACCACATATATCAAGTGAGATTTGGGAAAAATTGGGTAATAAGGAATTTATAGAAAAACAATCCTGGCCAAAGTATGATGAAAAATTAGCAAAAGATGAAAAAATTAATTTACCAATACAAGTAAACGGAAAATTTCGTGATATGATTGAAATTGATACTGAAATTAGTGAAGAGGATTTGAAAGTGCTAGTTTTGTCTCAAGAAAAGATTAAGAAATATATTGATGATAAAGAAATTTCAAAATTTATTTATGTGAAAGGTAGGATTTGCAATATAATAGTTAGATAGTGTTTGGTATTTAGTGTTTAGGGTTTTAGTATTTAATTGATAAAAATAAAAATAAAGTGACAAAACAAAAAATTATTAAATTCTTACGTAACTTTTTGCCATATAGAATGAGAAGGCAAAAAAAAGAACTTTTTGTTTCAAATATTATTATAAATTTGGCTCTTGCAATGGTTCAGATTTTTGAACCAATTTATCTTTATAAAATAGGATATTCAATTTCCCAGATAGCACTTTTTTATTTGTTAGTTTATGTTTTTTATTTTTTTGCACTTCCACTGGGTGCTAAATTTGCAAATAAACATGGATATGAAACAGGGATGTTTATAGGAAGTTCTTTGTATGTTCCATTTTATTTGTCATTGTTCTTTATAAACAAATTTAGCTTTATGTTTATTGTGGCTATTTTGTTGTATGTAATACAAAAAATGTTTTATTGGCCAGCATATCACGCTGACTTCGCACATAATTCTACAAACAAAGAAGAGGGGAGAGAAATTAGCTCGTTTTCTATTTCATCGTCTTTGATGTTTGTTTTTGGGCCAGTATTTGGAGGGCTTATTATTACTTTTTTTGGATTTAATGTTTTATTTCTTGTTTCATCATTATTATTTTTCTTTTCAAACATACCAATGCTTCTCACGAGAGAAAAATTTACAAAAAGAAATTTTAAGTATTCTATAATGTTTAAAAAATTATTTGCAAAAACGAATTTAAGAAAATTATTGTCTACACTGGGTTATGCAGAGGAACTTGTGTTATGGGTATTTTGGCCAATATTTATGTCTATTGCTATAGTAAGTTATGAGAAGATTGGTATTTTGTCTGGAATATCTACCATGATAATGCTTTTAGCAACGCTTTATATAGGAAAGATATGTGATAAGAGGGATAAAAAAATTGTTCTTAGGCTCAGTGCATTTTTTTATTCTTTTACTTGGATAGCAAAAATTTTTGCACGCACAATTGCGCCAATATTTGCATTTGATACGGTTGCAAAAACTGCAAAATCAGGAGTGGATGTCTCTATGAGAGCTTTCGTATATGAAAATGCAAGAGAATCATATAGAGACAAAAATGATGAAAATGATAATAGTATAATGGAGGATTGTGTTAATTTTGAAGGGGGTCTTATACTTGGAAAAGTTTTTGCATGTTCTGTTATGTTTATTTTTGCACTTTTGTTTACATCTTTAAATAGTTTTTTTGCAGCAAGCTTTATGTTTTCAGCTGTGATGGCACTTTTTTATGCAACCCTGTAAAATAAATAATAAACAAGTTCCAATAATCAGATAGATTCTAATAATCAATAATCGAAAATTAAAAATTGCACATTGATTATTATCTGTGATTTGATTATCGTGTATTGATCATTGATTTGTTATGGAATTATTAGAAACAACAAAATTAGTTTTGAAAAAATACAAAATTTTTCCATCATATTCGAAGGGACAAAATTTTTTGGTATCAGAAAAAATATTGAATCAGATTATTGAAGTTGCCAAATTAAAAAAAAATGAAAACGTTTTAGAAATTGGTCCTGGGATAGGAACTCTTAGTAGGGAATTATTAAATGGCGGAGTTAATTTAAAGGCGATAGAGCTTGATGATACAATGGTTACAATATTAGAAAATCTCAAGAGTGTCTATGGTGATTTTCAAATCATAAAAGGAGATGTGTTAAAAATTTATTTAGAAAAAGAAGTGGGGCATGATTTTGTCTCAGATTATAGAATAATTGCAAATTTACCATATAATATTAGTTCTCATTTTTTGAGAGTATTTTTGGAAGGAAATTTTAGACCTAAACAAATGATACTTATGTTACAGAAAGAGGTTGTAGAGCGCATTATTGTGCGTGATGGAAAATGGTCAAAGTTATCTCTTATGTGTAATTACTATGCAAAGCCAAGGCTCGCCTTTGTAGTTTCAAAAAATAGTTTTTACCCTCCTCCTAAGGTTGATTCAGCTATAATTATTTTTGATGATATAAAAAAGCCAAAAAAAGAATTAGACTGGAAGCTGATAAATTTTGCATTTTCTAGTAAAAGAAGAACGTTGGTAAATAATTTGAGTGCAGGTTTAAAAATAGATAAACTGGTAATGGAAAAATTAGTTGAAGATGTTGGATTTTCTAAAGATATAAGAGCAGAAAAATTAAATATTGATGATTGGTATAAACTAGATAATGCTATATTGCAACTTCTAAAAGTAAAATAGATTTTTTATATTAAATTTCTTTGACCAAATTTACAAAAATTAGTATAATTAAGTTAAAGATTTTTATCTCCCAATATTTTATTTATGGGTCTTGATAGAGAACAAAGATATGCTGAAAATGATCAAAGTATTCTTGAAATAAAAGATGGTTTTTTGGTTAAAATTTTTAAATATTTTTCTAGAGACTCAGTGGGGGTAAAAATTATTTTTGTTATAGGAATTATGTCTATTTTACTAGGTTCTTGGAAAATGATATATGGAATAAAAAATTCATTTGTCTCCTCTCAAATATCTCTTAGTGATAAGTCCTATATTATAGAAGGCTTAAACAGTCTCAAGGATACCGATGGTGATGGATTATCTGATACCGATGAAATGAATATTTATGGAACAAGTCCTTATTTGGCGGATACAAATAGTAATGATATATCTGATTATGATGAAGTAATTTTAGGTAAGGGAAATAATTGTACAGATATTTTATCTTGTAATGCGTCTGCAAATTTATCTGTAATTTCTGCTAGCTCAAGTATTTTTGGTGAAGCTATAAATTATGATGATATAAAAAAACAATTACTTGAGGCTGGGTATTCACAAGAAATTATAGATCAAATTACTCCATCTGGTAGTGAAATCGAAAATACAAATACTGCATCTTCTGAATTAGAGAAATTAAAGAACTTGTCAATTCAAGAAATTAAACAACTTTTGATAAGTCAAGGTGCAACCGAAAGTGACTTGTCGAAGTTTTCAGATGAAGAAATACAAAGTGTTTACATTCAGACATTAAATGAAGAAGCATCAAAAAATCAATAATTATCCCGTTATAGCGGGACAGGCTATTTATGAATATAAAAAATAAAAAACAAACTTTAGTAATAATGATTTTTGTTTTTTTCTTTTCTGCTAATATTTCATTTTTTGTTCCACGAAAGGCACATGCTCAATTTACAGATCCTGTTCAATCAGTTTTGCAGGCTGGTAAATGGGTTTGGGAAAGAGTATCTGGCGCTACTACTTATTTATGGAACAAGGGTGGCTCGGTTGCTTTTATGAGAGCATTTCAATCTTTTTCAAATCAGCTTGCATACAAAGCAGCAACTCAAATAGCAACGGGAGATGCAGGTGGTAAGCCTCAGTGGTTTACAAAACTTATTGTTGATGAAGCAAGACTTGCAGGAGAAGCGGCTGGTGCTGAGTTTTTGGATAATTTGGCTTCAGGATATGGAATAAATATATGTCAGCCACCAACAATGGATTTACCTATTAATTTGGCACTTTCTTTGAAATTAAATTTGAAAGATACGGATGTAGCGTCTATGAAGCCAAGATGTTCTTTGGACGAGTTAAAGAAAAAATGGGGAGATTTTGCAACTCAACTTACTAATCCGCTTAGTATAATAAGTTTAAATGATTCATCTTTGATGGATGTATTAAAAACTACGGGATATGATCTTTCAAAATTTGGTATTCCTACATCTTCAATTGTAAATTCAAAACTAACTCCAGATCAAAGAAGGCAATTACAGGCAGAACTTTTGAAGGATACTATTTCATTTCAAAAAAGTGATACAAATTTTGTTCAAGATGCTGTGCAGGCAGCTAAGGATGCGGTAAAAAAAGCAGATGCTGATACAGTAGCAAATATAACTGCAGGAGATTCTCCAAAAGGTAAAAGGTCCCTTATTACTAAATCTTTAATAGTTCCAGCAGAATTAACAAAACAAGAGCTTATTAATATCCAAAAAAGAAATGAAGATGCTGCAAAACTTAGAACGGAGGATATTCTAGTTGATTCGGCAAATATATTTTTAAATACTCTTGTAAGTAAGGGCCTAAATACACTTATTCAAAATTTGATGAAAGAAAAAGCGCCACAAGCAGATTTGGCAGATGGATCTGGATCTTTTGTGGGCAGTAAAACGGGTATAATTGATGAAATTTTTTCAACTATAAACAGAATCTCTATGAATATTAATCCACGAGATATAAATCTTATAGCTGAGATGGAAATGGATATGGGTGATGAGTTTATGGGAAAAATGAACAACAAAACAATAGACTCAAAATTTGCAGACGTGCTTAGACGTGCTGAAACAGAACCACTTACCACCAAAGAAGCAATTGATGAAAATCTTTTAGATGGAAATAAATTTATTGGTTATATAGATATAGGCACCTCGATTAGACAACCAATGCTTGATGAGGGCTACTCTTATGACAACATAAAGAAACTTAGAAAAAATAGAGTTGTTCCTGTGGGTTGGGAATTTGCAGCCCTTAAAGTAGCCAAACTAAACCCAGATAATTATCCAGCAGGATGTGATAGTAGGGGATGTAAGCTAGTTTCTGTCATGGAAGGATATGATAAAACAGGAACTTTTAAGAGGGGTAATGAAACCATAAAGGACAATTATTGTGGATATAGATCTGTAAGTCTCGCCCCTTACAATATTAATATTACCTCAGCTGCAAATTGTAATGCTGCAGGAATGCTTGGGGTGGATGCATCCACTATTGATGTAAAATGGGTTGGGACTGGAAATGCTCAAGGATATTGTATGAAGTATAATATCGATAGTGAGGGCGTCGTTGTTTCAAAAGAAATAGAAACGGCAGTTGCTTTGAACAATGAAACTACTTGTAATAATAGCTATGAAGAGACTTTTTATCATGAGTGGATATATGGAGGATGTGTTGTGAAAGAAAAAGACGAGTCTCCATTCTGTAGACTTGTAGATCCAAATTGGGTTCTAAAAGCCCCAAAACAACAATGTGCTTCAGAAGGATACTATTCTGCTCTTGAGTCAGCAGAGTCACCAAATAGATACAAAGATTGTGCGGATGTAAAAAATTGTCTCAAAGAAGATGATAATGGAAACTGTTTGGGATATGGATATTGTCTCAAAGAAAAAAATATATGGAAATTTAGAGGAAGAAAATGTGATGAAAAATCCGCAGGATGCGTAGCTCTAAAAGATGATGCGGGCAAAGAAAAATCTTATATACTAGATACGCTAAAATCTTGTCCACCAGATGAAGCAGGATGTAAAGAATATTCCAAATATAAAACAAAAAATGCCGAAGGAAATTATGTTTGGGCAACAACAGACTTTAATTATTTCAACAAAAATGTATTATCTTGTGATAAAGGTAATGAAGGATGTTCAAAATTTATAGAAATTATTCCAGGACTTAATCTTGTTCCAAATCCAAGTTTTGAAATAGATGAAAACGAAGATATGATTCCAGATGGATGGGATGCTCCAAATTTTATGACAACAACTACAGAAGCTTTTGATGGCAGGTACTCTATTCTACATACAAAAGGAGACAGTATTCTTAAATTGGATATAAGTAATTCAGATTTTAATATTTTAAATAAAGGTTTATATACGCTTAGTTATAGAGTAAAAAAATTAAGATCGAGTGATGTGGTAAGTGTTACCCCAAGCTTGATTTTAAATGGGGAATCTATTACTAATACTGATGCAAATTACTCTAGTGGGGAATCTCAATGGGAAATGAAGTCGGGATATTTTGGAGTAAATGGTAATTCATCGGGCGCAAGTATTAAATTTGCAGTAAGTGGAGACGTTTACATAGATGCAGTGCAATTTGAATTGAATAATTATGATGCATCTAATGTTTCAAGTGGAGTGGGTGTTCCTAGTATGTATAACAATTATGGTGAAAAGGGTATTTTGCATATGAAAAAAGCCCCAAGTTATTATAATTGTAATTCTGCAAATCCAGATGTAAGTTGTGCTAATTATTCTAAATATTGTAGCAAAGACGATCTTGGTTGTGAGGCATATAAACCTGAAAATGGGGATCAAATAGTGTCGGGTATAGTATCTCAAGAAGATATTTGTCCATCTGAGTGTAATAATTATCAAACATTTTCACAATATCCAAGTTATTTTGAAATTCTTGAAAGTAATTCTGGCATTGTAGGGCTAGAAAATAAAGATTTTATTTCAGGGTCTGCAAAAGATTGTTCTCCGTCACAAGAGTCTTGTGAGTTGTTTACGAATGTTGATAAAGCAAATAAGGGTGGTGAAGCAAGGGAATATTATAGCTACTTAAGACAGTGCGTAAAACCATCTGCAGTTTCATCAACTATTTATTATACATGGGAAGGCTCCGATACAAGTGGATTCCAGCTTAAGACGTGGAGGTTTTTAAAGAGTAATAAAAGTGAGGCACCTTGTACAAATGTTGAAATAGGGGCAACAAGCACTTGTTCTGACATAGGTCTTGCCGATGTAGAAGGGGAGGGACAATGTGATCCAAATACAAATTTAGATTGTCGAACCTTCTATGATAAAGATGCCCAGCCGCACAATAGACTTCTTTCAAAAACCATTCCGGTAACAGATAGTTGTATTGATTTAAGAAGAGAAGCATCTGATGGATCTAGTGTTGTCTATAGAGCTGTGCCATCTATGAGTACAAAATGTAGTGCAACAAGCGTAGGATGTCGTAGATATAAGGGTAATAATGGAAATAATATAAGAAGTGTTTTGTTTGAAGATTTTGAACCCTCAGGCGTTTTTCTGGGGGAAGTTTTTGGAGGAAGTAAGGCACCAAGTAATGAGTCCACTGTGTATAATGGTCATTCTATGGTAGTTTATTCTTCCTCTGGTAATACGGTTTCTATAGAATACAACTTGACTCAAAATGGAGAGACACTTATTCCTGGTAAAAGATATACTCTTGATTTTTGGGCAAAAAGTTCAAACGATAATAATCCAAATAATAATAATCACGATACCGCCCAACAAAAAACAAAGCCAGCTATAGAATTTCTCAATTTAAATCCAATTAAATTATTTAAAGCCCATGCTTTGAATGTAAATAATCTTGATTTTGGATTGATGCAATTAGAAAATAATCAAGAATGGTTGCAGTATAAATATAATTGGCGTGACTTAGAAACTTCAGCAAGTGGGGATTATATATTGAAATTCTCAATAACATTACCAGATGATTATAAAACATTTTTTATAGATAATATAAGCTTAAAAGAAATTACAAGTGATTTTTACAAAATCAAAGATTCTTGGGTAACTCCTGCAACGTGTAGAGGATATTTAGGATGTCAAAAATATTCTGATAGAGATAATAATCCTTGGTATTTTCATCAATTTACAAATACATGTAATGAAAAGAATGTTGGCTGTAGTGCTATGATAGATACACAAAACTCAGAAATGCCATTTCAACAAACCTATAATGCATATTGTTCAAATAGTTCTGGCGGAGAATGTTCTAATGGAAGAACATACTATAAAAATTATTCAAACATAAATTCCGGAAATTTCTCTAGTAGTACAATAGTAGTTTCTAAAGATAGACTAGTATATATTATAAAAGAAAGAAATAATTTATGCGCATCTTCAAACAAAGGGTGTAGTGCATTTGGATTTAAGGGAGATGACGGTAAATATCAAGATGTATACAAAATAAATAATCCAGATAATTATATACAAGATGATTATTTTGGATCTAGTAATAAAATTTTGTGTCTTTCTGAATTTAGAGATTGTTCGGCGTTTTCAGTTTCTGGTGGTGGAACAATTTATAAAATTCATCCTCGAGACAAGGTTTGCGAGTATAAAGAAGCAGACGCATCAAACGGTAGAGCTGCGGGATACTATAATGTAAATGATGCCAATATCTCTTGTGAAGGAAGTATTTATAATGAAAACTATAATTTATTACTCAGTGATATAAGTTATATCGATAGTGGCATTGCTCCATTTGGAGGCTACAACAACGATTACTCAGTTTCTTGTAATAGTAATCAAAATAAGTGTTCTATGTTTATAGATCCAACAGATTCAAAAGATTTATCTATAGAAGCTACAAATGCAACACATCAGCAAATCAATTTTACAAATTCTGGTTCTTGGAGTTCGGCAAATTGGCAAAACGGACAATTTGAAAATGTAAGTAATTTGTTGGCTTCAAGTGTGAACAATGTTCTTTCTTTTAATATCTCAGATAAAAATACTATTATCTATAAGGCTTCAAAAAGTAATCCTTTTGGCTTTTCTGTTAGTGAAAATGCTGTTTATAGATTGAGTGCTAATGTAGAGTTTGATGGCTTGACCACTGATGGTAAAGAGTATATAAGCACATTTTTAAGCTGTGGTCCAAGAGGTCAAGATGGAGCAATATCATACGTTGAAGACAGTGTAGTCGGTGGGGAAAATAATAATCCTAAGGGGGGTGTTATATCTGGTTCAATTCCATACGCATTTCCATTTACGAAGGCAAATTATTTTATACAGGAATCAGATAATAAATCGCATCAAATATCGGGGCTATATAAAATCTTGCCAGGTGCTAATTATTGTAATGTTGCATTTTATGTGAAAGGTAAAAGTGGTGCAGTAGTAAAATTAAAAGATATTAGGTTTGAGAAAATGGAGGGTAATTATTACTATATAGATAATGAAGAGCTTGATAAAACAAGCTGTAGTAAGGCAAGTGTAAAAGATGGTTGCGTGTTATTTAATAATCTTTCTAAATCAAACCTATCGTCCAATGCTTTAAGAAGTTATGAAAATGGATCTCTTGTTGGTATCAATTCAAATGATCCAAGCTACAATAATGATTCCAACGAACTTCTAAAAGTTGTAAGAGATAGAGAGTGTGGAGAATGGGATACATGTTCATCAAAAATAAAAACAGTAGATACTGAAGGACAGGATAAATACTCTTGTGTTTCACTTATTGGATGTAATAATCTTTCCTCATCAGGAGATTGTGCAAACTATATTCCAAAAAATCAAAATGATAAGGCTCTTAATTTGGAAAAATATTATTCTGACTTAGGTTCTGGATCATGGTCTAATATGATCTATAGTGGATATTCTATGCCAGGCGCTTATGCCCCTCATTCACTAAGTACATATAAAACGACATCTTCTAGTATGTCTACATATAATCTAGGCCATATTATAAAAAGAGGACAGTATTTATATAAAGATGGTATTTCATATACAAATCCACTCTCTAGTATTGCAGATACTGCTGGTATAATAAATATTTCTAGTCTAAAGTCTTGTAGACTTTATCCAGAAAAAGACTCTCCTTTCTCTTGGACGCCAAATAATAGTATGGTTTTAAATTATGAATTAAATGGCGCAGGAAGTAAATATGCAATAATTACTGGAAAAGATTCAGCATTTGCAAATGCAAATATTTCTCAGCCATCTTATGGTGCCCTAAAGCCTGGAGAGTCAAATGTTTTGAATCAAGGACAGTCAAGTGATTGTAGTTATAGGAGTGTAAATTATGGAATGGAAACACTTTTTTATCCTTATGAAGGTATAGATATTCCAAATACAATAGAGACGTCAAATGATGGTATCACAACGAGTACAATGAAAATTAAAAAAATTGCAAAAAATATGGGATGGTTTGGGTTCTGTCTTGACTACGATAAGTCTAGATTTATAAATACAGGCTATAAAACATCATATAATGATCCAAGCAATTTGAATTATAGATGTCTTTCCTGGTATCCAGTGGATGCAATATCTGGAGAAGTTGATTCTACATCTTATGCCCCTCAAGCAGATATCGTTTCTAAACTTACAGAGGGTGCCACGATGTGTATTGTAGGAAATAATTATAAAACTACAGAAGATAGAATATATTGTCTGCAAACAGATGCAAGTAACCAGTGTATTAAACTAGTATTGGTGCCAAACGATTCAATGATTAGTGCCAATAATATTGGTAGCAATACATATTGGCTGACCAATTATAAAACAAGAAGCGAGCTTAATTTTGATGTGCAAGGGCAAGCTAGCATAATAGTAAAAGATAATGCTTTGGGCGGAATGTTTTCTGGCGATCAATTTGGGTTAACAGCAAATGCAAATTTATCAGATAGTTTTGATGATATTTTTGTAGGATCAGTATCTATGCCTATGCTTATTTATGCATATGATATTGAGTTTTCAAATTCTACCAATATATATTTAGAATCTTGTAATGGTGATTGGCCAGATACTCCTGTGTGTCCCACAGATACTCATCAGATAAGCTATCGTGAATGGGAAGGTGATCATTGTGGTTGGACGAATATGGGACATACTCGTCGCATGAAAAGTCTTTCTTGTAATCCTAGAACTTATGGTTACTATATAAATGATTCAGGAGTTAATCCAATGCCAAGTCGTACTGGCAAATGTGGTAAAGACTGTAAGTATGATCCTATTGAATCCGGAGATTTTAGCTTTGGAAGAGGATGTCTTAGAAATTCTTCATCTACATCTGTGTATGCAACTCTAGTTAATCAATTTGGTGGACAAAACACTAATCCTTCTGGTCCTAGAAGTTTTAATGTTGGTTTATGTAAAAGTCAAACACCCAATGAGTTTGATACATCTTGTGATATTGTTGCACACTTTGAAATTATTAACCAATTAGACAATATATCACATTCTTGTTCTATATATAGAGATCCTTATTCAAGCACAGGGATCGCATCGTATATATATCCAAGTTTAGAAAGCGAGATTGTAAGATGTTTTGGAAATGATATTAATAATTATCAAGATCCAAGATCTCCATTGTTATATAATAATGTAGCGGATTGTAGGTCGGCAGAAATTCCTTATAGTGCTTGTCGCAATATTGATGGCACAAGAAAATGTGAAAATAGAAAAAATGGTTGTTGTCCAGATGGTTGTCAAAAAAATCGCATGCTTCCTAATAGCAATAATCCTAATCCACTTTTTGATCAAGATTGTTTGCGTTTTGGAAATTCTGATTGTAATACTTGTAGCATATTCAATCAATCAGGAACACAATCTATGCTAACTAGTTGTGCAAATGATAAGTGTTTAAAGAGTTGCAAAACTTCTGCTATTTTAGATGGTTCTGTAAAGTTTAAAGCAAATAATTTTTATTTAAATACTATTTCTATTGAAAAATTTACTACCGCTACATTACCAGCAATAGCTATAGATGGATGGCGAGAATTTTGTAAAGACCCTCTAGCATCTGATATATTTTGTCCGTCTATGTTGTCTGGATCATCTTCCTCCTATGGTATTTCTGGTTTCGCTAGAAATAATAAAATGATTTTACAAGTTGGGCCTACAAACTCTGCTTCTTGGGTGGCTAATTCTTTACACCCAAGTTTTGGAGCTGCTGTTGGTACAAGTCAAGATCCAATATTTGTATCAGGTGGTTTTAGTAGTGTGTTTCCAGGGTATTATGGAAATGATATAGCGCAAGCAAAAACTAATTTGGGGCAATTAATAGTCGGTATTCCGAATAGTAATCTCAAAACTTTTAATGGAGTCGAGTGGTTACAAGATAATAGTATTAATTGGAATGTTGTTGGTGGTGAAAATCCTGTAATTAGATCTGTAAAATCAGTTTCTGATGGTGGCGGAGAGGGCAATGAAGGATTTTCTATTAATCGAAATCCAGCAAAGGATTATGTTGTAGTTGGAAAAAATAATACCAACATAGATATTTCTTTTTATGCTTATGCAGTGCCAAATCAAACTCCAATAAGAGAAATAAAAATTTGTTGGGATAGTAATTCTGAAAATGGAGATTGTTTTACTGTTGCAGGTCCATTTAAAAATCGTAAACCTGATTGTATAAGAAGATGTGGAGTAACCTATAAACAAGCTTTTCCATCTACAAGTGCTAATACATGGGGTGCGGAGTGTGGAGAAAATGTTCTTTGTCCAAGTGGTATGCAGTGTTTTGCTAAAACATGGGGAGATCATGAAGATGCTTGTAAAGAAGACATTGGCGATGAAAAAAGCTATTTAACATTTTCACATTTATATTCTTGTAGCCCTATGAGCGATACATGGTTAGATAATTGTGGAAATGGAAGGGGATGTTGTAAATATACACCATATTTACAAATTACAGATAGCTGGGGTAAAAGCAAGGGAACCTATATGTGTGGAGCTGATACATGTTCAATAAAAATATACCCACAATAACAAAAGAATAATCAATACTCTAATTTCTGTATATTGGTTATTGGGAATTGAGTATTGTAATTTATACAAAAGTAAATGAAAAAATTATTTAAGAAAACTTTAGCGCTGTGGAATTATAGATTGAAAAAAATATTTCAAAAGTTTTTGTTATCATGGAATTTGTTATCAAAGAAAAGAAAGATTTTTGTAGGGTCTTCTGTTTTTGTGGTTGCCATTTTGCTTGTGTCACCGCTTTTTGTAAATGCAAATGTATTTTATGCTGGTGTAGCAAATATAGTAGTGGCTCTTATAGGTGTTTTAGCAGCTTTAGTAGGGGAAATTATTAAACTTGAATTACAATTGTTTGTTTCATTTGCTCAATGGACCAAGTTTTCAAAAGGAGTCACTGCCGTAGATGAAGGATGGAAGATAACTAGAGATATTTGTAATATGTTTTTTATATTAGTCCTTCTTGTCATTGCATTTTCTACAATAATAAATTATGAAGCATATTCTTACAAGAAATGGCTCGGCAAATTAATAATGACCGCTGTTATAATAAATTTTTCAAAAACAATAGTGGGTCTTATGATAGATTTTTCTCAAGTTGTAATGCTTACATTCGTAAATGGATTCAAAGATATTGCATCAGGAAATATTATTTATGGACTTCATTTGGATAAAGTTTTTAACTTTGACTATGCTGCTGTGAGTAAGCTTGAGGGAGATAATGAATTTAATGCAGCCTTAGCGGCAGTTACAACGGCAGGCCTGGGACTTGCTATGCTTGTCATTCTTTCTTCAATACTTTTGATGTTTGTTGTGATACTGGTTTGGAGAATTGTGTATATTTGGGTTCTTGTTGTTTTGTCTCCAATGGCGTTTTTTCTTCAAGGCACTCCTTTTGGAAGTAAATACTCTTCCAGATGGTGGACTGAGTTTGGAAAACAGCTTACGACAGGACCAGTCCTCGCATTTTTTCTTTATTTGTCACTTCTTACAATACAAAGATCACAAAGTCCAGAAAATCCACAAAGTGGGAGTATTGTAGCGGGCATGACTAAGGGCGCTAATACAAAGGGGTCAGAAGTAATAGGGGCTAGTTCTATTGTTACTATTGACGATATGTTTGATTATGTTGTAGTTATTGCTCTTCTTATAACGTCAATGAAAATTGCTCAGGAGTCTGGTGTTGCTGGAGGAAATATTGCGGGGAATATGACGAAGAAGATGAGCGGATATGTAAAGAGAGGTGTAAAGAGTATGCAAAGAGGTGTTACTAGAAGAGTGGGTGGATCTTTGAAAAGAGGCATTGTAGATCCTTTGAATTCTGCTGTAAGTAAAACTGGGGTAGGTCAATATATTCCAGGAACATATGCAAATCAACTTAGAAAAGAAAGGATAGATGTGGATAGAAAAGATAGAGTTAAAGAAAGAAAAGATGCGGTACAAAAACATGCCGTTGATGGGTTTAATGATTCTAACTTTGGAAAAGTTTGGTATGGAAAAACAGGCGCATCAAAGGCAGAAAGAGAAAAAAATGAAAGAACTTTTGGTGGATGGGGCAAAATGTATGCAGCTGCTGTTTTTGGTAATAAAAGAAAGAGTGTTATAGATTCTCGTGTTACAAGCATTGATAAGATGACCGAAACTTCTGGTAAAATTGATAAGAGGATTGAATTAAATGACAGAGTTAAAAGAGCCTTGGATTTGGGAGTCGTGGGAACAAAAGTAGAAGAAACAGCATTAGTAACAGATCAAGTAAATAAGGATTTAGAGATTAGAGATGCTCAATTCGAAATTCAAGCATTGACTAAAAAGAAGGGGAAAGCTAAAACTGCCGCTGATAAGCAAAGTATTGAAAAACAAATAGAGCTAAAAGAGGCTGACTTACAAAAATTTATAAATGAGAGTAAACAAATTAAAGAGAAGATAGAGTTGTCTAAGGATATGAGCACTAGGGGTGGCACACAGACTTTTATTAAAGATATTATTGCTGCAGAAAAAAGATCTATGGCAGATGATTTAAATTCTATTTTAGAGGGTATTAAAAGTGATAGAACGATAAGTGGATCAGAAAGAAAAAAGAAGAGTCAAGACGCTATAAATACTTTTGCTAAAAGAGAGGTGGAACTAAATGATCTAGATAAGAAAACTACAGTTACATCTTCAGATTTGCATGATAATAAAATATATTTATCAGAACAGAAAGAAGTTTTTACAAAGGAAACGGATTTACAACAACAAGAAGTTTTACAGAATAACCTACTTAATAAAGAGGAGTCTAGTAAAATTGTTAGTGATGCAGAAAATAGAAAGGCAGAAGCTAAATATGCTAACTTAGGAAGTCTTGATAAAGATCAAGTGCCGGCTATAAGTCAAGCTCTTGCAAGTGGGAATATAGCAGAAGTTAATGTTGTTATGCAGAAAGCAGCAAAGGATTATAATTTAGAAGCAATTTTAGAGAAATTTGGATATGAAAAGTCTAGTAAAGGATTGATGGAGTTTTTAAGAAGAGAAATGGTAGTAGATAGACAACTACTTAAAGGATCAAATAAAAGAATAGAAGAACAATTAGCTTTGATGGCCAATAATATTTCTAAAGAGGCTGGACAGTATAATCTAAAATATGATAAAATGGCTGTTACTGGAATTGACGGAAAGATGCGGTCTAATGTAGGATTCGAGCCCGGCGCAGATATTCGTAGTAAAAGCGATATGACAGTCCACTGGAAAGATGAGACTCAGAAAAAAGTAATAGATATAATATATAGTGGAAAAGAAACATTAGAATTGTTTAGAAAAATGCACGTTTCTTCTTATACCGTTGGTAATAATGTAAGTCCCGACATGATTCAACAATTAGTTAAGCATCAAAGAAATTTGATAGATCTTATAAACGATGGAAAGACCCCATTTAATCCGAAGATTTTAAAAGTTTTAATGAGTGACATTTTTACAAAGGAATTGAGCAAGCAGGCACCAAAATTATTAGATGTAATTAATAAACGTAGTAAATCCTAGATTTAAATATTATGCAAGATTTTTCAGAACAATTTAATGATGTATTAAATGATAATAGTATTGTAAGTGCTTACAGGTTATTTTTGGATATCAAGAATTTTTTAAAGACAAATATTTCTCAACAAGATCCAGCTTTATACAATATGAAGCATGTTACAGGATATTTGGCAATTTCTAGATTGCAAGAAGATGACGTGTTAGACCTTATTAGTAATCATTTTAACGTTGTTTTTGAAATAGATAATTATGATATATTAGCAAGAATGAATGATTTACTTACTAATTATGAAAATTTGGATGATAGAGATGAGTTAAAAGCAAAAATAAAAACCGCTCTTAGGGAATCGAATTTAAAAATTACTACACCTAGTTTAAATATAGGAAATATACAAGAGGATCCTACAATAAGTAATTGGCTTAAATATTTTAGAGGTCAATTTACCGAAGGTGGTTTTATAGATGCATTAAACATTACAAAATTTATTAATTCTGATAAAAACTTTTTTGCTCTACCCGATAAAGAAAAAAATAAAATTGAAATTTTATTAAATTTTTATAGAAAATTAAGTATTTCTTCTTTTGATCCAATGGGCATGGAAAATGATTTTATTATAGAAGATGAATCAGGGGAACTTTATTATTTTAACAAAGGAGAATTTACAAAGCTTGGTATAAAAAAAGACATAGAAACAGAAATAATTAATGATAATACCGATGACATTTCTAATAATATTGATATAAATAGATCAGTCTCTGCAGTTAACAAAGTATTTGTTCAACCTACTCCTGTCAAAATTCCAGAACCAGTAGTCAAGAAACAAAATCCAGCAGAAGCACTGCTTGTAGAATACAAATCTTTTGAGAAGAGTATTTCAAATACAAAAAATGATTTGTTATTGTTTGAAAAATACAAAAATAATTTGGATGAGTTTTATGGTGAATTTGATGAGATGATAAGATCAAAAGACAAACAAAAACTTATTTCAGCAGTTGTTTTTATTGCTAAAAATAAGCTTATAAATATTTTTATAAAGAATAATAAAAATTTGTTTATTGAATTTAAAAAATCACTACTCTTGAAATTTGATGAAGATATTGTTACAAGCATTTCAAACAATTTGGACAGTATTGAAACGGTGAGTCTATATTTGCAATTTTTGTTTACAAGGTTTGCACTTACTCCAAGAGAAACGGGTTTGTATGGAATGTATATAGCAAATATATTTAAGAAGTCAGGACAAGAGAAATATTTCCCAATTGTTTATGGTGATATAAATCTAGGACAATTTTTATTTAGAGATGTCGTAGAGATAGCTGGGAAATTGAAGTTGAAATAGGCATTGACTTTGTTTTTATATTATTTTAATATCTAAATATGGCCGTAATAATTTTTATTAATGGTCTTTTTTTATGCATAAAAATCAAAGAAACATATATTGTGGTGGGCTATATCATATTTACAATAGAGGCATAGATAAAAAAGTGATTTTTGCTTCGGATATAGATTTTGAGTATTTTTTGGATAAGTTAAGGTTTTATAGCTATAAAACTGGTATAAATATAATTGCATATTGTTTATTACCAAATCATTATCATTTTGTTTTGCAGGAACCCAACCCGGGGTTGCCGAATGGTCAACCCCGGGTTGGAGTTAATCAATATCGTGGCTCAGTTATATCAAAATTCATAGGTTTATTAGCCCATTCGTATACAAGATATTTTAATGATAAGTATAAAAGATCGGGAAGATTGTTTGAGTATATCTATAAATCAAGAGAAATTAATATAGAAAAACAATTAGGAGTGATTACTAATTATGTTTATTTTAATTGTGTGAAACATAAACTATCAAATACTCCAGAGGAATATAAATATACATTTTTAGATCAAAAAAACATGGTTTTTTAATTCCATGTTTTTATTATTATAAGATGTGAAAATTATTTTGCTCTTTCTACGTATTCATTAGTTTCTGTATTTACCTTTATGATATCGCCATCATTTATAAATAGAGGACATTTGATTTGCGCACCTGTCTCTATAGTAACTATTTTTGATGCAGATCCAGCTGTATCACCTTTTATTCCAGGAGGAGCAGATATAACTTTGAAATCCATTTTTGTGGGTAAACTTATATTTACTGGTTTGCCATTGTATTTGAGTATATCAATGATAGTGCCATCTACTAAGTATTGTACTTGGTCACCTATTTCTTCTTTTGGAAAGGAAAATTGTTCAAAGCTTTCTGGATCCATAAAATGATATTCATTTCCTTCTGTATATAAGAAACTAGCCTTTGTTTTTTCCAAGTTTGCTTCTTCTGCTTTGTCTCCACCACCAAAAGTTTTTTCAACAACAGAGCCATTGATAAGGTTTTTGAGCTTAGTGCGAAGTACAGCTCCGCTTCTTGCTTGTTTTGAGTGTTGAGTGAAAACTATTTTATATGGTTGATCATTTAAAGAAATGATTTTTCCAAGTTTTAATTCATTGAAATCCAACATAATTTTTCTTTGTTAACTTGTTTTAGAGCAGAGAAGCTTATTTTGTAAATGGAAGAAAACCCATGAATCTAGCTCTTTTCAAGGCTTGAGAAAGTTTTCTTTGGTGAGTATTACAAACCCCACTTCTTTTTCTAGGAACGATTTTATAGTAAGAACTAATAAATCTTTGTAAAAGTTGTAAGTCTTTATAGTCAATAAAGTCTATTTTTTTGTTACAAAAATAGCAATATCTATCTTTTTTTTCTATCTGTGTTTTGATCATATTTGTTATGTATTTAATAATTTCTTAAAATGGGATATCTTCGATGTTTATTTCTTCCTCTTCTTCAGGCATTTTTATATCATTTGAAGTAGTGTCATTGTTTTCTTTGGATGGCATTGTTTGACCTTTTGAGTCAAGCATTATCATACTGTCTGCTATTATTTCTGTGCGATATTTTTTGTTGCCACTTTGATCATCCCAACTTCTTGTTTGTAATCTACCCTCAATATATACTCTTGAGCCTTTTTTTAGATATTGAGAAATTGTTTCTGCTAATTTTCTCCAAGCAACAATGTTGTGAAATTCTGCTTTGTCTTGTTTTTGTCCACTTGCATCTGTCCATTTGAAGTTTGTTGCTACACTAAAAGAAACAACTGTTTGACCATTTGGAGTTGTACGAGATTCAATGTCATTTGTAACCCTTCCTATGATACTTGCTCTGTTTAAATCCATATGATTTATGTAGTTAGTTAATTGATGTTTTTAAAACTTGTTTTCATTTAAAATTTCATCTAATTTTTTGTCTAAATCGTTTTGAGCTACAGGCTCTTTTTGAACAACTTCAGCCTGTTTAATATCATCAGTTTTTACTACTTCTTCTACTATCTCTTCTTTAGGTTCTTGAGGTTCTTCGATTTTTACATCTTCTTTTACATCTTCTTTTTCTACAATAACCTCAGGTTTTTTGGTTTCCGCAGGTTTTCTGTCAAAAGAAGGCCTTTCTCTTTTATTGTCGTTTCTGTCATTCCTATCGTTGTTGTTTCTCTGTGGCTCTACTTCAGTAGGTTTTTGATTGATAATATTATGAGGTTTTTTTGTTGTTAAAAATCTCAAAATTGCTTTTTCGAGCTTTAGGGTTTGTTCTATTGATTTTATTTCCTTTGCTTCTATTGTAAATTCAAATACAAAAAAGCTTGCTTTTAAAGACTTTTTGATAGGATAATTCAATTTCTTTCTTCCAAAGTCTATTTCGGAAATAATATTTGCACCTTTTTCTAGGAGGAGCTCTTTAACTGTTTGGATTGTTTTAGGATGTTCATTTTCAGGAATGTTTGCATCTATTAAAAAACCCAATTCATAATGAAAGTTTTTTGTCATTTTATTCTGATTTAATTATATTAGTAGTCTTAAGCCACCGAAAGCTTAATCGTCGAGTGTCTATATAGAAGTTATCATAATATTGGCTAGTAGTCAAGATTAGATTAGGAGATTAGGATGATTAGTGAGATTAGTGTATTAATGCTAATAATGATTATATTTAACCTAATTCCCCTGCCTACCGGTCTTCGACTCTGAGAGCTGAGCTCTCAAGCCCAGACTCGAATGAGCAGGCAGGCTAATCCTCCTAATCTCCTAAAATTAATGCTATAATAAAGGTAAGAAATTTATTTCATCATATGGGTGATAAACAAAAATATGGAAGAAATTAAGCAAAAATCAGTAGAAAGCTATTTTTTGGAATTTAACGTTCCAGAAGATAAAAAAGAGAAAACACTTACTATTATTACGAATCTGGTTTATAAAATGAATCAGAAGATCATCAAACTTGAAAAAGAGCAAGATGAAAGCAAGAAAATAGAACTCGTGAAAATAATAGAAGAAAATGATTCTCTTATAAAAAATAAGATTAGAGAAGCTCTTGAGGGAAAAATAGAAACAATAAATTATGACTACTAATCCAGTTGCACTTATAATTTTAGATGGCTGGGGAGTATCTGAGCCATCTATTGGTAATGCAATAACTCTTGCAAAGCCAAAATATTGGGATTTTTTGTTAAAAAATTATCCATCTTTTTTGTTGCAGGCATCGGGAGAGGCAAGTGGACTTCCCTATGGTGAGGTTGGAAATTCAGAAGTAGGGCATCTTACGCTTGGATCTGGTCAAATAGTTCCACAGAGTTTAAATAGAATAAATAAAGAAATACTAAATGGTAATTTTTTCAAGAATGAAGTTCTTTTGAAAGTTATAGAAAATGCAAAAAACAATAATAGCGCACTTCATCTTATTGGACTTCTTGGAACTGGAGGAGTCCATTCTCATCAAGCACATCTTGAATCTCTTTTGAAACTGGCATGTGAGAATAAATTAGAAAAAGTTTTTATCCATCTTTTTTTAGATGGTCGTGACACTGCCAAAGATAAAGGGGTTGTTTTTACAAAGAATCTACTTAGGACTATAGAAATTTATGGGTGTGGAAAAATAGCAACTATCTCGGGTAGATTTTATGGCATGGATAGAAATAATAATTGGGATAGAATTAAGCTTAGCTATGATGCAATTGTTCATGGTATTGCAAAAGACAAAGATGAAGACCCTGCACTAGCTATTCAAGCATCTTATGCAAAAAATATTTTTGATGAAGAATTTCATCCACTTGTTATCATCAAAGACGGTGAACCTATAGCTAAAGTTTGCGATGGTGATTCAGTAATATTTTTTAATTTTAGAGCAGATAGAGCAAGACAAATACTAAATGCTTTTACTCAAGAAGATTTCAAAGAGTTTGACAGGGGAGAGAAGCTAAAAAATTTGTCAGTGGTAACTTTTACAGAATATCAAAAAGGTTTACCGGTTGAGGTAGCTTTTAGAAGGCCAGATATAAATGGAACTTTGTCTGAACTTATAGACAACGCTGGTTTGTCTCAGCTTCATATAGCAGAAACAGAAAAGTATGCACACGTTACATTTTTCTTTAATGGACTTAAAGAAGAAAAATATCAAAATGAAGAAAGAATTCTTATTCCATCTCCTGATGTTGAAACATATGATTTACTCCCAGAAATGTCTGCAGAATTAATTAAAAATGTACTTATAGAAAAGGTGAACCAAGATAAGTTTAACTTTTATGTGGTGAATTTTGCAAATGCTGATATGGTAGGGCACACTGGAAATCTTGATGCATCTATAAAGGCGATAGAGGCGCTCGATAAAAATTTATCAGAAATTATCCCAGCTTTCTTGAAGAAAAATGGTACAGTTATTTTGACAGCAGACCATGGAAATGCAGAAGAAGTGGTAAATCTAAAAACAGGAGAAATAGATAAAGAACATAGTTCATATCCAGTTCCATGCGTTATCGTTAGTGATAAATTCAAAAACAAAACAAAAGAAATTTCAAACGAAGATTTTTGTCAAAAAGATATAAATGGAGTTTTGTCTGATATCGCTCCTACCGTGCTGGGACTTTTGAACATAAAGCCATCAAAACAAATGATAGGAATAGATTTAATAAAAAAAATAATCACAAAAGTTTTTTAAAATTTATGCTAGGATACAAAGACAAAATTTATATGCTTCCATTTGATCACAGAGATTTTTTGATTAGAAGTTTTTCTTTGAAAAGACCACTATCAAAAGAAAATAAAAATCTTATATCATTTTACAAGGCTATTATTTTTCAAGGATTTTTATTGGCAAGAAAGCAATTAAAAAATAATAAAAATTTAGCTATATTGATAGATGAAGAATTTGGATCTGATATTATAAAGATTGCAAAACAGCAAAAAATATTATTATCTATATCTACAGAAAAAAGTGGTCAAGAGTTTTTTGAGTTTGAACACGGTAGTAATTTTGGAAAATTTATAAAAAGTTCTAATCCAGATTTTGTTAAAGTTTTGGTAAGATATGATCTTGATAATAAAAAACAAAATTTATTACAGCTTAAAAAATTGAAAAAACTCAATGATTTTTGTAAATTAAATAAAATGAAGTTTTTGATAGAGCTTCTTACTCCAAAAATTAACGACAAAGCAAAAAATACTGCTCTAGTAATTTCTGAAATTCAGCAATATGGCATTGATCCAGATATTTGGAAAATAGAAGCCTATGATAAAAAATCAGATTGGGAAATAATAATTAGACAAATAAAAAACTTGAAAAATAGAAATAATGTCGCTATTATAATGCTTGGTAGAGGAGAAGATATGAAGCAGGTCAGATCTTGGATAAAGATTGCAAAAAAATTTCAAGATATAAATGGTTTTGCAGTTGGAAGAACTATTTTTTATAAGCCTATAATGGAATTATATAATGGAAAAATTTCAAAAAATAAAGCAATTGAAATGATTAAGGATAATTATATAAAGATTATTAATTTTTGGGAAAAATAAATGTCAATATTATTTTGGATTATTATATCAACTTTTTCTATAACCCTTATTGCATGGATAGGGGTATTGTTTTTGTTTATAAAAGAAGATTTTTTAAGAAAAATAATTTTATATTTAGTTTCTTTTTCAGCAGGAGCTCTTATTGCAGGGGCATTTCTGCATCTTTTACCAGAAGCAATTGAAAAACTTGGAAGTGGTCAAGATGTGTTTGTGTTTTTGCTTATTGGATTTTCAACATTTTTTTTGATGGAGCAGTTTATTCATTGGCATCATTGCCATAAGATGCCCAGCGAACATCAAAAGCCATTTACTTATTTAGTTTTGATTTCAGATTCTGTCCATAATTTTATAGATGGTATTGTAATAGGATCCGCGTTTTGTTTTGATATAAAAACAGGAATTATTACATGGCTAGTGATTATTGCTCATGAGATACCACAGGAGTTGGGAGATTTTGGTATTCTTATTCATGGTGGTTGGAAAAGAATGAAGGCGCTTCTTTTTAATTTTATGTCTGCATTTACAGTAGTGTTGGGCGGTGTTTTGGCATATTTTGTATCTTCAAAAATAAACATAGCTTATTTATTGGCCTTTGCCTCTGGTAGTTTTGTGTATATTGCATCATCAGACCTTATTCCGGAGATAAAAAATCACAATAGTATAAAGAAAAATTTAATACATTTTTCATTTTTCGTTTTTGGTATAGCATTTATACTTATTTTAAGGTTTATAGACATTGAATAACTATATGTTATAATGTCTATGATATTTATAGAAACTAACGACTTGACTATTTATCTAAAATTTATTCAAATTAAAGTTTAAATAAAAATTAATAACTCCAGTTATATAGCTGGATACAAAAAGAATATGAGTCAATCAAAAACAATATGGTTATTTTCCATTGCAATAATAGCAACAGCTCTTATTGTGGGGGGTATTGTATATTTTGGGCAACAAAATATATTAATTAGTAAAGAGGAGGAATCAAGACAAGCAAAACAAAGAATTACAGAGCTTGAAACTCAATTAGCTCAATTTCAACAAGCCCAACAAAATCAACAAAGTAAGTTACAAGTGCCAGCTGTTCAAGATTGGAAAACATACTCCAATGAAACAATTGGAATGGACATAATGTATCCAGATACACTTTTTAAAATAGACGAAGAAAATGATGAACTTTATCACCAAATGCAAGCTTTCAAACTTAAAAGTCTAGAAGATGGAACAGAGGGTGAACTTGCAAAAGATATGCAAATTTCTCTTAATCAAGAAGTCGAACAAGATTGTGAATATTTGGCAGAAAATGTAAAAAGCACAGGGGTTGAATTTGTATTTCAAAATATAAAGGGTATTAAATATGATGTTGGTGCAGAAGGAAGTGGTGTAGTTACATATTGTATACAAGATAATAAGGGCAAAGATATTGCATTAATAAGAAGATTTTATATCAATGAAACATATGCAGCTGAGTTAGCAACACAAAATGATTATATAAATAGTCAAGCACAGGGACAATTATTTGATCTTATGCTTCAAACTGTAAAGATTAAAGATTATGATGTAAGTGGTTTGAACTATGAAAATGAAACATACGGATTTACATTGAAATTTCCTCAAATTTGGGCTGGATATGTAGTAAAAGAAGATAAGAAAGATACTACCAAAACAGAGTCTATAGCATTTAATTTTGCAACTGATAAGCCATTATTTACAATTTCTGTATTTACAAAGGCTCAATGGAACAAAATAAAGGACAAAGACACTAACTTAGAGAATGTTATAAAAGAAGGAACTAAATATGTATTTACATATTCAAGCATTGAAGCTCCAGTAACCGCTGATAAAGCAAAATTTGATGCTATAAAAGATATTATTGCATCGTTTGAATTGAAATAACCCCCCCCACCCATCAGAAGGTTTAGGGATTAATAAAATATTTTCAAATAAAAAACACAGTTAATTTAAAAAAACTGTGTTTTTTTTGTATTTTCTGATGGGTGGGGGGGGGGGGGGATTATTCAACGATTATTTTATCCCCAGTTAAAGCCATATTGTAGAGTGATTCCATATTTTCATATGATACATTAATACATCCATGACTCATTGGGGTTCCAAATTTGTTGTGCCAGTATGCCCCGTGAATATATAATCCACTGGTAGAAAAACGAAGATTCCATTTTGTGTTTGGATAATTGTATCCTATGCCTTTATATAGCTTAACCGGTATTTTGTTTAATATTTTGTAAGTACCACGAGGAGTCGCAAGGCTTTTTATGCCACTTGATATTTTGAAGCTTGTTATTTTTTTGGGTCCTAGATAATAACTTAGTTCTTGATTTTTTAGATTAATTTTAATTAACTTTTCTTGTTTTTCGTTGTTATTTGATAGTGGATCATATCCACCTATTATTTCTTCACCATCTTTATAACCATCGCCATCAGAGTCAGGATTTATTAAATTAGTTCCAAGATTTATTTCCCAGAGATCCATTAGACCATCTTGGTCTGAGTCTGTGGAGATTAGTTTTCTTTTATTGTCTCTGGGAGAATAGTTATATTTTATTTCTTCACCATCTTTATAGCCATCTCCATCTGAATCAGAATTGTTTGGATCTGTAAAATAAATATTTTTTTCTTTGAAATCACTAAGTCCGTCATTGTCTGAATCAAGAATTGTTTCATCGATGCTTATTGTGCTAGTGCTTCCTGCTTTTGTAATTTGATTACAAATTAACAAAGTTAAAATAGAAAATATTATAATTCTAGTATATGTCCATTTTCTTTGAGCCATTTTTGTTGTTGTTTATAATTTGGTAGTATATTTCGGACAAGAGTCCAAAATTTGCGAGAATGATTTTTTTCTATTGTATGAGATAATTCGTGAACAATAATATAATTCATAACTGATTCGGGAAGTATTGCAATTTTTTTTGTAAAGTTAATATTATTTTTTGCACTACAAGATCCCCATCTTGTTCGCGCATTATTTATTTTGATTGTATTATAGATAAAGTTATAAGTAGAAGATAATTCCTTAGTTCTTTGAGAGATAATATTGTAAGCATCTGATTTTGATATTTTGATGTCTATTTTAGAGGCGAGTTCTTGGACTTTTGAAATGTCGGCCAATTTTTTTTCTTGGCGAGATTTTATCCAAGCACTTTTTTTCTGAATAAATTTGTAAATTTGGGACTCTGGTAATCGCTTTGGCGCCCTTATGATAAGTTCCGCGTTTTTTCCTATTTCAAGGCATAGAGTTCGTCTTTTAGAGTAGATTATTTTAGGCATAGAGTTAGCTTGCCCCGCCATAGCGGGGTGAATTAGGTGGTTGGCCCACTTACTCATTCGAGTCTGAGCTTGAGAGCTCAACTCTCAGAGTCGAAGATCGGTAGGCAGATAGGGTTAGCTTCTTAGTTTTGTCAGTATATAATAAAATTATAGCATATTTTGTGATGTAAGACGTAAATGAAAAGATGGATGGGGATGGATATTTAGTTTGACAAATTTTTTTATAGATGATTATATATAGTAAATTAACATTTTCCAAAAGGAGGATTAAAATGGTAAGCTCTCATATTATTGACGGGGATAGTTTTCCCTTGGCTAGGCGTGAGTATTCAATCACAGAGCATGAAAAACAAGGTAAATTTGTTTTTGATATCGCAAAAATCACGTTAAGAATTTTTGATGGAGGATATTGTAAATTACCCGATTTGTTGAAGCAATTGAAAAAAGAAAATAAAATCCCCCTTAATGGTTGTTTTTTGGATTTTTTTTTAGCTCATCAAGAAATGATTCCCAAGGAGTGGAGGAAATATCGTAGCATTTATTTTTTAGGAACCTTTTATAGTAGCTTTGGTATTGGTATTGGCCGTGATGATCTTGTTTTTGAAATTTTCTGGAATGAATCAGGGAAAACATGGACTGATCTTGTTTGTCGTTTAAATGGATCTTTCTTTTCTACAGAACCAATATATGTTGCAATTTTTGCATGATCGTTTAGACCTTGATTGCCGTAATAGTATTCAAGGTTTTTTATTTGTTACAAAAATAGCAAAGATTTTGTTTAAAATTTCAATATTGTGCAGTAAATTGACATATTTATTTCAATATGCTAGTATATTATATAGATATGAAATTTCTTTATATATTACAAATTATTGTAGCGATATTACTTATTATCGCCATAGTTTTACAGCAAAAGGGTGGAGGCCTCTCTTCTGTTTTTGGCGGAGGAAGTAGCGTTTTTCAAGTAAAAAGAGGTGCTGAGAAATTCATGCATATTTTTACTATAGTACTTGCAGTGCTATTTTGTCTTATAAGCGCAGCACATTTATTTATAAAATAAAGGTGTACTAAATATATCCGTTTGCTGTTTTTATAAAAACAGCTTTATCTTATTGTTTTAGAATACAAAAGTGCTTAGAAAATTCAAAAATTTTTTATTAAAAAAGGAGTCTTTTAGAAAACTTTATACAAGGTCATCTAGATACTTTGATTTTTTTATTGTTCAAAAAATGAAAGACGTCTTTGATAAAAATAGTGAAGATAAAAAGCTTATTTCCTCTTTATCAGATAGACATCTTCCGAGCACGAAACAATTTAAACAAATTAAACATTTTCTTACAAATAAAGAAAAAAAAGTTTTTAATATATGTTTGTTTGTGTTTTTAATTTCTTTTTCTTGGCTTGGATTAAGATTTGCTCTTTCAAAGATGATAGAACGCCCAGTATATGGAGGGATTTATACAGAAGGATTACTTGGATCTCTGCAATATATAAATCCGATACTTTCTCAATCAAATGATGCAGACAGAGACATTAGCAGATTAATTTTTTCTGGATTATTCAAAATTGATAAAGAAGGAAAATTACAAAAAGATTTGATAGAGGATTATTGGCTGGAAAATGAAAACAAAACATATGTTTTTAAACTAAGAAAAAATATATTGTGGCATGATGGAGAAACTATTGGATCAGATGACATAGGTTTTACATTATCTCTTATTCAAGATGCTAATTTCAAAAGCCCACTCTATAGAACATTTCAGGGAATAGTTTTTCAACAAGAATCAGATGATATTTTTAGACTTACTTTACAAGAACCACTTGATCAGTTTACATCTCTTTTAACATTTGGAATTTTGCCAGAGCATGTCTGGCAAGGAGTGTCTTATGAAAATTACATGCTTACAGAGTTAAATAGAAAACCTATTGGAAGTGGGCCATTCAAGTTTGATTCCTTTAAAAAAGATGCAAATGGAGTTATAAAACAATACAAAGTTGTTTCTTTCAAGGATTACTATGAAAAAAGACCATATATAAATGAAATAGATTTTAGATTTTATTCAGACACAGATAGTCTTATCGAGGCTTTCAATAATGGTCATGTAGATGCAATAGCCTCTGTGTCAAAATATGATTTTTCTAAAGTAAAGAGTTTAAAGAGTAGATTTATAAATAGCTTTGATACTCCAAAATATACAGCTTTATTTTTTAATCCAAAACAAAATACATTTTTAAAAGATACAAAAGTTAGAGAAGCACTTAGCTTAGCTATTAATAAAAAAGACCTTATTATCTATGCTGGCATAAAAGATAAAGAAGCTTATGCGCCACTAGATTTTTTAATAGCGCCACTTGAAGATGTCTATGATATTGATAAAGCTAAAAAGAATTTAGAAGACTATGGTTTTAAATATGACACGACGGAAAACGTGCTTAAAAAAGGAGAAGTAAAATTTGAAATTACAATTACAAGCGTCGATAACGCTGAGTATGTAAAAATTTTGGAATATATTAAAAAACAATGGAATTCACTTGGTATTACTGTAAATATTGAAATTATTTCAAGACAAAAGATTAATACACAGGTTATTATTCCAAGACAATATCAAATACTGTTACATGGACAATTATTGTCATACGACATTGATCCATATCCATTTTGGCATTCTTCTCAGATGCAAAATGGATTGAATCTCAGTTTACTAGCTAATTCTGATATTGATTCTATTTTGGAATCAGCAAGAAAGACATCTAATTTAGAAGAAAAGACTGTGAAATATCAGAAATTTGAAGATATTTTAAAGCAACAATATTTTGCAATATTTTTATTTAGACCACAATTTAACTATATTTTCAGTAAAAACATAAAAGGAATAGATACAAAAGTGGTTTATCTTCCATCTGATAGATTTAGTAATGTAACAAATTGGTACATTAGATCAAAAAAATCTATAAAATAAAATATTTGGACTTCAAATAAATAAGTACTATCAAACATGTGTTTGGTAAAAATTAGTAATTAAAATTTAAACTTGTCCTTGAGTTATCTCTCGGATATAAAAATAATTTATGGTAGAAAATACAAAACGAGCAGGTTTTATGACAAAAAAACTTGCTCCAAAACAAAACAAAGGTTTTCATAAAAGAGGGGATTCTTCTTTTGTGAAAAAAAATAAAGTTTCTCACGTAGAAAAAGACGAGGTTAAAACATTTGAACATGGAAAACTCAAAATAATGATTTTGGGAGGAAATGAAGAGGTTGGTAGAAATATGACACTTTTAGAATATGAAAAAGATATCATAATTATTGATATGGGTCTTCAATTTCCAGAAGAAGATATGCCAGGAATCGATTTTATCATTCCAAACATTGAATATCTAAAAGGGAAAGAAAAAAATATAAAAGGAGTTGTTATAACTCATGCTCATTTGGATCATATCGGGGCAATTCCTTATCTTGTTCCAAGACTTGGAAATCCAACAATTTATAGCTCTGCACTTAGCTTGGGAATAATAAAAAAAAGAATGGAAGAATTCAAGGATGTATCCCCACTTAATTTGCAGGCTGTAACAACAGACGATACATTGCATCTTGGAAATTTCAAAATATCTTTTTTTGCAGTAAGCCATAATATTCCAACTTCAATGGGGATAGTTGTAGATACACCGCTTGGAAAAGTAGTGCATACTGGTGACTTTAAGCTTGATTTTGATAGAGAATCTGGTGACCTTCCAGATGTTGCAAAAATTGCAGAACTTTCAGAACACAATGTTCTTGCCCTTATGGCTGACTCAACAAATGCACCACAAAGTGGACATCAGATATCAGAGTCAGAAATCAAATCAAATCTATTTGATATTATAAGAAATGCTCAAGGAAGAGTTGTTATAGCAACATTTTCTTCACTTTTAAATAGATTACAACAAGTTTTCAATGCTGCTGAAAAATTGAACAAAAAAATTCTTGTAGAGGGCTATAGTATGAAAACAAATATTGAAATAGCTCATCAGCTAGGATATTTTCACTATAATAAACATACAATAATTAGTGAAAAAGAACTTCATGAATATCCAGCAAACAGAATTGTTGTTTGTTGTACAGGTGCTCAAGGAGAGGATAATGCAGTTTTGATGAGAATTATAAACAGAGATCACAAGTTTTTAAAAGTAGATAAGGGTGACACAGTGGTGTTTTCATCTTCTGTTGTTCCTGGAAATGAAAGATCTGTACAACGTCTTAAGGATAGTTTGTATAGACAGGGGGCTGAAGTAATTCATTATCAAATGATGGACGTTCATGCTGGAGGTCATGCTAAAAAAGAAGATCTTAAGCTTATGATAAATCTTGTAAGACCAAGATATTTTATCCCTATTGAAGGTAATCATTCTTTTTTACATATTCATGCAAAGATAGCTGAAGAAGCGGGGATAGATGCAAAAAATATCTTTATAGCTGACAATGGTCAGATCATTGAGTTTACAAAGCTCGGTGGAAGACTTACAACAAAGCGTATTCCCGCTGATTATGTATTTGTAGATGGATTAGGGGTTGGTGATATTTCTAACATTGTGCTTCGAGATAGAAAAATTATGTCTGATGATGGAATGATTGTTGTCATTGCAACTATATCTGCTAAGACGGGAGAGCTTGTTCATAGTCCAGATATTATTTCTCGTGGATTTATATATCTTAAAGAAAGCAAAGAACTTATTGAACAAACGAGGGATAAGGTAAGACAAATTCTAAAAACAGGAAATAAGGAAAATATGGCAAACGATATGTATTTCAAGAACAAAATTAGAAATCAAATAGGTCAATACTTATTTCAAGAAACACAAAGAAGGCCAATGGTTCTTCCCGTTGTTATAGAAGTATAATTAATAGTATAATAGATTAATAGGATAATTGATTAATTTATATTTGTTAAAAATATGACTAATAAAAAAATACTATTTTCAGGTATTCAGCCAACGGGCGAAATGCATATTGGTAATTATTTGGGTGCAATACGAAATTGGGTAAATCTTCAAAACAAGGGAGAGTATAATTGTATTTATTCAATTGTAGATTTACACGCAATTACAATTGATTATAATCCAAAACAATATCAAGATAGAATTATTGATTTGACGGCAACACTTTTGGCTTGTGGAATTGATCCAAAAAAATCAATATTATTTTTGCAATCACGTGTCAAAGAACATGCTGAGCTTTGTTGGCTACTAAATACAATTATTCCTGTTTCAGAATTATATAGAATGACACAGTATAAAGACAAGTCTTCTAAGAATGAAAAAAATATAAATATTGGACTTCTTGATTATCCAGTTCTTATGGCTGCGGATGTTTTGTTGTATGGAACAGAGATTGTTCCTGTTGGAGAAGATCAGTCGCAACACTTAGAGCTTACAAATATAATTCTTAAAAAATTCAATAATAAATTCGGAGAGTTTTTTAAAAAAGTAAATCCATATATTACAACGGGTGCAAAAATAATGTCATTGAACGATCCGGATAAAAAAATGAGTAAATCAATTGCCGGAAGTTATATTTCGCTATCAGATACTCCAGATGAAATTAGAAGAAAAGTATCTCGCGCTGTAACAGATTCAAATTTTGATAAAGAAATGTCAAAGGGCGTAAAAAATTTATTTGATTTGTTGTTGTTTTTTGACGCTAAAGAAGTATATGATAATTTTTTAAAACAATATAATAATAAGACAATTAAATATTCAGAGCTTAAATCAGAATTAGCAGAGATAATTATAAAAGAATTAGAACCAATACAATACAGAAAACAAGAATTTTTGAAAAATCCAAAAAAGATAAAAAGTATATTAGATTCTGGTGCAAAACAAGCTCAAAAAATTGCAACGAGAAATATGTTGGAAATAAAAAAGAAAATGGGGCTAATATAGAATTTCCAATTTTCAATTTTCAAATGACAAATCAATTTCAAATTTCAAATTATTAAATTTCAAAAAAATATGAATTTATATAATCAAATAAGTAGTAATAAAAGAAAAACATTTTTACTAATGTTTATTTTTGTTGTTTTTGTGACACTGCTAGGATATATTTTTGGACGTGCTTATAATTGGGGATATGGTGGAGTAATATTTATATGTTTTATATCAATTTTTATGAGCATGATAAGCTATTATTCTGGCGATAAAGTGGCTCTTTTTTCTGCAGGTGCAAAGCAACTAGAGAAAAATGAAAACCCTTATGTATATAGAATGGTAGAAAATTTGAGTATTACATCTGGCAATCCAATGCCAAAGGTATATATTATGACGGATGATTCTATAAATGCTTTTGCCACAGGGCGTGATCCAAAACATTCTAGCATCGCAATTACAACTGGTGCTATAGCAAAACTTGAAAATGAAGAACTTGAAGGCGTGATAGCTCATGAAATGAGTCATATAAAAAATTATGATATTCGTCTTATGACTATTGTAATAATTTGCGTGGGAATAATATCACTATTAGCAGACTTTTTTATAAGAGGAAGTCTTTTTAGGAGTCGTGATAGTGAAAATAAAGGAGGCGGAATACTTATAATAGTAGGAATTGTTTTGGCAATTCTTTCTCCTATTTTTGCAAACCTTATTCAACTCGCAGTGTCGCGAAAACGTGAATATTTAGCTGATGCATCAGGCGCACTTCTAACGCGTTATCCAGAGGGACTTGCAAATGCACTAGAGAAGATAAGTAAAGATGAAATGGGAATGCAAAAAACAAATACTGCAACTGCACATTTATTTATTTCATCTCCATTTGGAGTAGGTAAAAAATCTTTTGCTAAATTGTTTTCAACACATCCGCCAATAGAGGATAGAATAAATAAACTAAGACAGATGAATGTTTGATTTAACATAAAAAATATAGGGCGCATTTCTGTAGGGATGATTCTCTCCAAAGGCGAGCGGGCATGGATCATCCCTGTTTTTATGAATAAAAAAATCGGGTTGTACAACCCGATAGAAATGCGCTTAGATTAATTATTTCTTTTCTAATAAAAAAGCCGAGTTGATTCTCGGCTTTATAAGAAGTTTTTATGGACTATATGACCCTTAATTCTTGGGACAGAGTTTGTTTGTCGAACTTGTTCAAGAGTTTCATTTATTGCATTTCCACGACATAGTATGATGCATTTTGAAACATTTATTTTATTAATAACGGAATCCTTATTAATCCAAATATCTTTTAGACTTAAGTTCTCTAGATTCCCCAATGATAATTCCATAGCAGAGCTTAAATGACAACAACTATAAACATTTGCATCGGCGCCTACTGTAAATATAAAATTTGCAATATGACATTTGTTGTATTTTCTTCGAGGATCGGAAAATAGAGAAAACTTTTGATTAGACGTAAGTATTATAATTTGATTAGAATACTTTTTTTCTAAATAATCTATTGATTCATTAATGTTTGTAGTGTCTCCCAAATAGGGTCTAAATTGAACAAAATCAACGCCGAGTTCTATAGATAATAAGATGAAACTTTCCATATCAATCATCGAGGTTGTTTTTTGACCCGTAAGATATCCAGTACCAACAAGACATTTAGAACCTATTTGTTTCTTTATTGATGTTAGAGATTTAATATTTCTTATTATCTTATCAAAGTGGATTTTTTTTATGCCATGAGTTAAATTAAATAACTCTGGATTTCCTGCGTCAAGGCTAATTCTAAAAAACTTACAAGAATTTAGAATAGTTTTTATTAAATCATCTGAATTTAAGAGACTCGCATTACTAAAAAGACCATTTTCTATTCCTAGAGATGCGGCATAAGCTAATGCCTCCTTTGTTGATGGATTAGCTAGTGGCTCTCCACCACCAGAAAAAATAATTGCTCTACCGCCCAAGTTTTTAAATTGCAAAATGTAATTTTTCATTTGTTCCAATGTTAGGAAGTCGTTTGAATTACTATTTTTATTAGGACAATAGGGGCATTTGTGAGAACACATGTTGCTTGGATATAGCTCCATTAAGATAGGGTTGGGTGGAACATTATTTAACCAACTTAATACGCGCCCTCTATGTGCTAATATTTTTTCTGCATATTTAGAAAAATCATTTGTTTTCATTTTTTCCTCCAATATTTGTAATTTAATTTAATTTACCGTGGAATTATATTGTTGTCAAATAAAAAAACCGCTAAATTCTTCGATCTAGCGGAACTGTTTTATTAGTTGAGCATTATTTTGACAAGATCTTCGGCCTCTTTCCTTTTAGAAATAGCAAGATTCGAAATTTGTTTTCTTATTACACGAAATGCTCTTCTCCATGGAATTTTGCTTTCATTGGGGAGGTTTTCAAATTCATTTACAAGTTCCCATATTTGGTCATCTTTGGGATGTCTAGAAACCTTTTTTATTAGATTGAATAGGTTTCTTGAGTTAAATTTAGGATTGACATCTTCAGTGCTATCTAAAGCATTTATGATTTCCCAGCCCAGGTCTTTGTAATATTCGCGCATAGAAACCATTATAGATCCAAGAATGTCATCTTTGCCATACGGTGTTTCATTGTTTTGAGAGTTTAGAAACATCTCCAAATGACTTCTCATAGTTGCTTGTGATTTTTGCTCTTTGTTTTTTGGCTTGAAAGGATACATGTGATTTTTGAAATCAATATCACAGAATACTCTTTTGCCATTAATCATTGAGTAATCTGTGGTCTTTTTTTCTTTGTGATAGAGAAGGGTTGTAAAGTGTCTAATTGTAAAATATGGTCCTATACAATCCATTCTGTCACACCATCTGGTCAATATTACAAACCATATGGGAGATCCATCTTGCCAGGTGCTTTTGTAGGGATTAAGAATTTTTCCATCAACAGTGAAGGACGTAAGATAGTTAGTGTGCGCTGCTACAGCATATTTTATGGCAAGTTTTAAATATTCTTCATCTATACTTGATAAGTTTAGCGAAGAAAGATCTAGGAACTTGTCAATTAGATATACCATATACTCGGCATGGCGCATATAATTATTTTTTTCCTCGTATCTGGATATAGGAATAAATCCGAATATTTTTTGTGTTAATTCTATAAATTCGTGTAGTATTAATCCTACATCATGAAACGATCCGCCGAAAGATCCAGCAAAAAGATCTAACGTGTCGATTCCATTTAAAATTTTCTTATCTTGACCCGCAAGAATGGCATGAATAGAATCTCTTAATAGATGACCAAAATCGTGACCTAGGGGCAAAAACTTAAGATTAAAGCCTGCATCTGTTAGGGATTTAACAAATTTTTTCACAATGAGAAGTTCAGCGAGTTTAGATATATTTATGGGACCTCTAGAAACAAGGGGTCTTAAATATTCTAACCGGTCTATTATTGTTCTTATCTCTAGTGCAGATAAGTATTCTTGTTCTCTTGTCATGATTCCTCCAGTATATTTTTTATTTTCATATTACTTTATCTTAGATATTGATTTTTGTCAATCTTTACAGTAGAGATTCAATGTTTTAGAATAAAGTACTGTGATGATATAATGAATATGAAGTTTGAAGGATTAAATAATAGGTAAATTATTCATATGGAAAATATAAATGATATATTTGCTAAGTTTTCAAGGCGTCTAAAGTCTACCTTAATTAAGGCACAAGACTTAGCAACGACACTTAATAAATCGGAAATAAATTTTTGGGATATTCTTTATGTTTTATCTGTTGATAAGGGATCAATTGCATACAATTTTTTGAGTGATATTGGAATTAGTGAGAATGATTTGAAAATAGAGATAGCAAAGAATTCTAATATAGATGATATAAATAAAAATGGAATTCCAATTTTTTCTAATGAGTGTCAGAAGATTATTGAGAGGGCTGTGAAACTTGCTTATCAAAATGAACATCCATACGTTGGAACAGAACACTTACTATATGCAATTTTTGATAGCAACATTAAAGAACTTGATAATTTTCTCAGTAATAAAAAAATAAATAAAGAAACGCTACTTAAAAACATAGACGCTTTATTGGTGCACACTGACAAACTTACTGATATTGTTGATTCTAATTTATCAAATATTTCATCATTAGAGAAAATGATAACTGGAAATCCATTTGCAGATCAATTGTCTATGCCACAATTTACGATAGAGCTCACTGATCATGAGTTGCAGAAAAAAATAGATCCAGTTATTGGAAGAAAAAAAGAAATAGATAGACTTATTCAAATATTATGTCGTAGGACAAAAAATAATCCAATTTTACTTGGTGAGCCAGGTGTTGGCAAAACTGCTATCGTAGAAGGACTTGCAAAGAAAATTTTGAGTGGTGATGTTCCAGATGTTTTGCTCGGCAAAAAAATTATAGCACTTGATTTGGGGGCGGTCATATCCGGTACTATGTATAGAGGAGAGTTTGAAAAAAGATTAAAGGGTATTATTGATGATGCAAAAAAAGATGATAATATAATTTTGTTTATAGATGAAATTCATACAATTATAGGTGCAGGAGCTACGAGCGGACAGCTTGATGCTGCAAATATACTGAAACCAGAACTTGCAAAGGGGGATGTAAAAGTAATTGGTGCTACTACAATAAATGAATATAAGAAATATATAGAATCAGATCCTGCATTTGAAAGAAGATTTCAATCAATCCTTATAGATGAACCAAGTGCAGTTGAAAGTAGAAATATTTTATTTGGCTTAAGATTGTCATATGAAAAATATCATAGAGTAGAAATTACAGACGGCGCTATAGAATCAGCTATTGAACTTAGTGAGAGATATTTGTCAGATAGGTTTTTACCAGATAAAGCCATTGATTTACTTGATGAAGCTGCTTCTAAGTTTAAGGTAAAAAAATCAAAAGACCCGAGATTTAAAAAAGTACAGGAGTTAAAAAATGAATTAAGTAACATTATAAAAGATAAGGAAGAGTCTATTAATAAGGATGATTATGAGGGTGCAATAGTGTATAAAGAAAGAGAGGATAAAATTATAGAAGAGCTTAACAATATAGAAAAAAAGAATAAGGCTCCAAAAAAACCACTTGGCAAAATTACAGAAATAGAAATTGCAGAAATTATTTCAAGGATGACTAGTATTCCACTTGAAGATTTAATGAAATCAGAAAAGAAAAAATTGGTAAATTTGGAGAAATCTATCTCAGAATTTATTATTGGTCAGGATGTTGCTGTAAAAGAAATTTCTCAATACATAAGACGAGCAAAAGCTGGACTTGCAAATCCAAATAAGCCACTTGCTTCTTTCATTTTTCTTGGTCCAACGGGAGTTGGTAAAACAGAAATGGCCAAGGTTTTAGCAAAATATGTTTATAACGATGAAAAAGCACTTATTAGAATTGATATGAGTGAGTTTTCTGAAAAATTCAATGCTTCAAAACTCATTGGCTCTCCCGCAGGATATATTGGTTATAAAGATCAAAACAAATTTACTGATTTGGTAAGAATAAAACCATATTCTATAATTTTGTTTGATGAAATAGAAAAAGCACACCCAGATATTTTTAATTTACTTTTACCAATTTTGGAAGATGGTTATATTACAGATGCACAATCTAGAAAAATAAATTTCAAAAATACTATCATAATAATGACTTCAAATATTGCAAGTGATAAATTTAACAAACAAGCATCGTTTGGTTTTAGCACAGAAAATAAAAATCAAAAAGAATTTTTAATAGGTGAATATGAAGCTCTTGAGAAAAGGGTTATTGAGTCTCTCTCAGATCATTTTAAACCAGAGTTTATAAATAGAATAGATAAAACATTGGTTTTTAAACCGCTTGATATAAAGAGCGTGTCTGAGATAGCAAAAATACATATAGAAGAACTTAGTCAAAGATTAAGTTCAAGAAAAATATACTTGAGTGTAGAAAAAAATGTATTTAAATATCTGGCAGAGAAATCTTATGATCCAAAAATGGGCGCAAGACCGCTCAAGAGATTTATTCAAGATAAAATAGAAAATCTTATCGCAAATAAAATTCTTTCAGACAATATTAAGTCAGGTAATCATATTAAAGCCGTCGTTAGAGATGGGGAAATAAAGATTGAAAAAATTTAGCGAAAGCGCAATAATATTATTTAAGAGAAGGGCCGTACTCCAGGGCCTTTTTTATTGCGCTTAATAAAGTGTGTTCTATTTTATTTATGTGCGAGCTTATAAAAATTTTATGAAATTTGAATAGAGTCAAGCGTTAAAAAACTTCAAGTTATCGATAGATAACATTTTGAAGTTTTAACTTGACGAGATGATAAATTTTGAAATTTTTATATTGCTCGCGATTTTGCGGTGCCACCACTTTCTAAGAAGGGGTGGCAAAGAAAAAAACTCCACAAAAATAATCTATCGCTAAAAAGATTAATGCCGTATCGATTTTCAATCTGCCATTTAGTAATTTTAAAATAATTTATTATTTGGTTATTTTGGAATAAAAAATACAATCAGGTTCTCGAGGTTTCGACTGAGCTCCGTCGAAGTCCAGGCTCGAACATTGATTTGCTAATAATTTTGCCCACACTACTTACCCCGATTTACTTATATGTCAAAACTACTAAAATTACTACTCAACATCTTATTCCCCATAGAATGTATTTCCTGTGGTAAAGAAAGTCTTTTTATTTGTGATGATTGTTTTGATTTTATAAAAATAAATGAACAGGGGTCATTTCAGAATGAATGTATATTTCAAGTTCATGTTGCATCTTCATATCATCAGAAAACATTACAAAAGCTGATACATTTTTTTAAATATCAATTTATTAAAAGCATTGCAATTCCGCTATCTAAAATATTAATAGCTTATTATTCTAGAGTGGAAGAAAAGTTAGAAAACCCGATAGTCATTTCTGTGCCACTTCACAAAATTAGACAGCGAGAAAGGTGTTTTAATCAATCCGAAGTTTTGGGAAAAATTTTTGCAGATTATTTTAAATATGAATTCAAAAATGATTTAATTTTTAGAAAAATAAATACGAAACATCAGGCAGATTTAAAAAGAGAGGAGAGATTAAAAAATATATCTAGTGCATTTATTATTAAAAATATTGATTTTGTAAAGAGCAAGAATTTTATAATAATAGATGACGTATACACAACTGGGTCTACTGTGCTTGAGATAGCAAAATTACTCAAAAAATATGAGGCAAATGAAATATGGGTTCTTGTAATTGCAAAAAATTAAATAAAAAATCCCCAACCGATTAATAGGATGAGGATAGGTTTGTTTTTATACAACGTTGTTGATTTCTTTCATTCTTGAGCAATCTCCATAATGGAAACATTGACATTCTGATAGTGTCCAAGGATTTGTATCTTTGTGTAATTTTTTCCATTCACATTGGTAATTATCCCAGTAAAGAATGTTACTCTCATTTGTTATTGTGAGCCCCGTGATTGTTTCCCAGACATTTTTTCTAATCTCATCAATTTCTTGGTCTCCATATAAGACTGGGTGCGCAAATATCACTTCATAAAATGCATGTGGTCTTTTTTCATCATCGAAATATTTTCTCCCACTTTCTATTGACCAGTATGTAATATTTGACGCTAGTACCATTGGGGTCTCTGGAAAATTTTCAGATATTGATTCAATGCGTACAGATTTTTGTCCAATGCTTTCAAGTTTTGTATTTGCTTCTTCTATTAACACGGACAGTTCCCAAATAGTCTCGTAGAGACATGGTGCTTTCGAATGGTCCAATTTTTCGATGAATGTATTTTCATCATTCACCTCGAGGACTGCATTAATCTTTTTAAGTTGCAGTCGCATAGCCGTCAAAATACTCATTCTGACTCCATCAAAAAGTATAAACATTTTTCCTCCCAAGGATTTAATTTAATGTAAGAATATTACTCTTTTGATAATCTTTGTCAATAAATAGGCCTTTCTTGAAATTAAACGATTTTTGTTATATAATAGAGATGTGCAAGAATTAATCAATCTTATATAGTGAGATTAAAAATATGGTAAAGGCAAAAATAGATCCAGATAAATGCATAGGCTGTGGAACATGTGTATCAATGTGTCCAGAAATGTTTGAAATGAGTGGTAATAAGGCATCTATCATAAAAAATGGAGATGGAGTAGGATGCGACATTGATGATATAGTAGATAATTGTCCAGTTGAAGCAATATCAAAAGAAGAATAACCCCCCACCCATAGGAAGATTATATCCCGTTAAATATTTAACAAACAAAAAAACACAGTTTAGTATAATTAACTGTGTTTTTATTTTACTAACTCTTCCTATGGGTGGGGGGTTATTTTGCTATATAAAATAAAAAGTCAGAAGAAAAATTATTATTGGAATCAGTTGCATAGAGTAAAAGAAAATAGAGCTTTGTTTGACCTTTATTATGTTGTGGGCAAGATCATTTAATTTATCTGCCCAAGCAAATATTTTGAAATTTGTAACTCTATATAGTCCCCATAGAATATCTGGAAGACAAGCTCCTAAAACGGCAAAAAAAGTACTATTTATTGGATAATTAGAATGAATAGTAAAAGTAGAAATAATTATTATTACAAATAATATTTCTATGGTAGCAAAAATGGCCATATCTTTGTTTGTGCTTTTGAATCCACCACTTATACCATGTTCTTCGCCGTGTGGTATTGCATCAAACACATAGTGCAAAAAGAAATTAATAAAAAATAAAGACGTAGGGTCATTTATGAATTTTGTACTAGATAGTGCTATTAATGAATGTGCTGTTAAAAACATAGGTTTATTATAACACTTTTTGTTAAAAATATTGATATTGACTAAAGTGCTTATTTTTCTTACAATAAAGAGCATTCAAGTTGGTGAGTACTTATATGGTGTTATTTTTATGCCGAAGTGGTGGAATGGTAGACACGCACGACTCAAAATCGTGTCCTGTTTCAGGGTGAGGGTTCAAGTCCCTCCTTCGGTACCATCTCATTAGGGTGGTTGCAATTTTCTTTAAATTATTGTATCCTTAATGACGACGATGCGGGGTAGAGCAGTTTGGCAGCTCGCCAGGCCCATAACCTGGAGGTCGTGGGTTCAAATCCCACCCCCGCCACCATTCGATTCGTCCTCATTGTATTCGGACTCACTCACCATAGGTCTCGAGCGAAGTCGAGAGATGGTCTTCGACCAAATATATATAATCAAAGCGCAAATACATATTTACATTATTATATAACTACTTTTGGCAGGGTAGCTCAGTTGGTTAGAGCGTGGGACTCATAAGCCCGAGGTCGTGAGTTCAATTCTCACCCCTGCTACCATAACACTTATCGGCTAAGTGTTTTTTCTTTTGTCGCGATTTCTGATATAATATATACATAATATTTTATTTATGGCAAAAGTAATAGCAATAGTAAATCAAAAAGGTGGGGTTGGGAAAACAACCACAACAATAAACTTAGCAGCATATCTTAGCTATTTTGGTAAGAAAGTTTTGGTTGTAGACGTTGACTCTCAAGGTAATGCATCTTCAGGGCTAGGTGTGAATTATAGAGATTTAGATTCGGGTATGTATGAAGTTCTTATTCCAGGACCAATTACAATAAAAAATGTAATAATTTCAACAACCCTAGAAAACTTACATCTTGCACCAGCTACTCCAGATCTTGCAGGAGCAAGTGTTGATCTAGTTTCAGTTGATGAGCGAGAGTTTCAGTTACTTAACAATCTAAAGGAAATTCAGGATTATTATGATTTTGTTTTGATAGATTGTCCGCCGTCGCTAGGGCTTCTTACAATAAATGCACTTACTGCATCGGATGATATTTTGATACCAGTTCAGTCTGAGTATTATGCTCTTGAAGGACTTGGACAATTAGTAAATACGATAGGACTTATTCAAGACAATCTTAATTCCAATCTAAATATCTTGGGAGCAGTTCTTACAATGTATGATAAAAGAAACAGACTTAGCGAGGAAGTTTTTAATGAGCTTTATAGATATTTTCCAAATAGAATTTTTAGAACAGTAATACCTCGAACAGTAAGACTTGCTGAGGCTCCATCACATGGCAAAACAATTTTAGAATACGATCCGAGTTCTACTGGAGCAAGAGCATATGAGAGACTGGCAAAGGAGATATTAGATTCTTATAAATAGTATTTAGTTGTTAGGGTTTAGAGTTTAGATTATTATACATACTAAACCCTAAATACTAAACCCTAAATACTAAACACATGAATAAATACGGATTAGGAAGAGGGCTTAGTTCTCTTATTCCAAAAAAAGAAGGAGTTACTAAAATAAATTATGAAGACGAAAGTGCAAATATTCGTCCTAGTTTTAATGTATCCCAAGTTAGTTCTAGAGAAAGTGTTCAGGATATTGACATAAACTTTATTAGTGCAAATCCATATCAACCAAGAACAAATTTTGACGAAAGTAAATTAGAAGAACTTGTTAACTCCATAAAAGAGCACGGAATTATACAGCCACTTATTATTACAAAACTTGAAATAGACTCAGATGGAAAACAAATGTATCAGCTTATTGCAGGAGAGCGAAGACTCAAGGCTGCAAAAATACTTAATATGTTTAGAGTTCCAGCAATTGTAAGAGAAATGGATAATGTTAGAAAACTTGAAATAGCAATAATAGAAAACATTCAAAGAGCAAATCTTAATTTTATTGAAGAAGCAGAAAGTTATGAGAGACTTATAAATGAGTTTAATCTCTCTCAAGAAGATGTTGCAAAAAAAGTTGGAAAATCACGATCATCTATTGCAAATATTTTGAGACTCAATAAATTACCAGAGGATATTAAAAACAGATTAAAGGATGAAAGAATTACTTTTGGTCATGCAAAACTACTTTTATCAATTACAGACTTAGAAAAGCAAAGAAAACTACTTAAGAAAATATTAGATTTTGATTTGTCAGTTGCTGATACAAGTAATGAGGCTAAGAAAATTGTAGTCCACTCTCATACAAGAACTCTACAAAAAGATCCAAATATTTTATCTCTTGAGGATAGATTACAAAAACATCTAAATACAAAAGTGAAGGTTAATGACAAAAATGGAAAAGGAAATATATCAATAGAGTATTATTCAAAAGAGGACTTAAGAAGTATATTAGATAAGATTTTGGAAGATTAAACTTTTTATGTAAAAAAATAAAGTCTAATCACGAGATTCTATTTTTTGATATATTATTGATTAGTAGAAGTATTATTTAAAGTTAATAAAAAAGCCAGGGGTTTATTCCTGGCTGTTTAAGTATTCTTCGGTTATTTTTAGAAGCTCTGTAGGCATCATTGGATAAAGATATAAGTCTTGTTTTCTTTTTGGCTCTATATTTTCATCGCATTTTGAATTTACAAAGCTATACATCAAGATTGGTATTTTTTTGTAGAATTTTGATTTCCACATGAAATCATTATAAAATAAAGATCCTCCATGTGGTTCTCCAAAGTATCTACAATTGATGTCTGAATCACGATGTTCTTTGCAATAGGCATTTGTTATAAAGGTATCCATTAGTACATAGAGGATTTTTTTATGATTCTTCTGCACATATTCGTCAGCACAAAATATACAATAGTATCTAATAATGCTAATTGTATTTTTTAAAGCATCTTCTAATACCCATATGTGGTCTTGCAAGAAGTCATGACTATTAACGTCAGTTATAATAATGATTTCTTTGGGCCTTTTCTTTCTTAATACAAAGAACCAGATAATACCCATTAGAACAAACAACGTTAGTATAACAAGTAGGGCTGACATACAAATCCCTTTGTATTGTGAGATATTGAGACTTATAAAGCCATGGTCAAAAATATAATGTCCAATCATTTTATCCTCCTATGATTAGATTATCTGGAAAAGTTTTCTTGAAAAAAAAATACAAGGTCTTTTAGCATGCCATTTGCGGTATTAAAAGAATAGAAATAATCAATGGGCCTAAGATCGCTTTGTTCTAAGACGCTTTTTTCAGTGACAATGGAAAGGCATGCAGATTCAATGACAACAGGTATCTTTTCATACCATGGATCTGTTTTAATGATTTCTTTATAATAATTCACTCCGTATTCTGGGCCACCCATTTTTGGGTGTATCTGACAAGGATTTAGCCAACTAGAAAGTATTATTAGATCCGGAGTGTTTTCTTTGAAATACTCTAATGCGCAGTCAATGCATGTAAAATATTTTATTTCCACGTTAGAGAAAAAGCGTTTAATACATTCCTCTATGTTGGCAGGATTGAAACTATAATCCTTAATTATGACTATTATCTTTGTTTCCATTTTATCCTCCAAGGATTTTTTATTATGAATAAACCCTAATACTTTGAGATTATTTTGTCAAATAAGTATCAACCCCGGGTTGGGTTTAGATAAATAAAAAAGCCAGGATATTAGGTCCTGGATTTTATTTGTATCTAAGTTTTTTCAATAAATTTGTCTAATTCACTAAGGGTTGTTTCTGGTGAGAAATAAAAATCTATTTCCCTTAAGTTTATTAAATCCCTACTGTGTTCGGAAAATGATTGTATTACTATGGGGACATTTGTATATCTTGGATCATTTTTTAATTCTTCATAAAATTTTAATCCAAGATTTTTTCTATCTTTTAAGTCGTTGATTTTTTCTGCCAAGTTATCTGAAATTACAATTATTCTTGGCGTGTATTTATTTAGATAGTCTTTAGCTTGATCAAGTGAGTTAATCGCTGAATGAGGTATTTTCATCGCTTCAAAATATAAAAAGAACATACGCATTAAGGAGCTCACTATAGAAGTGGGTAAATACCATTCACATGATGCAATTATAAGTATTTCGATATTTTGTTTCATTTTATCCTCCAAGGATTTTTTATTCTGATTAAACCCTAATACTTTGAGATTTTTTTGTCAAATAAGTATCAACCCGGGGTTAGTATGCCAACCCCGGGTTGAGTCTTGGTAAATAAAAAAGACCAAGAATTCTCTCGGTCTTTTTGAATATTCTGTTAAGCATTCTAAGAGGTGAGTTCTTTTATTAACTCAAATATTGGCTCAAAAAACTTTGATTCTGGTAGTTTATCAGAACCCAAAAAAAAGATCATCTGGTCTTTTTGAGGTGGGTTTTAATTGATCTACATTGTTTGAATGCATGATAAAGCGTGGAATTTGATTTATGCCATGTGATTGGATTAGCATGTCATAAAAATTACAGACACCTTTAAGTTGCGTGTAATTTTCGATATCTTCTGCTTCATGCATTGATTTTTTGCATATTGATCCATATGGCCTAATCCAAACTAGTAATACCTTATCATGATTTTTCTTTAGGTATTCATTTGCACATAAAATGCAGTAGAACCTTTGAAATTCAATATCCATCTCGTAGTCTTGTATTAATTCTGTAAAATCATCAAAACATGGAAACGGTCCGCCAGTTTCAATAAAGACAATAACGTTTCTTTTTAACATTTTATCCTCCTAAGGATATGTTTTTATTCTGAATAAACCCTAATACTTTGATATAAATTTGTCAAATGAACTGGGTTTTGGACCTAACTATAGTTAATAAAAAAGACTAAGAATTCTATAATTTTAGTGGTAAAATGGAGCTCAAATTGGGGTTGATTTTATGCCTATTTTTTGCTAAAATAAAGGTGGCTAAACAGTCATTTTTTATTATTTTTACGCATAAATTATATGGCTTGGACAATAAAGAAAGTAAGCAAAAAAGAAGCTCCAAAAGCTCCAAAAAAGAAACCCATTAAGGCAGAAAAAGTTGAAAAAAAACAGGTTAAAAAAACCGTTGTTTTGAAGTCAGAAAAACCAGTTAAAACAGTAAAAAAAGAAATCAAGGAAGTCAAACCCAAAAAATTAAAAAAAGAAATTATAGAAGTAAGTGCTGAAGAAGTAAAACCAGAATCAAACATAGAAAGTGATATTTTTTCATCATTTCAACAACCTGAAATTAAAAAAAGAGAAGAAGAGGATGAAGATGATGAAGTTGAAGAAGAAGAGGATGAAGATGATAAAAAGACAGAAGTTATAGAAAGAACGTTCGAGCTTCTTCCAGAAAAAAATGTTTCTTTTCAACCAATAGTTGATGAAATGAAAACGTCATATTTGGATTATGCAATGAGTGTTATTGTTTCTCGTGCACTTCCCGATGTTAGAGATGGTTTGAAACCAGTTCATCGAAGAATACTTTTTGCTATGTGGAGTATAGGACTTCGTTCAAAAGCAAAATTTAGAAAATCTGCAACAGTGGTTGGAGAAGTTTTGGGTAAGTATCATCCACACGGAGATACTGCTGTTTATGATTCTATGGTAAGAATGGCGCAGGATTTTTCACTTCGTTATCCACTTGTTCATGGTCAAGGTAACTTTGGCTCACTAGATGGAGACAGTGCTGCTGCTATGCGTTATACGGAAGCAAAACTTTCAAAAATTGCTGAAGAAATGCTTTTTGATATAGATAAAGATACGGTTGACTTCATGCCAAACTATGATGGAAGCCACAAGGAGCCAGTAGTGCTTCCTTCAAAGCTACCACAATTACTTCTAAATGGTTCTATGGGTATTGCTGTCGGTATGGCTACAAATATTCCCCCACACAATTTGCGTGAATTAGTAGATGCAACCTGTCATCTAATCGATCATCCAGAGGCAGATGTAGATGATTTGATAGAGTTTGTAAAAGGACCAGATTTTCCAACCGGCGGAATTATGTATGATGCAAGTGAAATCAAGTCAGCATATTCTACTGGTAAAGGTGGAATTGTAATTCGTGCAAAGGCAGATATCGTTGAAGCAAAAAAAGGTTTCAAAATAATTGTTTCAGAAATTCCATATCAAGTAAATAAATCCACTCTCATAGAAAAAATAGCAAACCTTGTAAAAGATAAAAAAATTCAAGGAATTACAGATCTTCGTGATGAATCAAATAAAGAAGGCGTAAGAATCGTAGTTTATCTTAAGGATAGTGCTTATCCAAAGAAGGTTTTAAATAGTTTATACAAGCATACTCAGCTTCAAGAAAAATTCCATTTTAATATGGTAGCTCTTGTAAATGGAATTCAGCCAAAGTTATTGTCACTTAAGACAATGCTAAGCGAATTTATTAAGCATCGTCAAATTGTTATTACACGTCGTGTCACATTTGAATTAAATAGGGCAAAAGACAGAGCACATATATTAGAAGGATTGGTGATGGCGCTAGAGCAAATTGATGCAATTATAAAAACCATAAAACAATCAAAGGATAAAGATGTTGCAAAAGTTAATTTGATGAAGCAGTTTAAGTTTTCAGAACGTCAGACAATTGCAATTTTGGAAATGAAATTACAACAACTAGCAAATCTTGAAAAGCTTCGTGTTGAAGAAGAGCTCAAAGAAAAACAAAAGCTCATCAAAGAGCTTACTGATATTTTGAAAGATCCAAAGAAGATTTTGAAAATTGTAAAAGATGAATTACTAGAAATAAAAGAAAAATATGGTGATGATAGAAGAACAAAGATTGTAAAAGGCAAGGTAAACGAAATTTCAAATGAAGACCTTATTCCAAAAGAGGATATTGTTATTATTATGACAAAAGATGGTTATATTAAGAGAATGTCTACAGAAAATTTCCATACACAAAATAGAGGTGGAAAGGGTGTTATTGGAGTTACGACAAAAGAAGAAGATATCGTAGAACATTTATTTTCTGCAAATACACTTTCAGATATACTTTATTTTACAAGCAAAGGACGTGTATTTCAGCTTAAGGCATATGAAATTCCAGTGGCTGTTCGTCAGGCAAAGGGCCAAAATATTGTAAACTTTTTGCAGCTTGCACCTGAGGAAAAAGTTACCGCAATTTTCTCTACAGAAGATAAAAAATTCAAATACCTTACAATGGTAACTCGCGCAGGATTGATTAAAAAAGTTGAAATAGAAAAATTTGCAAACGTAAGAAAGTCAGGACTCTTGGCGCTCAAATTAAAAGACGGAGATATCTTAGAGTGGGTAAGACCAACAAGCGGAAATGATGAAATAATTCTTACTTCAAGTGGTGGACAAGCTATTAGAATGAAAGAAAAAAATATAAGAGCTATGGGACGTGGTGCATCAGGGGTAAGAGGAATGAGATTAAAAGGCTCAGATGAAATTGTTGGAATGGATGTGGTTGACTCCAATGACAAAGATGGAAGCAAACTATTTATAGTAATGGAAAATGGATATGGTAAAAAGAGTGATTTGAAAGAATATAAGGTCCAGGGTCGTGGGGGTAGTGGTGTAAAGACTGCAAAAACCACACCAAAGACAGGAAAAATTGTTTCAGCATTTATCATTACAAAAGAAATAAACGACAAAGACTGTATTATTATATCTCAAAGTGCTCAGGTTATAAGACTAGCACTCAAGACAGTGCCAAGCTTGGGCCGTGCAACTCAAGGCGTCAGACTTATGTCATTTAAAGGTGCTGGAGATAAAGTTGCTTCTGTAAGTATCATTTAGCTGTCGGTAAAATACTAAATACTAAACACTAATTCACCCCGTCATGGCGGGGCAAGCTAACCATATGTTAACAGTAAAACAAATTTACGATTTAGTAATAAGCCTTGGCATTAAAAATGACCTTAGAGGCTCTACTTATGTAAATAAAAAATTAAAATATCAAAAAGAAAAATTTGATGAACTTAGTAAGAATCAGAAAAAAGAATTTGATATAGAATCCCTTACAAATCCTTATGCAGATTCAAGAATTTTGACATCAGGAATCAATAAGCAAGTAAAAAGAGTAATGGTGGGAATTGATATAGATACATCAGAACTTCTTCTTGCAAACGAATTAAACAAGGAAAAGCCAATTGATCTAGTAATAGGTCACCATCCACTAGGGGTGGGTCTTGCAGGGCTTGGAGAAGTGATGGAGCTTCAGATAGAAGTTCTTCATAAATATGGAATTCCAATAAATATTGCAGAAGACATCACAAAGCTTCGAATGAGTGAAGTAACGCGTGGAGTAAATGCTTCAAATCACAACAAGGTCGTAGATAGTGCAAAGCTACTAGGATTAGAGCTGATGTGTACTCATACACCCGCTGACAATATGGTTGCAACATATTTGTTTAATCTCATTGAAAAAAATAAAAATAAATTAGAAAGAGTAAAAGACTTGTTAAAACTTCTAAAAGAAATTCCAGAGTATAGTGAGGCTATAAAAACAAAAGTAGGGCCAAAGCTTTTTGTAGGAAGTGAGGATAGATATTTAGGAAAAATCGCAGTAACAGAAATAACGGGTGGTACAAGTGGATCAAAGGATGCATATCTCAAAATCGCAAATGCAGGAGTGGGCACAATAGTTGGAATGCATATAGGCGAGGATCATAGAAAAGAAGCTGAAAAGGCACATCTAAATATTGTAATAGCAGGGCATATGTCATCGGATTCAATAGGTATGAATTTATTATGTGATGAATTAGAAAAGAAAGGAATTGAAATAATACCTTGTTCTGGATTTATAAGATATTCAAGAAATAAATAAAATTTAGTTTAAAATAAAAAAGAGACGATGTTTAATCCGTCTCTTTGTTTGTATTTATTATCTCTTTTACGTATCCTATTCACCTGAAAGTTCTTCAAATAGTATTATTTTTATGTCTTTTAATGTTAGATGATGAAAACATTCTAATAGGCATAGGTTTTTGAGGTCAAAATCATTTATTAATAATCTCACCATGTCTTTTTGTTCTTTGGTATAATACTTTGCATCTTTCTTTGGAAACAATTTATCTAAATCGATATTAGAAGTTGGAATTTTTTGGTATTGCGCGATTATTTGCTTAGCTTTTATTAATAACAAATCGCAATTATCTTTTATACACAAAATAAGATCATTGATAGTTTTAACTTCTAATATAAAATAATCTCCATCAGAAAGTTCATAGACTCTTTCTATTTCTATAAACATACTAAGAAAGCACAAGGGTGTGGCACCTAAATCTTCTATTATTCTAGCGTCTAGATCAATCTCGTCATATCTGATGTTTAGATTTCTAGATATAACGTCTATTATGGCATCAGTCATCTCAGTGTATAGATCGTTTATTGTAATCATTTTATCCTCCCCGGATATATTTTTCTTTATCTTACATCTTTGAGTATATAAGTCAACGGGGGATGCTATGTAGATAAATGTTTAGCTATAAAAAAAGCCCCATTGAGTTTATGAGGCTTTTGATAATATAATACTGGTATTTGTATTTACACAGGTGTTGCACGCAGTATTTTTATGATATATGTGCATAGTATTTTTATGTTTTTTATTCGTTTTTTATCATACTTACTGATATCGAATTTATCCATAATACAATCTATGACATCAATATCTTTTTGAGATTCATTGAAGATGTAGTCATCGGCTTGACTATCTTGCAAGTTCAGTTTTTTTATAACTGCATCCCGGATTCTTTTTTTGATGTTTCGGGTCAGTTCTTTCCTTAACATGTTTCCAATGTCTTTGACGAATACAAATTTTTCTAGATCAAGCGGATCTGGATTTAATCCAGCATATTCCCATATTTCCAAAATGATTTTGGCTTTATCATCCGGGGCTATTAAAAAAAGGCTGATATCATCTTCTGGTTTGATTTCTTCTTTTTTTACACTACAACAATTAGCCGCAAGAACCATGTTGATCATCTTGCTACGGAATTTTGGGTCAAGACTTTTGAAATCTCTCATTATATCCTCCTATAGATATTGTTAAATACATTAGCATTTTATTTTTTTAGTGTCAATTTTAGTTTGTATATGTAAATAAAAAAGCTGACCTTATTGATCAGCTTTAATGAATTTACGATGTCGATTGGGTTATAGATCCAATCTGTTTTTGATGTAGGCAATAGCCTGTCCGACAGTCTGGATCTGTTCATGGTCTGAATCTTGAATTTGTATTCCAAATTCGTCCTCAAAGGCCATGATTAATTCTACGGTATCTAAAGAGTCAGCTCGTAGATCTTCGATGAAGTTCTTTTCATCAGTAATTTCGGAATCATCTACCCCAAGCTTTTCTTTGATGATTTCCTTTACTCTTTTTTCGATGTCCATTTTTCCTCCCAGGAATTTTTTTTAGACTATCTATATATTATAGATTTTTGCTGAAAAGTCAATGAATTTAGATATATGTAATAAAAAATCGGGCATTGGATTAGCCCGATTGATAGTGTGTTTTAGAGCATTTTGTTGACAGTGTAGATGATTAAATCACCTACGGTCTTTATGGTAAGCACGTCTTGATTTGAGACTTCAATCCCGAATTCTTCTTCTAAGGATATAATGATGTCTGATATTTCGAGAGAATCAGCATTTAGGTCTTCTTTTAGTCTTTGGTCATCGCAAATAGTGTCCAGTTCGACACCAAGTTTTTCAGAAAGGATTTCTTTAACTTTTTGCTCTAGACTCGCTTCGTTCATTTCCATGTTTTCCTCCTCAGGAATTTTCATCTGGTTCTTGATTTATTATTTGTGCTTTTGAAAGCAAGAACTTGTATTTAGGTATTTTATTTTGTATTACCTTGGATAGTTCTTCTGAATTTAATTCATGAGTTTGAACATATTTATCACAAATTATTGGTTGATAACCCATGCCTATTACAGCGCCATTTTCGTCAGAGAATACTCCATGTACGGCAAATATTTTACCACAGTTTTTGCTACAAGCATAGCAACATTCAGAACTTATTCCACCTTTTCCACTAAAAACAACTTCCATTATTCCTCCTATATTCTTTCAATATAGTATTACTAAGTCATTTATTTGTCAATTTGTTTATTTTCAGATTTTGTTATAGGATTATAACTAAGGGGAAAGACAAAAGGCGCAAGACAAAAGAAGAATAATTTTTATAAAATATAATATTTTTGAATATGATAAATGAGGAGACACAAATTTTAAGTTCGCAAGAAAAAGAAGAGGATAAGAAAATAGAATCTATCCTTAGACCAAAGACATTCAATGAATACATTGGTCAAAATAATGTAAAAGATAATCTTCACATTTCTATTCAAGCTGCAAAAAAAAGAGAAGAGCCTATTGAGCATATTTTGCTTTATGGTCCTCCAGGACTTGGAAAAACAACGTTAGCTTATATTATTGGGAATGAAATGAACTCAAATATAAAAGTGACCTCAGGTCCTGCAATAGAAAAAGTGGGGGATTTAGCTGCAATTCTTACAAATTTACAAGATGGGGATATTTTATTTATTGATGAAATACATCGTTTGAATAAAGTTATCGAAGAAGTGCTTTATCCTGCAATGGAGGATTATGCACTCGATATTGTGATAGGAAAGGGCCCTACGGCTAGAACTTTAAGACTAGATTTACAAAAATTTACGCTTATTGGCGCTACAACAAGGTATGATTTACTTTCAGCTCCATTTCGTGATAGATTCGGTCATGTGTTTAGACTGGATTATTATAATGAAGATGAGATATCTAGTATCTTAGAAAATAGTGCAAAAAAATTAAATATTGAAATTGATAAAAATGCGTGTTATTTACTTTCGGAGAGATCTCGTCTTACGCCTCGTATTGCAAATAGGCTACTTAAGCGAGTAAGAGATTATGCCCAAGTAAAAGGCGATGGAATTATTACAGAGACTCTTGCAAATAGTTCTCTAGACATGTTGAATGTTGACTCCAAAGGACTGGATTATATAGATAGAAGAATTTTGGAAAATATTATTGATAATTTTAGTGGTGGTCCAGTAGGACTTTCTACTATTTCTGCTTCGGTGGGCGAGGAAATGGGAACGATAGAGGAAGTATATGAGCCATATCTTATGAGAATTGGATTTTTGGCAAGGACGTCTAGAGGGAGGGTTGTGACAGAGACGGGATATAAACATGTCGGAAGAGAATTTAGAGAAAATAATAATAAGTTATTATAATTTCAAATTTCAAAATTCAAATTTCTAATAAATTTCAAATGACAAATTGTTAATTATAAATTAATTAAAAAAATAATTTTATGAAAACTTGCATTGCATGTGGAATGCCAATTGAAAACACCGAAGACATAGGAATTGAAAATGGAGAAGAAATATTTTGTAAGTATTGTATTAACGATGACAAAAGTGTAAAAACTTGTGAAGAAATTTTTGAAGGGGGTGTAAGCTTTTTTCTTACAACGCTTCCAGAGTTAGACAGATTATTAGCAGAAAAGGTTGTTAGAAAAAATATGAATTTATTGCCATATTGGAAAGATAAAGACAATGAATGTTTAAAAGAAGAAGAAGCAAGTGACGAAGAATTCCAAATGATTATGAGTAAGCTTGGATAATGTCAGATTACTAATTTCTAATTTCCAACGAACTCTAAATGACAAATGAATAATGACAAAATAAACAAATTTATATATTGGACACCTAGGATATTGTCAATAATATTCATTTGTTTTTTGAGTCTGTTTTCTATGGATGTTTTTAGCGGTAATTATGGTTTTTGGAAAATGTTTGTTGGCTTTTTGATTCATAGTATCCCTGTATTTTTTTTGATAATTATTTTGATAATTTCGTGGAAAAGAGAAATTGTTGGAGGGATTTTTTTCATATTTGCGGGATTGTTTTATATAGCAACGCTAGTAAAAGATGGAATTGAGCTGTATCAATTATCGTGGATTTTATTTATTTCAGGACCTGCTTTTTTAATAGGAATTTTGTTTATAATTGGTTGGAATAGAAAAAGAAAAATGAAGTAATGACAAAATTGACATTTGAAATTAGGATTTTTAAATTGATTTGTCATTGGAAATTAGAAATTTGAAATTTATGAAACTATTATTACATGTCTGTTGTGCACCATGCTCTGCATATGTTATAGAGCAACTTAAAAAAGACAATCTCGTCTCTCTTTTTTATTTTAATCCAAATATTTATCCTGACGAGGAATATGAAATACGTAAGAATGAATCACAAAGATATGCAAAGGATTTGGGAATCGAATTTGTTGAAAAGAAAATAGATCATGATATTTGGCTTGAAAAAATAAAAGGTCTAGAGAGTGAACTAGAACGTGGAAAAAGATGCGCTGTTTGTTATAAATATAGACTTGAGGAAACAGCCCGATATGCTCGTGACAAGGGTTTTGATATTTTTACAACTACACTTTCTATAAGTCCACACAAAAGTAGTGAAATGATCAATATTGCAGGAAATGAAATTGAAAAAGAAATAGGAATAAAATATTTAGAGGCTGACTGGAAAAAAGATGGAGGGTTTAAGAAGTCGTGTGAGATTTCAAAAGAGAATGATTTTTATCGTCAAAATTATTGCGGTTGTGAATTTTCATTTAGAAAAAAACTTGATGATTAGAATAATTAATTTTTGATTATTAGATCCGCCATAGCTTTAGCGAAGGTGGATAGACAGAATTATTGTGGGTGTGAGTTTTCGATTTATTCCGCCAAGGCGGAATAAAGAAAATAAAAATCACGCTCAATTGTATGTTACCTGTCATTCTGAATTTATTTCAGAATCTCCTGGAATTTTAGCAAGTACATAGAGATTCTGAAACCCGCCTACCGGTAGGCAGGCAAGTTCAGGACGACATATGGCGTGATTTTTATTTATAATATTTATTAATATGAAACTTTCAGAATTTAATTACAATTTACCACCGCATTTAATTGCTAATAAGCCCGCTTCACCTAGGGATTCTTCTAGGTTGTTATTAGCAAATTATGACACCAAGAAAATAGAGCATTATATTTTCAAAGACATGTTAAATATTTTGCAAAAGGGTGATGTACTTGTTTTTAATAATACAAAAGTATTCCCAGCGCGATTGTTTGGCAGTAAAGAAACCGGTGGAAAAATGGAAGTATTCTTGCTCCGTGAAATTTCTAGTGGCATTTGGAGCGCAATAATAGGAGGAAGATCAAAAAAGGATTTGAAAATAAATTTCAATAAAAATACATATTGTAATTTGATAGAACAAGAAGAGGGGTATGTTTGGAAAATAAAGTTTAACATAATAGGAAAGAAGCTTAATGATTTTATAAACAATTTTGGACATGTTCCAATTCCGCCATATATAAAAAACGAGACTAGTGAAGCAAAGCTAAAAAAAGAGTATCAAACAGTTTATGCAAAGCATAATGGCTCTGTCGCAGCGCCGACTGCAGGACTTCACTTTACAAATATTTTGATGAAAAAATTAAAATCAAAAGGAGTTATTTTTAAATACGTTACTCTTCATGTTGGACTTGGAACCTTTGAACCAGTAAAGACTGATAGAATAGAGGATCACAAAATTCACAGTGAGTTTGGAATTCTTGATAAAAGCACAGCGCAATATTTAAACAAAGCAAAAAAAAGTGGCAAAAGAATTGTAGTAGTAGGAACCACAGCGCTTAGAGTTTTAGAAGCCTTTTCAAATAATAAAGGAGAATTAACTCCACAAAAAAACTGGATAAATATTTTTATTTACCCAGGATATAAATTTAGATTTGTAAATAATCTGATAACAAATTTTCATTTACCAAAAAGTACTTTACTTATGCTTATTTCAGCGCTTGCCGGGAAAAAGTTTATTGATAAGTGTTATCAAGAGGCAATAAAAAATGAGTATAGGTTTTACTCATTTGGCGATGCAATGATGTTAAGTAATCAAGTATGAAGTTTGAAGAATAAAGGATATAAAATAAAAAAGGGGATGATTTATGAATCAACCCCTTATTGCTAAAATGCTTTACATTGACGTACGTTCATTTCCTCGTTTTTTTTGATTTGTTTGAATTGTTCCTCGGTACATTCAGCTATGACCGAGTATCCTGTGCCCGAATGATTTATTGATCCAGTTTTAAACGAGACAACCTTTGTTTGGACGAATGGAATTCCAATCGTCCTTAAATTTGCTATTATTTCTACTGGGTCGCCGTAAATGTTCACGATGTAATTCATTGTTCCTCCTTAATCTATTAGTTGCTTTTTTTAAAATCGGATACTAATTTCAGTGGATCAGTAGAGTAGCTGTATATTTTCATTTTTTCTGAAACATCTTTCATTTGTTCTTCGTTGACACACGTAAACAATACAAATGATGAGTTGTGTTCTTCTTCCAATAATCCAAACTCTTTTAGTATATTTGTTATATCCGAAAGAGAGGTGTTCTCATCCGTTAAAGTAATGCAGTATATGGGTGGTGTTTTTGTGATTTCTATTACTTCAAAGATGGGGTTGTTTTGGATTTGTTGCGATTGTTTTCCGGTACAGTTTATAATGGAATAGGCTGAATTGAAAACTCCAGCGGGGAACGATCTTGTATTTTCGGTCTTTATTCCGATATTCATTAAGTAATTCATAGCCCCCGTGTCATCGATATAACGGACCTTAATCGTGTAGTTCATGTAGCTCATTTTTCCTCCTTTTAGAAATAATGTTATTGTTGGATATATTAAAGTAAATTGTATATTATGTCAAATGCTTAAATTTGTATAATTCGCATGAATTCGTCCGCCTCGGCTTCGCCGTTAGGCGAGACGGGTATATTAGCATCGTTAATTAGCAAATCTAAACACCATCGTATCTCCATCTTTCACAACATAATCTTTTCCCTCTAATCGTATTAGGCCTTTTTCTTTTGCATTTACCTCGCCACCACACTCAAGTAAATCATGCCAGTTTATTACTTCCGCCCTTATAAATCCTTTTTCAAAATCAGTATGGATTTTTCCTGCAGCTTGAGGAGCGCGTGAGCCCGTTTCAACTGTCCAAGCACGAGATTCTTTTGGACCACTTGTTAAGTATGTTATAAGATTAAGCGCTTTGTAAGACTCTTTTATTAATTTATTTAATCCAGTTTCTTTCATTCCAAGACTTGTCATATATTCTTTTGCATCTTCATTGCTAAGCTCAGCAAGCTCGGATTCTATTTTTGCACAGATTGCAATTCCGTCTTGTGATTCGTCATTAACTTCTTCTTCATCTACGTTGTAGCAATAGAGCATTGGTTTGAGAGTTAGAAAGTTGAGACTTTTTATAAGAAGTTTTTCTTCATCAGATAATGAAAGTGTGGATATCATTTTTTCTGACTCAAGTGTGTTTTTTATTTTTGAAAGGGTTTCAAAGTATTTTTCATCATTTTTATCGTGAGCGCCTCTTATTTTTGAGCTTGCTTTATCAAGAATTTTAGATACAATTTCTAGATCTGCTAAGATCAGTTCAAGATCAATTACTTCTCTATCACTTTTTGGATTTACTACGCCGTGAACATGAATCACATTTTCATCTTTAAATCTTCTTACAACTTGAAGTATGGCGTCAACCTCACGAATGTTTGCTAAGAATTTATTTCCAAGTCCCTCGCCTTTTGAAGCGCCTTTTACAAGACCGGCAATATCAACAAATTCTATTGTGGTATAAATAGTTTTTTCAGAATTATTTAGTTTTGATAGAGCATCTAATCTTTCGTCGGGTACAGCAACAACACCCACATTTGGTTCTATTGTGCAAAATGGGTAGTTTGAAGCATCAACTTGTTTTTTGGTAAGAGCTTTGAAAAGTGTTGATTTCCCAACATTTGGTAAGCCCACTATTCCTATTGAAAAGCTCATTTATTTTTATGATATTAATCTTTAATGAGTTGATTATATTATATAATGGGTAAATGTCAAATTTTCAATTTCAAATTTCCAATCAATATTAAAGTTCAAATTATTAATGTCAAATCAGTATTTTGACATTTTATCTTTGAATTTGATTTGTCATTGGGTATTTGTCATTTGAAATTGGATATGCTATTATTATAGCACTGCCCTTTTAAGAGCAGTTTTACATCTAAATATACAAATATATGAAAAAAATATTTGATAAGATTTCAAAAGATTTAATTTTATATCACAAAGAAAGAAGCATGATAGGACGCACTTGCTCAGATATTCTTTCAAAGAGTAAACAAGCAATTTTCTTAGCTCACGAAAGTAATTTGAAAGAAGCTAATTCAAGGCTCGATGAAGCAAAAAAGCATCTCGTAGAATTGAACAAAAAATACAACAAGAGTAATAGACTGCAATCAGAGGGGATGTATAAGGATGCAGTAGAAGAGTTTTTGGAGGCAAAGTTTTTTATTCTAGTGCTAGAAAATAAAAAAATAGACATTGATAAAGACTTAGTATTTAATCCAGAAGAATATTTAGGTGCACTATCTGATATGACAGGAGAACTTGTAAGACAATGTGTTTTGATAGGGGATAAGAATGGGCTCGATAAAATAAAGAAGTATAGAGAAATTACCAAAGAGCTTATTGGATTTATGTTAGCCCTCTATATGACAGGAAAGCTTCGTATGAAATTTGATGATGCAAAAAGAAATTTGAAAAGAATAGAAACAATGATTTATGAGATCAAGCTTAGGAATTAGGAGACAAACAATTTTATAAACAATATTATTAAAACAATGACAAATACAAAAATACAAAGAAATCATTTACCAAAAAGCGTTAAAAAATACATTGCAAGACAGAAGGCAAAGATAAGACACATGTTTTCAGATAAAATTGAAATTGATGAAAAAATTAGAGAGCTTTATTCTAGAATGCCAAGATATGATTAGTGAGTAATCATAATACCCGCCTTTTATGGGTGGGTATAGATGTGTGTGAGAATGATGAAAACAAAAAATACTCCTTTAAAGGAGATTTTTTATTTTTACCTTCTTGTTTTCGTATAGAATGCATTGCCTCTGTCATTCCCGCGTAGGCGGGAATCTAGAAATAAGACTATTACAGAAAACTGGATTCCCGTTTACACGGGAATGACAAGGAAGTCAATTTTACTTGTGGTTATTTTTATATAACTCAACCGTATTTTTAAGCAAATATGCTATTGTAATGGGTCCTATGCCACCAGGAACTGGAGTGATATATGAACATTTTGGAAATACGTCAGTATAGTTCACATCTCCTACAGTAGCTCCCATAACCTTGTTTATTCCAACATCAATTATAATTGCGTCTTTTTTTATTTCATCTTTATTTATTAAGAGTGGTTCACCCACAGCTGTAATTAGTATGTCAGCACAAGCTGTTTTTTCTTGCCAATCATTATCAGATATATGGGTGTGCGTTGTTTTTATCTCCATGCCCTCAAGCATTTTTTCTATTGGTTCTATGAATTCATGGCTATTTCCCAAGATTACAGCGCTTTTGTTTTTGAAATCTTGTTTTGTAAATAAAAGCGCCTCTCGTATAGTTTGGTTCATTACTGGTTCAATAATAGGATTGCCTTCTAATAGCTTTTTGATATTTTCGGGATGAAAGCCATCTACGTCTTTGCGAGGATCTATTGCGTTTATAATTTTTTGTGTATCAAAATTCTTTGGAAGGGGAAGTTGAACTATTATTGCATCTACTTCTTCATCATTATTTAAAAAGTTTATAGTATCTATAATTTCAGACTCACTATCGTTTACGCTAAATAAATATTTGTTAAAAACAATCCCAACAGCATTACATGCTTTTTCTTTGAGATTTACATAGATACGAGATGCTTCATCGTTTCCTACAAGTATTATACTTAGTCCAGGAGTTAATTCATGATCTACAATTTCTTTTCTTACACCAAGTTTGATAGTATTTGCAATCTCTGTGCCATTTATTATTTTATTGTCTTGTGGCTTTAGTTCAGTCATAGTACTTTGTTGAAAGTTATCTAGTTATAAAGTTAAAAAATCTTTATAACTTAGCACTTTTTAACTTTTTACTTGTTAATATACTATATCTTTATATATAGGAAATTTATCACATAATTCTTTTATCTCGTTTTTTACTTTTTCTATTATTTCAGTATTATTATGATTTTTGAGAATTTTTACAATCATTTCAGAGATTAATATCATCTCACTTTCTTTCATGCCTCTAGTTGTAAGAGCAGGTGTACCAATTCTTATACCAGACGGATCAAAAGGGGATCGCGTATCAAATGGAACTGCGTTTTTGTTTACTGTAATACCAGCAAACTCAAGAGCGTGCTCAGCTTGAGAGCCTGTAATATCAAATGGGGTGACGTCAATAAGAATTAAGTGATTATCTGTTCCACCAGTGATTACTTTCAGTCCTGAGCTCATAAATTCACTTGCAAGAGTCTGAGCATTTTTTACAATTTGTTTTGCATATTTTACAAATTCATCGCTTTGAACTTCGTATAGTGCCTGAGCAATTCCTGCTGTTGTATGATTGTGTGGTCCGCCTTGAAGTCCTGGGAAAACAGCACGGTCAATAAGAGATGGAATATTGTGTTTTGACTCAGCCCATCCAATAGCGTCATCAACTTTTTTTGTAGGATTTGACTCATCACCAGAGCATAGTATCATAGCGCCACGAGGCCCACGAAGTGTTTTGTGCGTTGTTGTTGTAATTACGTCAGCATGTCCAATTGGCGTTGGATGAACTCCTGCAGCAACTAGTCCTGCAATATGTGCTATGTCTGCAACTAGAAATGCATTTTCACTATGTGCAATTTGAGCTAATTTTTCAAAATCAATTATTCTTGAGTAAGCTGTAGCTCCTACAAATATAAGTTTTGGTTTTTCTGTTTTTACCATTGATTCAATTGCGTCATAGTCAAGAAATCCATCTTTATCTGTAGTATATTGAATTGACTCATAAAATTTTCCACTGAAATTTACTTTCCAGCCATGAGTTAGATGACCCCCAAATAGTAAATTCATTCCCATTACTTTATCTCCTGGCTGACACAAGGCAAAATACACTGCTTGATTTGCAGGGGAGCCTGAATATGGTTGAACATTGACGTGAGTTACTCCAAAAATTTTCTTTGCGTAATTTTTGGCAATATTTTCAATTTGGTCAATATATTCGTTTCCACCATAATATCTCTTTCCTGGATATCCTTCAGAGTATTTGTTTGTAAGAATTGAGCCCATTAATTTCAAAACATTCTCAGAGGTGTAGTTTTCAGAAGCAATCATCTCAAGCCCATCTTGTTGACGGATGAGCTCTTTTTGGGTTAGTTCAAAAATGTTAGTATCTTTTTTATTTATCATATATTTGGTTAGAAGGTTAGAAAGTTAGAAGGTTAGAAAGTCTTTAGTTATAAGAGATAAAAAATTCCTTATAACTTAATAACGTTATGACTTTCCACTGAAATCTGACTTTTTTATTATAGCATTTAATGGATTTTTGGCTACCCCAAGTTGATTTATGAGTCTTTATTGACAAATGGTATATTTGGGGGTAGTGTAATTTAAAGAAAAGTAAGCAAATAAGCTTATTAAAAAGGGAGGATACAATGGTAATTCCACTTATTGTTGCGGTGATATTTTATTATATTACCTTAAAAAAGGTTAAGAACAAAATTCTTTCGAGTATGATTGGCGTTGTAATTTTTTTGGCCACATTGGTCGTTTGTAAATCACTGCCTTTAAGCTGGGCTTACAAGAATTTAGGGCCGGGAACTATTGAAAAAGAACTGTCTTCTTTTGAAAGCTTTTACAATGGGCGGTTGATCTACGACAGAGTAGAAACAGAGGATATTTGTATTTATCAGGAAATTGGCGGAGACAAACAAATCACTGATTCTAATTTCTATATAATCGAAAGTGATCAAAAACGTGCCTATGTTATAAAGTATTATTCAAAGAAACTTGTTCTGCGCACTTGGGCTCCATGGGTATTGTCGCTTTTATATTTTGATAAGGGTTATGAAGGCTGTTACTATGATTATTATAAGTTTTACCTTCCTAAGGGTAATCAGAGAGAGTTTTAGTTTTACAAGTATACAAAGCTTGAATAGAGAATCTAAGCACTGGATAATCTCCGGTGCTTTTTTTGTTTTAAAAATTCAGATTCTCGACTCCGACCCCTCGACGTTGCTCGGGGACTACGTTCGAATACTGAATTTAATTAGTCTTCGAGCGTAATGAAATGAAGTCGAGAAGCTATATTTTCTTCGTCATACATTTACCTTCTAATTAGGCTTGTAATTTTTTATCTTCAATTCTTGTATTATTTTACTCGATTCTGGTTGCATAAATATTTAAAAAAGATTAAACTTAAAATAGCTTTTGCGTGATAAAAACATGTCATATGTTCGTATAATATGCAATATATTGTTTTTATTTTAGAAAGGAGTATAAGGTGTTTTCTTCGCTTCGCTACGAAAACGATTTATTTAAAAGCAGTTAAATTCACCACTTGTGTTTTTTTTCATAACTTTATATAATTGAGTTACTAAGCATAAAAAATTATGAATATTCCAGAAATAAAAACTTTTTTGCAAATACTCGGTTTTTTTCCAAAGAATGGTGAAACTGAAGTTTTTTCAAAGTTATATAAAAATCATGGAAATTATGAAATAACAATAGTCTTAAAAAAATCGTTAAGTGATTCAAAAATAGACTGGGGCAATAAAATAAAAGTTGTACGCTCAACAAGCTCAAACCTATCTAATCCAGAAAATTTGGTTGTACTTGAGTGTGTAGATCGTTTATTAAACATTGGATATCGCGCCGAAAAAATTGTTTTAGAAAAACAATGGAAACTTGGACATAAAGGTAAAGGATTTTTAGACATCCAAGTTTTGGATAATGACAATAATAGTTTTCTATTAATAGAATGCAAGACTTGGGGTAAGGAATACGAAAAAGAAAAAAATAACACGCTAAAAGACGGCGGTCAGCTTTTCAGTTATTTTATTCAAGAAAAACAAACACAATATCTTTCGCTTTATTCCTCTTTTGAGGAAGATGGCAAAATCACTTTTAAAAGCGACATCATTGTTGTTAATGATCAGATTTGTATTGCACAAAACCAGAAGGAGGCTTTTGAGGCTTGGAATCCTCAAGTTTTTGAAAAAAGAGGTCTATTTGAAATTTCAGAGATTCCTTATAAAGTAAAATTTCTTGGAATTACCAAAGCAGATCTAAAACCTCTTACAGCCCATGATGGGGGGAATATTTTTAATCGTTTCGCGGAAATTCTGAGAAAAAATGTTGTGTCAGATAAAACAAATGCTTTTAATAAAATATTCAATCTTTTTCTTTGTAAAATTGTTGATGAGGACAAAAGACAAGATAGTGATGAAGTGAAATTTCAATGGAAGCAAAATGAAAAAAATGAAGAAGTTTTGTTAAGACTCAACGACCTTTATAAGGAAGGGATGAAAGAATACCTTGATCTAGATATTTCTGCTGTTTCTGAAAAGGAATTGGAAGATAGTTTGAGCAGAGTCGATTCAGAAGAAGGGAAGGATCTTGTTAAAAAGCTATTTATACAGCAAAAGTTATATTCAGGAAATGAATTTGCCTTCAAAGAAGTGTTTGACAAGGATTCTTTTGAAAAAAATTGTATTGTAGTGAAAGAGGTTGTCAAGCTTCTAGAAGAATATCAAATTAAATACCAACACAAACAGCAATTCCTTGGTGATTTCTTCGAAAAATTGCTAAATACAGGAATTAAGCAAGAAGCGGGTCAATTTTTTACCCCAATACCGTTAACAGCTTTTATATGCAAATCTCTACCCATTAGAAAAATTATAGAAGAGAAAAATAATAATGGAGCAATTGATTTTCTACCGTATGTTATTGATTTTGCATCTGGAAGTGGTCATTTTTTAACTGAAATGATGAGTGAAATCGAAGCTCATGTTTTAAAGATAGACAAAACACCTACTAATTGGATTAAAGGTGGTCGCGAAGCAGAAAAAAAATTCAATGCACACAAGAGTGATTACTATTGGGCAAAAGAGTACATTTATGGCATTGAAAAAGACTATAGGTTAGCAAAAACTACAAAGATTAGTACTTTCCTTAATGGAGATGGAGATGCAAATGTTATTTGTGCCGACGGTCTTGATAGTTTTGAATTAAGCAAGGATTATAAAGGAAAATTAAAAGCAACTTTAGACGGAAAGACAAATCACCAATTTGATATATTAATCGCAAATCCTCCGTATTCTGTAAGTGGTTTCAAAACAACAATTAATTATGGAAAACAAAGTTTTGACTTATTTAAATACTTAACAGATAAAAGTAGCGAAATAGAATGTCTCTTTATTGAAAGAATGGATCAATTGCTTACAGCAAACGGCGTAGCCGGAATTATACTACCAACATCAATTCTAAATGGTGGAAAAATACACAGAAAAGCACGCGAAATAATTTTAAGAAATTTTACCATTAAAGGCATTGTTGAAGTGGGTGGCAACGCCTTTATGGAAGCTGGTATAAAAACTGCGATATTGTTTCTTCAAAAAAGATCAATCGCTTATTCAGAACAAGCAAATAGAGCTGTTGATAATTTTTTTAGAGATTTTAAGGATTTTGCTTGGAACAAAAAAGAAAAGGTTATTAGTAAGTATGTTCAAGCATCATTTGGAGAATCTGTCTCATTTGAAAGCTACATTGATTTACTGAATGGGAACATAACTGATTCTCTAAACGAGAGTGAATTAGGAGAATGGTACATCAATACATTTGGGGAAAAAGACAAATCAAAAATCCTTTCAAAGGAAAAAGAAAGATTATTTTATTTTCTACTAACTTTTAATGATCCAATTGTTTTAGTTAAATCAGGTGAAAAACAAGAAGAAAAAGATTTTCTTGGATATGAATTTAGTAATCGTAAAGGCAGTGAGGGTATAAAAATTTATGAAACTAATCAATTATTTAATCCTGAAAACCTTCAAGATCAAACAAAAGTAAATAGTTATATTTTAAACAACTTTTTAAATAAAATTGATCAGAAAGTTGATGGAAGCTTGAAAAAACATGTATCTATAAAGCAATTACATAAATTAATCGACTTCAAGGACGCAGAATTTGATGTAAAAATAACCACCAAACAAGTAGAAGATATCGAATTAAATTCGGCGTGGCCTTTGCGACCATTAAAGTCGCTTGTTTCTGAACCTGAATCAGGTAGTAGACCAAAAGGTGGTGTTGCTAGAATAAAAGAAGGTATACCAAGTATTGGAGGAGAACATATAAGCTCAACAGGAAAAGTTATCTTTGAAAAAAATAAAAAGTTTATTCCAATTGATTTTTACGAACAAGCAAAACAGGGGCACATCAGAAAATATGACATATTAATTTGCAAAGACGGTGCTCTAACTGGGAAAGTAGCTTTTGTAGACGAACAATTTTCATTACAAGAATCATTGGCAAATGAGCATGTCTTCATCATAAGATCTAATGAACAGGAAGTTAAACAAAAATACCTGTTTGAATTTTTATTAACTGAGATTGGTCAAAAAATTTTACGCTCAAAAACTACTGGATCGGCACAAGGAGGCTTAAACAAATCAAGTTTAAAGTCAATTAAAGTACCAGCTCCTGATATTTCCACTCAAGAAAAAATGCTAAAGGAAATACATGAAATCGAACAAAAAGGCATAAATTGGAAGGAAGATATGTTAAAAACTAAAAAACAAGAACTTGTATACAAATATCTTCGTCCAGAAATAAAAATTGTGTCTGAAGAATAAGAATGTGTTTTGGGAGGGGTAATTCATCCCTAATCCCTTTTAAACAAAATCTAAATAGAAAAAGAAATTTTACGTATTACAACTTTTTCGTCATATACTCACCTTCCAATTTATATCCCAGTTTCTTATAATATTCTCTTACGCCAATTCCTGATATAACAGCTATTTTTTTGTATCCATTTTCACGTGATATTCTCTCAGCCTCAGCCATTAGTTTCTTACCAAAGCCAATGTGCTGAGTAGAGGACTTCAAGGCTTTAGTATTGTGAGGAACAAGTTTTCCGTAGGCATGAATTTCTCTTACGATTGAACAATTTTTTAGTTCAGAAAATATATTGTTTTCTTCTCGCCTCAGCATAGCCTTTGGCGAAGCCTGGGTGTCTTTATTGAATCTTAATCTTAAAAATGCATATAGATTTGTTCTTTCATAGTTTTCGTAGCTTATAAAAAACTCTGTGCCATTTGATGCATTATATTTTTCTATGAACAATTTTGCGTCTTTAGGGCGAACTTCTCTATCTTTTATCTCGCGACACCTTATGCACTTACATTTTTTATGAAGTAGCTTCATTTCACGTTCTATGTTTTGGCGAAGATTTGTGATGTCATTACCACCGACAATAGATTCCTTTGGTATGTCGCGGATTAGCCTATTTATTCTTACATAATATGGAATAAGCTTGGTTTTGACAGTTACAAGTAAATCTAGAAGTTCATTTTTTGTATAAGGAACATACTCACGATTTTTAAACATTTTATGAAGTATTTTTGCCTCTCTAGTTACTACGCAGGGGTATATTTTTATTTGATCAGGACGATAATTTGGATTTTCAAAAACATCTTTAAACATTTTCAAGTCCTTTTTGGGGTTGGAATATGGCAAATCTGGCATTAGGTGATAATCTATTTTAAGTCCAACTTCTTTGCATAGTCTTGTTGCTTTTATTGTGTCGACTTGTAAATGACCACGTTTAATTTTTTTGAGTATTTCGTCACTCGTATGTTGAACTCCAAATTGAATTCTTGTACATCCTTGATGTCTCATTGCAACTACTTCTTTTTTATCTATAAGATCTGGTCTTGTTTCAAGAGTAACACCTATTATTCTATATTTTGAACCCTCATTTTTTTTGAGCTGTTTTTCAAGAGAAAATTCACGTCCGTGATTATTTTTTGGAAATTCATTTGCAGCTTGAAAACATCGCGATATAAACCAGTTTTGGTATTTTCGTGTATATGCATTCCAAGAACCGCCAAGAACGAGAAGTTCTATCTTATCGACAACGTGGCCATTGGCCTCGAGCGCTTTAATTCTGTATTGAACTTGATTGTATGGATCAAACTTAAGTCCCTTTGCGCGTTGAGCAGCTGGCTCATTTGATAAGTAGCTTACGGGCATATTTGTTTCTTTTGGGCAATAAATGCAGGTTCCAGGGCAAGTATATGGTTTTGTAAGAACCGTTACTGGCGTTACTCCAGATATAGTGCGAGTTACGCGGGTAATAAGATTTTTTTCAAGTGAGATACTTTTTTTTATCTTTTTGTTATTTAAAAGCTCTCTATAGGCATGAAGTAATAGAGGATTGGGTAGTGTTTTGATTTTGTATTCTCCGCAGAGCTTTTTCTTTTGTAATTCAAAGTCAGCTCTATTTTTGAATTTGAGGGTAATTAGTTTTTTTACGATGTTTTGGTATAATACAGACATGGAGGATAAAATTAGAAATTTTAAACTAGAAATTCGAAACAAAATTTAACATTGAAACTTTAATTTTTAAACTGTTTGTGATTTGATGTTTAAAATTTCATTATTGTTTAGTATTTCGTATTTGTTATTTCGTATTTAATTAATACTATGAGTTATAACCAATTTGCTAGTGAGTTTAGTGCAAGTCGTCAAAATCTTTGGCCAGAGCTTTTGGAATTCAAGAAATATTTAAAAGACGGGATTAAAATACTAGACTTGGGTTGTGGTAATGGAAGGCTTATAAGCTTGCTAAAAGATTATGAAATTGACTATATTGGATCAGATATGTCTGAGTCTCTTCTTAATTATGCCAAAAAACAAGAAAAAGGCAAAATAAAGGATTTTAGATTTGTTGAGGAAAATATGAAAAGAGTTAATTTTGAAAAAGAGAGTCTTGATATTGTTTTTATGATAGCATCCTTTCATCATCTTGAAAACAAAAAAGAGCGCCTAGAATTACTTATAAAAATGAATTCATGGCTCAAAAAGGATGGATTACTTATAATGACAAATTGGAATTTGTGGGAAAAGCACAATTTCAAAAAGTATTTTAAATGTTTGTTTGATATGTCTTGTAAAAAAACATTCAAAGATTTTATTGTTCCATTTAAAAATAATAGAGGAGAGTCTCTTGGTAAGAGGTTTTACCATTCTTTTATAATTTCAGAAATAGAAAAATTAATGAAAAAAACAGGTTTTAAGATATTAGAGAATAAATATTCAGATAAAAAAAAGAATATTATTACAATCACTTCTAAAATATAGATTTTTACTTACCAAAAACTTATAAATTGTGTTATAATTAATTTATCCTGCGAGATAATAAAATATCTAGTGGGACAAATAAATAATTATAAACAAAGCTAAAATGCCAGAAGATAACAACAGTAATTTAAGTGGCAATTTTTCTGATTTAGATAGTGAAATTTTGATAAAGCAAGATAATGGCTTCAAGATTTTTTCTCGTGGAGTTTTTTCTGATTTTAAACAACTTGATTTTGAGACAACAACTCAAAGCACTGATATTATAGACACGGGAATGGAGGAAAAAGTTCTTGCGCCACTTCATCCCTCACTTTGGAAAAAGGGCTCTTCTTTTTATTTTGATACAGATGATGAAGATGAGATAAAAAAGATTAGAGCAAAAATTCAAAAAAGTCCAAATATTGAAATAAAAAAATACAGTCTCAATAAGATTTGTGAGAGATTAATGGAAGGAAACAATATCAAGTTTGTTCCAGATCTAGAAAAAAGATTTGCAACTCTAGTTTTTTCATTTTTAAAGCATACTAGAGAAAGATTAGATGTTTTAGCGGTTTTGAAAAATTCAATTAATCTCTTGGGACTTGGACTTGATGATACAACTTCAAATAAATTGATGACACTTTTGGTAGAGATGAGAAGCAAAATAGATGAATCTCGTGGGCAAATAATAAAAGACGTTGCAGAGGATATTCCTCAGACAAAGCCTTCTTTTAAAAAATCGTTATCAAATCTTGATCCAAGACAGGAACTAAAAATAGAATCCAATAACTCTGCAATTCCATTTGTGTCTAGATCCCCGCTTTCAGGTAGGCCAAAAATAGAAGATGTAAAACCAAAAAGAAATGTGGTGAGTCCAATAGAGGAGTTAAAAGAAATTAATCTGTCTTTGTTTAGAAGATTATCAGCTAGTCCGCTTGAAGCAACTCAAAAAATTATAAACAAAATAGATTCTTTTGAAAGAGAATCTTTTGCACAGAAAGCTTTAGCCGTATTATATTGGCGTAAAAGTGAAGTATATCAGCTTTATATGTCACTGGGCATGGAAAGTATGGAAAAAAATATTTCTATAGAAAAATTAATAGAACAAAAAATTATTGCAAATGAAAAAACCCTCAACCAAGAAGAATTCAAAGCTATACTAGACATGAATAAGAAGATAAGATTTTAGTGAGTAGTATTTAGTTGTTAGTATTTAGTTGTACGTTTTTGTATATTCTAAATACTAAACCCTAAATTCTAAATTTTAATAAGATGGATAGATTTATAATTCCACAATTTATAGACGCAGAAGACAAGGTAATAGGACCAATTACTGTAAGACAATTTTTAGTTTGTTCAATAGGTGGTCTCTCAGTTTTTGTAGCTTATAAGTTGTCCGGATTTTATGCATTTATATTGGAAGGAATCTTAATATTAGTTATTACGGTATCTTTTGCATTTTTGAAAATAAATGGAAAGTTGTTCCAAAACTTTATTTTGGATTTGATAGAATATATTATAAAAGTTCCAAAGTTTGCGATTTGGCAAAGAAATGATAATGCTCCAATAATAAAAAATTTAGAAGAACCAAAAAAAGCAGATGATTATACCTTTACTCAAAAAACATTACCCAAAAAAAGATTATCAGAGATATCTTTGATAGTAGATACTGGCGGGGTTTATGGTGGAGAAATTAAACAAGAAGAAAAATAATATAAATAGCTATCAGCAATTAGCTATTAGCTCTCAGGGAGCTGAAAGTCGAAGGCTGAGAGTTGAACGCTAATAATATGGAAAATAAAAAATTACCAACTCAAAATTCAACGCAAGATTTATTAGAAATTTCAGATATAAAAGATGATATGTTGCTTTTGAAAAATGGAACAATAAGAGGTGTTTTAATGGTTTCTTCTATTAATTTTGCACTTAAAAATCAAGATGAACAAACAGCTATAATTAGTGCATATTCTTCGTTTTTAAATTCTATTTCATATCCACTTCAGATAGTTATTCAATCCCGTGGTCTTGATATAGATGAGTATTTATTAAAATTAGGAGAAACAGCAAAGCAACAAACAAATGAGCTTTTAAGAATTCAAACTATAGATTACATTCAATTCGTTCAGGAATTATTAGTCGGTCAATCAATAATGAGTAGAAAGTTTTTTCTTATTGTTCCATATTCTGTATTGGGAGATAATAAAAAAGGATTCATTAGCAAATTGTCAAATTTGTTTTCAGCTTCTTCTGTTGTAAAGTTAAAAAGAAAACAATACGATGAATATAGAGAAAAACTTTTGAGAAGAATGGGTCATGTTCAATCCGGACTTGAGGGTATAGGTCTTCAATCTGTAATGCTTGACACAGCTAGTCTTATAGAATTATTTTATAATTGCTATAACCCAGGATTATCTAAGAGACAAAAATTAAAAGACGTAGATAAAATTAGAACAGAAGAATAATAATTTTATGTTTAAAAAAGACCAAATACAAAAAGAATTACAGGATTATAAAAATGATCCATCTAAGCAATCTGCTTTTACTGCAACAAAAAAAGATTTAGAAACGAGCAAAGAGAAGGTGTTGGAGGAGGAGAAGATATATAGAAGAGGAGTTATCTCTGTAAAGGACTTAATATCTCCAGCTGCTTTTAAGGCAGATACCAATTTTATAAGAATAGGAGACAAGTTTGTTAACACTCTTTATGTTGTAACGTATCCAAGATATATTACCGTTGGTTGGTTTGATTCAGTGCTTAATTATTCGGTCCCGATGGATGTTTCTATTTATTATTATCCTATTGCATCTGAGTCAATACTTAAGAAGTTAAGAAATAAAGTAGGAAATATAGAGGCGCAACTTAGCGCTGACTATGATAAGGGTGCACCCCGTGATCCAAAAACCCAAACAGCACTTGCTGACATAGAAGAGCTTCGTGATAGATTAACGCAAGGAACAGAAAAATTTTTTCAAATAGGGTTCTATGTGACAATTTATGCGGAAGACTTAGAAGAACTCAAAAAGTCAATAGAAAATGTAGAAAATATTTTTGGTTCACGTCTTATTTTTACTAAACGTTGTATGTTTACATCGAAGCAGGGGTTTAGCTCAACTCTTCCAATAGGAAATGATGAGCTTTATATCGTAAATAACATGAATTCATCTCCTGCTTCAGCTTCATTTCCATTTATATCATCAGAACTCACATCGAATGATGGAATTTTATATGGTATCAACAGACACAATAATAGTTTAGTTTTATTTGATAGATTTTCACTTCAAAATGCTAATGCTGTTGTTTTTGCAACTTCTGGTGCTGGAAAATCTTATGCTATAAAATTAGAGGTTTTAAGATCTCTAATGCTTGGCACAGATGTTATTATTATCGACCCAGAAAAAGAGTATGAGCATTTGTGTGAGGCAGTAGGTGGTGCATATATAAATTTATCTCTAAATTCAGATAGCAAATTAAATCCTTTTGATTTGCCCAAGGGAATGACAAAGGAAATGAATACAAGCGATATTATAAGAAGCGCTGTTATAACGTTAAAAGGACTTATAAGACTTATGGTTGGAAATTTGTCTCACTTAGAAGACTCACTTGTAGATCGTGCACTTTTAGAAACTTATGCAAAAAAAGATATTACAGCAGATGCAGATATAGATAATTTGGAGCCACCTCTTATGCAAGATTTTGAAGATGTTTTATCTGGCATGGAAGGTGGAGAAGATTTGGTGCAGAGAGTAAAAAAATATACAAGTGGTACTTTTTCAGGATTATTTAATTCTTATACAAATGTTGATACATCAAATAAATTAGTTGTATTTAGTGTAAGAGATTTAGAAGATGAGCTTCGTCCGATAGCAATTTATACTATAGTTACTTATATTTGGAATGTTGTAAGATCTCAAGTAAAAAAGAGAATTTTAGTAATTGATGAGGCTTGGTGGCTCATGCAACAGGAGGATAGTGCAAAGTTTATTTTTGCACTTGTAAAGCGTTGTAGAAAATATTATTTAGGCATTACCACTATTACTCAGGATGTAAATGATTTTTTAAACTCTCCATATGGTCAAGCTATTGTTACAAATTCATCAATGCAATTATTGTTAAAACAATCTCCTGCATCTATAGAGCTTGTTCAAAAAACATTTATACTCACAGAAGAGGAAAAATATTTATTACTTCAAGGGCGTGTTGGTCAGGGAATATTTTTTGCTGGTAATAAACACGTTGCAATACAGATAGAGGCATCATATACAGAAGATCAGCTTATTACATCTGATCCAAGACAGCTTTTGGAAATAGAGCAAGCAAAACAAGAATTTAGTGATTTTTCAAAAGATATGCAGGGCATTCCTGGTACTAAATAATTAAATAATAATATATTCTGTTATGCGCAAGCCACGATGGCATGTCGTGAACAGGACAAAGAAAATATGTTTTTAAACAAGAAGCAAATAAAAATTTTAATAATAGTCTTTACTGTTGTTGTGCTTACTATATTGGCAATTCTTTTTATTAAGAAACAAAAGCAAAATATAATTCTTCCTATACCACAACAAGGACAGATTGAAGAAGAGCAAAAAATTGTTACTCCGCAAATAGAAAATAAAGTTGTGCCAAAAAAAATAACAGAAGAGTCATTAATAGAGAATGTGTCTAGAAATTTTGCAGAAAGATTAGGTTCTTATTCTACAGATAATAAAGCAGAAAATTTTCTCTCAGCATACTCTTATTTGACTGAAGAAGCTAAAAATTCTTTGAAGTCATATATTGATAGTAATGAAAAATTAAAAGCACAAGATTATTATGGAGTTAGTTCTAAGTCATTGAATTCAAAAGTTGTTGTCTCTGGATCCTCAGCTACTGCAATAGTAAAAGTGCAACAAGTAGAAACTATTGGTAATGATTTGAAATCTTCTGTTGTTTATAAAAATTTAAATTTAAATTTAATAAAACAAGGTGATTTGTGGTTGATATCATCTTTCAAGTGGGAATAAAATGAGTGAAATGATTTTAACAAATAGAGGTAAGTGGGAATCTAGAAATAAGGGTGGCTCTAGCACTTCTTCTTCAAAATCAAATTCTGCGCCCGCAAAAGAAGCCACCATGATAAATGGAGTAGACATTAGTAATAATAAAAACTCTTCAGATGCAACATCAGTGCTCACTTCTAATGTTGGAAGATTTAGAGCAAGCTTGAATGCTGCACGACAAATAGTATCAAGAAATAGAGCAAAAACTCTTCAAGAAGCTGTAGAAAGAGCCTCTAAATTAGGAACACATAGATTATATAGTTTGTCTTGGAGTAATATGTTAAATTTGTTTTTTTTACCCATTTTTTATCTATGGTTTCATTTCTGGGTAAAATATGTAGGTTCTTTCAAAGCTTTTTCAGAATTTTCAAGCCCCTTTGGATCATCGGAAATCAAGGATGTTCTTGAAAAAGGAGAAGATGGAAAGATAGATTATGGATGGATGCTCGCTTTTATTTGTCTTTCTGCAGCACTTATTGCAGTAATATTTTTAGTAATGGTATTGTTATATATATTAATGCAATGGAATCAAATGTCTGTGTTAGAAAGAATTAAAGCGGCAATTGGAGCAGGATATGCGGCTGCCACAGGAGGATTAGATGAAGCCTTTGGTTATTTTTTAGAAAAACTTTTAGAATAACAAAATAAAAAAATATATGAGAAAAAAAATAATTTTGATAGTTTTATTTATAGCTACTATCTTTGTAATGGTTTTTGCGATATATAAAATTTTTTTTGAAACAAAAAAGATTGGTATGTTAGAAGAACAAAAACTCATAAATCAAGGTGGATCTTTACCTCAACTTGGAGAGGGCACTCAGAATATACAAGGAGATTCTGGACTTATTACAGCTGGTGATACAACACAAGGTCAAACACAGATAAAAGAAGCAGAAATTGATGAATTTGCACAAGGTGGTTTTACAAAAGTCAAAGAAGATATTGCCGAGACAATAAGATCACAAAGTTTTAGCAGCACCAATAATGGTATAGCATATTATAGTCCAGGACAACAATCCTTTTTTAGAATTTCAGAGTCTGGAGAAATTACTAAATTATCGGATAAAAAATTTTATTCTGTAGAAAATGTTACATGGTCTGACAAAAATAATCGCGCTATTATTGAATATCCAGATGGAACAAAAATTTTGTATGATTTTAACAAGGATAGGTCTCTTGCAACATTTCCAAAAGATATGAAGGAATTTGCTTTTTCTGCATCAGAAGATAAAATAGCTTCTAAATGGGTAGGTCCTTATGAGGATTATAATTATATAGTAAGTGCTGGATACGATGGAAGTAATTTGAAATTTGTAGAGCCAATGGGAATGCAAGAAAGAAATGTACAAATTACTTGGAGTCCTGATAATGAAATTATGGCAACCTATAGAAAGTATATAGACTCAGAAAGACAAGAGGTGTTTTTTATTAATGAAAATGGAAAAAACCTTACTTCTTTAATAGTAGAAGGAGGTAATTTTAAAGGAACTTGGAATCCAAGTGGAGAAAAATTGTTATATAGCGTTTATAATAGTGGCTCAAATTATAATCCAACTTTATGGGTGGCAAATGGAAAAAGTGATCAACTTGGTGGAGGAAAAAAGTATTTAGGTATAAATACTTGGGTTGATAAGTGTGATTTTGCAAATACAAATTCTCAATATATTTATTGTGCAGTTCCTGAAAATTTACCAAAAGGATCTGGCATGAATCCAAGTATTGCAAACTCAGCCTTGTATAGTATTTATAAAGTTGATATAAATGGAGGAAGAGTAGAGAAAATTGCTCAACCCATAAATAACGGTTCGGGAGTTTCTATAAATAGAATTTATTTGAATAATCAAGATTCAAAAATCTATTATACAGATCAATTTAATAATCATTTATATAGCATTGAATTAAAATAATTTTATGGAAAAAAAGGATAAAGTATTATCAATTTCTATTTTGTTGCTACTTGTAATATTTTTAAGTTTTACGATTTATGTCATAGTGGACTGGATAAATATTTCAAAAACTAAAAAAAACGTAAGAGTGATTGAGGCTAATATTGAAAAACAATATGAACTTTCTCCACTTTTAAATGATGCTATTTTGGGAGTAAAGGATGCAAAAGTGAATATATATGCCTTTTTAGATTTTGAAGCAAGTAATACAAAGGATGTTGTTGATGTGATAAATAAAATTGTGCAGAAATATCCAGGCAATGTTAATTTTATATGGAAAGATTTTAGATATATAAACAGTTATTATTCACAAAGCATTGCGCTCGCTTCAAGGTGTGCTTTAAAGCAAAATAAGTATTGGGAGTTTGTAGATATTGTATTGGATAATCCCACAGAATCTAATTTGGCATTTTATACAAAAGTAGCGGGGGATTTAAAAATGGATAGTCAACAGTTTTTAGATTGCTATAATTCAAAAGAGTTTTTAAAAGATATAGAGTATAATTATGGAGAAGCAGATGTTTTGGATGTTGAAAAATCTCCTACTATTTTTATCAATCAGACTAGATTTGAAAAAGAAATAAATCTTGATAATTTAGATGGTGTTATAAAAGCTCTCGCACAATAATTATGATTTTAAATAATAAAAGGAAATTTTTGTGTATATTTTTGATGTTTGTTTTTTTATTTTCTTTTATTTTTGTGTCTTATACAGAAGCAATAGATGTTATTACGCCAGAACTTTTAGAACGTGGTTTGTGCCCTTTGCCAGGAACGATAGCGATTGATGCGAATGACAGAATATATTCATTTAATGGAGGATTAAACAGTGAAGCTGTTCAGGCCGGATGGACGCCAAATGATATAGATCAGATAAATGCTGATGAACAATTGCGACAAGAAAGAGTAGAGATGTTGCAACAACAATGTGGTGTATCTAGGCCTCCAGACATATCAGCTCCAATTAAGTCTCCTACAATAGAATTTAAGCCAGAAGTTGGATTTCCTGGATTCACCGCCACAACTTCTGCCAATGGATTACTTTTAGGAACTTTTGTGGGAGCACTTTTTACTTATTTATTATATGTTTGTTCTGTTTTTGCAGTTGTAATGATTTCTGTAGCCGGATTTCAGTGGGTTGTATCAGCGGGCAATGCAAGTAAAATATCAGATGCAAAAAATAAAATTATGGCAGCCATTACAGGGCTTGTTTTATGTTTTGCATCATTTGTAATTTTGCAAACAATAAATATTGATTTAGTTAATTTAAATGCTTTGAAATTGGAAGATATTCAAGAAACCTCATTTCCCCCAGTTGTAATTGATAAAGATTATTTGGCAGAAACTGAGGATTCCGAAGATAATAAGGGCGTTGATGAAATGAGTGGAGACAACAAAGGATCTTATAATCCAACGAGACTTATAAATACAACACCATTTAATCAAATAGTAATAGATGGAATTAAAAATCTTGGTATGGATAATTGTGCTGTTTATGCTGTAATACATCAAGAATCACGTGGAGAAATAGGGGCTCTGGGTATTGATGCGGATGTTCCTAGGTGTGATATAAAAAGTCGTAGGCTTTTAATTTGTGCATGGAACTCACCATGTTGCCCACAGTCAGAAACCTGCGATAAGTGTTTGAGAATGAGTTCAACGGGGCAATGCATAACAAGCTGCAGGAGTCTTGTTCGAGATTCAAGTATAAGGTCTTTGATTACAGGGCAAACTTATGTAAGATATGCAGAAATGGGTTATACGTTTGGAATGGGATTAACGCAAATCACTAATACTGCATGGACTTCTAATTGTAGAATTGGCACAGAAAAAGGAATAATAGTACAGGGTCAATGTTATACTTTTGCCAGCTTATTAAGTATAAGGTGGAATCTCAAGGCATTTAAAGATAGCTGGAATAATTATTATTGTCCAAGTGGTATTGTGACGCAAGATTGTTTTGCAATGATGGCGGGAGGGTTAGTTACAGATGAATGGCCCACAATAACTGGTAAAAATAAAAAGATTTTGTATGATAAGTGTGTGGAGATGGGCTTTGAAAATATGGCAAGAAGGAGTGTGCAAGTCTATTTAGTTCCCTCATAATTTTTTATTTAGATGATTTATTAAAATTAATTATTTATAATAATGTTTATTTTGAGAAAAAAAATATTTTGTTTTATAATTCCATTGTTTTTACTTGTGATTTCTTTGATAAATCCATTTTTTGTATCAAGTCAAAGTAAAAATTATTTATTGAATTGTGTGGGGCGAGATATAATAAAAGTATCTTCAGATGGTTCTGTGATATATGATGGTAGTACTTTATTACCGGAGACTAGTCCAGTTGCTGTAACTGTAAGAGAAATGATATTGCAATATGAACAAGGATCCGCAGAGGATAAACAAAGAATGTTGTCTAATATTTCAACTGCATTTAATACGACTTGCACTATAAGTGAAGAGCCGGGCATGACTCTTGCTACAACCCCACCACTGAAATTTAAGCCAGAAGTTGGTTTTCCTGGATTTACGGCTACAACAACTGTAGATGGATCTCTTTTGGGATCTTTTATATCATCACTTTTTAAGTACCTGCTTTATGCTTCTTCTGTGTTTGCTGTGATAATGGTTTCTGTAGCGGGGTTTAAATGGGTTTCAGCAGGAGGCAATACCTCCAAAATCAGTGAGGCAAAAAATAAGATGATTACATCACTGATAGGATTGTTTTTATGTTTTTCATCGGTCCTTATTTTGCAGACAATAAATACCGATTTAATAAATTTTAGACCTATAACCATAGAGGGTATAGCGCCAGTCGAGTTTATTAATAGATATGATTATCAGTCTAATCAGAATTTAAGAGTAGGGCCGGGCAATAGCCACTTATTTGCTCCAGAGGTTATAGCTGGAATAAAACAATGGTCTCAAATGTCAGGAATAGATATGTGTATTTTTTATGCGATAATACATCAGGAATCAGGAGGTGAAAATCCAAGTCGTATTGGTGATGATTCCGGTGTTGCTAGGTGTGATATAATAGCTAGAAGAGGACATATTTGTAATCTTTATCCAAATTGCTGCCCTAATTTTATGAGAGGGTCAACAAATAGAACGCAGGAGGCATGCTCTACTACTATATGCAAACAATATGTTGAGAATCCAGGAATACCTGGTGTTGGCAGGACAAATTGGACAGCAACAATACAAAAAAGAGGGTATACATTTGGTATCGGATTGGGACAAGTAACTGTTTTTAATCCAGGAAGCGTCTTTTGTAGTGGAGGATTTAAATATGCTGGGAAGTGTCGTAGCTATAGTGGTTTACTTACTGTAGATGGAGGTCTCGCAGCTATGGTCGATGCTTGGAGTAGTTATAATACTGGAGGTAGTTTATTGACTGCTTTCGCAAATTATGCAGATGGAGGCTCTGGAAGTGATTGGGGTAGAGAAACCGCCCCGGCAAAAATGGCTCGTTATGAAGCTTGTAAAAGGCAGGGCTTTGAAAGTATTGCAAGTCAAGGTATAACACAATAATTTTTGTTATTATGAAAATAATTTATTCATGTTCAAAATGTGGTTCTCAATTTCCAAAATGGTCTGGAAAGTGTCTTGACTGTGGTGCTTGGGGAACACTTGATAAAGAATCTATCATAGAAAATGAAAAAAACAAAAAAGTAGAAGAGTTGGGAAATATTAAAATAGATTTTGTTGATTTGTCTAAAATAAAAAATCAAGAAAATATAAAAATCAAAACAGGACTTTCTTGTTTTGACAAGGTCATTGGAGGAGGATTGGTTCCTTCTTCTTTGATTTTGCTTGGTGGTGAGCCAGGAATTGGAAAGTCAACTATTATTTCTCAGCTCGTTGATAATAATCTTGAAACTTTGTATATCTCAGGAGAAGAAAATGCAAATTCAGTAAAAACTAGATTTGATAGATTGGGAATAAAAATAAATAATGTAAAATTTTTGGCAGAAAACAATATTGAAATAATAATGGGGGCAATACTCAAAACAAAGCCACAGTTTTTAATAATAGACTCAATCCAAACTTTGTATAGTAGTGATGTGGAGGGTGAAGCTGGTGGAATATCTCAGGTAAGGGCTTGTACTGTAAAACTCATGGAAATTACTAGAAAGTTTAGCATTGCAACTCTTATCATAAGTCATGTAAATAAATCTGGAGATTTAGCAGGACCCAAGACAATGGAGCATTTGGTTGATTGTGTAATGTATTTAGAGGGGGATAGGCTAAATAGGTTTAGAATTTTGAAAGTTGTAAAAAATAGATTTGGATCGACAGATGAATCATCAATTCTTGAGATGACAAAAACAGGTTTCAAAGAGATTATAAATCCGTCAAAGATTTATTTATCCTCAATGAGTCAGGGAAGTAAGGGGACGGTGATTACTTCTATTATAGAAGGAAATCAGGTTTTGATGCTTGAGCTTCAAGCACTTGTTTCAAAGACTAGTTTTGGCTATCCAAAGAGAACTACAAGTGGATATGATCAAAAAAGATTAGAATTATTACTTGCAGTATTATCATCTAAGACAAATCTTAAACTTGGTTCATACGATGTTTATATAAATCTTACAGGGGGATTTAGTGTCAATGATAGATCACTGGATCTCGCTGTTTGTATGGCAATAATTTCAGCATATTATGATAAACAAGTTCAAGAAAATACAATTGTTTTTGGTGAGGTGGGTCTTACTGGAGAAATTAGATCAGTAACAAAAATAAAAGAAAGAATAAAAGAAATTATTTCTTTAGGATTTGAAAATGCAATTATTCCAAGTTTTGAAAAGAATATTGATATAAAAGGTGTGAATTTAGAGTTTGTAAAAAATATTGAAGAGTTAAAAAAGTTTTTGGTTTAATTAGGATCTAGATATATAATACGAAATAGAATTTTTTGATGATAGATTTTGTATGTGCATACTTTTCTTTGCCACCCCTTTTTAGAAAGTGGTGGCGCCGTAAAATCGCGAGCAGTATAAAAATTTTAAAATTTATCATTTCGTCAAGCTAAAACTTCAAATGTTACTTATCGGTAACTTGAAGTTTTTTAACGCTTGACTACATTCAAATTTAATAAAATTTTTATAAGCTCGCAAGTAGAATTACTTATAACAGAGAGTTGACCTTTTTGTCATTATATAGTAAGGTGTCGAAAGAATAAAATATGGAGGTTGATATGTCTAATATCAGAGACTTTGGAACTTTGATTAATCAGGAATATTATGACAAGCTTAATCTTGATTTTTCAGAGCTCATTGGCAAGAAGTGGCCAGGCTTTCATGATGAATGTAGGGATCTTGTGATTAAGTACGTTAGTGTAGGAGAATTTTCTCGTAATCATGCAACATTCGAGAAGAGTTGTAATGATGTCCTTTTTAAGGCTGCACATACTCATGCAATTGGAGTGATGTTTGACGGAGAGGATCCAATCAGCAAGAACGACCACGTCGTGCTTCAGGTAGTAGATCAAAAAGTTTATAAATATTCTTATGGAAATATGTGTTATTTTCTTATTGATTTGTTTATTGAAGAAAAAGACGGAAGATTATATTTAGCCTTAAAAAAACAAGGGGAATAATTTCCCCTTTTTATTTTTTTAGTTTGGGTTTTCAGTAAATTTTTATAAGCTCGCAAATAAATAAGGTAATATATGCCTTATTAATAATATTATTATATAAATTAGTGTTTGAATTTTGGGATTTGTATATTAGAATTTGTTTTATATTTCGAATTTAGGATTTGGTATTTAGTATTATTCTAGATGTACATTTTTTATAAACTCGCTAAGTTTGTCTTTTAACTCTTTGTGGTTTGTGAGTTCTGGATCACTCAAGAAAATTTTATTAGTCCATTTCTGGGCTTTTTTTATTAGTTCAAAATCAGACAAATCAGCAATTTTTATTTGACTTAAGAAACCTGATTGTACATTTCCATATAAATCTCCGCTTCCACGAATTTTTAGATCAAATTCAGAGAGTTTGAAACCGTCATCAGTTGATTCAAGTATTTGTAATCTTTCTGTGGTTTTTTTGGAATAATTGTCTGTGAACAAAAAGCAATAAGATTGATGAGCGCCCCTACCGACTCTTCCTCTAAATTGGTGAAGTGATGCGAGCCCAAATCTGTCAGCACCTTCTATCATCATTATACTTGCATTTGGGTAATCAATTCCTACTTCAATGACAGAAGTGGAAACAAGTATCTTTGTTTTGTTGTCGGAGAAATCATTTAGAATCTCATTTTTTTCGCTTTCTTTCATTTTTCCGTGTAAAAATTTGATATCTAAATTTGGGAAAATGTCATTGTTTAGTTTTTCATATTCGGATAATACAGACTTTACGCCAAGTTTGTCAGATTCATTTATAAGAGGACATATCACAAAAGCTTGTCTACCATTTTCAATTTGTTGATATATAAATTCATAAGCTTTAGATCTATTTTTGTCAGAGACTAATCGCGTGATAATTTTTTTGCGACCCACTGGTTTTTCAATAATTCTAGAAATATCTAAGTCGCCATATATTGTTAGAGCGAGAGATCTTGGAATGGGTGTTGCCGTCATACTCAAAAAGTGAGGAGATATATCTTTGGTTCTCTCTATGAGTTCATGGCGTTGTCGAACTCCAAATCTATGTTGTTCATCTATTATTACAAGTCCAAGGCTAGAAAATTCGACATTTTTGCCTATAATAGAGTGAGTTCCTATTATTATATCTATGTCGCCATTTTTTATTTCTTCTATTAGCTTTGCCTTACTCAGTGTTTTTGCAGTTTTGTCTTTGCCATTATATACAAGTCTTTCTTTGTTTGTAAAAAGACATAAAGAGATATCTTGGGACTCAAAAATTTGAATAATTTTTTCAAAATGTTGCTTGGCTAGTATCTGAGTTGGTGCCATAAATATAGCTTGATACCCATTTAAAATAGTATTATACGAGGCCATTATGGCGACAATCGTTTTTCCGCTTCCAACATCGCCCTCAAGTAGTCTGTTCATTGGCGTAGATTCTTCTAAATCTTTGAAAATATCCCAGGCAGATATTTTTTGTGATTTTGTAAGCTCAAATGGAAGATCTTCTACAAATTTTTTGATTTTTTCTTCTTGAAATTTTATTATTGGAGCTGTATTTTTTTGATTTTCATTTTTTATAGCTTTTGAAAGGCATAGTAGATAAAAAACTTCATCAAAAGAAAGACGTTCTTTGGATTTTTGTAGGGCTTCTTCATTTTCTGGATAGTGGATTTGTCTTATTGCCTCATCAAGCGACATCAAGTCTTCTTTTTCGAGAATATCTTTTAGCAAACCATCTTCTAATACATAGCTTACTGGAAGACATTTTTTAATTATATATCTAAGTTGTTTTTGGGTAAGATTTTCTGTTGTAGGGTATATTGGAACAATACGTGCAGTATGGGTTGTGTCTCTGAGGGTTTTTTCATAGCTAGGATTTGTCATTGAAAGTCCCATCAAAGATTTTTTTATAGTTCCTGATAAGTATATTTCTTCACCAATGGATAAATTATTTTTTATGAATGGTTGGTTAAACCAGATTACTTGAATTTGAGAGGATTCATCTTCTATTAGGACTTCTGTGAGATTCATTTTTTTGCGAGGAGAACGTTTGTTGTTGAGCAAAATAATTTTTCCTTTTATAGTAGTTGTCTCGCCATCAATAAGTTCACTAATTTGCTTAATATTTGAAAAATCTTCATAGCGAAATGGATAATAAAAAAGAATATCTTTGACCGTGTTTAATCCAAGTTTTTGTAATCTTTTGTAAATATTTGGACCAATTCCGTAGATTTGATCGAGTGTTGTTTGTAGATTCATGTATTTATTATAACATTGCTTTGGGTAGTTGGCGATTTTACAGCGATTTTATGATTTAGAGTTAATTTGTTATAATTAAAATAAGTTTAGAAGACTATTAGTTTTTTAATGGTCCAATATAAATAATAAATTTTTATTAAATAGATGAAAGAAAAAAACAACAAAAACAAACTTCTAGTTTTTTTAGTGTTTATATTTTTGTTTATTGTAAATATAAACACAACAAAAGCAGCAACTACTACGATAAGTAGTATTCAAGATTTGTATAATATGAGAAACGTAATAAATGGTAATTATGAACTAGGTATTGATTTGGATTTTAATAATGATGATAGTTATGATGAAACCTTGATAGATGGATATGCTTCTGTTTCTGAATTTAAAACAGCAATGACGACAGGAACTGGTTGGCTTCCGATTGGGGTTTTGGCAAATCAATTTACTGGTATGTTTGATGGTAAGGGTTATACAATATCAAATTTATACATAAATAGACCAAGTTCTCGTCAGAATGGATTATTTGGAGTTGTTAATGATCCTGCAGAATTAATTAATATATCCCTAGAAAATGTTAATATAACCGGACTTCAAGAAACGGCTGGATTAGTAGGGGATGATAGAGGAAGTAATATAAGAAACTCTTATGTCACTGGAATTGTAAGTGGAACAAATAGTACTGGTGGGTTAGTAGGATCTAAAGATGATGGAATGATAATAGATTCCTATACCAATGGAGCTGTGAGTGGTGTTTCTATGGTGGGTGGATTAGCTGGTACAAATTATGGTTCTACAATAAAATCTTATTCAACTGCAAATGTAACTGGTAATGATTGGGCTGTTGGTGGATTAGTAGGTGATAGCGAGGGTCTTCTTGAAAATTCATATTCAACAGGAGATGTAGTTGGAACTAGTATGTCTGTCGGCGGGTTAGTCGGGTATTTCTGGGGTACTATGTCAAATTCATATTCAACAGGAAGTGTGACTGGAACCAGTCAAGATATTGGTGGCTTAGTAGGATATAGTGATGGTCAAATAAATTCATCTTATTATAACACTACTACATCAGGTCAGTCAGATAATACAGGGAAGGGTAGTCCTAGGACAACGGCAGAGATGACATATCCATATGATGAAACAAGTACCACTACTTATGTGGGCTGGGATTTTAATAATATATGGCACAATGATACAGCAGGAACTGTAAATGGTGGTTATCCATATAACTATAACATTCCAGATACCACTCCACCAGTTATTACAATACTGGGAGATAATCCAAAATCAATATATATAAATGATGAATATATTGATGCAGGTGCTACAGCAAGTGACAATGTAGATGGAAATTTGACAAGCAGTATAATTTCAACAAATACCGTAAATACATCTGTAGCAGGATCATACACGGTAACCTATAACGTATCAGATGCTGCAAATAATCCAGCAACACCAGCAATAAGAACGGTAAGTGTATTAAATCGTCCTGGTGGTGGAATACCAATATATATGCTAAATATAATGAATCAGCAAAATCAAGCAAATCAAGTAAGTCAAGCAAATCAAGCAGTTTCTCAAATAGTTGTAGGAGACAATCAAATATTTAAGTATCCTAATGATTCAAAAGTATATTTACTTGAAAATGGTTTAAAACGTTGGATAAAAGATGAAGAAAGTTTTAATAAATTAGGATATAAATGGTCGGACATTAAAATAATAAGTGACAATACAGTTGTGTATTCAAATGGTATTGATTTGGAGGTAATAAAGTCAGTATTTACATTTACAAAAGTGTTAAAGTTAAGATCAGTAGGTAATGATGTGTCACAGCTTCAAACAATACTTAAGAAGTTGGGATATTTTATATATCCTAGAATTACTAGCTTCTTTGGATCTCAGACATATAATGCCCTTATCAAGTTTCAAAAAGCTAACAGGTTAAAAATGACAGGGATAGTTGATAAGGCTACAATGGATATACTGAATAAATTATAAGATACATAACCCTGGATTAATTATTTAACTAAGGGTTAATTTTAAAACAAAAAATAAAATTTAGATTTGAGGATATGATTTCTTTCCTCTAGTATCTTTTTTGTTGCATTTCGAGATATTTTGTAATTTTGATATAATATAACAGATTTAATAAATGATTAATTTGTTAATGGTCAATAGTAATAATAAGATGACTATGATAAAAAAGTATAAATTGTTGGTATTTATAATAACGATTTTTTGTTTTGGAATGTTTGGGCTATCAAAAATCAAAGCCGCTGAATGTGGGGGGGGTGTTGTTTGTGCTTGTGGAGATACTGTTATTGCAAGTACTACATTAGCTACTGATTTGGATTGTTCTTTGTCAGGCGAAAACGGTTTAATAGTCGGTGCAGATAATATTGTTATCGATGGGGCAGATTATACAATAACAGGTGGAGGCAGTAATTATGGTCTTTATGTTTTTGGTCGCAATAATGTGCTTGTTCAAAATTTAAATATAAGCAATTTTAGAACAGGGATTCTTTTGTATAATACGATCAACTCAGTTATTAATAATACTACCGTTAATTTAAATACTTACTACGGTATATATCTTACCAGCTCTTCTTCTTCAAATACTCTTACTGGCAATACCGTTAGTCTAAATTCTTACTATGGTATATATATTGAGAATTCTTCTTCAAATACTCTTACTGGTAATATAATGTCGGGAAATTTAGCGAATCTTTATGTTCAGGGTCAGTTTAATAACATCATAAATACTACAAATAAGGTAGAGGGGAAATCTGTCTATTATTTATATGATAACGACGGTACCGCTGAGAGTCCAATTATTTATGACGGTGATGTATTGAGCAATGATATTGGAATGTTTTGGTGTGTTTCCTGTAAGTATGTTCAAGTGAAAAACGCTACCTTGTCAATAAACAATTATGCGGGGGTATATTTTTATGATACGACTAGTTCAACAATTGATAATGTTATTGCCAATTTAAACTCTTCTTACGGTATATATCTCACCAGCTCTTCTTCTTCAAATATTATTAGCAATAATACCGCCAATTCAAACTCTTCTTACGGTATATATCTCACCAGCTCTTCTTCTTCAAATATTATTAGCAATAATACCGCCAATTCAAACTCTTCTTACGGTATATATCTTTATAATTCTTCTTCAAATATTATTAGCAATAATACCGCCAACTTAAATAAAACCCGCTCTACTTATAGTTATGGTATATATCTTGTATTTTCTCCTTCAAATATCCTTACTAACAATACAGCTAATTCAAACTCTTACTACGGTATATATCTTTATGGCTCTCCCTCAAACACGCTTACCAACAATATTGCTAACCTAAATTCTTACTACGGTATATATCTTTATAATTCGTCTTCAAATATTATTAGCAATAATACCGCCAATTCAAACTCTTATTACGGCATATACCTTGATGGTTCCTCTTCAAACACTATTACCGAAAATACGATTTCTAATAATAAATATGATATTTTTGATAATGCCATTAATGCTTATTCTTCAAATCGTTTGTCGCATAACATAATTAGTAAAATGCTCACCTTTGAGGAGCTCACAAGAACAAAGGATGTTAATGATTTGGTTAGTTTTGATATTTCGATGTTTAATCTTGATAATAGCATTTGTTCAGATTGTTTTTATTCTATTACTACTAGTCCATTTGAAACAGTATCAACCTATAAAAATGCTAACAGAGTTATGGGTAATTTTACCGTTACTAAATCAGGAATATATTCTTTGATTTTTATCGTTACTGATTCAAGTATGAACGCAACAAAAAAGAGAATACTTTTTTTTGTTGGAGATACTAATTCTGAGACAACAAAGTATTATCTTAGAGGTGTGAATGCAACACATGGACAACCTGTTCCAATGGGATATGGTAATGATGCTAAATCTATGCTTTTGACCCCAGCGATTAATTCTGAGGGGTGGGATTGTGGTTATTGGATTCAAAATTCTCCAGATATAATACCAAATTATCCCCTAGCTAATTTATCAGATATTGATACGTATAGTTGGTATAAACAATTAGCGTTAGACTGGGCATATATTGGGGTTCAGAAATATTTTACTTACGATGAGATTGTTGATGTTAGTAGTTTTGTTCCAGAGGCAACGGACTATGCTTGGATTAATAGAAATTTTACTAATTTGAATTGGGCTATGGATTATCCTTATTTTTGGTATCGACTTTCACTAAAATTGACGGGGGATAATCCATACTGGATCACCTTTCCATCTTCAGAATATTCTAATCAGTCTTCTTACGTTAACTTCACCTATCAATACACAACTACTCCAGCTATTAAGTTCATTTCAAATGATAATATAATGGTACTTTCTGCTACTACACCAGAAAATGCAACAAGTAGCGCTAGTATTGTACTTGATAATCCAAATACATTTGCAACTTCTACTACACTAGTACTGACTGACTTTAAACGTCCGTTTCTAAATAGCACAAGTGTAATTGATTCTACTTCTACTACAACACTGACAACAACGATTGGTGCAGGTAGTTCTTCTACGCTAGATGCAGTAGCAATGGATATAGTCCCTTCATATGGATCAGTAGAAGTAAGTATTGATACTTGGAATACAACAGGTACTTATTACAGGAAATGGACTGAAAAAGGATCAGATCATGATATATCGACAAGTCATATTGTTGGTGATTTGAGGCCAAGCACTAATTATATTGTTAAGGTGGGCGGTATTCTTTTAAATGAGTATACATCTAATTCATCAGGACAAATTACTTTTACATATGACAATGGTTATTCTATAAAAGAATTTGAGGTAATAGATAATGCATCACCTGTCATCACTATTTTAGGAGAAAATCCAACATCAATATATATAAATAGTGCATATACTGACTCAGGTGCTACAGCAAGTGATGTGGTAGACGATAATCTAACAAATGACATTTCTAGAATAAGTAATGTAAATACTAATATAATAGGATCGTATACCGTTGTGTATACTGTCTCTGATACGGCAGGAAACATAGCAACTTCAACAAGGATAGTAAATGTAATACTAAGATTAGGTGGTGGATTACCAATACATACTTTAGATATAAAGCCTAAAAAAAAACAGAATAATCTGATAAAAGATAATCAAGTATTTAAATATAAAGACGATCCAAAAATATATTTACTTGAAAATAGTATTAAAAGGTGGATAAAGGATGAATATACATTTAATAAATTAGGATATAAATGGAGTGATATTATAATATTAGAAGAAGATGAAAATAGCTATTCAGCTGGGGAAGATTTATCGATTACTAAGTTAACATTTCAATTTACAAAAACATTAAAATTAAAATCAGCTGGCAATGATGTGATACAGCTCCAAACAATACTTAAAAAGCTAGGATATTTTACTTATCCAAAGATTACAAATTATTATGGAAGTTATACCGCAGATGCAGTTGGTAGATTCCAAAAAGCTAACAAGCTAAAGATAACAAAGACTTTGGATAAAGATACAATGAAAGAGTTGAACAATTTGCTTTAGTTCATTATATAAAAATATTTTCATTTGTGTGGGACTGTTTTTTGTTTTTATTGGTTTATAGTATAATTAATTATAATAAAATTAAGAAGGGAATAAAAATGAATTTAAACAAATTTTTTATTTTTTTATCCCATTTTTTTGGGTTTTTTATTTTAGATTTCTATTTAATAAGATTAATTTTTTAACTGAATTTGATAAAAAATGAGCACTAAATTAAAAATTTTCATAATCCTATTTTTATGTTTTTATTTTATTAATATAGATATTAATTTTGTTTCTGCTGAAACAGATCCAGTTTTATTAAAGGATATTTATGTTGGTAGTACTGGTTCTGATCCAAGCAATACGATTAATATAAATGGAATTTTGTATTTTTCAGCTACTCATGCAACAAGCGGAACAGAGCTTTGGAGATCAGACGGAACTGTAGATGGTACTTTTATGGTAAAAGATATTAGAGTCGGTATTAATAGTTCTTCCCCCTCAAATTTTACAAATGTAAATGGAACATTATATTTTTCAGCTACAACGGGAGCAGACAATATTGAGCTTTGGAAGTCAGATGGTACGGAAAGTGGAACGGTATTGGTAAAAGATATTTATAGTGGTGGTAGTTCTAATCCATCATATCTTACGAATGTAAATGGAACATTATTTTTTTCTGCATGTGAGACGACTAATGGATGTGAGCTTTGGAAGTCAGATGGTACGACGGGTGGTACGGTATTAGTAAAAAATATTTATGATGGCTCTTTTAGTTCCGATATAAATTATCTTACAGATGTAAATGGAATACTGTATTTCAGGGCAAATGATGGACCATATAATGGAATTGAACTTTGGAAATCAAATGGAACAGAAGCGGGAACTGTATTAGTAAAAGATATAAATTCCAGCGGAAATAGTTCGCCAACATACCTTACGAATGTAGGCGGAATATTATATTTTAGAGCAACAGATGGAACAAATGGAACTGAATTATGGATGTCAGATGGCACAAGCGATGGAACATTAATGATAAAAGATATAAATACTAGTGGTAACAGTGCTCCAGCAAATTTTACAAATGTAAACGGAACACTATATTTTTCAGCTGCAGATTCAGCAACTGGAATAGAGCTTTGGAAATTAGACGGAACAGCTTCAGGAACAGTTATGGTAAAAGATATTTGGTCTAGTACTAACGCCTCTACTCCAACTAATTTAATGAATTTAAATGGAATACTTTATTTTAGGGCAAATAATGGAACAAATGGTGTAGAACTTTGGAAATCAAATGGAACAGAGATAGGCACATTAATGGTAAAAGATATTTATCCTGGAGCTAGCAATACAAACTCTAATCCGTCTAATTTTACAGATCTAAATGGAATACTTTATTTCAGGGCAAATGACGGAACCCATTTAAATGAGCTTTGGGTATCAGACGGAACAGCTTCAGGAACAGTTATGGTAAAAGATATAAATACTGCCTCTGAATCTGTGCCATCTTATTTGACAGTTTTAAATGGAGCATTATATTTCTCAGCAAATGATGGAGTAAATGGAAATGAATTATGGATGTTATTAACCGATGTTACAGCGCCAAACATAACAGGTCTTACAAGCACAACTATTCCAACAAAGTCAAAAATATGGACTTGGGGTAGCGATGATGCTACAGCAACATTTAGATATAGTGTTACAACATCACCTTCTTTTGTTTTTACTACTGAAACCTATGGAGCAACTACAACAATAAGTCAAACATCAGGAAATGGAACATATTATCTATTCGTAGAAGCGAAAGACTTATCTGATAATACAAGTACAACTTCAGTTTCAGCCGTACTAGATAATACATCACCAGTAATTAGAATATTGGGAGATAATCCAGTCTCCGTTAATCAATATGCAATATATCTAGATAGCGGAGCTACTTCAACAGATAATATAGATCCAGATCTAACATCTAGCATTACAACAACAAACAATGTAAACACATCTACGCTGGGTGTGTATACTGTTTTGTATGAAGTATCAGATACCGCTGGAAATTCTGCAAGTTCAACAAGAACAGTAAATGTCGTAGATATTACGGCACCCCTCATCACAGGCCTTACAAGTACGACTATTCCAGTGAAGTCAAAAATATGGACTTGAGGTAGCGATGATGTTACAGCAACATTTAGATATAGTGTTACAACATCACCTTCTTTTGTCTTTACTACTGAAACCTATGGAGCAACTACAACAATAAGTCAAACATCAGGAAATGGTACATATTATCTGTTCGTAGAAGCAAAGGATGAAAATAATAATACAAGCACAACTTCAGTTTCTGCAGTACTAGACAATATAGCGCCAACTATTTCACTAGTAGGAGATACTTCAATATCAGTATCATACGGTAGTGTATACACAGATCTTGGTGCAACGGCGACAGATAATATTGATACTAGTGCAACAATTCTAACAACAGGAACAGTAGATACATTTACTCCAAGAAACTATACCCTTACATATACATCAACCGATATTGCACTAAATAGTTCTACACTTACAAGAACAGTGACAGTATTACAAATGCCAGGAGGTGGTGTATCACCAGCAGTACTAAATACAATGAATCAAAATGTGACTATTAATTATACAGCAATAAATTCACCGCTTACACTTCAATCAGCAAATCAAAGTGGAACAATGAATACAATATTGGCTAATAATCTATCCATTAAAGTAGTTATTCCACAAGGCGTTGTAAGTACACAGACTGTATTTGACATTGCTAGTATCGATATTTCTAAAATAAGACTCCCAGGATCTGTTCAAGTTCCAACTGGATTATTTCATTTAAAAGTGATTGCATCTAATAATAAAAATATAGCTACTGCATTTATTAAGCCAGTGCAAATAATTCAAGAAATATTAGAAGATATATTGATAGACGATACAAATCCATATATTTTAGAAGAAGACTCTGGTGAGTGGCAATTAATTCCTGGCGCTATAATAAATCATAATAATCATACAATGTCATATAATGTTACAGGTGGGGGATATATAGCACTATTTAAGTCCAAGGAAAAGAAATTAGCTCTGGGTGAAAAGATAGTTAATAATTGTAACGCTAACATATTTAAAAGATATCTATATATTGGATCAAGAGGTAATGACGTAAAAAAGCTTCAAGAAATATTGAAAAAGTTAGGATATTTTAAATATGAAAAAATAACAAATTATTTTGGACTAAACACAAAAAAAGCTGTAATAGAATATCAAAAAGCCAATAATCAAAAACCATATCCTGGATGGGTTGGTTCTGGCACAAGACAACTTTTAAATAAAGAGATCTGTAGATAACATATTATGATATATAAAGCTCAAAATATAAAAAACAGTTCTATCCATATAGAATTGTTTTTTGTTTATTAATTTTTATAGTATAATTAAAGAGTTAATAATTAATCTTACCCATGGGGTGACAATTTTATGAATGAAACAATCAAAAACTTAGCAAAAGCATTTATTGGAGAAAGCCAAGCAAGAAATAGGTATACTTATTATGCAAGTATTGCAAAAAAAGAGGGTTTTGAAGAAATAAGCGCAAATTTTGCTCTTACAGCAGATCAAGAAAAAGAACACGCAAAAGTTCTTTTGAAATTTATTAACGAACTTAATTCTAATAGCGGAGAAGCAATAAAAGTAGATTCAGAATGTGGGACAGTGCTTGGAGACACAGTAGCAAATCTAAAATCTGCAATAGTAGGAGAAAATCATGAATATACATCTATGTATCCTGAGTTTGCAGAAGTTGCAGAAAAAGAAGGATTTTTAGATATTGCCGCAAGACTTCGTGCAATAGCAAGAGCAGAAGCAAACCACGAAGCAAAATATAAAAAGTTTTTGGAAAATTTGGAAAATAACACTACATTTATAAGAAATGAAAAAGTTTATTGGGTATGTAGAAATTGTGGATATATTCATGAAGCTGAAGGTGCGCCAGAGGAATGCCCAGCATGTAAACATCCAAAAGCTTACTTTGAAACAAAATAAGGCGAAAGGTATAAGTTTTTACTTTCGACATTTGCCTTTCGAATCGTATTTTTTAACTTTTAACTTAAACTTATGACAAAGAAAAAAGAAATTTATAAGTGTGACATATGTGGAAACATTGTTGAGGTTCTAAATATTGGTTCAGAATCCCTTGTTTGTTGTGGACAAGCTATGAGGCTTGAAAATGAAAAGTCAGAAGATACAGGATCCGAAAAACATGTTCCAATAATAGAAAAAACAGATTTTGGGTATAGAATAAAAGTTGGATCTGTTGAACATCCTATGGAAGAAGCTCATTTTATAGAATGGATTGAGATAAATAGCGAAGATGGAAAGTCAGGAAAGAAGTTTTTGAACCCCTCTGATAAGCCAGAGGCAGATTTTTATATACAAGCAGATAAAATAACAGCTCGTGCTTATTGCAATATTCACGGACTTTGGATAAGTAAATAATAATTTATCTCGTTCGTCTCGCTATCGCTTTTGCGAAGCGAGCTATAGCGGGACAAGCTAAAAATATGTTTGAAGATTTAGAAAAAAAATTAAATCAACCTCTTCCACAAGACAATGCACCCACTCCATCATCATCACCATCTTTAAGTATTAATCCGGAATTAGATAAACCGGCATACAAAGATACTGTTAAAGATTTTCAAAGTAAATACACAGCAAACGAAGAATTAGTTAATAAGCCAAGAAAAAAGGTTTTTATAAAGACATTTATTATTATACTAATTGTGCTTATTTTAGTCGCTACTATTTTTATATTTAAAGATAAAATTGGCCAGGTGGCAACAGACTTATTTAAAAAAGTTGTTAAAACATCAGAGGAAAAAGTTGTTCCAGATATTCCAGAAGTAGTAGAACAAGTTAATACAGAGGTTCAAGACTCTATGGTAGAGGATGTAGTTATGTTAGAGCCAGAAATTATAGTATTGTCTGATACAGATTTAGATGGCTTATTAGATGTATATGAAACAGTTTATGGATCCGACATGAATCAGCCAGACACAGATTCAGATGGTTATAGAGATGGAGAAGAGGTTATAAATGGTTATTCTCCAATAGGTGAAGACAAGCTTAGTGATGGTAAAAATATTTTTTATTTTGCTTATGGATCAAATATGAATTTAGATACAATGAAATCTCGTTGTGGGGAGAGTAATTTTGTTGCATTTCGGGGATCTGATTTAAGTGATTATGCATTTTATTTTTATGAAAGAGGATTTGCAAATATAAAAGAGTCCCCAGGCCAAGTGGTAAAAGGTGTTTTTTATAAAATAAATGAAGATTGTTTAAATTCATTGGATCAGGCAGAGGGCTACCCAACACTTTATCAAAGAAGAATTGTAAAAATAAATAATAATTTGGGAAATTTTGATTCGTGGGTTTATATAGTAGAAAATGATATGACTACTGGAAATCCAAGTAATGATTATTATAATACCGTAATAACAGGCGCCAAACAATATGGCATAGATGATTTTTATATTCAGTATATTTCTTCTTTGAGCGCACAATGAGAATAGACATTACAAGGTTTTTAGATATAATAAATGAGTCCATTTTAGGATTTAAGCATCAACAAAAAGATTTTTTTAAAAAGCGAAAAAAGAATAATCTTCATTTTTTGATATTTATTATTTTATCATCTCGAACAAAAGATGAGCTTACTGTTAAAGTGTGTGAAAAATTTTTTGATAAAATAAATACAATAGAAGATTTACAAAAAATAAGTCAAATTGAAATTCAGAAACTTATTTATCCCGTAGGGTTTTATAAAACAAAAGCAAAACACCTAAAATTATTAGGAGATGTCTTGAAAAAAGATTTTAATAATAAAATACCAAATGATTTTGAAACGCTTTTAGAACTCCCTGGCGTTGGAAGAAAAACAGCAAATTTGTTTTTAAATATTGCTCTTAAAAAGCCAGGAATTTGTGTGGATACTCATGTTCATAGAATTTTAAATAGAATAGGGTATTTAAGTACAAAAACCCCACTTCAAACAGAAATGTACTTGAGAAAAAATTTGGATACTAAATATTGGAATAAAATAAATGAGCTTTTGGTGGTATATGGTCAAAATATTTGTAAACCAATAAATCCAAAGTGTAGTTTATGTAAAATTAAAAAATTTTGTACATATTACAAAAAATATGAATAAACTTATACAAAAGATTGAGTTTATTAGGAAATCAGAAGATAAGAAAATTATAGACAAAAGACTTAAAGAATTTTTGAGTTTTCAAAAAAAAGGGAATGATGAATGGTTTTTTGAACTGTGTTTTTGTCTTTTGACATCAAACTGGAAGGCGAAAGAATCTATTGAAATACAAAAAGACCTTATTCCGGATGGATTTTTGAAATGGAAGGAAGAAAAATTAGCAAAATATTTAAAAAAATCTGGACACCGTTTTTGGCCTCAGCGCGCAGAGAGGATAGTTTTGTCAAGAAAATATAAGAATATAAAAGATATCTTAATTCGTGAACCAGATAAAAGAGCGTGGCTTGTGGCGAATATTAAAGGTTTGGGCATGAAGGAGTCTTCTCATTTTTTGAGAAATATTGGATTTTTTGACTATGCAATCTTAGATAGGCATATTATAAATAGTCTTATTGACAACAGTATAATAGATGCTCATAAGGTATTAACACCCAAGAAATATGTGGAAATAGAGAAAATCATGCAAAAAATAGGGAAAAAAATTGGGATGAGTCAAGGAGAACTAGACCTTTATGTCTGGTATATAAAAACGGGTAAAATCCTAAAATAACCCTTAGCTTTCAGCTCTCAGCTCTCAGCAATTCAAATAATTTAAGACTAATAAAATGAACAAGTTTATGATATAATATTAGTATGTTTATACTGATATTTTTTGTATTAGGGGCTATTTTTGGTAGTTTTATTAATTGCCTTGTTTATCGTCTAAAAATCAAAAAAACTCTTTTGGGAAGGTCATATTGTCCTTGTTGTAAGCACACCTTGAATTGGTTGGATCTTTTTCCGGTTTTTAGTTATATATTTTTGAGAGGAAAATGTAGATATTGCAAAAAAAAGATAGCTTTCCAGTATTGTTTTATGGAAATTTTTACAGGAAGTGTTTTTGCTTTTGGGTATTATTTTTATTTTATTTATAGCGTAGTTACCTCAAAGACTCCTCAAGAATTTGCCTTTTATTTAACTATCAGCCTATTTTTAATAATTATAGGGCTTTATGATTTTAAATATACACTCGTAGCAGATGAATTTATTTTCCCAGCCATTATTTTTGCTTTTATTTATAATGTATTCTTGGGAAATAATGTTTTCATGCTTTTGTTGGGGGGCTTTGCTGGTTTTTCCTTTTTTGCTATTCAGTATTTTGGATCTCGTGGAAAGTGGATTGGTGGAGGAGATATGTTTATAGGGATATTTATGGGATTTGTATTATCTTGGCCTAATGTTTTGATTGCGATATTTATCTCATATATTATAGGGGGTATAATAAGTATGCCGCTTTTGATTTTAAAATTAAAAAAGCCAATGAGTCAGATTCCGCTTGGTCCATTTCTCGTGATAGGTACCTTTATTACTATGTTAATGGGAGATAAAATAATCAAGTATTTATTTTTTATTTAGATGAAAATAGCCAAAAAAGCATTTACAGTTTTAGAGGTTTTGATATCTATAACAATTTTTCTTGTTATAACTGGTCTTATTTTGGCAAATTACAAAAAATCAGAAAACAACAATACATTTAGACTCCAATCTTTCGATATAGAAGATTCTATAAGACTGGTTCAGAACATGTCTCTTACGGGTCAGAAGATAAATGGAGAAATACCAGGAAATGCTTATGGGATTAGTTTTGATATGGCGAGCGGTACTTATAAAATTTTTGGTGATAGGGGTGATGATAATTGTAAAGGATTTTTTAATGATTATAGATGTAGTGCGCCAAATGAAATTGATTTAAGAGGTCAAGAATATGCTATAAATAAAAATCTTTATTTTTCTTCTTTTTGTGGTAAAACGGGCGATAATAAAAGATTAGATATTTTCTTTTCTTCGCCAAGGGGCAATATTAATACGATTGTCTATGATAAGGGTGACGAGTCAAGTCGATTGAATTTTGGAGAATGTAGAATATTACTAAAAAGCAATAGGGCTGATGGTTCGTGGAGTATAGTGATTTCAACCTCAACCAATAGGATATATTCAATTTTTTCGAATTAAATATGATAAAAAAAATTAACAAAAAAGGGCAAGGCATTATAGAAGTTATGACAGCTATTTATATTTTTATAGTAGCTCTTGTTTCTATTATGAATTTGGTAGTTTTCAATATTCAGACAAATGATTTTAATACAGATGTTTTGGTGGCATCAAATTTGGCAAGAGAGGGGATAGAGGCAGTAAGAAACATAAGAGATGCAAATTGGGAAAATGATAGATTATTTGCTGATCAGTTGAGATATAATGAAAAGAGTTCTTATTTAGATTATAACACTGAAATAAACTTGGAAACACAAGCTACATTTTTACTGCAAAATAATTATTTAGATGCTGGATATGGTTATGAGATAAGCACAATTGGTCTTTCATGGAACAATTGTATAAGTCCAATATATCCATATAGTAGCGATGTAGCTTCTAATATATTTGAGCTCTGCAGACTTTATTTGGTAAGTCCTAGCTCAGATGAGTCTAAAAGGCAATATAATTATGTTATTTATAATACCGATATGCCAAAAATAGCAACGCAATTTTATAGAATTTTGTATATAAATCAAATATGTAAAAATGGGCCATGGCCATATGGAGAGAAAATATTAAGAGATGCAAATTTAGATGATCCTCAGGTGGTCAGCAAGCATTGTCCTGTGGATGCTGATTTAATAGGTTTGCAAGTTATTGCACGTGTTGGTTGGTATTCTTCACATGGATTCAAAGAGATAATGCTAGAAGACAAATTGTATAATTGGCAAAGCGAGAAAGATTCAGAAATAGATTAAATGCATCGATAAGACAAAAAATGATTATATAAAATATTATGAGCATAAAAAACAAAAATAAATATGGTTTTACTCTTATAGAAATGCTTGTTGCAATGGCTATATTTCTTGTCGTTATAAGTATTTATATGAATATTTTTGTAGGAATTACAAAAACACATGCTAAGTTGATAGCAATACAAAAAGTTCAAAACGAGATTAGATATGTCACAGAAACACTTACCAGTAGTATCAGAATGGGCGATATTAATTTTGATTATTATGATGATAACACTAATCCAAAAACTATTTTAGCGCTCAAAGATAGCTCACAAGACGACATTTTTTATAGAATATATAATGGCGTTTTCCAAACAAGTCGTGATGCTTTAAGCTGGACAGATCTAAGCTATAGCAATGTATATTTTGATAGAATGAGTTTTTATTTAACGGGCGAGAATAATCATTCAGGTGTTATGTTTTTTATAGATGCTCACTATAAAAAAAGTCAAACAAATATGGAGAAGGAGGCTCGTTTTGCTTTACAAAGTTTTGCTTCATCAAGACAGTATAAAAGATAATTATGAAAATATTAAAAAATAAAAATGGTTCTGCACTTCTTTTGTCATTACTTATAACGTCTGCCCTTTTGTCTAGCATTCTGTATATAAATACAATTTCTCTAAGACAGAGTTTGCAAGTGACAAATATAGATAATTCCTTGCATTCTTATTATGGCGCAGAAGCTGGAAATGAAGAAGCGCTGTATAAATTAAAATCAGGAAATTATGTGGATATTGCAGACTTAAATTCAACATTTAATATTGGTAATTCACGCGTTGTAAGAACTGTTTCAGATAATTTACTTACAATTACAACGGGCCTTGAGAAAGATAAGTTTTTTCAGTTTGACGTTTTTAATCCAAATGATATTGGAGAAGGTAGTAATCTTGAGTATTTAAGTTTTTTTTGGGAGGATGATTGTAGCGGGAAATCTTGGATAGAGCTTACATCTAATGAATGGAGTGGGGATAATATTTCAAATGTTGGATGGGGATCTGATGCTAATCAAGATCATATTAAAAAAACTTTATTGAATTTAGATCCACCAGATGAAGGAGAAGAGCCTCTCAATAGAATAACATCTATTGATGGGAGCGTGTTTGATAGATATAAAGCATATCAATTTAGAATAAAGGCACTTTATTGCAATATAAAAAATTTGAACATAAGCGCTTTTGATAGAGGGACGCCTATACCATTTAATAATATTTATAATATCATTAGTGTTGCAGAATATCCAAGGAATAGTTCAAGGGCAAACAAACAAGCACTCAGCATTAATTTCAAAAAGGTTGCTCCACTGTCAGGACTATTTGATTATGTTATATTTTCAGAACAATCTCTTATAAAAGATTTGGAGGCTAATACGATAGGTTCTTATTCGAACGAGTTTTATATAGGAGAAGCAGACTATCTCAATATACCAGTTGATAGTTATTATAGTCATCAGATTTCTACTGTAAATGGCACTCCGCCATATAAATGTGAAATAACTGGTAGTATGCCAGATGGTCTTGAAAAAGATAATTGCTCTTTTTTCGGGACAATAAAATCTCAAGGGACTCCAGTGGGAGAAACTTATCAAATAGATATTGAAGCAAAAGATTCTACCGAACCAAAACAAACAGCAACAAAGCATATGTATTTGATTGTAAAATAAATAAAAAATTATTAATTTCATGAACAAGCAAGAGATAAAAAATAGAATAGAGAAGCTCAAAAAAGAAATAGAGCATCATAGATATCTGTATCATGTTTTGGATAAATCAGATATATCTGAAAGCGCATTAGACTCTCTTAAGAAAGAATTAAGAGATTTAGAAAATGCATATCCAGAATTTTTGACAACAGATTCCCCATCTATGAGAGTATCAGGTGGCGTGCTTGAAAAATTTCAAAAAATAAACCATAGTTTCCCAGTTTTATCATTAAATGACATCTTTTCAATTGAAGAATTTTACGATTGGGAAAGTAGAAATAAAAAAATAATAAGTGGTAATTATGATTATTTTTGTGAGCTCAAATTAGATGGTCTTACAATAGTTCTTACTTATGAAAATGGATTATTGAAAAAAGCTGCAACAAGAGGTGACGGTAAAATAGGAGAAGATGTTACAAATAATATAAAAACAATTGAAAGTATTCCTCTCAAACTAAAAGAAACAAATAAAAAAATTCCAAAAATACTTACAGTGAGAGGAGAGGTGGTGCTTAAAAAATCTTATTTTGAAAAAATTAATAAAGAAAGAGAAATTCAGGGTTTGGAGCTTTTTGCTAATCCAAGAAATATAGCAGCTGGAAGTATAAGACAGTTAGACTCAAACATTACAAGACAACGAGAATTGGTTTTCTTTGCATATTATTTTGATGAGGATCTCGGTCAGAAAACACATGAAGAAGAACATAAAATTCTAAGTGATCTAGGTTTTAAAATCAGTGAGCATAATAGTTATTGTAAAAGTGGTAAAGAAATAGCAGAATATTTGAAAAAATGGGAAACAAAAAGAAAGTCACTGGATTATATGACAGACGGCGTTGTAGTTGTTGTAAATAATACAAAGCTTGAAAAAGCATTAGGAAGTATTGGCAAAACAGAAAGATGGATGTGTGCATATAAATTTCCTGCAGAACAGGTTACTTCAAGAGTAACAGATATTATTTTTCAAGTTGGAAGAACGGGGGCTATTACTCCAGTTGCAGTACTTGAGCCAAGAAATTTGGCAGGATCAGTTGTAAGAAGGGCAACTCTACATAATTTTGATGAGATAAAAAGACTAGATTTAAAAATAGGAGATACAGTAATTCTTCAAAAAGCGGGGGATGTTATTCCGGACATAGTTGAAGTCATAAGGGGGCTTCGTAGTGGTAAAGAAAAAAATATACTTACTCCAAAAAAATGTCCTTCATGTGGTTTTGAAATAATAAAAAAAGAAGCCGAAGTAAATTATTATTGTTCGAATAAAAATTGTTATGCAAAACAAAAAGAGGGTATTGTTCACTTTGTTTCAAAAAAAGCATTTAATATAGATGGGCTTGGAGAAAAAATAGTAGAAAAGCTTATAGAAGAGGGTTTATTGAAGAGTTTTTCCTATATTTTTAAATTACAAAAAGAAGATCTTATTCCACTTGAGAGATTCGCAGATAAGTCAGCAGATAATTTGATAGCCTCGATTGAGAAAGCCAAAAAAATTGATTTTTCAAAATTTATATATTCTTTAGGAATAAGACATGTAGGTGAGGAAACTAGCATTTCTCTTGCAAATAAATTTAGAAATTTAAAAAATTTAATAAATGCAAAAAAAGAAGATTTTGATAGTATTTTAGATATTGGTCCAGCCGTCTCAGGAAGCTTGTTTGAATATTTTCAAAACCAGAAAAATAAAGATGTAATTTCTGAGCTTTTGAATTTGGGTGTTTCTATAAATTCAGAAAAAAGCATACAAAACAAATTAGATGGAAAAGTTTTTGTTCTTACTGGATCCCTCACAAATTTTACAAGAGATGATGCAAAAAATATGATAAGATCAAATGGTGGAAAAATATCTTCATCTATTTCCAAAAATGTTGATTATGTTTTACTGGGAGATGAGCCAGGTTCTAAGTATACTGAAGCTCAAAAGTTGGGATTAAAAATAATAAACGAAGATGAATTTAAAAAAATTATCAATATTTAAATATAAATAAAAATTATGATTATAAGCAGTAATGAATTAACAAATATTTCAAAGCTCGCTAAGCTTGAAATAAGTGGTAAAGAGAGTAAAAAATTTACACTACAGCTAGGGAACATTTTTGATTATATTAGAAAAATACAAAACTATAAATTTTCACAAGATGTTAAAAATGAAAACGATAAACCATTAGAGTTAAGAAAAGACGTCGTGATTGAATCAGAAACAGAAAATTTAGTTGATCAATTTTCGGACAGAGATAAAAATTTCTTAAAAGTAAAAAAAGTATTATGAAAATAAATGCTACTTTAAATGAATTAAAAACGGGGGTATATTCTTGCCAGGAGCTTATAAAAAAATCTATTAAAGCTATCAAAAAAGATAAGCTCAATGATTTTATTTCTATTTTTGAAGACGATGCGATAGCAAAGGCAAAAATAGTCGATAAAAAAATTGCAAATGGAGAACCGCTCTCTAGATTAGAAGGACTTCCTATTGCTATAAAAGATAATATTTTAATAAAGGGGAAAAAAGCTACAGCAGGTTCAAAGATGTTAGAAAATTATATTGCAACATATGATGCAAGCGTTGTTAGTGATTTGGTGTCAGAAGGAGCTATTGTTTTGGGTAAAAATAATATGGACGAATTTGCAATGGGTTCTTCAAATGAAACGTCTTATTTTGGACCAGTTTTAAATCCGTATGATAGAAAAAGAGTTCCTGGAGGATCGTCTGGTGGAGGAGCTGCTGCCGTGTCTTCTAGTCATGTTGTTTTTGCACTTGGTAGTGATACGGGAGGATCTGTAAGACAACCAGCGTCATTTTGTGGTGTGTGTGGATTCAAACCTAGCTATGGTAGGGTCTCAAGATATGGACTCATTTCTCTTGCTTCATCACTTGATCAAATAGGAACACTTACTGACTGCGTAGAAGACTGTGCTACTGTGTTTGATATTATATCCCACAGAGACAAAAAAGATTCTACAAGTGTTGATGCAAAAAAAATAAATTTATCAGTCATAAGCAAAGATATAAAAAACAAAACATTTGCTATCCCAAAAGATTTTTATAAATTGTCTATTGATAAAGATGTGTATGAAAGTTTTGAAAAAGTTATATCTGATCTTAGAAAGGCGCATATTAAAATAGAGGAAATTGATATGTCTTTTTCTGACGATGCTCTTGCCGTATATTATATTTTGCAACCTGCAGAAGCATCTTCAAATTTGGCAAGATATGATGGTCTTAGGTATGGAAATTTTGGAAAGGCAAAAAATTTAGAAGAATTATATATAAAAAACAGAAGTAATGGATTTGGTGAAGAAGTAAAAAGAAGAATTCTTATTGGAACTTATGTGTTATCGAGTGGATACAAAGATGCATATTATAAAAAAGCACTAGAAGTTCAAAAAGATATCAAATTAAGGTACAAGAAAATATTTTCTTCTATTGATGGAATACTTCTTCCTACTAGTCCAGGAAAAGCATTTGAGTTAAAATCAATTACAGACCCACTTACTATGTATTTTTCAGATATATTTACAGTGTCAGCAAATATAGCGGGACTTCCGGCAATGACTATTCCAATAGTAAAAAAACCACTTCCTATAGGAATTCAAATTGTTGGATCTTATTTGAGTGATGAAGAGGTTTTAAAAACGGCATACAATATTGAGAAAATTATTAATTTAGGTTAGTAGGATTAGGAAACTAGGAAATTAGTCGAGTTATGCCCGCTTCGCCAAAGCTACAGCGAGGCGAGTAACCTGATTAGAAAAATAGAAAACCTTATGCTTGCTGACAAAAAAATATATGATAGAAAACAAAAAAATAAAAAAAGGGATTAAAGGATTTTTTAAGTGGTGGATCATTTTACTGGTCATTATTTTTCTTGTTATTTTATTATTTATACTAAATTTTGCTACAACATTTTTGAAGTATAAAAATGCTCTTGAAAATGGAGATATAGTAAGTTCTACTGTTGCTGGTGGCTATTCTCAGTACAATGGTAAGTTTAGTGTAAAAGAAGAGCCGGTAGATAGAAAACAATTGGAGCTTATAGATAGGCCATTTTTGGGGCCAAATAATGCAGTTATGACAATAGTTGAGTTTGCAGATTTTTCATGTCCAAATTGTCAAGTTTTTGATCCAACTCTAAGAAACTTTATAAAAGATAATCAAGACAAAGTAAAGCTTATTTTTAGAAATTTTCCCATTACAGATAATTATTTAATGGCACAGGCATCATATTGCGCAAATGATCAAAATAAGTTTTGGCAAATGCATGATAAATTGTTTTCGGATCAATCGGATTTCAGTAGAGAAAAAATAAATAGTTTGGCAGAAGAATTAAATATGAATATGGATATATTTTCACAATGTGTTGATAGTGGAAAATATAATACAAAAATATCTCAAGATATAGAAACAGGACTTAAGGCGGGTGTAAAAGGAACGCCAACTATTTTTGTAAATGGAAATAAATTTCAAGGAGTTGTTCCAAGAGATGTTTTAAAACAAATTCTTTATGCAGTTGAATTAGAAAATACTCAAAAAAAATGATAAACATAGTTCCAAGCCCAGTATTACTTGATTTAGGATTAATAAAAATTCATTATTATGGTTTGATTTTTGTATTCTCAGTTCTTGTTTGTATGTTTGTAATAAATAAAATGATACGAAAACAAAGTAGCTACAACAAAAAATCAATAGAGGATCTTTATTTTTATTTGCTTATATTTGGAATACTTGGTGCAAGACTATATAGTGTATTATTTTTTGATTTTGCTTATTATAGAAATAATCTAATTGATGTTTTTAAAATTTGGAATGGTGGTATAGCGATTCAAGGCGCTGTGATAGCCGGAATCATTACAGTATATTTCTATTGCAAAAAAAATAAATTAGATTTTCTTAAACATGTTGATTTGTTTGCTCTTGTGATGCCACTTGGACAGGCTATAGGAAGATGGGGAAACTTTTTCAATGGAGAGCTTTATGGAAAAATAACTAATTTGCCATGGGCTATATATGTAGAGGATACAGGACTATATCATCATCCTGTTTTTTTGTATGAGTCTATATTAGACACTTTTTTATTTGTTATTCTTATGAAAATACTAAGCAAAAAATATTTTAAGGGCAAGGTAATAGCATCTTATTTTATAGGATATGGAGTTATAAGATTTGCAATGGAATTTTTGAGAATGGACGCTACGCCAATATTAATAGGGATAAGACTACCTATGATAATGAGTGTTTTTTGGCTTATAATGGGCATTATTTCGTTTATACACTTGACTAGGAATATAAAGCGTGGTATAATATTATAATTAATTTAATTTAAAAAATTAATATCTTATAAAATGATAAATACAAAAAATAGCTTGCTTGTTAATAGACAAGGGAAATCAGAAAAAGAAAAAAAACTTGATCTGATAATGGCAAGGTTACACAAATTAGAAAATAGAAGGGCTGAAATAGAAAAAGAGATACGAAAAATTATAAATGCTCAAAAGCTTAATAATTTAAGAAAAAAGTTTTTAAATAAATAATTTATTTCCACTTTTGTGGGACAAGAAATATATGGTTAAAAATTTTACGCCGAATTTAGAAGGGGGAGAAAACGAGGTAGATGTTAATAAAGATTTAATTAAAGAGCAAGTAGAAGGATTTAAAAAAGAATTTGAGGAATTGAAGAGTGGTAAATCACTAGAAAATATAGATGCAATAAATGGTTTTATAGATAGGGTACATGAAACCATTGAACTTGCAAATCAAGTGTCTGATGCTAAGTCAGTAAAAAGCTCCAAAAAAGAATTAAATAATTTAATTAAAGAAGGGAATAATTTAATACAAGAAATATTAGAATTAACTCAAGATCCTAAAGCGCAAGAAACTATAGAATCTGTAGAGCTAGAGCCAGTAGTTACAGAAGAGCCAAATTTAGAATTAAAGACTCCAACGGTAAAATTAGAATCTCAAAAAGAAAACACAGAGCAATCACTAGAAGAAAGATTGAATTTTTTGAGTTTGGAACAACTTGTTTTTGTTCGTAAAGAAATAACTGGATCTGATAGTGGGAACAAAAAGAGTAAAGATAAAGTTATTCAAGCTATTTTGAATAATATAGATATGCAAAAATTGGAGTTAACAACTATTGATAGAATAATTAGTGATGCAATAAAAATGCCAGTAGTTACAGAAGAACCAGCGCCAGAAATTCCAGTAGCAGAACTAGAAACAGAACCTATTCAACAACAACAGGTAGTTTTGTCAGATTCAGAAGAGGCCTTAAAAAATCTAAATGAGATTACTTCAACGATAGAAAGTTTAAATCAAGTAGCAAAACCAGAAATAATTTCTCAAGATCAAGAAAATATTAATACACAAGAAGAAGGGCAGAATAGTTTTAAAATAACATTGCCAGAAGATGCGAAGATTATAGAGGCATTACAGACCAAATTAGAAGAATATAAAAAGAGATTGATATCACAACAAAATACAAGCACAAATTATAAGATAGCTATTCTAGAAAAACTTTTATTAGATGGTGAGGTTGATACATGGGATGTTTTTAGAAAATTAAAACAAACATATGGTTTTGTGGATGCACCAACATTTAAAAATGCTTGTGGGGTAATAGAAAATTATACCAAAGGAAGGTCTGTTCGTGGTGGTACGGGTTTAAACATAAAAACTGATGAAGTGGTGGTGTCAAAACCAGAAACTCCAGAACCAGAAACTTCAACAACGGAGCCAGTCGTCAAAGAAGAACCAATTATAGAAAATCAAAAACAAGTTGATTTATCAGATATAAAAAACTTATTGCAAGATTTTCAAAGTTTAAGTCTCTCAGGTTTAAATAAGAATGATTTAGAAGAGTACATTAAAAAAGGTAACGCAATTATTAGTCAAATAGAAAATTTAAGTGAAGAAGATAAGATAGCTTTCAAAGGAGAACTAGGTATTATGAATGTTTTGATGAATGATGCAAATAAAATGTTGGCAAATGGTGAGTATTTTGAGCAAACAGAAGAATCAAATGAAAAAGATGAAGAATCAGAGAATCAAGACAATGAAGATGGTGATGAAAATAATGATGAAGAAAAACAGAAAGACCATAAAAAACACATTTCTTTAAGACAGAAGAAAAATGCTATATATGAGAAACTATATGAATTCGGAAGTTTTTCAGATGGTCAAAATGCTCTTATAGTAGAGAATTTTTTGCAATTGAAGTTTGATATTATAAAAGAAGATGCTCAAAGAGAGTTTAAAGATTACACAAATAGTCAAATGTCAAAAATTAAAAAAGGAAAAAATTGGCTAGGAAGAAGAGTTGTTGATATTAAGCAAATGTATGTGGGTGCAAAACAATCAATTAAGAAAGAATTTTTTATAGCAAGAGTAGAAAAAATGAAGACTCAGGAATTTTTGAAAAAAGATTTTGATCAAGATGATCTAAAAACTTTGAAATTATTAGCAGATGGAGTGTTAAATAATAATATTGATGTAAAAGTAGACGAACGAGGTCGTAAATTAGAAATTTTGTATGCTGGAAATTGGGATAAGTTTGATCTAACAGATGAAGATAAAAAGTTGGTAGATGATTTTAATAAGTCAGCTACAGAATTTGCCAAGACACCGTATGAATGGTCTCTTGATACAGCAAAATCAAACCAAATAGCTAAATATAGATCAATAGAAGATAAATTTTATAGTTTGTTTAAGAAATTAGACAAGTTGGCTGAAAATGTAGATAATGTTGCATGGTATGATTCAGCTATTAAAATGCAAGCAAATATTAAACTAAATCAGTATATTGTTCAAAATCAAGACATAGAAGAGCAAATAAATAAAAGCAGTAAGCAAATTGCATGGTTAAAGGCTTTCAAGAGTGAGTTTGTTGCAAAGGGTGGATGGATATTTGCAGGTGCTCTTACAAGAACAATGGCATTGACTGGCATTGGTTGTGTTGCCGCAGGTATTGTCGGTGGAATAAGAAGTGGAGTAATTGGAAAACAAGAACTTGTTCAAGTTGATAAAAATGCAAGAAGAGGAATAAAAGATAACAAGGCAAAAAATGTTGTTGATCTAGAAAGCACATCAGAACAAGTTATATATAAAAAAAATGCTGATGGTAATATAGAATTTGGAGAAGATGGAAAAATGATAATTGATAATAAAATAGAAATAACAACAGGACTTATTGCTAAGCTTGAAAAATTGATGGATAAAATAAATAATGAAACAGATGAAACAAAAAAATCAGAATGGGCTAGAATGTTGGCTAACAGAGTGGAATATACAAAACATAAATTATATTTGGGTCTTGTAAATTTTGGTGAAAAAGAAGAAAGACTCTCTAATCAAAATAGAATTATAGATATTTTAGGAAGGGCTACATCAGAGGTTTATGAGGGTGACATTGATTATAATAAAAAATATGAAGTTACTAAAAAATTAGAAAGTTTATTATTTGGCACGGAGGAAAAGATTTCTAAAGAAAGAAAAAAGTATTTAATAAAGAAAGCATTAATTGGTGCTGGTATAAGTGCAGGCGCATTTTTAGTTGGTCGAGGAATTAGACATTTATTTTTTGATCCTAGTATAGAAAATCCAGAAGAAGCTATTGAACATATTGTAAGGGGGGGTGATTTATCGCCCAGAGATTTAGATGCTATATTTCATAATCCAAAATTAATAGGCAATGCAAAGGTGGTAGAAGCTCTTATTAAAAATAGAGAAGATCTATCAGGACATATGCAAAAATTATTGGATACATATCAGGGCGCAAGAGCCAACAATGGATTATTGGAAAATCTGAGAGATCACTGTACATCAAATGTAGATGAAAAAAATTATATAAACAAATTAATAGAACATAATGTATCTCATAAAAATCCGGCCCCTATTGATTCAACCTTCGTAGAGTCAGCGCAGGCCGATACAAGTGTAGTGGGAAATTTAGATTCAAAAACTGTTTCAGTGGAAAGCGCCAATACTCCTGGTGTTGATGTTCCAAAAATGAATACTGCTCAAATTCATGAACTTGCAAGCAAGGGGGCTATAGTTCCAAAAGGATCTAGTGTTTCAGAAACATTAAATATGAATGTTCCAGCAGGATCAAAGATGACTCTTATTACTATTGATAAATTGGGCAATCCAATAACTTATGAAAATGTAGATGCAAATCTTGTAGCTCCAGGAGCAAGAGTTATGGTTGATTCAAGTGGTCACATAACTTTGATAGATGAAAATCCAAGTCATGCTTCTTGGTACGAACATTATATTAAAAATCCAGAACAAGTTGCAAAAGTAATAGATGCAGGAAAACGTGCCGTAGAAGAAGTTCATAGCAATGTTTCTACTTCAGGAGAAGAAACCAATGCCCTAGACAATGTTCTTGCCGAGCTTCAAAGAAGAGAAGCAGAATTAGATGATGAAATACTTACAACAAGAGCAGAAATAGAGAGAATAGAGAATTTCTTAGATAATCCAGAAGTTTCAAGTCAACCAGAAACTAGATTGCAGTTTGAAGAAGAATTACAAAGGCAATTAGCTTTATTATCAGAAAAAGAAGGATTAGCAAGAGATATAGATTTAAATATCAGTGATTTGGAACAAGTATCTTCAGGTCCATCTGTTGGTGCACAAGATCTAGAGATTGAATCTTCGATCACAGGATTTGAACAAGGTATCTCAACAACAGAACCCTCAAGTATTGAACAGCCTTTGAATGTTGTTTATGGAGAATCTCAGGCGGTTGATTTTAATGATTATGGAGAGTTTAGTAATACTCACTCAGGAAGTCATATAGAAAATGTTACTATTGGTAATCAAGATTATAGTATTGATGTTTCTGAAGTTACGAATGATAAAATAATTGGAACAGCAACAGATAGCGCTGGACATCAAAATCATATAGAATTTACGCTGATAGATAGAGATCCATCTGGTGGTGGATATGATGAAATAACAGCAAGAATTGGTGGAGAAATTAATGCTGGTACTAGCGAATCGTTTACTGTTGGTAGATCGCTTATGGAAAATACTTGGACAACAGCAGAACTGTCACAAGTAAAAATAGAATTAAACAGTATCATTTCTCATGATAATGCTTTGCCAAAAGACACTTTGACAGAAGAACTGTCTAAAATTAGTCCAACTAATATTTCTAAAAATGCTGTTGATATATTTTTAAATCCAGATAAAGATCTTACAATTAAGCTCGGTGCATTACAAGGTATTTTAGAAGATGGGCAAAGGCTAGATATAAGAGGCATGTCTTTTGCAAGAATTGGAAATGAAATTTATTATATGGTTGATGGTCAAAGAGGAATTAGATTAGATAGCGTGACAGATGTAAATAGAATTTTAGCAGACATACAATTAGCAATACAAAAAGTTCCTTCAACTTTGAAGTAAAAAGAGATAAATAAAAGGACGTCGAGCAACAACTCGGCGTTTTTTTGTTTGCCGTCGACGTCATAAGAGCTGTTGATAATATGTATTTACATTTTTTGCAGCAGAAGTATATTTTAAATATAGTTAATAGGCGAAAGGCGAGGAGTTGGGGATGAGAGGGTAAAGTTTTCATATTTATAATTAACTTAAATAATTATTATGTCCAAACTAATTAAAATTATTTTAAGTGTAGTTTTTTTGCTCGTAGTAGTATTTTTAATTGTAAATCAGTTTATATTAAACAAAAACCTTAGCAATTTAAAAGAACAAAAATTACAAATTAATACTCAGCAAGAACAACAAGAAGATGTGGTCAGTAAAGAAAGTGTGGGAGACGAAAAAAAATATTTACCACAAAATTGTATGGGTATAATTGAAGGGTCCCTGATGTTTCCTTCAGAAAAAATACCAAGCGGTATGTATGTTTGTGCAAGAAACATAAAAACTGGCTATGAATATTGTTCAGATCAAAATATTGAAAGTGATAAATTTATATATAAAAAAGGATATAGACTCGAGGTTCCCAGTGGTCAGTATGTTGTAGCTAGTGTTTATCCACAAGGGTTGGGAGCAGGTCAAATAGATAAAGCAATGGAGTTTAAATATACGGGATGTAGTGGAAGCGATTGTCGCAATGAGCCACTTTTAGTTTTTAGTGTAGAGTGTAATAAAACAATAGAAAATATAAATTTATTTGATGGATGGAGAATAGATTTCTTTAGAAAGTTTTTTTCGACAAGTGAACAAAAAAGATTGTTAGATATAGAAAATAATTAGGTTGGTTATATAGATTTAAAATAGTAATTTTTACAATTTAATAGAATTGGAGGAAAAGCGATTTATGAAAAGTTTTTAATTTGACCTTTTTTGTTTTACAAAAAAATAAGTCACCAAAAAAATAAAAGGAGAAGAAAGATGAAAACAAACATTCTTTCTTTCGTCGTGATCTTTTTGATCACATCCCATATTGTTAGCTTGTCAGCTGACGATCACTTATTTACTTTGCCAGTTTCTGGCAATGATTTGAGAGTTAGTGCTGGATGGTATTACCAAGATGGCACAATTCACAGTGCCGTTGATTATATTTCTTCTGGTGGAACTGGAGTTATAAATGGAAGAGATATATATGCAGCATATGGTGGTGTAGTAATTCAAGTGGTAAATAATATCTCGGATAATACTCATCCCGCAGGATATGGTAATTATGTCAAAATTAATCATCAAAATGGTTATATGAGTCTTTATGGCCATATGCTTTGTGGTAGTTCAGAGGTTGCTATTGGAGACATAGTAATTCAAGGCCAGGTAATAGGAAAAGTTGGTAATACAGGAAGTTCGACTGGATATCATCTTCATTTTCAAATATGGAAAAATGGAGCCTCTGTTGATCCATATGGTTGGTATCAGACTCCAGATCAAAACGGAAATCCATATACAAATTGTAATCCACAAGAATATTATTTCACAGAGAATCCTCCTATTCATGCCCCAAGTTCTCTTGTGTCAGAGAGAACTGTGCCAGATGATGTAATTTTGCATGTTATAGGCACACCGCATTATTATTGGATTCAAGATGGTGTTATGAATCATTTTGAAAGCGGATACCCTCTTTATACTTGGGGTTGGCAGTGGAGTGAAGCTATTGAAGCGACCCAGGATGAGGTTTCTCAATTTCAAACAGGGCCAGATGTCCAAGTAAAAGTTGGAACATGTGTATATGATGAAAATTCACAAAGATGGGTTTTTGATTATGCAAGTGATACATCTCCTACTATAGTGAAGCGTCTTGCAACCGGTTGGCAGAGCTTGGGATATTCTCCAAATGTATGGATTCCGGTTACAAGTTCTTTTTTATCAAGTTTTAATGAAGGATCAGAGCTTAATTCGGGTTATCCATATGGTGCTGTGCTCAAAAATCAGGATAATAATTTGGAGCGCTATGTCCTAGTAAAAGGCGAGATTTTTGGCGCCCAGTATATAGGACAAAAAATGAAACTTCCAATTTTTTCAAGTGACGCTTATAATATTAATTACTATCATTATGATTTTAATATTTCTGTTCCACCGGCTGTTTTGAATAATTATCCTATGGCGCCAGAGGGAAATTATGAATACATAATGGATGGTAAGCTCATCAAAGGAAGTGCATCCCAAATTTATTACCTTGAGAATGGTTACAAAAGGCACATACAAGACGCAACAACTTTTTCCTATTATGGATTTAGTTATGCCAATGTTGTGCTTGTTAGTGACAATGATATCAATACGTTTCCAATGGGATTACAAATATCATTTTCTCCAAGCGGTGGAAGTATTGATTTTGATGGACTTGAACTCAATGACGGTGGATTTGATTCCGGACTTACAAGTTATTGGAGATTCAATGATTGGTCGGATGTGGCGGAGTTTAGTATTACGAGTGGAAATGTTGTAAACGGATCTTTCAAAGCAGAAGTCCAAGTTAATTCCCCAGTAAATTATTATGACGTTGAGTTGAAACAGCTTATTGATATTTCAAATCGTGGTTTGTATCATTTTTCTTTTTGGGTTAGGTCTGATACAAACCTTCCATTTAAAATAGAGTTGATAAAAGATACAAGTCCCTGGACTAATTATGGTTTGTGGAAAGAAATTTTATCAACTACGGAATGGAAAAAACATCAATATGTTTTTAATACAACGGGTATAGATCCATTTGCAAGACTGGGCTTTATGATGGGAGAAAATACAGGGAGAAGTTATTTTGATAAGGTTGTTTTTGAACCTGTTTCAAACATTTCTCCACCTGAAAATGACTTGATAGCAAATGGAAATTTTGAGCTTGGTCATTTTGCACCTTTTATTATAGAGGATCATAATGGTGTTGCTGATTATTATACAGATGAACATGAAGATAATGCTAGTAATATTTATTCTATGTATATTGATCCAAACCAAGCTGGTCTTAATTATCAGGTCCAATTGATACAAAAAGTTAATCTTGTTATGGGGGTATCATACTCCTTATCTTTTTATGCAAGAGCAAATACTCTTAGATCTATGTTTTTGGAAGCATCAAATATTGTTTCTCCTTGGGATAATTTTGGATTATGGGAAGAAAAGCAAATTTCTATAGAATGGAGTCAGTATGTTGTGCAATTTGTTGCAAGTCGTTCCGGAGAATGTAGAATTTGTTTTCAATTTGGACATCAAGATATTCCAGTTTGGATAGATAATATTTCGCTATCATCGTCTAGTTCTGGAGTAGAAGATGACGTTTTAGAAAGCACAAGTTTGAAAGTATATCCAAATCCGTTTAGAGATAATTTAAATATTTCCTATGGATTTATAGATGATAAATCACTTAATAAAATAAGAATATTTAATATTAAAGGTCAAATTGTAAAAGAATTTTCTCTAAATGAAAATAATGGAGAATTTGTTTGGAATGGTGAAGACAATTTGGGACGTAATGTGTCAAGCGGAATATATTTTTGTTTGATAGAAAATAGGCTCAATAGATCAAAGCCAATAAAAATACTTTATCTAAAATAAGAAAAATCCCCACTAGACTATTTGCTTTGGTGGGGTTTTCTTTTTGTCGCCGATGAGTTATTATATAGATACTAATATTTAAATGTTTTTTATGAAAAAAATATTATTATTAACTTATCTTATATCTTTTTTGGTTTTTCCTAAATCTTTCGCTCAGGATAATACATATACTGATTTTGCTACGTGGTATAGAGATAATTATCAAAAAGAAATTCCATCACGAGCTATCGCTGTTTTTGATTACGAAAGCAAAGAGCCACTGTATTACTATAAAGAAAATTTAGTAATGCCAAGTGCAAGTTTAATGAAACTTGTAAGTGCAGGTGCTTTCATGAAATATACTTTAAATTGGAATGCCAAAGTTGCTCTTACTTATAATGATAATGAAAAAGATTTAAGAAAATACGTTGGGCCAAGAGATGCTTTTGCGTTATTAAGAATAAAAGCTACTGATAGAATTACAATATCAGATTTATTTGCTTCAATGCTTATTGGTTCTGCTAATAATTGTGCAAATGCACTTCCAAGAATATTGGGATTAAAAAAATCAGATTTTATTGTAAAAATGAATAAGACCGCAAAAGAATGGGGTATGACAAATACAACAATTGATGAAATGTCTGGATTGTCACTAAAAAACACAACAACAGCTCATGACATGGCTCTTGCAGCATGCAACGCTTTTGGGGTAGAGGGTATATCAAAATATTCTAGATCTAGTTTATTTAATTTTACAACAAAATTAGGTGTCAAGAAAAATATTAAACATACTGTATATGATTTAAGAAATAATCCAAAAAATTATTTTGGAGCAAAGACAGGATATCTTACAGAGTCACAATATCATGTAGCAGCGGGCTACATTACAAAAAATGGAAAAAAGATTTGCATTGCAGTAATGCAAACTCCTACAAGAGTAGAGTCAGAGGATATGGTTGTAAAGATTGGGGAGTGGGTAGATAATAGGGTAATAGAATAATATTAATAGTTTAATCGATTAATTGATATAACTTAGTCAGTCTTCGAGTGGAATCCCGTGAAGCGGGGTGGAATCGAGAAGCTGATAAATTAGCTAGTAAATCAGGTTCTCGATCATACTCGAACACTGATTGGGAAAATAGGAAAATAAAAATATAGTCGAAGGGCTATATTTATTTTTTTTGTGGATGTTTTAATTTTTGTTTCTAAGAGCTACTATTGGATCCATTGCAGCAGCTTTTTTTGCTGGAAAAACTCCAAATATTAATCCACAAAAAAGTGCAAATCCAATTGATACCAAAAATGCTTCAATAGGCACTGCAAAATGCCAATCAATTCCGAATTTATTTGCAATAAGAGAAATTATTGCTGATAAACTTATTCCAAACACTATTCCAATTATTGCACCAAAAATGGATATAATAATAGCCTCCATGAGAAATTGCCACATGATATCAAAATATTTTGCACCAACCGCTTTTCTAAGTCCTATTTCAAAAGTTCTCTCGCTTACAACAACATACATTATGTTCATAATACCGACTCCAGCAACTATAAGAGAAACAGCCACGATTGCAAGAAGTAGTATTGTGATATATTTTGTAATGGAATTAAGTGTATTCATCATCTCTTCCATTGTAACTACAGCAAAATCATCAAGGGCAGGAATGTCTTCTGGATTATCTATGCTATGATTTTCTCTTAGTATTAGCTTCATTTGATTGGCGGTATCCTTGGTAAGCTTTGTATTTTTAAGTTCATGTATTGAATACATTATATAATCAATGCCGAGAACTTTTTTTTGGAGAGTTCTAATTGGTATATAAGCTTGACTATCAAAATCCATACCCATCATAGCACCTCTTTCTTTTAACGTTCCTATGACACGATACTTTGATTTTCCGAGAGTTATATAATTATCAATAGCATCTGACTCGCCAAATAGGTCTGTTTTTATTTTACTACCAAGTATAATTACTTTTGCAAGCGATTTGTCTTCTGCATCACTAAAAAATCTTCCGTCTTGTATCTCGCTTTTATCAATATCAATAAAAGAAGAATTTACACCTATAAGGAATATTTTTTTTCTTTTGTTTTCATATGATGCAAGTTCTTGACCCATTATAGCTCCATAGCCAGACTCTATATTTGGTAATTTTCCTATATCTTCAATATCTTTGAGTGTAAGTGTCGTAATTTGAATGCCTTGCGCTAATCCTGTCGCAGAACCAGTATTTTGAGATACATCACTTTTGTTTTTATCAGTCGGAATTCTTATTTCAACTTCTATTATATTGGTTCCAAAAGATTCTATTTGACCCGTTATTAGGCCTCTAATACCTTCTCCCGCTGAGAAAACCATCACAATACTAGAAACACCAATTACCATACCTAAAACAGTCAAAATAGTTCTATTTTTATTATGTTTCATTGAATTAATTGCGAGTTGTATGGAATTTTGTATTGTCATTATTCGTATCTTAATGCTTCTATTGGATTCAGTTTGCTAGCTTTTTTGGCTGGGTATATTCCAAATATTAACCCTATCGACGTTGAGACAAAAAGCCCAAGCACTATTGAAAATAGTGATATGTGGAATCCCCAGTTGTATTTTAGTAAATTCATTATGACACTTATTAAAAATGATATTAGTATGCCGAAAATGATTCCTATTGATCCACCGATAAGAGTTAGAAATGTTGATTCTATTAAGAATTGTGTAAGAATATTTTTGTTATTTGCACCTAGTGCTTTTCTAAGTCCAAGTTCATTGGTTCTCTCACTTACATTTACAAGCATTATATTCATAATTCCAATGCCACCAACTATTAGAGAAATAGCTGCCATCGCAGCTAGAAAAATTTTTAAAGCATTTGTAATTGTTTTTACTATATCTACTGCTTCAGCAGCACTTCTTACGCTAAAATCATCACCTTCTCCACTAGAGTCTTTTATGTTGTGTCTTTCTCTTAATGTTTTTTCAGCATCTATTATTGCAAGACCAACATTGTTTTCATAATCTACTTTTGCTCTTATTATACCAACATGATTTACTCCAAGAATTAATTTTTGCATTGTTTTTATTGGTACAAAAACTCTTCCATCAAAACTTTGAAATCCAACATTTCCCTTTTCTTTCATCACGCCTATTACCTCGAAGATCTGTTTTTTAATTTTGATTTTTTGTCCAATAGCTTCTGAACCCCCAAAAAGATCTTTCGCTATTTGACTTCCAAGAACCGCAACTTTTGATAAATTAGTTTCTTCATCTTTCGTAAAAAATCTTCCAGACTCAACTTCAGCGCCTGAGACAAATAAATGATCTACATTTGTGCCACTTACGTCAGTATTTAGACTAGTAGATTTCCAGTTTACATTTGCGCTACCATTTGCATATGCCGCAACAGATATTATATGTTGAGAATTTCTTTTTTCAAGAAGTGCTTTTCCGTCTTCGTATGTAAGTGATGTGACGACTATTCCCATTGCAGAAGCGGGAGGACCATTTTTTTCTGATTTTCCAGGCATTATACTAATAGAATCTGTTCCAAGACTTTTTATTTGAGAGAGGATTAAGTCCTGTGCACCATTTCCAATAGATGTAATGATGATAACAGCAGAAACGCCGATTATTATTCCAAGCATAGTTAAGAAACTTCTAGTCTTGTTAGCTAGAAGAGATCTTATTGATATTTTTGCAGATTGTTTAAGTATTTCAATCATCTAATTTTATTTTATGCCGAGCTCATTTTTTGCAATTTTTTTGTCTTTTACCTTATAGTCTTCTACTATTTCGCCGTCTATGATTTTGATAATTCTATCGGCGTGCTCCGCAGTAGCTGTTTCGTGTGTTACCAAAATAATGGTATGACCCTTTGCATTTAACTCTTGAAGTATTTCCATGATTTGTTTGCCAGATTTTGAATCCAGGTTGCCGGTTGGTTCATCAGCAAATAATACATCTGGATTGTTAACAAGTGCACGTGCTATAGCTACTCTTTGTTTTTCTCCACCCGATATTTGGTTTGTCATATAATTTATTCTATGAGATAGGCCAACATCTTCTAATATTTTTTTTGCTTTTTCCTCGTGATTTTTTTTGTCTTTTGAGTAGATGAGAGGAAGTATTACGTTTTCAAGCACGGTTGTCTTTGGTAGTAAATGAAACGCTTGAAAAACAAAACCAATTTTTTCATTTCTAAAATTAGCAAGTTCATCATCATTGAATTTTGAGACATCTTCTCCTTCAAATAAATAAGTTCCAGTAGTTTGTCTGTCTAGGAGTCCTAGTATGTGCATGAGTGTTGACTTGCCAGATCCGCTTGGTCCCATAATTGAGACAAATTCTCCCTTTTCTATATTAAAAGAAACATCGCATAAAACTTTTGTAGTTGCTTCACCACTTTCATATTCTTTTGATATGTTTTTGATTGTTATTAGCATTACTTTTTACTTTCTGTAGAAGATGTAATTATTTGATCTCCTTCTTTAAGTCCCGATATTATTTCTACCATTCCATTATCACCATAGATACCGGTTTTGATAGATATTTCTTTTGGTATATTGTTTTCTAGGATTTTTACAAATTGTCCATCTCCATTTTTGTCTATAATAGCACGCGATGGAATCATAAGTACGTTTTCTTTTTCTTTCGTTTTTATAATAACATTAGCTGTCATTCCAGGTTTTATTTCTTCGTTTAATTCTTCTGGTATATCAAAGGCGATTTGTGTTTTGTAATAAGTTACGTCTTGAATAATTGTTTCAGCGGGGTCTATATCGTATACCGTTCCGTATAATTTTTGTTCGCTCGATAGTGCATCAAGAGATATTTCTACTGTATCCCCATTTTTTATTTTGGTTATGTCAGATTCAGAAATATCGACTTCTATCTCTAGTTTGCTTTCAGACAGCATATATATGACAGACTTTGTCATTGATACTTGTTCGCCTTTTTTGTATTCTATTCTTGTAATAACTCCGTCTATAGGAGCTCTTATGATGCTATTTTCTATCTGATTATAAATAGATTCTAAGTTTGATTCAGCTTGTCTTACTTGTGCTTCGTAAAGGGTTGTATCTTGACGTCTTGCGGGGGCTTTGAGTTCTTCTAGTTGTGCTTTTACAAGTTGCCATGACTGATAATATGAATCTACCTTTGATTGAGCGGATGTAATTTGTTGACTTCCTGATATGGTTACTCCATTGTTATTTAGTTCGGTATCGTTTAGGTTGCTAAGAGAGTTTTGGACAGAGGATAGGGATGCGCTAATTATCGTTTCTTGTCCGCTGATTATAGATTTATAAGCATCAAGTTCGCTTTGAGTAAAATCAGAAGACGTTATTGAGTATTCGAGAGTTTGATAACAATTGAGTAATGTTGTAAATGTTTGATTTAGGGTATTGATGGTTTTGTCCAACGCCATTCTAATAGTGTCTCTATTTTTTGTTGTTCTTGCTGTGGAAATTAAGTTTCTCGTTTCAATTATGGAAGATTTACTTATTTCGTATGATTGCTTTGTTTGATTTAGTAATGACGTATTTCTAGCACCAAGGAGATATTTTGTCTCATCATTGTTTAATATTGTATTTACATTGTCTATTGCAATTTGTGCTTTTGAAATGTTTGTATCCATTGATATAATGGCGTCTGTTTCTGCTTGCTCGGAGCTTTGAATTACGCTTTTTTTGACCTCTTCTAGTTCTTTAAGCGCTGATTCATACTCTGTTTGAGCTTTGAGAACTCCGGCTTGTTTTACATTTATTTCATAAGTTGTTGCGCCACTTACTAATTTATTAAGATTTGCTCTTGCTATGTCTAAACTTGCACGAGCATCTTTTTCACGAATAGATAAGTCTCTATAATTTAGTTCTGCTAAAATTTGGGAAGAGGAGACTCGATCTCCTACTTTTACTGCAATTCTACTAATTTTTCCTGTGTTTTGGAAATTTAGTTCCATTTCATCCGCTGACTTAATAGATCCTGTTTCACTTACTGTTTGAATAAGTGTTTTTCTTTCTACTTTTTCAGTAGTGTATTCTATTTTTGGTTTTTTTGTAGCAAAAAATACTATTATTGCTATTAGTGCGAGGAGTATTACTCCTATTATTATTTTTTTCTTTTTTGTCATAATAAAAAATTAAGAATTATGTGCTTCTAATATAATAATTATACTATAAAATAGACTATTTTTCTACTTTTAAGCCTTTAATTATAATAATAAATTTATTTTTCTTTTGTCATTATTTTACGGATTGTTTCAAGTTGATCTGCTAAATGAGATTCTATTTTTGCAAGATTTTCTAGCTTTGCAAAAACAAGCATCTCAGATCCCATGCCAAAAACAAGTAGTTTTTCACCTTTTTCTATTTTAAACTTACTTCTTGCTTCTGCAGGAATTACAACTTGACCCTTTTCACCAATGGTTGTTGTTCCGTAAAATTGACTTTCTTTTTTGTGTTCTTCTATCATAAGGTAATTATACATGAAGTGGTATAAGCATACAAGTAGGATAAGTAGGAATGTTGGGCGGCATAGTTTTTGATGATGTATTTTATATTCCTACGTGTAGGATAGGTAGGATTTATAAATAAAATAGGGATCCCTTCGATTTCGCTCAGGGCAAGATGGGGGAATGGGGTAGGTAGTAAGGAGTTTTAATATAAAATAGCTTATAATAAACAAAAATCTACAATTGACATGGTATATATTAAGTGGTAATGTAATATGTCAATAAAAGGAGGAATTAAATGATGTACTACTCTAAACAAACAAAGGCGATAGCTGCGATGATGATTACAATAATGCTCTCAGTATTTACCGTGCCAATACTATCTGTGATAATTGTCGTAAAAACTAATATACCAGAGGGTTTTGCACTATTTACTGGTATTGTTATTGCATTTATTTTGGGCTTTGTATTTTCTTATTCTTTGATATGCTTTGTAATATCGAGAATAAATAAATTGCATTAACCTTTTTATGGTTTTCCAGTTTTCCAAAAACTGGTTTTTTGTTTTGGAAAATAAGACTTTTAAAAATAAAAAATAAGCATTTAAGCTTATTAATTGTGTTTTTTTGTCATTTTGGCCCAGTAGTCGGACTATTTAGTTAAACAAAAAAGAGGATTAGATATCCTCTTTATATGATGATTCCCGTTCTTGTGGTCCCGCCCTCACTGCGTTATGGCGGGATAAACGGGATGGACCCCGCCAACACTTCGCTTTAGCGGGGCAAAAGGGACTTATAAAAACAAAAATCTTACCAATTTTAGGTAAGATAGTTGAGGTTCGGGCTCTTTTGGCGGGATGGAAGGGACTCGAACCCTCGACCTTCTGCGTGACCCCGCATAGCTTCGCATTGCGGGGCGGGCAGTCAGACTATTTATATAAACAAAAAAGAGGATTAATATCCTCTTTATATGATGATTCCCGTTCTTGTGGCGGGATGGAAGGGACTCGAACCCTCGACCTTCTGCGTGACAGGCAGACGTTCTAACCAACTGAACTACCACCCCACCACAAGAACGGGAAAATCAGCGTTTATTTGATCTTTTTTACTAGATTTTCAAACATTTTTGAGTGATTTACAGCTAAATCTGAAAGTACTTTTCTGTCTAATTCTATATTTTTCTTCTTTAAAGCGTCGATAAATCTACTGTAAGACATTTCGTATTTTCTAAGTGCTGCATTTAGGTTTACTTGCCAATTTCTTCTTATAACGCCCTTTTTCTTTCTTCTGTCTGCAAGTGCTTTAACGCCAGCTCTTTTAATAGCTGTTTGAGCTTGGGTTATTTTTGATTTTCTGCCCCAAGTATATCCCTTTGCTTTTTTAAGGACGTTTTTTCTTCTTTTTGCATGTAAAATAGCTCTTTTTATTCTAGCCATATGTTTAATTTTGAAGTATAAGGTATGAAGGGTGAAGTTGTTATATTATTATACCTTACTTCAAACCTCAAACTTATTACTTAATTACTTGATTATAAGTACTTTTTCATTGATTTTTGTACTGTACTATGTGCTTCCTGATCTCTTCTTTTGTTTCTAGTGACTTTCCCAGTTGCTCTTGTGTTAAAGTGATCCTGACCCTTGGCTCTATGTAATAATTTGCCAGTTTTGGTCAATTTTACTCTCTTTGCTAGAGCTTTGTATGTTTTTAATTTAGGCATATTGTTTTATTTAGGTTTTATTATTGTTGATACATTACTTCCCTGACATTTTAGTGGTTGATCTATTTTTATACTATCTCCAAATGGATTGATAAATTCTTGAATTATATTTATTCCAAGGTCTCTATGATCTCTTTCTCTTCCTCTTAACATCATTTCTACTTTTACTCTATCGCCAGATTTTATGAATTTTTCAGCTTGTTTTCTTTTGGTCTCTATATCATGTTTACCTATTTTAAAGGTTAATCTGATACATTTTGTTTCTATTTTTTTGGGTTTGCTGGTTTTTTGCTTTTTATTGATACTGTATTGAAATTGTCCAAAATCTATGATTTTACATACCGGAGGAGCTACGTTTGGGGCTACTTCAACTAGATCTAATTCTGCTTCTTGAGCTAGTTTTAAGGCTTCAAAAGTGCTTATTTTACCTATTTGTTCACCATTTACACCCACCAAAAATACCTCTGGTACTCTTATTTGGTTGTTTGTTCGATATTGTTTTTTGTTGGTGTTAAATTTTTTATAAAATTTATTTTGTATATATTTTGTGGTTAATTGTAATATTTAAGCTTTTACTAAGATATTATAGCAAAATTTTGTTTATTTAGCTATTTTTTTGTCCTTTCTATATATATAGTATTTTTGTCACTTTTTCGACACTTTTTAATTTAGCATTCTTGGTATTTGTTTCGCAATCATATATAAGTGACGAGTCGAGTGGTGGAGATGAGGGGTAGTGCGCCCCTGTCTATATAATAATCAACCCCCTGTCTACAAGCTTGTTCTATTTATATTTTTTAAAAAATCAACTATTAAATAGGCAAAACATTGATTTTCGATCCTAATTTTGTTTTCTTTATTCTCTAGTAGGCAAGAAAATAATATAATCTAATAACTATAACACCCCCTAGCCCCCATTAGATATCAAGGTAGAGGATGGCTTAATCAAAAATTGTTAAGCAATTACAAAGTTAAAAGCTGGGCTTGTGAAAGCTGTTTTTACTTTGCTTATAAATGAGTTTGCATTTATGTTTTTTGAAATTTTTACAAGATTTCAGAACTTGGCTTGCGAGAAAGTCTTTTGATTATATATCAAATTAAAACATCCCCTTATCAAAGAACGTGTATACAATATATATTAAAAGGAGTGTTATGTCAAGATTAGCACCAATAGCTTAATTGATTAATAGAGTAATTGGATAATAGAATATAGAATATAAAATATTATTCATGAATAAGTAAGGGATATTAAAATTTTGAGTAATAATATTTGTGGGCGTATGTGTTGGCAGAGGAGCGTGTGGAATTGGTTAATAGGATAATAGTTTCTGATGCAAAATAATGAAGTATATAATTTTAGATTCTCGACTACGCTCGAATACTAAAATTAATTAGTCTTCGAACGAAACCATGAGCTCATTGAATATTGGAGTCGAGAAGTCAAAGAATTCAAAATTATTTTTTGTTTTTTAACGATAAGAGAAATCTAAGATATTATAGTTTTTAAAAATTCAGGTTTAACAAATTTATTGAATAGGTTAAAATTTTTTATTGCAAAAATATTAATTATTTTTTAATTTTATTACTTGAAAAATTTTTGGGTAAATACATTTTTGAAGAGGAGTAGTAATTAAATTTCTCAGTCCGAGGCTGATCCGCCTTTGGCGGAAAATGACAAATGTCAAAACATTGAAGATAGAGTTATGACAATTTCAAATGTTAAAAAATTGAATGTGGAATTTTAAAAATAATTTAATTTTTTTGTTTTATTTTTTTGAAAGCAAGAGACTGGAGTATGAAAATATTTTTGTTATTTTTGAAAAAACGATCTTACAAATTTTTATTAGAAACAAAAAAATCTAATTTTGAAATTTAGATTTTTTAAAATTAGATCTAAGCAAAATTTTGAATAAAATATTTTTTATTAGATGTTCAATTTATATTTTCTTTGGATATCTTTTTTGATGTCTCTTTTTTTCAAGTCTTCTTTTTTATCAAATTTTTTCTTACCACTTACAACAACAATTTCAGATTTAATTAAATTGTTTTTTAGAAATATTTTAGATACTACGCAAGTGTATTTTTTTTGATCCAAAAAACTTTTTAGTTTGGTAATTTCTTTTTTGGAAAGTAAGATTTTGATGTTTCTATTTAGACTATGTTTGATTGTATTGATGTTTGATTTTTTGTATTTTTGTATTTTGAAATTTATGATAGAGCATTCATTTTTTTCATCCATTTTTATATAGGCATCTTTGATGTCAGAGGAATTATTCTTTATGGATTTTACCTCATCACCAAACAAGACTAAACCAGCTTCAAATTTTTCATGAACTTGATATAGGAAGTTTATTTTTTTATTCTCTGTTAGTAATTTCATAGCGACAATTATTATATATATTTACATTAATTATTCTATCACAAATATATAAAATTAACACCCCTAAATGAGTGTTTAAAATACGTCATTATATCTATCCGATATCATCCGATACGAGTTTTTTTGAGATATATTTATTTTAGAGTGGTCATATTTTTGTTTGTCTGAGCATTGTATTGGTTTAATATTTTTGCTTTGTGAAAAATAATAAATATTAATCAAAATAGTGATAAATTTTTTCCATATTTTGAGCGATATCGGTTTTTATCGGATGGGTTTTTGTCATATTTAGGACCTTTATTTTTTTGAGCTTTGTTCTCTTAGAACGTTTAGATAATTGAAAAAGTTATCCACAGATTTTTGGAAAACACGGGATAGGTTTTTATAAAACAAAAAATATGATTTTTTAGTATCGTTTGGAGTATGATTTTTTTGTATAAGAATAAAATTATAAAAGTTTATAATATTTTTTAGATATAGATATAAGCTTTATTTTAAAGTGTATTTTAATATATCGGATAAGATAATCATATGGTCGCCGATATATCGGTTTGGTCATCCGATATATCGTTGTTTAAGGGGTTAAAATATCGTATAATTTATATAGAGTTTATTTTATGTATTTATCAAACTAAAAGAAGTAAAAGTAAACCCAAAAAATAAAAATTTATAAACGCTATGCTTGTCGAGCAGAACAAAAATCAAAACACAAATACAGAATTTATATCCTTGATGGAAGCAACAAGGTATTGTTCTTATACTCAAGAGTATTTGTCTCTTCGCGCAAGACAAGGCAAGCTCAAATCCGTTAAGATTGGTCGCAATTGGATGACCAAAAAAGAATGGGTAGAGGAATATGAAAAAAATAGCTCTGACACACCCCAAGGTAAAAGAGAAAATCTTATAAGCTTAGAAGAAGCTTCTCATATTTGTTCTTACACTCAAGAGTATCTGTCTCTTCGTGCAAGGCAGGGAAAACTTAGATCAGTGAAGATTGGTCGCAATTGGATGACAAGACAAGAATGGGTGGAAGAGTATGAAAAAGGTAATCTAGAATTTCAATTTAAAACTACAAAAGAGAACTTAGACCAAAATTCAAATTTGAATTCAGCAAGAGTATTTGGAAAAGTTGTAACAGTTCACTCAAAGGCAAAATCTGACGTTAATATTTTTGATAGACTTTTGAAAAATGTAAATATCTTTGATGTCAAAAAAATCAAAACTGGTTTTTCTGAGTTTGTAGATTTGTCACAAAAATTATTTTCAGACTTGGGTAATAATTTTAGAAATATTAGTTTTGCAAAAATCTCTCAAGATAAAAAATTACCAACTTTTAAATTTAATAAAAATTATTCCCTAGATCAATTTATTAGATCTCTAAATTTTTCTGTTGCACTTGTTGCAATTCTTATTATCACAAAAACTTTTTCTCCCCTTGCAATTGCAAGTTTCTCCAAAAATGAAAACTCAATAAAAGAATCTACTCAGGTTGCAGTAGACAAACTTTTTTATTCTTATAAAAATAATTTAGAAAATTTATTTGAGAAAGTTGGTTTGTTTAATGAATCTCTAAAATCAAAATATATTGAAACTCCAGAGCAAGTATATTTTGTTTTTAATTCATCTGATTATCAAATTGATTCTTATAAAAATAATCTTGTAAAAATTTCAGAAGATTTTAATGTTCTTGAAAATGGAAAAGTTAATGTTAATAAATTACAAAATAAATTTTTATCTTATAGCTCTAATCTAGAAAACGATCAAAATAAATCTCGAGTATTGGGAATGAAAGAATCAGTTTTTTCTAAAAATGGTGTAAAGCTTAGTCAGACAAATATAGTTTTAAATATTTTAGATAAAATTAATTTTTATAGACAGAGTCCTTATAGATTTTCTATACAACTTACAAAAAGAAGTGAGAATGCAAATTTAGCTTTTTGGAAAAACTTTGCAAATTCAATAACTGATCTTGCAGATTTAGAAAAATCTCAAAATTTTTATTCATATAATCCAGATGCTCCTATTATTCAAAATTATTATAGTAATAGTTATGGAGATACAATTATTCAAAATGTTGTTAAATCTGAGGGAATTAGTATTGCTGGTCCAATGGGACCAAGAGGAGTTGCAGGTAATAATGGCACCAAAGGAGATAAAGGAGCAAAAGGAGATATTGGTGCTACTGGTCCGGCGGGTCCAATGGGACCTAGTGGGTCAGGTGGTGGTTCTACAACTATTATTCAAAATGGTGCGTCACTGGAGTCAAATAATACATGGACTAATACAAATACATATACAGCTCAAGTTCTAATGCGGGATTTGAGCGTTTCGCGTTTTTTAGCAGTAGAAAACTTATCTGTTTCAGATGCGCTTACAGTATCAAGCGATACAAATGCAGGGGTTATAGTAACAGCTCGTGCTAGATTTGAAGACGATGTAATATTTAATGGAAATGTTACATTTGCAAATGCTATAAATATTTCTGGCAACCAAAATATTTCTGGAAATTTGGCAGTCTCTGGAATAACGAATCTTTCTACAACAAGCATAAGTAATGATTTGACAGTAAGTGGCACTTCAACTTTTGCAAATATAATTGCATCAGAAATTAGTGTGATGCAAAATGGAATTACAATTGCATCTTCAACGCCACTTGTTACAGCAAACACACTTTATAATATAAACGGAATTCTTTATTGGAATGGAGATCCTGTTGGAGTTGGAACTGGAGTTGCTTCTTCATCTTTTGTTGATGGAGATTTTACCGTAACTGGAACGAGCACTCTTGCAACAACAACAATTACGGACTTGACAGTCAGTGGAACAACAACTTTAAATAATTTAGTTATTAATGGAAATACAACTCTTGGGAATTTAACATTTGCTTCAACCACTATTTCTGACTTAAACTTCACATCTGCAACAGGGACAAATCTGTATGTATCAAATCTTATATCAGTAATAGGTGGTAATTCATTACAATGGAATGAGTCATATAATATAGTTTCAGCATCTTCATCTTTTTGGGACGATGCATATAGTTGGGGTGACCATTCACTCGCAGGATACTTAACATCATATACAGAATCAGATCCATATTGGTCTGCCGTCTCAACAAGCTTATCAGTTTCAAATTTTGCAACATCAACAATTAGACAATGGACAAATGATGCAGATTACTTAACAGTAGCTACAGCTAGTTCAATGTATTTAGGATTAGGTGGTGGAACAATTTCTGGAAACCTAACGGTAAATGGAACAAGCACATTGGCATCTACAACAATTTCAAATTTATTAGTTAATGGAGTATCGACATTTAATAATAATTTAGAAATTGGTAATAATTCTATATTAGCAAATAATTATTCTATCCTATTAAATGGAATTGCTACTTTTGCAAGCACAACAGTAAACGGACAATTAGCGGTTACTAGTGGAATAGTTGCAACAGGAACAATTAATTTAGCAGGAAATATTATTGCTTCTGGTGATTTACAAATTCAAGGAAATACAACACTTCAATCATTAACTTATACAAGCGCAACAGGAACAACACTTGCACTATCAAGTCTTACGGTATCAAGTACATCAAATCTTGCAGCTATTTCGGGAACAAGTTTAAATATTTCAGGGTCAACAAACTTAAACGAACTTACAGTTGCAAGTTCAACAATATCAAACAACTTTGTAGTATTAGGAGTTACAAATTTAGCTAGCACAACTATTTCAAGTTTAATAGTATCAGGTAATACAACAACAACAGGAGATCAAGTTGTATCAGGAAACTTGAATGTATTTGGCACAACAACATTAAACAATCTTGCAATCACAGGAGGTCTAAATTTAGGAAATATTACAATTGCATCTACATCAATTACAAACCTTACATTCAATTCAGCAACAGGAACAAATTTAAATATAGATACTTTAACATTTAGAAATGCATCAGGAATAAGCGTAACTTCAACAAATTTATTTGCTTCTATACTACGAGCAGTAAATGCAACAATAGAAAACACCATCACAGCATTAATCGGAAGATTTACAAATTTAGAATCAGAGCATACAACATCAACAGAATTAGTTGCAGGAACCGCAACAGTTACTTCATCACTTACCTCACTTGGAATTACGAATTTAGCTACTACAACATTATCATCTACTACACTTACAACACTAAACTTCACATCTGCAACAGGGACAAATCTGTATGTATCAAATCTTATATCAGTAATAGGTGGTAATTCATTACAATGGAATGAGTCATATAATATAGTTTCAGCATCTTCATCTTTTTGGGACGATGCATATAGTTGGGGTGACCATTCACTCGCAGGATACTTAACATCATATACAGAATCAGATCCATATTGGTCTGCCGTCTCAACAAGCTTATCAGTTTCAAATTTTGCAACATCAACAATTAGACAATGGACAAATGATGCAGATTACTTAACAGTAGCTACAGCTAGTTCAATGTATTTAGGATTAGGTGGTGGAACAATTTCTGGAAACCTAACGGTAAATGGAACAAGCACATTGGCATCTACAACAATTTCAAATTTATTAGTTAATGGAGTATCGACATTTAATAATAATTTAGAAATTGGTAATAATTCTATATTAGCAAATAATTATTCTATCCTATTAAATGGAATTGCTACTTTTGCAAGCACAACAGTAAACGGACAATTAGCGGTTACTAGTGGAATAGTTGCAACAGGAACAATTAATTTAGCAGGAAATATTATTGCTTCTGGTGATTTACAAATTCAAGGAAATACAACACTTCAATCATTAACTTATACAAGCGCAACAGGAACAACACTTGCACTATCAAGTCTTACGGTATCAAGTACATCAAATCTTGCAGCTATTTCGGGAACAAGTTTAAATATTTCAGGGTCAACAAACTTAAACGAACTTACAGTTGCAAGTTCAACAATATCAAACAACTTTGTAGTATTAGGATTTACAAATTTAGCTAGTACAACAATTTCACAATTGTCTGTAACTAATTCAGCATACATAGGTGGAAATGCTACTATAACGAGGACGTTATTTGTAGTTGATAATAATACGCTTTATGTTGATTCAGTAAATCATAAGGTTGGTATTGGAACAAGTTCATTGGTTCAAGCATTAAATGTTGCTGGAACTATTAGAACAACAGATCTTGCTGGTGAAGGATTAGGAAATCGTTGTTTGTATGTTAGTCCAGATGGAGATATTTTGGCAAAATCGGGAGATTGTGGAACTGCAACTTCAACTGGTGATGATTTTGGAACTCATATAGCAACTCAAAATATTAGACTTGGAAATTATTGGCTTTCTGGTGATGGTGGCAATGAAGGAATAAAAGTTGATTCAAATGGAAATGTTGGTGTAAACGTTGCAACACCCCTTGCAAGACTTAATGTTGGTGGTACGACAGAACAACTAAGACTTAGCTATGATGTATCAAATTATTCTTCGTTTACTGTAAGCAGTACTGGAAATCTTACAATTGCACCATCGGGGCTTAATACATATATAACAGGAAAATTATATGCGTCCTCTGACTTAATCATAGGAGCAAATGCAACAATTTCTGCAATTAGTGGAAATATTGAAACAGTAGGATCTCTTTCTGTTGTGTCAACAAGCACATTGGGAAATATTCAAATATCAGGAAGTAGTATTGGTTTATCTGGAAATGCAAATTTATTGACGCTTTCAAATAGTGGATTAAATATTACTGGTGTCGTTACTTCAACAAATAGTTATGTAACAAATAATTTGATAGTGGGAAATAATTTAAATGTATTTGGAACCTCAACTTTAGCTAGCACCTCAATTTCTAATTTAACAGTTACCGGATTAAGTACGCTTGCAACAACAACATTATCATCTACTACAGTTACTGGAAATTTCTTAGTTGGAACAAGTTTATTATTTGCAAATGTATTAAATGGAAGAATTGGTATAGGAACAACTACTCCAGCATTTACACTTGATGTAAATGGTATTGTAAATGCAAAAGATTTATACGTAAACGGTTCTCAGTATACAGGGTCTCAATGGACAACATTTGGAAATAGTATTTATTATAATTCTGGAAATGTAGGAATAGGAACAACTACTCCAAATGCAGGACTACATATTGTAACCTCAACAACACAATTAACATTAGGTTATGACAGTTCAAATTATTCAACTCTTTCAACAAACTCAAGTGGAGATCTTGTAGCAACCTCAGCTAGTGGAAAGATATTGCTAGGAAATACAATAGTAAATATATCAGCAGACGGCACAAATTTATTTGTTGGTAGTGATGCTGGCTTTGGTGCATCAAGTGTATCTAACTCAAATTTTCTTGGGCAATATTCAGGTGCTCGTGCAGAAAATGCAGCTGATTCAAACTTCTTCGGACAATATTCTGGTGATAGATCAACAAATGCATCTAACTCAAACTTCTTTGGACAGGCTGCTGGTGCTCGTGCAGAGTATGCATCTAACTCAAACTTCTTTGGACAGGCTGCTGGTGCTGAAGCAACAAATGCATCTAACTCAAACTTCTTTGGACAGGCTGCTGGTGCTGAAGCAACAAATGCATCTAACTCAAACTTTCTGGGTTATTATGCAGGTTCTCGAGCAATAAATGCAAGCGACTCTATTTTTATAGGAACAAATGCAGGTAATAATGATGGAGTTGATAACACCCAAAATTACGGAACATCAATTCTTATAGGCAGATACACTTCTACAGGAGGATATTCAGATAGTATTGCTATTGGTCGTGGAACAGCAAATAGCGCAGAGAGACAATTAAATATTGGAAATGTATTATATGGAACAGGAATATATAATCATGATGCAACAAACCCAACGCCAATTGTAGGTGGCAGAATTGGAATAGGTATAGAAGCACCATCTTCAACCCTTCATGTTGTATCAAACTCAACAACACAATTTACGCTAGGGTATAGCGAAAGTAAATATGTAACATTTGGAACAAATTCATTCGGCGATTTACGCGTTACCCCAAATGGTGGAACAACAACCTTGGCAAGTAATTTATTTGTAACTGGAACAAGTAATTTACAAAATTTACAAGTTACAAATGCTACAACAACTGGAAATCTTGCAGTAGTAGGATTTACCAATTTAGCAACTACAACAATTAATGGAAATTTAACAATCAATGGAACGGTTATTGGAACTGGATTATTTACCTCATCTACGATTAATAATCTAGTTTTTGCAAATGCAACTGGAACACAAAGTTTGGTAGTGACGGGATACACGACACTTGCAACAACAACCCTTACAAGAAATGTAATACCTGACATGACAGGAAGTGTTACAACAAATGTGTCTCTTATAATGTTGGGTGATGAAACACATCAGTTTAAAGATATTTACACTGATGAATTACATTTAGGACCAAGCTCTTTATATGTAAATGGAAAAAAGGTTATTCAAGACAATTCTAATGTTATGAATTTCACAACAAGTCCGGATCAATCTTTGAAAGTTATAACATCTGGAAATCTTGGAGCTTTGGGATTGGAATCTCAACATACAATATCATTAAACTCTAGTAGCACTCTTTCAATGAATTCAAAAGAGAGTATAAGTCTTTTAGTTCCAAATGATTTGGATGGTAAGGGAATATCTATACAAACAAATTCTTCTGGGGGAAGTATTACTTTATCAGCTCTTGATGGATCTTCACAAATCTTAAGTCGTGCTGGTTTACGAATAGCACTTACAGCTCCAACGATTGACTTATATGGCACCACAAATATTCATGGTAGTTTGTCAGTTACTGGAACAATTACAAACGCTACTTGGGGCGGAAATATTATAGGGGTTCCATACGGTGGAACAGGAACAACAACATTTACGTCTGGCGGAATATTATTAGGAAATGGAACGGGTGAAATAAATGCAACAAGAGTGTTTGCAAATGGTGAATTATTAATTGGAGATGGAACGGGAGCCCCTACTATAGGAACGCTTACTCAGGGGTCACTTATTTCAATAGTAAATGGCGCAGGATCAATTGCAATAAATCACGCGGTTTCTTCTGCACTAGGACAGACAAATTTGGGTGGCACAGTAATTCAAAGTATAGCTCTTGATAACTATGGTCATATATCAACAATTTCTTCAACAAGTTTAGATAATAGATATCATACAACGAGTTCCGCAGATTCATTATTTGTAAATGTCTCAGGTGATACAATGACAGGAAATTTAATAGTAGATGGAACAAGTGATTTTGCAACAACCACTATTTCAAATTTGATTGTTGATGGAGGAGTTACAACAACAATCAACGGTTTATTGTTTAATGGATTAAATATCGCAGTGAGCGGAAATTCAAATTTATTAACATTATCAAATACAGGAATTGCAATAGGTGGAGTTGTCACATCTACTGGAATTTATAACTCAGGAGCATTAATGGTTTTAGGAAATACAATACTTGCATCGACTACAATAAATGGAACATTACAAGTTAATGGAAATGCAACAACAACTGGTAATCAAGTAGTATTGGGATTTACGAATTTAGTTAGCACAACTATCGCGGGAGCCGTAGTAATAAATGGAACGGTAACAACTACGATAGGTGGAGATGTTAATTTTGATTCAAATACCTTAGTTATTGATAGTGTAAATAATAGAGTTGGAATTGGTATCGCCAATCCAGCGCTAGCATTAGAGATTAATGGATCTATAAGAGTTGGAGCAAATGGATATGTTAGTGATACGGGTGGATCTAGAATGGGATATTTGTCGTCTGGTGTTTGGGGAGCATATTCTCCTAATGCGGATTTTAGAATAAGAGGATATAACGGAACTTCTGTTACAGATGTGTTATATGCAGATACTGCTGGATCAACAGGTTTTATAGGCATTGGCACAACTACACCAAATTACAAATTATCAGTAGTAAGCTCTAGCTCAACTGAAAATCTATTACAAATTGCAACAACTACAAATCAAGGAATATTTGTAGTAAATAGTGATGGCAATGTAGGAATAGGAACAACTACTCCTAGATTTACACTTGACGTAAATGGAGTTGTAAATGCAACAGCATTATATGTAAATGGATCACCTTACATAGGATCTCAATGGACTACAAACGGAGCAAGTATTTATTATAATATTGGCAATGTAGGAATAGGAACAACTACTCCAAATGCAGGTCTTCATGTGGTTACAACAACAACACAATTGACATTAGAAAATAGTGCAGGAAATTATACAAATATAAATACAAATGCGAATGGATTTTTGACAGTAAGTCCAAGTGGTGCAAGTTCAACAATCGTAGGATCTCTTAGAATAACATCAGGATTAGTAGTATCAGGCAATGCTACAACATCAGGAAATCAAATAGTCTCTGGAAATCTAAATGTATCTGGGATATCAACTTTAGCTACGACGACAATTGCATCTTTGTCACTTTCAGGGTCACTCAATGATTCGACAAATAGTGCGGGATCAGATGGCATGGTTTTAAGATCTACAGGAACTAGCACGCAGTGGGTATCTACTTCTACAATAGTAGGAGGAAATGCACTAGTTAATTTAAATGGTCTTACAAGCTCAGCTCAGAATTTTGCAACAGGAACAAGCGGAAATATTTTTAACATTGTCTCATCTGGTTCTACTCATACATTTAATATGCCAATAGCATCATCCGTAAATACTGGTCAGCTTCAAAATTCTGATTGGTCAATGTTTAATAACAAACTATCAGGAGCAGGAGTCGCAAATTATTTATTAAGATATGTCACGGCAACTACAACAGCAACTTCATCAGTATATGACAATGGAACAATTATCGGACTTGGCTCACGCGCAACAATTACAGTTTCATCGGGTGATATTACAACACTAGGAACTTTATCAGCATCAGGAACGCTCGCAGTAACTGGAAATGCAACTATGCATTCTGATTTAAGAGTTGTAGGAACAAGTACACTAGGAAATGTACAAATTACAGGAAATAATATTGGACTAGTAGGAAATGCAGATTTACTAACACTTGCAAATAGTGGCCTTCAAATAGATGGAATAGTTACTTCAACTCAAATGTATGTAAGTGGTAATGCGGTAGTAGCGGGAACGCTTTTTGTAAGTGATGGTTCTTCAACAACTCCTTCAATTGCGTTTATAGGAGATCCTGATACAGGATTCTATAGATACTCTGATAATACAATAAGTATTACAGCAGGAAGTAATGAAGCAATGAGAATATCAGATACTCAAATAAGTATGTTTAATCCTGTATCATTTGAAGCGGTAGGAAATGTTGCAATTGCAAATGATTTGATATTTACAAATAGCAGTGCAAGTTATATAAAGAGCGAGTCAGCATTATATGTTCAAACGAATTCTGCATATCTTGATTTGAATCTTGTCTTATCAGCTGCAAACCTGGGTGATGTAATAGTTGATGATACACTTATTGTCACTGGAACCTCAACTCTAGCTACGACTACAATAAATGGAACATTGGTAGTAAATGGTAATGCAACGACAACTGGTAATCAAGCGGTAAGTGGAAATTTAACGGTGGGCGGAACTATTAATGGGTCGTTTATTAGCACATCATCAACATTTACTAATTTAACATTTGGAAGTGCAACCGGTACCAATCTATATGTATCAGGAAATACAAGTTTAGCTAGCACATCAGTCGCAGGAACATTTGATGCAACTGGAATTATTTCTGCTTTTGGCGGTAATTCAATGAACTGGAATAGTGCATATGGATGGGGCAATCATGCAGATGCAGGATACTTATTAGGCTCTACGGCCTCTACAATATATTTATCATTATCAACATGGTTTAGCACAACAACATTGCCGTCAAATATTGTAAATTCATCTTTAACTGGAGTAGGAGTATTAAATTCAGGATCTATTAATACAGGATTTGGAACCATACTTACAAATAATACAATTACTGGATCTGTAATCAATGGTACAACAGGAATTAATACTGGAGCAGACTCTGGAACACAAAGAATTGATGCAAGTGGTAATCTTGTAAATATTGGAACAATAAGCTCAGGTCTTATAAATGGTCAAACAATTTCGTCTTCCGCAAACTTTACAGGAACATTAACAGTCGTTGGTACTAGTACACTTGCAACTTCAACAATTTCTCAACTTGCAGTAACAAATGGATTAAATGTCTCAGGATTTTCAATTCTTGCCAATTTACAAGTGACAAACGCAACTACAACTGGAAACTTAGCAGTTTTTGGATTTACTAATTTAGCTAGCACAACTATTACAGGATCGTTTATATTAAACGGAGTAGATATAGGAAATGGATATTTTAGTTCATCAACAATATCAAATCTTGCATTTACAAATGCAACTGGAACACAAAGTTTAGTAATATTAGGAAATACAACTCTTGCCACAACTACAGTAAATGGTAATGCAATATTTAATGGAAACACAACTACGGTAGTAAATAATTTCTTAGTTGGTGCAAATGATTTATTCGTAAATCATTCAAATGGATATGTTGGAATAGGAACAACAACGCCATCATCAGCACTTCACATATTAAACGCTAATGCGCAACTTAAATTAGGTTATGATTCTTTAAATTATACAAATTTTCAGAATAGTGGTGGTGGACTAGATATTCATACTTATGCACCAGCAGTAAATCATCCTTACACTAGATTTAGTTTTAATAGTAATGATGGATTAGATATTGGGAGTTTTTCAGATATAAATGAGGGAGGATTTTATGAGGTCAATGGAGATGGTGTTATAGCTGGATTTGATTATGATGATAATAGATTTGTGTATGGAGGTAGGGCATTAACTATCAACTTAGGAGATATTGGAATTGGCACTTCAACACCAACATCTAAACTGACAGTATCTGGCGACACACTGTTATATGGAAATGCAACAACGACTGGAAATTTAGTAGTCTCAGGATTTACAAAGCTTGCTAGTACGACAATCACAGGCAATTTATCAATAACGGGAAATTCTACGATAACGGGCAATCAATTTATTAGTAATAATCTTCAGATTAATAATAATCTTAAGGTTGCAGCTGTTTTATCAGTGGGAGATTTTATAACGCTTGATGGACAAGGAGGAAATATTACAGGAGCAAGTGCTCTTGTTGGAAATCCTTATGTCGGAGAATTATATATTGGTGGGGATTTTTATGGAGATGATCTCGGTCTTTATGATGTATCAAATGATTTTATGATAGCTGGTAAAAATTATAATACAGGTATTTATCAATATGGGGGAGCATTTAGTTCTAGCGACGGACTATTTATCAATAATGGTAACGTCGGAATTGGAACTTCAACACCAACATCTAAATTAACAGTGTCTGGAGATGCGCTTTTATATGGAAATGCTACAACAACAGGAAGTCATTATATTAATAATTTAATAACAGAATCACTTAATGTAAGTGGAGTTTCAATGCTTGACTCTTTAACGGTATCAAATACAGTAACAACAACAAACTTAATAGTAACAAGTACATCGACACTGGGTAATATGTTAATTGCAGGAAATAATATTGGACTATCTGGTAATGCAAATTTATTAACACTTTTAACAAGTGGATTAAACATTAGCGGTGTTGTTACTTCAACTAATAGTAATGTGACTAATAATTTAGTGGTAGGAAATAATCTAAATGTATTAGGAGTATCAACTCTTGCTAGTACAACGGTGACGGGCGCTTTCGCAGTAAATACAAATCAGTTATATATAAATCCATTAAATGGTTATGTGGGTATTGGTACTACAAGCCCACAATATGCATTAGATGTTTATTCATCAGATAACTATTTAGGTCAGTTACGTGCTAATCATGGAATTTTTGGTGACAGATATACAAGTAATTATGTAAATGTTGGATATGATATATTAGGTGGCGAGATTGGCATGAGTTGGAATGTAAATGATGAATTAATAGTTGGTGTGAACTCAGCTCAAACTGCTTATAAGTTTGGTGGATATAGTGACGATGCGGGTATCTCTGTAAATATTAATTCTGGATATATTGGAATAGGAACAACAACGCCATTATCAAGATTAACAGTGTCTGGAGACGCGCTTTTATATGGAAATGGAACAACGACGGGATCTTATTATATTGGGTCAGCATTAAATGTCTCAGGACTTTCAACTCTTGCTAATTTACAAGTAACAAACGCAACTACAACTGGAAATTTAGCAGTTCTTGGTATTACAAATTTAGCTAGCACAACTATTACAGGATCGTTTATATTAAACGGAGTCGATATAGGAAATGGATATTTTAGTTCATCAACAATATCAAATCTTGCATTTACAAATGCTACTGGCACAAATAGTTTGGTAATGCTTGGAAATACAACACTTGCTTCTACAACGATCGCAGGAAGCTTTAGCGTTAACACAAATCAGTTATATGTAAATCCATTAAATGGATATGTTGGAATAGGAACCGTAGATCCTGGCAACACTTTACATGTTTCAAGTAGTGATTCAATAGCTGCTAGATTTACAAGTTTTGATTCTAGTAGAGGTGGTTTATATCTGGGTAATAACAATTCATATTCTACTGATGAATTTGGTTTGTATGATGCTGGTGGAGATATGCCACTAGTAGTTTATGAAGCTTCACCTGATTCAATGAACGATGTAATACATTATAATAATATATCTGTAAATCCAAGCACTGGAAACGTAGGAATAGGAACAACCACACCAGCATTTACACTTGACGTAAATGGTATTGTAAATGCAACAGATCTATACGTAAATGGTTCTAAGTATATAGGATCTCAATGGACATCAAATGGAAATAGTATTTATTACAATACTGGAAATGTCGGAATAGGAACAACTACTCCAAACGCAGGACTTCACATTGTAACTTCAACAACACAATTAACATTGGGTTATGACAGTTCAAATTATTCAACTCTTGCAACAGATAATTATGGAAATCTAGTAATTAGTCCAAGTGGAAATATGATTACTTTTGCGCCGGCTGCTGTAGATAGTGTAAATATAGTCGGAGATATTCAGGGAACTGGCAAAAATATAATTGGTCTGTATTCTAGCACGGGCGATCAAGTTTTAGCTGAAATTAATATAACAGATCAAACTTATACATATGGAAATGGAGCTTTACTTATAGATGAAGCAAATAGTAATTCTTTATTTTCTAATAACTTAATAATAGGAAGTGGTGCAACTATTACATCTACTGGTATAGCAACATTTGCAACTACAACAGTAACGGGATTAATAGCATCAAACAATGGCGTAAGTATTTCATCATCTACACCAATAATAACAACAAATACATTGTATAATTTGGGAGGAAATCTTTATTGGAATGGAAGTGCTGTTGGCTCAGGAGCAGAATCAGATCCTATATGGATGGCTGCATCTTCTTCATATGCGCTTCTTTCGGGTGCCAATTTTTCTGGAGATATATCAGTAGGAGGACGTGCAACTATTACTGCGTCAAGTGGTGACATTACGACAGTTGGAAAAATATCAGCATCAGGAACGCTTGCTGTAAGTGGAAATGTAAATTTATTCTCTGATTTGACAGTCGCTGGAACATCTACTTTCGGAAATGTACAAATTGCAGGTAATAATATTGGATTAGCTAGTAATGCAAATTTATTAACGCTTTCAAATAACAGCATCTCAATAAGTGGAGATTTATCAGTGGGTGGAAATGCAACATTTACTGGAAATATTTTACCATCAGCTGATAATATTTATACTCTAGGATCAGATACCAATAGATGGAAAGATTTATATCTTGGACCAAATAGTATTAATATTGGAGTAGCAGGGAATTATGCACTTTTGGGATATAGCACAACAAGTAATTATTTGTCATTTAATCCTAGTGGAAATGGTATCTCGCAATTTGTGATGACTGATACGGGGTATTTGGGAATAGGAACAACTACACCATCTCAGGCACTTACACTAAATGGAAATATACAATTTGATGGTGATGGAAATATCATGGCAGATACAGTAGTAAATTTTAATACAAGTATAAATGTCGGAGGAACAGTCACAAGTTCAAATGGTTTTGCTGTTGGAAATACCACGGTAGTTAATGCTCTGGGAAATATATCTGGTGATAGGGTGGACGAAGTAGTCTCTGGAAGAAGCACCTACAATTCTTTAAATGATAGATTCAATGCTATCACAGCAAATTATTCTTCAATACTCTCTAACGCATCTTTGTTTAGTGATAGTTTTCAGACGACTACTAATGTAAATACATCAAATACAACAGCAGCATATAATTCTATGATAGGCACAATACAAAATAATACCGATGCATGGACAAAAATTGATATTAATTATGGAACGGGAGATAATATAAGATCAATTTCAGGAACAATCGTTTATGGAAATAAATTATATGTAGCTACTTATGGTTATGGTATAAAAGTGCTTAATCTTGATACAGAGGCCATTGTCGGTCAATGGACCGCAACCTCTACACCTTCTCTTGCTCAGGTCAATTTTACGAGTATAGCTTATGATTATGATAGAAATGATATTTATGCAGGGTTTTATTCAGCTGGTCCTGGACTTGTTAAGATAGATGTAGATGCAAATACTATTACAACATATACAACAGCAAACGGCTTAAAATCAAATACTATTGGTAATCAGCTTGGAAACGTGATGCAGTATTACAATGGTAAGGTGTATTTATTTCCATCGGGAAGTTATATGCAGGTGTTTAATGTAGTAAGTGGAACATTTACAGATTACGACAACAGTCCTGATAGCGGTTTACCATCTGGTAGTTATTATGATGTGCAAGCCTATGGAAATGAATTACATATTTCAACTTCAGTAGGTTTTTATATTTGGAATATGGATACAGATACGCTTGTAAAGAGGTATTATTCAAACGGTCCTCAAGGATTGTATAATTATACAAATGTTATCTATTCTTCTTGGCAGGATCCAGATGATTCAGATATTGTTTGGCTTTCTAGTGCTTCTTCTTGGCAAAAACTTTCAAAAACAAATGGTTGGCAAGAATTTCATAGAGTAGATCAAGAAATTAGTTTGAATACTTCTTTGTATTGGATAAGAAAAATAGGAGGTCAGCTATGGTTTGGTGGATATTCTTCTTATAGGCCAGATGGATATTTGGTATATGATTTAAATGCGGAAAATTATTTTGTTATTTCAGGTACTCAAAAGATTTTGGGAAATGCAATATTTACTTCAAGTTATCATCAAAGACCTTTATACTATAATGGATATTATTACTTTTCTATTTATGCTTTCGCAGATATTTATAAGAGTCAACTCGCCTATGAAGCAAGTAATATATTTGAAACAAATGTTATCGTAAGTTCAGCAAATAATATTACAAGTGCAAAGCTTACCTATAGTGGTGGAGTTGGTACGGGTAATAGCATTAATTGGTATTTATCTGCTGATAATGGGGTTCATTGGGAAGGACCTGTTACGCCAAATGTTTTGTGGGAATTTACAAATATTGGAACTCAAGTGAAAGCAAAAGCTGTGATGACTGCGGGAGTCGGAACCACACCTATTATCAGAGGAATTACTGTGACAGCTTTTGATGGGGATACTTGGGCAGGAGAAGGATCAAACACTGTAGAAACAGAAGTGCTCCAGGCAAGAAACTCTTCTTCCTATGGAATATTTGGTTCCCTCGATTTAAGATTAGAAGATATTGATACAAAAATTAGCCTTGCAGTTACATCCACTCATACCCATGATGATAGATATTTACAGGTATCTGGTGGAACTGTTTCTGGGTCTGTTATTGTAAGTGGAAATATTACAAGTAATAATTTGTATACAAGTGCTGATAGCACATATAATTTAGGTACATCAACTGCTTATTGGTTAAATACTTATAGTGACAATTTATATTTAAATTCAACAGCATATTTATCTGGAACTACTGCAGGAGCAATAGCAGTAAATGGAAATTTGGGAGTTGGAACTTCTAGTCCATCATCAAAACTAGATGTATATGTAGCTTCGCCAAGTGCAAATCAAAGATTATTTAATATAGGTACATCTGGAAATGCATCAAGATTTTCTGTCGATGCAGAAGGGGATTATTTTTATGATGGAACTGGATCTTCGCCATCCGCCGATTATGCAGAATATTTTTATACAACCAATATTGATTTGGTATCTGGCGAAGTAGTTTGTATTGATGTCTCAAGAAATAATTCTGTAATAAGATGTAACAGATCAAGTGATACAAATATCATGGGAGTTGTTTCAACCAAACCAGCGTTATTAGGAAATGCAAAAGAAGAATATCGTGACAATAATAATTACAAGATGATAGCTCTTCTTGGTCAGATTCCAGGTCGCGTATCAAACGAAAATGGAAATATAAATCCAGGTGACTCACTTACATCTGGCTCACGTTCAGGATATTTAATGAAGGCAAACCCAGGCGACTCTACAGTAGGAATTGCGCTTGAATCACTCAGTGCCAGTGAAGGAAGTATTAATGTGCTTATTTCAAGAAGAAACAAATCTCTTACAGTAGAGCAAATTGAATCTCAAATTACTGATAGAATTGCAAATATGGAAATAGAAGATGAAGTTGCAATTATGATTTCAAATGCAATAGGTTCTTATAACTTTGCAAGCACAACACAAATATTAATAAATGATTCTTTAGCTACTGTTTATAGCTCACTAGATCAAACCAGTGATACTGTTGCAATTTTGGCAGATGAAATAAATAAATTAAAAGGACTTGATTATAAGACAAATGTTTGGGACTTTATAAGTGACGCTAGCTCAATGGGAAATCTTTATCAAGTAAACTTACAGACAGCAAATAGCTATGGATTTGGAGATTTTAATGACATATATGTAACCGGAGAAAATGCAACAGGATATTCAATTTACAATAAACTATCTACAGTGTATGACGGAAAAGCTCAAACAGCGTTTGGAAATTACACAGAGCTTCAAACATCTGATGAGGTAGATGTAAATTATGGATCTTATATTGTCTCAGCTAGTGACTCAAAGGCTGGCACTCAAATTGGTCAATACATAAATCTAAATAGTGCATCTACAACCAACTGGGCAATATTTGTAGACAACCTTGGTGGCAAATCTTACTTTGGTGATAACGTATTAGTAGGATCAGAGGTGCCAGTATTATCATGGACTGAGTTTAATATGACTGGCGATGATTTATTTGTTAAGGGTGATATTGGAATTGGTGGAAATATGTTTGTAGATGGTGCTTTGAGTGTCAAAGGAAATGCAGAATTTTTAGGTGATTTACTTGTAATCGGTGATATATACTCTAGTGGATCGTTTAAATCATCAAACTCAGGTTATGCTCAGATGATGGAGCTTACGAACTCAAACTTTGAGTATGGTGATGTAGTAGTTCTTAATGAAGGCAATAGTGTAAAACTTTCTGATCGCGCAAATAGTTCAAATATTTTGGGAATAATAGCTGAGAAGCCGGCATTTATTTCTGGAAATTCTGAAACCGGTAAGCCAATAGTTACAATGGGCGCAAGCCTGGTAAATGTTACAGCATCAAATGGGCTTATTAAAAAGGGTGATTATTTGACTACATCAAATGAACCTGGAAAAGCTCAAAAGGCAAGTAAGCTTGGTGCAGGAGTTATTGGTATCGCAATGGAAGATATGGAGGGCGGTCATGATCAAATTGCAATAAGTGTTCAAATTGGATATTTCAACAATCATGTAAACACAATAGAGGTTGCAAAAACTGGCGGAGATTTTGATAATATTTTGTCTGCTATGTCATCAATTACAGACAATAGCGAATCAAAGAGATATGTAATAAATATAAAATCAGGTGAATATAGCGAAACAATAACTCTAAAACCTTATGTTGATGTAATTTGTGAAAATAGTTCTAGCACAATAATTATTGGCAGTAGCGCACCAGCAGTAATAGGTGCAAATAATTCAAGAATTGAAAATTGTTCTCTAAAGTCAATTGGCTCCGCAAGTAATGTTTCAGTCGTATCTATAGCAGGATCAGGCCCAGTAATAAACAATAATAGAATAATATCTGAAGTAGCTAGTGGTGTTGGTATAAATATTGAAAACACAACAGCTGGAAAAATTTCTCCTGTAATTTCAGAAAATGAATTTATTGGTTCGATGAGTCAGGGTATTGTAAATTTTGCATCTGACAACGATATGATTGTGATGAACAACAATATTCAAAATGTAACAGGATCTGCTATTGCAACTTTAAATGGAGTTATCACATCAAGTGGTAATATTTTCAAAGGAATGCTCGTTGATATAAATATTGGTGAGAATGGAAAATTATTTAGCACCAATGATAAGTTTGAAACTCTAGAAAACATAGGAACATTTATTGATTTTACAGGAAATGGAAACAAGCTTGCTCATTATGTAATTGATGGATTTATGTTGGAGTCCACGAGTATAAATTCACTTGTAGCTAGCTTGTCATCTGGCGAAGCTTATGTAAATGGAACGCATATTTCTATAAAACCAATTAAACAAATTACATTACTTCCAAATGTTGATAATTATATTTATATAAGTAATCTTGGAGAAATACTTGTAACTAGCGAGAGAAGTGATGAAAATAAAGTATTGCTTTCAACTGCAAAAACAGACGCATCTTCAATTCTTGCTATTTCAAACGATAGACAAAACGAAGTTGTAGTTGCAAAACAAGGTGGAGATTATACAAGTATCAGTGAAGCTCTGTCAAAGATAAAATTAAACAGTGCAAACAATCGTTGGCTCATTACAGTAAAGCCGGGAATATATAATGAACAAGTTACACTTATTCCATTTGTTGACATTGTCGGTTCAGGCAGAGAAAATACAAGAATTACCCAGATCAATCGTCCAGCTGTTGTCGCAGCAAGCAAGTCTTCTATTTCAAACATTACTCTTGCAAACTATGCTGACGAAATTGGTCAAGAAGTTGTTAGTATAAATGCAGTATCAGTAACAAGCACGGAATATGATAAATTTAGTTTTGCAATGACAAACGTATTAGTTGATTATAACAAATCTTCTTTTGCACCAAATTATGCTTCATCATCTGCTATAAAAATTACCTCAGGACTTGATAATGAAAATCTATCATCCGGCTCAACTTCAAGCGTAAGTCTAGTTGATTTGAAATTAAATTCTGTTGAAACAAGAAATGCTGACATTGCAATCAATTGGAATTTATATGATGAAAATTGGAGCGCAACTTCAACTTCAAGATTGTTAAGTCATATTGATATCTCGAATTCTCGTTTATCTTCAAATTATTCTGATATTAGAACAAGAGCATTTACTGGTGATATCATAAGTTCAACTGAATATCTTGAAACAATAAATGCAGTTTCACTTATTTCATCTTCTTACAATTTATATTCAGGAAGTAATTTAAGTTTTGATTTAGGAAGTGGCACAAAGCTTACAACAAGCCATGACAATTATGGAAAAGTTGTAGGGTCAAATGCGCTTATTCTAAACGATTTCAATAGAAATGTTGCACAGTATGATGATTTATGGGTCTTACAAAACAATGGTTCAAGAATAATGTCGGTAAATGGAAATGGAAATATTTTAATGAGTCCACAAAATGTTGCTCTAGATAGTTTTTCAATGTCACAAAATATTTCATCAACTACTTTGACAGTCGTTGCTAGTGAAAATAATATTGCTGCAAACTTTTTTGGAAGAGTCGTAATTTCGCCAACACTTAATGCAAGTGGAACGTCATCTGGTATTGCAGAACTTATGTTTAGTTCTGACGGTGTAATCTCAGCAAATGGAAACAAGTTGCAGGTTGGAAAATCTGGAGATACAGTTGATCTAAATGTTGAAGGGGTTGCTTATATATTACCTGATTCAGCGGTAAGAGATACTATCACTGCTTATGTTGATGTACCACGTGTTGATACTCGCGTTTGGGGAAATGGTGAAAACTCATGGAAACCGGCTGAGGATATTAAGATTTTGAAACTTAAAGCACAGTACAAGTGTGGTGATGGTGGAAGTATAACTCTCAGATTAGAAGACAAAAACAATAGTGAGCTTGCAATAATATCTGGTGGAAATTGTTCAAATGGTTATGCAAATATTGAATCTGGTGATTTAAATATAAATCTAACAAGTGAAGATGGAATGCATGTTGTAGTAACTCAAATATCAGGCGGAGGAGAGGAATCTGAAGGTCCATCACAACTTACGATTACAGTAGAATATGTTTATAGAAGAGATTTAGCAAGCGGAAATAGTAATAAAAATAACAACTAATATAACACCAACCCTGGGTTGACTATTCGGCAACCCAGGGTTGGGCTCTTAGCAAATCAATGAAATTAAAATCAATAAATTACAAATTCTACATCTCAGCCATAGTCATCGGCATCATGATTGTCTTCGGCGTGATTTATTTACTCCGCGTTAATAATTCAGTCCAAGCTTCTTGGTGGGATGCTTCTTGGCTTTATCGCAAATCAATTGGAATTACAAACTCATCAGGAACCCCTCTCGTTAATTATCAGGTCCAGATTTTTAATAATCTAGATTTGTCATCAGAGATTAGTTTAGGAAAAATTCAAGACAATTTAAATGATCTTAGATTCACAGATATAAATGGAAATTTACTTTCATATTGGATAGAAGATACTACTTCAACGAGTGTAGATGTATGGTTGAGGATTGCAAGTATTCCAGAGTCAGGAATAAGCGTGTATATGTATTATGGAAATTCTATTGCGAGTCCTGGAAAATCAATCATAGGAACATCTAGTTTTCCAGCCCTAAGTTGTAAATCAATACTTGCAAGTGGCAGTTCTACAGGATCAGGAGCTTATTTTGTAGATTTTACAAATGGATATTTAGCTGATGAACAAGAAGTGTATTGTGATATGACTGATAATGATGGAGGCTGGATGCTTGTTGAACCAGAAATGATTTCTTCAGTTATTTCAAGATATGTTGAAGTTCACACAGAAACAGATTCAAATGGTGGGGTGTTTTATATATTTACTCATCAAGATGTTGGTTGTGATAATAATGATACGGGAGCTACGGTACAAGTTACAAGTACTATTCAATGGGATAAAGTAAGGGCAAAACATAGTTTAGTCAATGGAAAGTCTTATTGTTGGTCAATGGATGGAACAGGAAATTATGGAGGACAGAGAACAAATAGTAATTTAGAAACTTTTTTAGTCGGTACTGATGTTGTTCAAAATTGTGTTTTATCTTGTGAAGATCCTCAATTTGTTATTCCACCTCTTACACGTTGTGATGATACAGCAGAAAATTACGGGATATATAATGTAGTAAGCGAAAGATCATTTGAATTGATAAGTAGAAGAAAAAATAGAACTAGCGTTAGTGGCCCAGCGCTAGGATTGTCTTGTAATGATATGAATATGACTTCAAAGATAGAAAATATTTATATCAAAGAAGATTATCTCTCATATGATGATGTAAGTGTGGGAGCTTTCAGTGGTCAAGAATTGGCACTTGGAATAGCAGGGGTTAGTGCAAAACTTGGATCACGTATTGAGACACTTACACCACCAATTTTGTATTATAATTTTGATGAAGGATATGGGACAACTACTTATAATTATGGAACAACTACAAATAGTGGAACAATATACGGAGCCTCTTGGACAAGTGATGGAAAATTTGGAAAGGCGCTTAGTTTTTATGAGCGTGCCGATAACTATGTATCTATTCCAAATGTTATTTCTGGAGATAATACACATACAATTTCTTTTTGGGTAAAACCAACATCTGACGGGGTTATGTTTGATATGGGTGGAAATGAGCAAGATGCTTATAGTTTTATTAAGTTAACTAGGAGTGGTCTTGATGTTTCATATGTTCCAAATAATATTATAAACTATGATTGGAGAACCTATCCGTATGATTTTACATTGGGTAGGTGGTATCATATTGTTATTGCAAAAACAGGTGTAGGAGATAATCTAAATGTTTATATAGATGGAAAGCTTTTAACAATTTATATTGGTACGGTTGGAAATATGAATGTAGGTTCAATTATGTATTTAGGAAAATTTCATGATGATGGTCTTGGAATATATGGTTTGCTAGATGAAGTAAGGGTTTATGATTATGCTTTATCAGAGAGTCAAGTAAAGGTAGATTATAATCAGGGCATGACAATGGTAATGGGTTCTACCGGAACAAACACGAGCGCCAGTTCAGATTATTGTATTCCAGGAGATACGAGCTTTTGTGCACCCCCTGTAGCAGAATATAAGTTTGAAAAAAAATCAGGAACCCTTGCATATGATACAAGTGGAAATAATAAGAACGGAGAAATCTTTGGTGCTAATTCAGTAATGGGTAAATTTGGTAGTGCTATGAGTTTTGATGGTAATGATTATATAAATTGTGGAACTATTGCAACTAGTGGAGAAATTACAGTATCAATGTGGTTCAAAAATTCCGACGCTGAATCTCAAAAGATTATTTTTGATATAAATGGAACTAATAGTCGTGGTCATTTTGCTTTTAATTGGCTTAATAATAGACCAATATTGTATTTAGCCAATAATAATTTTAGATATTTTAATTCTTCTGCTCAAAATTATCTTGATGGCAGGTGGCATCATTTGGTAGTATATATTGCTGGAACAAAGCCTCCTGACATATTAAATTCAAAATTATATATTGATAATAATAACATTCCCGCGGATGCTACAATTTCAACCGAAGATCCTGTTGCAAGGAGTAATTTTTTTATAAGGTATAATAATAGTTCTGGTTTTAATGGGGATATTGATGATGTGCGTATTTATAATTATGCTCGCACACCAGCGCAAATTGCTTGGGATTATAATAAGGGAGCCCCAATTGCTCATTACAAATTTGATGAATGTTCGGATGTTGTTCTTCATGATGAATCAGGAAATGGTCTAGATGGTACTATTACAATTGGCACAGATGGGTCTCAAAGTGCCGCTGGTACTTGTACTGATAATAACACAGCTTCTGCATGGTACAATGGAAGAAATGGAAAACGTAAGGCAAGTTTAAACTTTGACGGAAGTGATGATTACGTTGATATTACAACAAATGGGTATACTAGCAATATTAGTGTTTCTTTTTGGTTCAATACGACTTCAAATAATTCTGAAATGGTAATTTTTGCAAATGGGGCCGGTGGTACGGATGTTTTAGATAGCATTGGTTTGGATAAGGGTCTTATTTTTTATTCTCAAAATAATTATGCAAAAATAACAATAAATAAATTTAATGATGGTCTATGGCATTATGCTGTTCTGGATGTCGCAAACAAAAAAATTTATGTTGATGGCGTTGATCAATTTTTGGTTGATTCTGATATTTATAAAGTGTCCGACGAAATGCTTATAGGAGCTTCTTATAAAGGACGTATTCACGGAGATTTTTTTAGTGGAAAAATAGATGATTTAAAAATATTTAATTATGCATTTACTCCAGAACAAGTTAAGTTAGACTATGCTGGTAGTGCAATAAAATTTAATTAGGTTAGTAGGATTAGAAGGATCGGGTAATTAGAAAAATAAATTTAACCTATTTTCTAATTATTCTAGTTTTCTAATCTTACTAACCCACATTTGTATATTGACATCGTTTTGTATTCGTATTTTCTCTTAAACAAGCCAATAATGTGCACATACAAAACCTTTGAAAAATAGATGAAAAATGATATAATTATTGTATAATCCAATGGGATATAAGTAATAAGAAAGGACAAAAATATGGACAGAAAATTTGGGTCAGAAACAGATTCTGTTTCAGAAATGGAACTAGAAAAACCAACAGTTTCTGAGAAAAAAAAGCCATCTATTGTAAGATGGGCAGTCGTCTTAGTTGTTGTAGTTCTTGTAATCTTTGCTGGCCTTTATGGCATTTCAAAGATGACAAAGCTAAACATTCTAGGACTTGATAAGAACGGTGGTCAGTGGCAAGCAGTATTTTTATCAAATGGCCAGGTTTATTTTGGTCAAGCATCAAGTATAAACAATGATACAATTACCGTTAAAAACATTTATTATCTTCAAGTAACTCAAGCATTACAACCAGATGGAACACCATCAACAGAACAACAAGGAGAGCTTTCACTTGTAAAGCTTGGCAATGAACTCCATGGTCCAAAAGACGAAATGAAGATAAATAGAGATCACGTATTATTTATAGAAGATCTAAAGACAGATGGAAAAGTTGTAAAAGCAATTGAAAAATACATAGAAGATCAAAAAGCAGTAAAATAAAGTTTATTTTTTAAAGAGCCCAGTTCTATTTCAGAGCTGGGTTTTTTGTTTTATTAAACTATGAACTATAAAGCATTACTTTATACTTCACACTTTATAAATTTTACTATATAATTAATGCAGAGGACTGTGGAAAAGTGGTTAGCTTGTTAGTCTCGTGGTTTCATAGTTAATCAAGTGTTTTTAAGTATTTACATAATTACTCAATTAACTGCGTAGCTACGCAGCTGAGAAATTAAAATAATGTTATTAAAAATAGGAGAACTAGCGGTAGAATTAAATAGGTTGCCTTCGACCATTCATTTTTATACTCAGGAAGGATTATTAAAACCCGACTCATATACTCAAGGCGGGTATCGTTTATATGAAAAAAATAATGCCTTACAAAAAGTTAGAGAAATAGAAAAATTACAAACCCAAAAAAGGTGGACAATACAAGAAATAAAAAATTATTTTAAAAATAAATAAAAGATTTTAGTTTTTAGTAATTAGGATTTAGACTTGTTCTAATTACTAAACACTTCAGCCCAAGGCTGATCCGCCTCCCCGGCCATGCTTCGCGTAGCGGGGCTGGCTGGCGGAAAAGACTAAACACTAAATGTATGAAAAAAAACGAATCAAAACAAATGCTAAACTATTCAAGATGTCAAAATTTTGACTGGATGAAGCAAGAGATGAGAAATAGAACACGAGTTATTTCGAGAAATGTAAAGAGACCAGATAGGGGTGTTTTTGAGTATATTAGATCTCTGTTGTTTTAGTTGATTTTATTTCTAAATATAGTAAAATAAGCCAATAATCACTTATATTTTAATTTTATGTCTGAAAAAAACAAAGATACTGAAAACAGTCAACAATCAAAATTGTTTCAAAAAGAACAGGAAATTTTGAAATTTTGGGAAGATAATGAAATCTTTAAAAAGTCTTTAAATAAAGGAGAAAAAGGAGATTTTTCTTTCTATGATGGACCTCCATTTGCAAATGGTCTTCCTCACTATGGTCATATTGTCGCATCAGTTATAAAAGATGTTATTCCACGTTACAAGACAATGAATGGATATAACGTCCGAAGAAAATGGGGATGGGATTGTCATGGACTTCCCGTTGAAAATGAAGTTGAAAAAGAATTGGGATTAAATGGAAAAAAAGAAATTTTGGATAAATACTCTATTTCCCAATTTAATGAGCTATGTAGAACCAGTGTGATGAAATATGCAGACCAGTGGAGAAAATTTGTTCCTATGATTGGCCGTTTCGTTGATATGGAAGATGATTATAAGACAATGGATATAAATTATATGGAGTCTGTTTGGTGGGTCTTCAAAGAACTTCATAAAAAAGGACTTATATATGAAGGCTACAAGTCAATGCATATTTGTCCAAGATGTGGTACAACATTATCAAACTTTGAAGTTGCTCAAGGATATAAAGATATAAAAGATATTTCAGTCACTGCAAAATTTGAACTTGTCGATGAACCAGAAACATATATACTTGCATGGACTACAACTCCATGGACACTTCCTGGAAATGTAGCGCTTGCGATAAACGAAAAAATACAATATATAAAAATTAAATTAAGTGATTCATATTATATTATTGCAAAGGAAAGATATGAATTTTTGAAAAACAATTTTGAAGGTGATGAAGTAGTTGAAGAGTTTAAGGGCAAAAAACTAGTTGGAAAATCATACAAGCCATTGTTTGATTATTTTGTGAATAAAAAATTAGATAACTATGAAAATATTTATAAAATTTATGGAGCTGATTTTGTTACTACGGAAGATGGAACAGGAATTGTACATATTGCTCCTGCATTTGGTGAAGATGATATGAATCTTGCAAAAGAAAATCATTTACCATTTATCCAGCATGTATCTCCAGAGGGAAAATTTACTAGTGATGTAATTGATTTTGCAGGGATTGATGTAAAGAAAAAGGATGATCATCAAGGTGCTGACATAGAGATACTTAAATATTTATCTCAGAAAGGCTTTGTTTTTTCAAAAGAAAAATACGAACACTCATATCCACATTGTTGGAGGTGTGACTCACCACTACTAAATTATGCAACAGGATCTTGGTTTGTAGAAGTTACAAAAATTAAAGATAATTTAGTAAAAGCAAATCAAAAAACAAATTGGATTCCAGACAGCTTTAAAGAAGGAAGATTTGGAAAATGGCTTGAAGGTGCAAGAGATTGGTCAATATCTAGAAATCGTTTTTGGGGAACACCAATTCCTGTTTGGAAGTGTTCTTGTGGAGAAGTAATTGTATATGGTTCAAAAGAAGAGTTAGAGATAGCTAGTGGTCAAAAAATAGATGATTTACATAAGCATTTTGTAGATGATATTGAAATAACTTGTCCAAAGTGTGGTGGCGTGGCTACTAGAATTCCAGAGGTATTTGATTGTTGGTTTGAGTCGGGGTCTATGCCTTATGCATCAGTTCACTACCCATTTGAGAATAAAAAATGGTTTGAAGATAATTTTCCTGCACAGTTTATAGCAGAGGGACAAGATCAAACACGTGGTTGGTTTTATACGCTTATGGTGTTAGCCACTGCATTATTTAATAAACCAGCTTTTTTAAACGTTGTAGTAAATGGAATGGTTTTAGCAGAAGACGGAAAGAAAATGTCAAAGCGCTTAAAGAATTATCCAGAACCAAATTATTTGATAAAGAAATACTCCGCAGATGTTTTGAGGTTTTATCTTCTTAGCTCACCAGTTGTACGTGGCGGGGATTTGTGTTTTAGTGAAAAAGATTTAAGTGGTACTTATGCAAGATATTTTTTGACACTTTCGAACATTGTATCTTTTTATAATATGTATAAAAAAGAAAGTGATACAGAGTTTGTAGATAGCGATAATATTTTGGACAAATGGATACTTATAAAAACAGAGGAATTAAAAATAGACGTTACAAACGCTTTGGATTTGTATGACCTCAAAAAAGCATCAGACAATATTTCAGAGTTTATATTAGAACTTTCAACATGGTATTTAAGAAGATCAAGGGATAGATTCAAAGATGGAGACGAAAACGCACCCAAAACTTTAAATAAAGTATTTTTAGAATTTAGTAAGATAATAGCACCATTTATTCCTTTTACGGCAGAATATTTATATAAAGAAGTCTATGGAAAGAAAGAGTCCGTTCATTTGGAAGTCTGGCCAAAGACATCTGAACTTGATCCAAAACAAATAGAAGTATTGGATGAAATGAAAAGAGCAAGACTTGTCGTTGAAAAGACTCATAATTTGAGAGATCAATCAGCTATAAAAGTAAGACAGCCACTATTTTTGCTAAAGTATAATTTTGGTAAAAAACTAAGAAAAGAGTTTGAAGACATTATAGCTAGTGAGGTCAATGTAAAATCTGTTGAGTATGACAAAGGTATTGAAGATACATATTTGGATACAAATATTAATAAAGAGCTAAAGGATGAGGGTGATTTGAGAGAACTTGTAAGAAATATAAATTCTCTTCGAAAAGAAGCGGGTCTTACTATCTCAGACAGAGTAATTGTTTATATAAATATATTGAACAATAATTTTGTTCAGCTTATAAATGATAATAGAGAGTCATTGATGAGAGATGTTTTAGCAGATAATATTGTATTTAACGAAAGTCTAGAGAATATTATTATTTCAAAGAGAATCAAATCAAATGAAATAGAAATGGATATCTCCATAGGTAAGTAATCTTTTTCAATCTCATAATTTTCCTAATCTCCTGATCTCCTAGTTTCTCCCGCGAAGCGGGATCCCGCAACAATTATAAACTATATGGAGGCGGGGCTAACTTCCTAATTTCCTAATCCTACTAATTTCCTAATTATCCCCATGGAATACATAACTCAAGGAATTATTTTATCTGCCAAAAAGTTTAGAAATGAAGACAGACTTTATCATATATTTTCTTTCGAGCGAGGCCTTGTTGTAGCTGTAGGAAAATCCGTGGCATCTGCCAAGAGTAAATTATCTGGATTTTTAATACCTGGTAATTTGTGTATTTTTATGTTGGCCCATGGCAATGACATTGATAAAATAGCTCAAGTTAAAACCGTGAAGAGCTATTTCGCGAGTTTTTTTGATAATGTAGATTTCAAGTTTTTTTCACAAGTATCAGAAATATTAACGGGCTTTTTAAAACAAGATTTAGAGGAGACAGATTTATACAACGATACTATAGTTTTTTTGGAGGATTTTATTTCTCACAAGGATTTGTTAGATAAATTAAAACTTCAAATAGTTTATTTTTTTTCTATTTTAAAGCATTTTGGATTTATGCCAAATAATTTTTTTGGTATAGAAAAATATGGAAATGAATTAAGTGTATTTGCAGAAAATGACTATTTAAAAAACATTGAGCTCATGCTAAAATTAGATATAGAGACTAGTGATTTGATATTAATAAAAAAATGGTTGAGACATTATTTTGAATCTATTTTGGAACACAAATTAAATAGCTTTAGTTAAAATTTATTGGATAATTATAATTTGTAAATTATCTTCAAAATATACAAAAACAAAAATTATATGATAGAAATAAAAAACAAAGGAATATCTAATGGATTGAAAAAAGATCACGTACTAAATCTTCGAGATGCTAAGCCAAATTTAAGTGAAGGAGTAAATGTTGTAAAAATTGAAAAAACTCAAAGGAAAAATTATGATATAAAACCCCGTATTCCAATAAGAAAAAAGACTGAAAATATAAGGGATTTCAATAAAGACAGGGTTAATTTTACAGAAGATATAGATAATATTTGGAAAAACAAGACAAGTCTTGAAAATTTTGAAACACCAAAAAAAAGCAAAGGGAAACTTATTTCCTTTCTTATTTTTATGGCAATATTTGCAGGAATATTTTTTACTATAGTTTATTTTAATAATACAAAAACTGTTGAGGGTGAAGGGGTTATTGTAGAAATTACATCTGACGATAGCTTTGTTTCGGGAACTCAAGCAAAATATAAAATTAAATATTACAACAAACAAAATATAAAAATAAAAAATCTAGAGCTTAGAATTAGCTACCCAAGTGGTTTTAATTATATAAAAGCAGATCCAAGCGCAAGCACCTTGTCTTTGAACGTTTGGAAATTGAAAGATTTGCGTCCAGGTCAGTCGGGAGAAGTGGATTTGTACGCACAGCTTATAGGAGACAAGGATCAAAAACTTTTATTAGATGCAGTTCTTTATTATGAGCCTGCCAATTTTAGTTCTATTTTAGAAAGCAAAGCTTCAAAGGAGGTGTCTATATCAGACACACTAATAGATTTTTCATTAGAAGCCCCAGAGCAAGTTCAAAGTAATAATAAGGTCGAATATAAAATAAAATATAAAAATATTTCCAAAAATAGTCTTGATAATTTTCGTATTAAATTAGATTATGGAGATAATTTTATAGCAATAGAGTCAGGTGGCGATGCTAAATTGATATCAGATAATATTTGGTTTATAGATAACTTGAAAAGTAATGAAGAAAAAAATATTACAATTTCTGGATTTTTTAATTCTGATTTAAGTAGTTCTTCTAGCATAAAGGCGATACTGGAGATAAAATCATTAGCTCAAGAAATATCAGTTAGTGATGGCGATAATTCTACCTGGATTCCTTATAAAGAAGCTAAAAAACAAATTAATCTTATTGCAAATAAAATTAATTTGAAAACACTTATAAATGAAAAATTTACAGATGAAGCGTATAATTTTGGAGATGAGTTGAGTTATCAAGTTATTTATAGAAATTCAGGAGAGAGTGCTATGAATAATGTCAGAATAGTTACTAAAATAGATTCGCAATATGTTGATTTTGATTTGGTTTCTAATAATTATAATGCAGTAATAGATAAAGAAAATAAAACAATCACTTGGGACGAAAACTCCGTTGCATCGCTTGCTCAAATAAAGCCAGGTCAAGAATCTAGACTCAGCTTCAAGATAAAAATCTTGGGATTTAAAACAGATTTTATAGATAAAAATAATTATACAATTCAGTCTATGTCTTCTTTATATTATGGCGGTGATGAATCTCAAGTTCAATCAAATATAATAAGTAGTAAGATTAATACGCCAATTGATTTTTTTAGTGATTGTAGGTATTATGATGAATCAGGCGCTCAGATTGGTTCAGGACCACTTCCACCAATGGTTGGAGAACTCACAGGCTATAGAGTTGTTTGGAAATTTAACTCGAAATTGAATAATATAAAAGATATATTGATAAAAACAACCCTCCCAGCAAATGTTGATTTTGAAAGTGTTGGTATACAGGATGGTCAAAATATAAAATTTGATGAAAATAATAGACAATTGAGTTGGCAGGTTTCTAGTTCAGATAAGAATAAGGACAATACAATAACCTTCAATTTGATGGTTACTCCTGGCAAGGGGGATGTTTCTAAATTCGCTCCACTTAGCTCAATTATTTATTTTTCAGCAACGGACGTGTTTTCTAATTCCCCAGTTATTATAAAAAAGAATCCATTAACAACAGAGTGCTTTTCTGACAAGAAAGCTTCTCCGAAAGGAAAAGTTGTAAATTAAATTAAATATGTACAAGATTTTAAAAAAATCAAAAATTAGTAATGCAAGACTTGGAATACTCAAAACAAAATCAGGCGAAATTCATACGCCTGTTTTTATGCCAATTGCTACTCGAGGGGTAATAAAATCTCTTAGTTATTTGGATATAAAAAAATTAAATCCAGAAATTATTTTGGCAAATACATATCATTTATACCTAAGACCAGGACTTCAAATCATCAAAAAATTTGGATCAATTAGAAATTTTATGAATTATAAAAAACCAATGCTAACAGACTCAGGTGGTTTTCAGGTTTTTTCTCTTTCAAAAATAAGGAAATTAATGGAGGGTGGTGTAGAATTTCAGTCAACATATGATGGCTCAAAGCATTTTTTTACACCAGAGTCGGTTATGAAAACTCAAAGTGTGCTGGACTCAGACATTCAGATGGTATTAGATGTTTGTCTGGACTCAAAATCAGATAAAAAGAAATTAGAAGAAGCGCTTAGGATAACAAGTCTTTGGGCAAAAAAATGTAAAGTTGCTAAGAAAAAATTAGACCCAAAGAACAAAAATCTTCTTTTTGGAATAGTGCAGGGGGGATTAAATAAAGAATTGAGATCTAAAAGCCTTAGGGAACTTGTTGATATTGATTTTGATGGCTATGCAATTGGAGGACTTGCAGTCGGAGAAACCAACGATGAAATGTATGAAATTTTAAATCACATAGTAAAAGAAATTCCTCAACAAAGTCCAAGATATCTAATGGGAGTAGGATATCCAGAAAATATTATTGAAGCTGTAAAAAATGGAGTTGATATGTTTGACTGCGTTATACCAAGTCGCGAAGCAAGACATGGAAGAATGTATTTTTTTAAGAATGATAATTTAAACAAAGGTTTTTATAAAACAATAAACATAACCAATGCAAAATTTGCAAATGACAAAAGCTCTATAAATAGTAACTCCAAAATAGAAGAATTAAGAACTTATTCAAAGGCTTATTTACATCATATTTTTAGAGTTCAAGATCCACTAGCTCTTCGTCTTTCTACCTTAAATAATATTGAATTTTATCTTGAAATGATGAAAAAAATAAGGGTATCTATAAAGGCAGGTAAATTTTAGAATGATTTATTTTAGCTTGACATAAAATCAAACTTGTTTTACAATGATATGACTAACAATTATTAATCAGCAATCAGCCATCAGCAATCAGCCATCAGGCCTGAAAGCTAAAAGCTAATAGCTAACAGCTAATACAATGACAGAACTAACATTAAAAGCAGAAATAAGAGACATTAAAACAGATAAAAAGGCAAAACATTTGATTGAAGAAGGATATTTGCCAGGAGTTATATATGGACCTCAGAAAGAAACCAAGACTATAAAGATCAAAATGCATGATTTTTTGAAATCACTTTCTGATGCTGGTGAAAATACTATAATAAGTATTAATTTAGAAGATAAAGTAGTTCCTGTTTTTATTCACGATGTTTTTAGAGATCCAAGAACAAATAAGATTTTACATGCAGATTTTTATGAATTTAGTAAGTTACACAAACTTAAGTCAGAAATTCCTTTGAAATTTATTGGGGAATCAAAGGCTGTAAAAGAGCTTGGAGCTGTTCTTAGTAGAGACATAGATCATATAGAAATTGAATGTCTTCCAGAAGACATGCTTCATGAAATAGAAATAGATCTTTCTATGCTTGAAAATATAAACGATATTATTTTTGTATCAAGTATCAAGGTTCCAAAGGGAATTAAGATATTAAATCCAGAAGATCAGGCAATTGCATCAGCAGTTCCTTATGAAGAAGAAAAGGTTGTTGTTGAAGAAACTCTTGTAAGCACAGAAGCTCCTAAGGAAGAAAAGACAGAAGAAAAGACAGAAGAAAAAAAATAATTATTCACTTATAGAAAAAACAGTATTTATAAAACACGGTTCATAACAATGAGCCGTGTTTTTTTCGTATCGTAATATTTTTATGGAGGAGGTTTTGTATTTAGAGATATATTTAGATATAATAATACCATGATAGAAAAAAAGATAAATTTATTTTTTACTACAACTTTTTTAGTTTTTATGATCGCTTTTTGGTCTATTGTTATGGGTATTTATATGACCAATCAATGGAAGCATATAAGAGATATTAGAAGAAGCACAGATATTTCAACTATACAAATGGCTATAAGTGTGTATGTTCAAGATTTTAATGCTTTGCCAGATAATATTAGTTTAGATGCTTGGGACTATGGATATAAGCTAAAAAACGAATCAAAATTTGTTTTATATAATTTGTTTGAAAAAGGTATTTTTGATTCTCCTATTTTTGATCCATTAAATGATCATAAATATTATTATAGATATCACAAGTTTAATGCTGGAGAATATGGTTGTGAGGAAAGCTTTGCCATATTTCAAGTATCTTCTTTTGAAACAGAAAGCAGCAATCATGGTTCTGGATCTTGTCCAAAAAAAGACTTTGTAAGTGACGCTCCAAATGGTTATACAATGCAGTGGTTTTTAAAGAATTGACCCAATTTTAGGCTTATTATGTAGACAAGTAAAGACAATTTTACTTGTTTTATTTATTGTTCAATTTTTGATATAATAATAAGGTATTGATAAATAATTTATTAACATTTTTTGTATTATTTATGCCTAAATTTGACATTGTAACATTTGGTGGAGCAACGCAGGATATAATGTATTATACTGATGATGCTAAGCTTATAAAACATGGTAAAAACCTAGAAGAGTTTTTGGCTTTTCGATATGGTTCAAAGATTTCTTCAGAAGATGTGAGTTTTACATATGGCGGAGGTGGAATGAACACGGCCGTTAGTTTTTCTTTGATGGGTTTAAAAACAGCATCTTTTATTAGTTTGGGAGATGATTGGTTTGCTAGCTCTATAGTAAAAGAACTTAAGAAAAATAATATCAATACAGATAATTTACAGATTTTCAGCGGAATACATTCTGGTTTTTCTTTTATTGTAAATTATGGAAATTATCATGAACATGTTCTTTTTACACATCGTGGAGCTAATTCGGTTTTAAATATTACGCCATATGACTTGAAAGGTATCGACACAAAATGGTTTTATATTGCGTCCCTTAGTGGTAAAGATTCATTGGTTGAAAAAAATATCAAAACTATTTTGTCGTATGCAAAAAAGAAAAAAATAAAAGTAGCATGGAATCCGGGTGTCTTACAATTAGAAAAGGGTAGTAAATATTTTAAAAAATATTTAAAGCAAATAGAATTTTTTAATATAAATATAGAAGAAGCAAGAGCTTTGTGTGGATCAAGCTCTAAAAAAGTCAACGAAATAGATATTCTGTTAGAAGCTATTTATTCTTGGGGACCTAAGATTGTTAGTATTACATGTGGTCATAGGGGTGCGTATGTCTATGATGGCAAAGAAGTGATTCATGAAAAAATACTAAAGGTAAAAAGTATAAATACAACAGGAGCAGGAGATGCATTTGGTTCAAGTTTTGTATCTGGACTTATTCTAGATTATGATATCAAAAAAAGTTTAAGATTGGCTATGATAAGAAGTTGTAATGTAATTACAAAAATCGGAGCACAGGTAGGTCTTCTAAACAAAAAACAATTAATAAAATTTAAAATATAACTATAAAAATATGGCAAAAGAATTTAATATTGAAGTCGAGTATTCAAATAGGCACATACACCCTAGTCGAGAATTAGTTGAAAAATTATTTGGAGAGGGGTATGAGCTTCAAAGCGAAAAGAAATTATCTCAAGGGGATGATTTTGCAGCACAAGAAGTAGTCCAGTTAATAGGACCAAACGGGTCTATAGAAAATGTTAGAATGATAGGGCCCGAGAGAGAAAAAACACAAATAGAAATATTGTTGTCAGACGTTTTTAAGCTAGGAATAAAGGCCCCAATAAGAGTTTCTGGAGATATAGATGATACTCCTGGATTAAAAGTCGTTGGCCCAATAGATGAGGTTAATTTGGAAAGTGGTGTCATAGTTGCAAAGAGACATATTCATATATCTAGTCTAGAGGCTCAGAGCCTGGGAATAGAACATAGGGCAATTGTAAAATTGAAGGTTGGCAGAGAAAGAGGAGTTATATTTGATAATGTTATAGTAAGAGTTGATGAAAAATTTAATTCAAGAGCACATATTGATTTAGATGAAGCAAATGCTTGTGGAATATCTCAGGGAGAGCAAGGAATTATTTTAATCGACTAACAGTTTAATGTAAATAAGTAATTTTTAAACACTTCAGCCAAAGGCTGATCCGCCTCCCCGGTCATGCTTCGCGTAGCGGGGCTGGCTGGCGGAAAATACTAAACACTAAATACTAAACAAATGATACTAGTTTTAAATAGTGGGAGCACATCACTGAAGTTTAAATTATTTGATAAAAAATTAAATCAGATTTATTTTGGCTTAATAGAAAAAATAGGAAGTAATAATTCTATAATTAATTTAAATGGTTTATTGTCTAATCAAGAAATTTTATCACACAAAGAAGCGCTTGACGTTGTTTATAATTTTTTGAAGATTAATCTAAAAGAAGATATAGAAAAAATAGTTCATAGAATCGTTCATGGTGGAATAGAATTTACAAAGCCAGTTATATTGAATTCATCTATCATTTCTAAAATATCAAAATATAATGACTTAGCACCACTTCACAACCCTATTAATTTGTCAGTTGCAAAGTCATCTATTGGTATTTGGAAAAAGGCAAAACACATTGGAGTATTTGACACAATGTTTTTTTGTGATTTAGAAGAACGTGTTTTCTCTTATCCTATATCTCAAAAATATTTAAATAAATATAAGGAAATAAGAAAATATGGTTTTCACGGGTTTTCTCATCAAGGAATGCTTGTTGAGGCATCTAAGGAATTAAAGAAAAAAATATCTAATACAAATATCATAACTTGTCATTTGGGAGGGGGATCTAGTATATCAGTTATAAAAAATGGCAAGGCTATTGATACGTCACTTGGTTTTTCTCCGTTATCAGGTCTTATGATGATGACGCGATGTGGTGATATAGACGCTTCTATAGTGAAATATTTATTATCATATGGAAATGATATTGAGTCTATTTTCAATGAATTAAATTTTAATTCAGGTATAAAAGGAATAAGTCAAATTTCTGATCTTCGTGATGTTATGATTTTAAATGCTTACAAAATTCCAGGATACAAATCAAATGTGATAGGTAATAGAGAAAACAAAAAAATGGCTAAATTAGCCTTGGATATGTTTATTTATAGAATACAAAGATATATTTCTTCATATATGACATTGTTAGATAATGTTGATGCGGTTGTTTTCTCAGGTGGAATAGGGGAGAGAAATAGTGATATAAGAGATTTGATAATGAGTAATAAGCATTTTAATAGATTAAAAGTCATTGTCGTGTCCTGTGATGAAGAAAAAAATATGGTACTCTCTTTAAATAAATAATCCCGCCATTTTGTGGGACAAGTAAATATATGAAAAATAAAATAAAATTATATATACTTCCAATTTCATTAGTTTTGTTTTTGGCCATGTCTTTTAATTGTATGGCAGCATATAGCGAAGCCAATTTAGAAGCAAGTGAATTAGATGCCAGCACAACAGAACAAATAGATAATTTTTATAATAAGTTAGAAGATGGAAAATTAGGTACTGATATGAGCAACATTCCAGAGGATACTACCTCTGAAGATTCTTTTAATTTCGAGGATTATTTTGATTATACCAAAGTTCATTTTTGGGTTCTTCTCGTTTCAGTTGTTTTGATCTTTCTTATTCTTATAAATTTATTTAAACGCCTTGGGGAAATGAAAGAACAAATGGACTCTTATAGAAGAAGATCTTTTCAAAATATAGACAATAATATTTATGAAGAAGAAAAAGAGGAAATAAGTGACGAAGAAGAGGATGCAGAGAGCGTTGTAGAAGATGAAGAAATTTTAGATGATGACATTAATGATATAAATAGAGAAGATGTTAGTTATAAGATTCCAGTAATTGGAGAGGATAATGACAACTTAGTAGATAGTGAAGAGGAAAGTGATGATGATGAGATTCTTTATAACTAGCTATTAGCGATTAGCTATCAGCTTTCAGGCAAATTTTTTATTAAAATTTATATAAATATATATGGCAAAAGAACTATTAACAGGAAATGAAGTGGTTGTGCGTGCTGCGCTTGATGCAGGTGTAAGTGCTTTTTTTGGTTATCCTATTACACCAACAACAGAAATTATGTCAGAGTGGGATACAAATTACGAAAAGAATCCTGAGAAATTAATTTTTTTACAAACAGAAGATGAGATGTCTGCGGGTTTTGCAACAATAGGTGCAATTTTGACTGGTATCAAAGCTTTTACGGCAACAGCTGGTCCCGGAAACATATTAATGCAAGATGCCTTTTCAATGGCTGAAGCAATGCAATTGCCAATAGTTGCTATTATTGGTCAGCGTGGAGGGCCATCTACTGCATCAGTAATATATTCTCAGCAAGAAGTAACACTCACTGCATTTGGTGGAAATGGAGAGGGATATCGTATTGTTTATTCACCATCAAGCATAAAAGAATTATATGATTATACAATTAAGGCATTTAATACAGCATGGCACTATATGATTCCAACTTTTGTACTTACTGATGGTTATACTTTAAAGACTAGAACAAATGTTGAATTAAAAAAGCCTACAAAATTAGAAATAAGTAAACCAATAGTTTTGAAATCCCTCAAACGAAATAATCGCCAAGAATCAAATTATGTAAATCTTAGAAACACATATTCAGTAGAAGAAGAGTGTTTTGATAACAATAAAATCTTAATCGAAAAGTGGAATAAAATAAAAAGTGAGATAAGCGAGCATGAAGTTTTCTCTTATGACAAGTCGGCAAAAGATACTCTTATAATAGCTCATGGAATAGTTGCATCATCTGTAAAGCAAGCGCTTTCAGACACTAAGAAAAAATCTGTAAAATTGTTTAGACCAATAACCCTTAATCCATTTCCGGTAGACGCATTAAAGAAAGAATTAAAAGGAATAAAACAAATTATTGTAACAGAGTCAGCGGAAAATCAATTATTAAAACTTGTAAAAGAAAATCTGTATGGATTAAATATTCCTATAAAAACTTATAACAAGCCAGCGTTTGGAATAACATCTGAAGAAATAATAGAAGTCATTAAAAATTCCAAATAATCCGCCTTCGCTAAAGCTTTGGCGAGATAGGTAAATTTCTCAGCCAAAGGCTGATTCGCCTCTGGCGAAAAATGACAAATAAATTTCAAACTTCAAAATTTCAATAAATACGTTTATAAAGGGATTGTTATAAAATAATTATAATTATTATGAATAAAGAAAATACATTAGCTTGGCCAATATGCTGGAAAAAATCTTCTAAGCCACATAATTTTTGTCCTGGTTGTGGTCATCCTATAATTCTAAAAAATTTGGGATTTATTATTGATGAGCTCGGTATCCAAAATAATACTTTATTTGGAATAGATATTGGGTGCTCACTTTTGGCTTGGAATTTTTTTAATGTTGACACAATTCAAACCCATCATGGAAGAACAATACCAGTCGTAACAGGTGCAAAGAGAGCAAAAAAAGATATTGTTGCAATTGCATATTTGGGAGATGGAGGTGCATATGCAATAGGAATGCAACACTTGATAAGCGCAAGAATAAGAAATGAAAATATTACTGTTATTATTGTAAATAATGCAAATTATGGCATGACAGGAGGACAAGAAGCACCAACTACAATTAAGGGGCAGATTACAGCAACAACTCAGCATGGTGCAGATGAATACTTCTTGCAGGGCCCTGAATTGCTTTTTAATGCATCTAAAACGCCTGCTTATATAGCAAGAGGCTCTGTTGATAACCCAATACAACTTAAAGGTTTTATTAAAAAAGCAATTGAATTTCAGATGCAAGGGAAGGGATTTTCATTTGTTGAAATATTGTCATTTTGTCCTACAAACTGGAAAACAGATGCTAAAAATACATTGGATTTTATGAAGAAACTTAAAGAATTTTATCCTATTGGGGAATTAAGCACGAAATTATAAGCATTAAATTCTAAACAAATTCAAAATAATAAATAGTAAATTTGAAACATTAGAATTTAAATATTGAAATTTGTTTATAATTTAGAGTTTCGATATTAGAATTTTAAAATAAACATAAAATTAAAATATTATGAAAAAAATTCTTATTGCAGGTGAGGGTGGTCAAGGAGTTCAAACAATTAGTAAAATTTTGCTTGATATACTAAATACAAAAAATTATCAAATTAGTTTTGTGCCAAATTACGGAGTAGAACAACGCGGTGGTGTATCTCTCGGTTATATACAATTTATCCCGCCAAGGCGGGATGAAGCAAATAAAAATATATATTACCCAAAATTTTTAAAGGCGGACATTATGATAATTTTATCTGAGCGCGCTTTCAAGCGTGCAGATGACTATATAAATAAAGACTCTATTGTAATTTATAATACTGATTTGATAAAAGATCCAGAAATTAAGAAAATAAAAAACTCATCTGGATTTGCATTTGATACTCTATCAAAAGAAGTGGGATCTCAGCGCGTTATGAATATGATAGTGTTGGGTGCAATTATCAAAACAATAAAAGAGTTTGTTGATATTAAAGACGCACAAAAATCAATTGACCATAAGTTTGAAAGTAAATATGTGCAGAAACCAGAGCTAAAAGTGTTAAATGATAAGGCGATTGGACTTGGGTATGGTTTGATAAAATAATTAAAAATTTTTGCCTTGTTGTCATTCTGAGTTTATCTCAGAATCTCTTAATTATAGGCAATCACCTAAAGATCCTGAAATAAATTCAGGATGACGATATACATAGTGTGGCAAAAATTTATTATAAAATTAAATAATTATTAAAAATAAAATTATATGGCAAAAAAAAGAATAGCAATTAATGGCTTCGGTCGTATAGGTCGTGCTGCATTTAGAATCGCACTAAATAAAAAAAATATTGAAGTAGTTGCTATCAATGATCTTACAGACAGTGCAACTCTTGCTCATTTATTAAAGTATGACACTGCGCAAAAGAGAATTGAGAATAAAGTATCATCAAATAAGAACGGAATTGTTGTTGATGGAAAACTATATCCAGTTTATGCTCAAAAAGATCCTACGCTTTTACCATGGAAGGATTTGAAAGTTGATATAGTACTAGAGTGCACAGGAATATTTAGAACGTATGAGGATGCACAAAAGCATATGAAAGCTGGGGCAAAAAAAGTTATAATTTCAGCTCCTGCAAAAGGTGAAAATGTTCAGACAATAGTTCTTGGTGTAAATGATGAAAAAATTAAGAAAACAATTGATGTATATGATCTAGCATCTTGTACAACAAATTGTATTGCACCTGTTATGAAAATAATGAGTGATAATTTTACAATAGAAAAAGCTTTTATGACAACAGTTCATGCTTATACTGCAGATCAGAATCTTGTTGACGGTCCTCATAGCGACTTACGTCGCGCAAGGGCAGCAGCGCAAAACATTGTTCCTACTTCAACTGGTGCTGCGATAGCTGTTACAAATGCTATTCCAAAGCTCAAGGGAAAATTTGATGGACTTGCAATAAGAGTTCCAGTTGTCGATGGTTCACTTTCTGATGTCACAATAAAGATAAAAGAAAATACGAGTATTGAAAAAATAAATGAATTGTTTATAAAGATGTCTAAGGATAAAAAATTCAAGGGAATACTAATGACAACGACTGATAAAATTGTATCATCTGATATTATAGGAAATCCATACTCATCAATTTTTGATTTGTCACTTACAAATGTAATGGATGGAAATTTAGTAAAACTTATTGCGTGGTATGACAATGAGTGGGGATTTAGTAATAGGATGATTGAGTTGTGTGAGAGATTGTAGATTAATTTCAAATTACTTAAAATATGTTGAATCAAATATCTGTAATTATCGTAAATTATAAAGTAAAAGATTTACTAGACAAAGCTCTTGAATCTTTGTTTAGATTTAATACTGACATTGATTTAGATGTGATTGTAATTGACAATGACTCAAATGATGGAAGCGAGGACATGGTAAATAGTAAATATCCTCAAGCTAGATATATACAATCAGGTGGGAATCTTGGTTTTGCAAAGGCAAATAATATTGGCTATAAACTATCAAAACATGAACATGTATTACTACTTAATCCAGACACAGAATTTATAGAAGATGGAAGCTTAAAGAAACTTGTTGAGTTATTTGACTCGCGCGTTGATATTGGAGCAGTGGCATGTAAATTATTAAATAGTGATTCTACACTTCAATCATCTTGCCGTAGACTTCCTACATTAGCATCTCAGATCTTTGTGTTATTAAAACTGCACAATTTTTTTCCATATCTTATTCCAGCTATAAAAAAATATTATATGCTGGATTTTGATTATAATAGTGAAAAAAAAGTAGAACAAGTAATGGGTGCATTTTTACTAACAAGAAAGGATGTTGTTGAGCGAGTCGGAGGACTTTTAGACGAGGATTACTGGCTTTTATTTGAAGAAGTAGATCTCTGTGCAAGAATTAAAGAGGCTGGTCTTGATATAATTTTTACACCGATTACCTCTATTAAGCATCACAAAGGCGAAAGCTTTAAACAAGAAAAAATATTAAAAAATCAAAAAACATTTAATAAAAGCTTATCAGTATATTTCAAAAAGCATAAAAGTAAATTACAGATTTTAATTTTGCAATTTTTTATTGTTTTAAATTGGTTTATTGTCCGACTTGTTGTAGTGGGCGCAAAACTAAAAATATTACCTAAAAAGAAAAAATACTTATAAATATATGTTAGAAAAGCCACAACAAATAAATATTGAGGACATAGAATTAAAAAACTTAGAAAAAGATGATACGCCTAAAAGCCTCTATGAATTAGATGAATATTTAAGTTTGTCAGAAGAACAAAAAGAAGATTTAGAAGAAATGATCTCAAAATTATCAGATTGGGGAGAAAACAAAAATGCCATAGATATATTAGAAAAAAATAATTTTTCTGAAACTCTAATTAATTTCCCAATGGTTCAGGATGCTGCAAAAAAGGGAATAATAAACTGTTTATCGGAAGGATATATATGGGGTGCTTTAAATATAAAAGAAAAATTTAATATATCGCCAGAGGTATTGGAATCTCAAGAAATACAGAGCATGGCTAGTAAAGAAATAATAAATCGTTTGTCGAATAATGATTTAGAAAATGCAATAAAAATTAAAGAAGAATTTAATATTTCAGAAGATGTTATAAAACAGTCAAGTATGCAAAAGGCCACGCAAAAATCTATTATAGATTCACTTGAAACTGGTAAAGGGGACTATGTTCACGGTGTAATAGAGCTAAAAAAGAAATTTAATATACAAGAAAATACATATTTAGAGAAAATTCAAAAGGCTGTGGTTAATAAAATTATAAGCGAGTTATCAGTAGGGGCTGATGCAAATAAAATTCTAGAACTTATAGAAGAGTTTGATGTATCAGAAAAAATATTAACATCTAAAAAGCTCAGAGATGCAGCGGATAAGGGTATGGCTAATGCTTTATATTATAGTAATTTAGATGATCTGGAGAAGTTGTTAGAAAAATTAAGTATCTCTAAAGATTCTATATTAAAATATACAAAACAAGCAATAATGATGTGTTTATCTAATTGGAATTTTAACATTGTTCGAGCTTTAGAAATTATAACAAAATTTCCAATCTCAGAAGAAGTAATAAAGTCTAAAGAAATTCAAGATGCTGCAAGAAAAGGAATGGCAAATAAGTTATCTAGTGCATATGGCGTCGATCATGCAGTAGAATTTGTAAATAGATTTCAAATCCCAGACGAAGTAATAAAGTCTAAAGAAATTCAAGATTCAGCAAAACAAACAATAATTAGCCTACTTGGAAAGTCAACAAATTATGTAAATACAGTCCTTCAAATTATAGAAAAATTTCAAATATCAGAGGAGGTTATATTATCTGAAGATCTTCAATCGCTTGCAAAACAAAATGTAATAAATATTTTATCTAGTGGTTATAATTCAGATTTAGTTATTAGACTAAGAAGTGTATTTAAATTATCTACTGACATAGAAATAACAGATGGAATTGATGATGCAATAAAAAAAGGGTTAATAAATTCTCTTACGAAGAAGTTTACACATGAAACAATCAAAATTATAGATAAGTTTCAAGTTTCTAGCGAGGTGATACTTTCTAAAGAGGTGCAGGATGCCGTAAAAATTGGATTGATAGGATTATTAAATGAAGCTTCATATTATATAGATACAGTAATTGGGTTTTTTGAAAAATTTCAAATTACGGATGAAATATTATTTTCTAAGGAAGTGCAGTATGCTGGAGAAAATGCAATATCACGTCTTATGCACAATAATTCTATAGATAGCGCAATAAAAATTAAAGAAAAACTTAGAATATCAGAAGAAGTTTTTCAAAATATTGCAAAAAAAATAATACGTAGCTTTTTATATCCTCATCGAGATTTATATAGAGCCAGAGAACTTCAAGAAAAAGTGGGCATTTCAAAAGATGATATGGATGATTGTGTAAAATTAGTAATAATTCACCTTTTGTCATCGGGAGGCTTATACGAGGCAATAAACATACAAGATAAATTTCATCTCTCTTTTCAGATATTACAATCTCAAGAAATGCAAGATGCGGTAAAAATAGGAATAATACAATATTTATCATCAGGAAAAGTATATGAAGCAATAAAAATTAAGAAACGATTTATAGTAATAGATGATCCTATTATAGTAGAAGCAGAGGGCCTTATTGATGAAGAGTTAATAAATGATAATGTAGAAAGTGAACCATCTGTAGAGAGAATTTGTAAATTTTCTGAGATTCAAGAAGCCGCCAAAGAACAAATTATAAGACAAATTTCTGTCGGAGACATAGATGAAGCAATAAATATAAAAATGGAATTTTATGTATCAGAGGATGTATTGCAGTCTCAAGAAATGCAGGACGCTGTAAAAATATGTATGTTACAGTTTTTATTGAGTAAAAATATAAACGGTATATTAAGAATAAAAGAAGAATTTTATGTATCAGAGGATGTATTGCAGTCTCAAGAAATTATAAATGCTATAAAATCGGCAATAATAGCAGAGTTTTCGGATAATAGAATAGATAGAGCAATTCATATAAGACAAATATTATCAGCGTCAGATGATATTCTACAGTCCCAAGAAATACAATTTGCTATTAAGGCTAGAATACTCAATACATCAGTATATTTAGATACTCACAATTTAGTAAAATTAAAAAAAGAATTTAATTTGTCGAGTGATATATTGCAGTCTCAAGAAGTGCAAGATGTAATAAAATTAAAAATGATAACGCTCTTGTCCCCAATGTGTAACCTAGTAGATGTATTTACTGCAATTGATATACAAAGGGAATATAATTTTCCTAATGAATTTTTTGAATCTCAAGACTTTCAGACTGCTATCCAAAATGGATTATCATGTTGCTTAAAAAATGCACAAACAAAAGACCCCTTAATTTTTATAGATATATTTAAAGTTTCTCCCCAAGTATTAGAATCTGAAGAAACGCAAAAATTAATGTTACCAATAGTAATAGATTTACTTCGGACAAAGGGAATAAAGGAGACTATAGAGCTAATTAATAGGTTTCATGTAAATGAAGAAATTGTTTCGGATGCCGCAAAAGAAGTAATTGCGTGGGCTCTATCGAATGATTTAAGGCGTGATTTTGTACAGGAAATAATAGACACGTTTCATCTAAATGAAGAAACTATTTTGGATGCTGTAGTTCAAGCGATATCGAAAATCTCCGTAGCTTCGAGAATGATTTATAATGCAATAAGTATAATAGAGAAATATAATATTAGCGATGAAATGATTGCATCTTCAAAAATACAACAATATGCAAAAGAAGGAATGGTAAATAGATTTTCTGAGGGAAACTTTGATGCAGGTATTTTAATAAAAGATAAATTTAATGTATCAGAAGAGCTTGTCATTGAGGCTGCTAAAGAGGGTATGATAAGGTGTTTGTTGCTATATATAGATAAAGCCTCAAAAATTAAAGAAGAGTTTAATGTGGTTTTATCTAAGGGTGATTTAGATTATTGCATTGAAAAATCTTATTTTAAGAGCATTGATAATGGACATGGATTTTTTTCAAAAGATTGCGATTACATATTTGATGATGCAAAGAATTTAAATTTATTACCATCGGAGCTCTATTTCATTAAAGATGATTTAGATAAGATAAGAACAATGGGAAGTGAGGTGAAAAGTCAATATATATTTGACAAACTGAAAAGAAAACATGAAAACTGGATAGATGAACAAAATATATTAATTCCTTTTGAAACAGGGGCTAAGATATTTGGTTATTCTAAAATGTTCAATTATATTGAAAGGCCCAATATTTCTAAGCATGATGCTCTTCATAATTTTTTGAAAATAATAGACTTATACAATGTTTCTGGATTATCTGCAAATGAATTTTATAATAATATATTAAAACAAATAAAAGATGATACAGCTGTTTATGAAATTGGTAGCTCATATCATGTATTAAATAGCATTTCTCGCAATATTAATTCCAATTTAGAAGAAACATTGTCTCAAGCAAAAGAATACGGTTTGCCAACTCTAGATAAATTACTAAAAGAAATACGAAGCGTTGGAGATGTATTTTCTTCTTGGAAAATGCTTAGGAAATATAATGATTTATGTCAAATTTTAAATAGAAAAGAAATATTGGATCAGCTAAAAGAGTTGAAGAGTATTGGAAAAATAAATTTATATAATTATATTGAAAAACTCGCGTTTCATCCTAATATTGAAATGCAAAAAGTGATGGAGTTTTGGAAAAATTCAGGAAGATTTTTGCAGTTATCAGATAGTCATACACCAAGAGAGGTTCATGATAGAAAAAAGCCATCAAATTATATAGTAATTTCACACCTAGATTTATCCTCGGATGATTTAAGAGATGCTCTTGTGGAGGGGGATTATGATAATTTACAAGTATTTGAACCTTTAGAAATAGATTATAAATTAATGATATCTAGCGGTAAATACGGAAGCTTGGAATTAAACGAATTAATATTAAAAGCAATCGGAAAAAGAAGAGAGGGTGTGCTAGGGGAAGCAAAAAATCCGGATAAATTATTTTCTGAACTACAAAAGATTTTTAAAGAAAACAAAATTAATATTGTTCCTTATCTTCAGTCTGGAAAAATAGAAGAAGACAAAGCCCAGGTATTAGAAAGTATTAAGGATCAGATATTAAATATAATATATAATCAGAACAGTGGACTTGAAGATGATAGAATAATTGAAGAGTATCGTGCAAAAATAAATTTAAAATCAGACCCTAATGGAGTGGTTGCTGGAAATGATACTTCTTGTTGTATGCCATTTGGAAGCGGAAAAAGTAATGTATACACATTCAATCCCATATGTTCTTTATTTACTATTCAAAGATTGACCGAATCTAGCGATAATAATAAACAAAAAAATTGGAGAACTATTGCTCAAAGTGTCCTTACAAAAAATATTGATATAGAAAAAAATATATTAGAAGTAGTGGCCCAACTAAATAAATTCGAGGCCCATATGCATGATATTGTAAGCGACGATGTTTTAATAGATAAACAGAGCATAATTACATGCGATAATATAGAGGTTGCACCTAATTTTAAATCACAAAGAAATAATACAGAGGTATTAAAAATTCTATACGCTAATTTTTTTAAAGAATATATAAGAAGATTCGCAAAAAAATATAATTTAGATGAAAATAAGGTATTAGTAGGTCTTGGGTATACTGATGCAAATATATCTCTTGATAGAATAGCAAACACAACCGTACCAGAGGCTCCGGTTGGTTATAGTGATAATGTAAATTTTGGTGAATCAATGTTGTTAGATATATCTAAGGAGGAAAAAGAAGGGATTATTTTATCAAGAGTTACTGGTATGCAAGAAAAGAAAAAAATAAATTTAAAAAGATTAGAATTGAAGTTACCAAGGGGTATTAGTAGTCTTACATTTCAAGATTCAATAAAGGTTGCGTATATTGAGGGAAAGGCATATAAAGATAATCAAAAATTGATTCAATATTTGCATAATATGGAAAATGCCCTCATTGCAAAAGATGTTAATAATATGATAAAAAATAGACCAGAGATGAGTTTTAAATATACCGGAGAAGACAAAAAAATGCACGGCTATATTCTTGCTTATGAAGGTAAAATGGACAAAGACGATAAGGATTCGGAAAATATTGTATATGTATCAGATCTTGCTTCAGATGGAAATTCTAGAGCGGGAGGATCATTAATATTAGCTTTTGTAGAAGCATACAAGGTAAATTATATTGAAAAAGATAATATAATTCCTATATTTGCTCAATTTAGAGAGCAAACATCATATCAGATAATTATGAAACAACTTGAAAAACTAAGTAAAGATACAGGGGTCAAGTTTGAAGCAAAAGAGACAAATACCTATATGGTGGGAAATGATACAATGCATGAAGTTATAATAAGGGGAAGTAAATAATAAATGAGTTTTAACATTTTAAAAAACAATTATTTCCGTATCACATTTCTGGGTCTTATAATAATGGACTCAGTATTTTTCTTTGCGCATCAATTTTATGTTTTTGGAATTATTGCTTTTATATTAATTGCATTAAGTATTATATATTTAATAGCGAGAGATATTAAATGGGCGGTATATTTAAGCTTTATAGAGCTTTTTGTGGGATCTCAGGGACGATTGATAAGTGTTGATATGTTTGGTTTTTCATTGTCTCTTAGAATGCTTATTTTTATAATTGCCTTTATAGCCGGACTTATTTATTTATATAAAAAAAATAAGTTAGACTTTATAAAAAGTAAGTATATATGGTTTTATGTTGTTTATATTTTAGTTTTAGTATTTGGTGTTTTAATAGCACTGCTTAACAAAACAAAACCCTCAAACATATTTTTTGATATTAATAACTTTTTATTCTTTTTGATACTGCCAATTTATTATCAAATTATAAAAGATAAGAAAGTTTTCGCAAATTTGTTTTATATATTTCTTTCCGCATCACTTTTCTTTTCACTAAAGACAATTATTGTATTTTATTTATTCTCTCAACAATTTAGTTTTATAGACTATACAACTTTGTACAAATGGCTTAGAGATACAAGGGTGGGGGAGATTACAAAGATGAATGAACATTTTTATAGAATATTTTTTCAGAGTCAAATATATTTAATGATTTCATTTGTAATTAGTTCAGTCGTTTTAATGACCTCTAAATTACAAAAGAAAGATAAAATATTTTTTTATACTTTATCGATATTAAATTTGTCAGCAATTATTGTTAGTTTTTCTCGTAGTTATTGGCTTGGAGTCGTGATTGCATTTATTTTTTTATTTTTTATTCTAGTTTTTCAAAAACAAAAGATAAAAATAATTTTTTTAAATTATATAAAATTGTTTGGGGTTATTGTTCTTTCAATATTATTAATTTTTATATTACTGAAAATTCCAAATACTCATATTAATTTTGCAGATATGCTCTCTGGTCGTGTAAGTGAAGGAGACTCTAGTAGTAACTCAAGAATGGAATTATTGCACCCCATGCTAAGGGATATAAAAAATTCTCCAATAATTGGATACGGCATGGGTCATGAAATTAGTTATTATTCCCTTGACCCAAGAAATAAAAATGTTTTCAACCCAACAGGACTTACAACAACATATAGTTTTGAATGGGGATGGCTTAGCTTTTGGCTTAAAATGGGTATTTTTGGGCTTATATTTTATATTTCTCTGAGCTTGAAAATAATGCGAGATTCTGTTAGATTGATAAGGACTAATAATGTAATTTTTATTTCATTATTACTTTCTTTTTTAGCCGTTTTGGCGGTTCACATTTTTTCACCTTACTTAGATCATCCACTAGGAATTGGTTTTGTGATTTTAATAATTTGTATAATCGAATTAGCTGAAGGTCGAGAGCTGACAGCTGCAAGCTAAAATAATGTCTAGAATAAGTATAAATTTAGTTACATGGAACGGAGAAAAATACATTAAACACTGTATTAATTCTGTTTTAAAGCAAAATTTTAAAGATTTTGAGCTCAACATAATGGATAATGGCTCAAATGATAATACGGTAGCTGTGATAAATAAATATTTTCCTCAATTTAAAGTAATTATAAATAAAGAAAATATTGGCTTTGCAAAAGCCCATAATAGATTAATGAATTGGGCAAAGTCGGATTATATAATGTGCCTCAATCAAGATATGATTATTGAGTCTGATTTTTTAGATAATCTATTTTATTTCATAGATAATCAAGAAGATAAGGATTCTATTGGATCAATAGAGCCAAAACTATATCAGTGGAAGTTCAATAATGAAGATCCATACAATGCAGATAAGCAAGGAAAAACAAATATTATAGATACATGTGGCTTTGAAGTTTTTAAGAATCATAAGGTTGTAGATTTTGGTCAATTGAAAGAGGATTCTGTTGAATTTTCAAGAACTAGAGAAATATTTGGTCCATGTGGTGCTTGCCCCATATATGCAAAAAAAGCACTAGAAGATGTTAAGATTAATAATGAATATTTTGATGAAGATTTTTTTAGCTATAAAGAAGATGTTGATTTGGCATTTAGATTGCGTTTAGCAGGATTCAAGAGCTATTTTTTAGCAGATATGATTTGTTATCATGATAGATCTGTTCGTGGGGGTTTGAGTGTGGTAGAGAATAGAAAAAACAAGTCATCTTGGGTAAATGAGTATTCTTATAGAAATCATATTTATTTGCTTATTAAAAATGAGTCTACAATGAATTTTATTAGATGTTTTTTCCCATTGTTTATCTATGAGTTTAAAAAGTTTATTTATGTATTGCTTTTTGAAAGAAGCACGCTAAAATTTTTTTGGAAAAGTCATGATAAATATAAAAAAATGTTTAAAAAAAGAAAGTTTATTTTCAAAAATATCGTGAAGATTAGAAGCAGAGAGCTTTATAAATGGTATAAATAAGTAAAAAGTTTAAAGTATAAAGTTTTAAGGAATAAAATTCTTACTTGATAACTTTGTACTTCTTCATTAAATATATGTTGTCAATCATAATATTAAATTACAAGTTAGCAAATCTGATAAAGTATCAATTAAGAAAATTGGTTACTTATAGCTTTTATTTTGATGTAGAAATTATTGTTGTAGATAATAACTCCCATGACAATATAGACATCGTAATGAAGGAGTTTGAAGGGGTGAAATTTATTCAAACAGGAGTAAATAAGGGTTGTGGTGCTGGTAATAATGTAGCCATAAAACAAGCCAAGGGTGAGTATATTTTGATTTTAAATCCAGATATTAGGATATCAAAAGAGACTATTGAGTATATGTATAATTTTTTGAAAAATCATGATAAGGTCGGGATTGTTGCTCCGCGACTTACGAATGGAGATTCTACACTTCAAGAAACATGTTTTAGATTTCCAAATATTTTTTACCCTTTATTTAGAAGAACTATTTTATCAAAAACAAATGTAGGCAAAAAATGGTTAGATAATTTTTTGATGAGAGATGTAAATCATGAGTCTATTCAAGAAGTGGATTGGGTCATGGGATCATGCTATATGACAAGAAAAAAGAATTATGAAAACATCAATTATTTTGATGAAGGAATATTTTTGTATTTAGAGGATATAGATGTTTGCAGAAGAATGTGGGAATCTGGATATTCGGTGTATTATTTGGGTGGTGTTTGCGCTATTCATTTGCATCAACAAGCTTCAAAAAACAAAACAAATGTATTGTTTTCAATTTTGTTTAATAAGCTTACAAGAGCGCATATAAAAAGCTGGCTTTATTATATCAAAAAAAATAGAGGAAAAGTTTTTCCTCCTAATTGCCCTTCTTCAAAAAAACTTAAAACTCTATAGTTATATACATTTCTTGAAATTCTTTGTCTAGAGATAAAATAACGGGTTTTCGTTTGCTTTTGTTTATAAAATGAAGTATAGAAGCAAATGGTTTTATCCACGGATAGCCATTTTTTAATTCTTCTTTCATGTTTAGGATTTCATCAAAGCTTTTTGATTTTATGAGGTCTATAAGTTTGTAGCTTAATTTGGGTAGATCTTCATTTTCCTCGTGTGCTGATTTTTTTGCGAAATCACCGCAAGCTATAATTAAAATATTGTCTTTTGTGTCTCTTAAGAATTCATAAAGCAAATTGCCAAATTTTAGATGATAATCTATTGTGTCATTTGAACTGTGGATTATTATAAATTCAGACTTGAGAGTTTCATCTTTTTTGAGTTCATTTTCAAAGCCTTTTGAGGATATATGAAATTGATTCAAGTAATACAATGGTACAAAGCTTTGATAATATGTTTTTTCACCAGAGAACATATTGACATCAAAATTATTTTTTCTTAAGAAATATTTTAGTCTTGTGGAATAATCCATATCTCCACTTACTTCAAACTCCATAGATAAATCACCAAAATCTTTAAGATTAATATGATATTTTTCTTTTTGGTGTATTGATATTTTTTGTAAATCTTTTATTGGGGGAGTTATTATAATTATTTTTTTTGGTTTGAATTCATATATGGATTGTCTAATTTTTTTCATTGCATCCATAGAGGATTTCAATGTGTCGGAATACTTACCTCCAATTTTTGAAATAACAAGTGGGTTATGTGGTATTAATATTGTTTTAATTTTTGTCATAATGGTTTTTCTGTTTTAGTCTCAGGAAGTAAATCTTCTGGTTTTATCTCTTCTATTTTTATTTCTATTGTTTCTCCGACTTCATATTGTTTTAATAGATTATCACTAACTGATATTATATTTGTCCATTTATATCCAAGTCCATTGAAACTATTTTCGTTTTTAATGGGTTTGATTTTTCCTTCAGAGACCATAAATACTATATTACCCATATTTGATTTGATTAGTGTTCCGTCTTTGAATTTTATGGGTTCTGCATTTTCTAGATTATTTACCTCATCTTTACTTAATATTAACTTGAATTGATTTGAGAAGTTTGTTTCTAATATTCTTTTGTCTTGTATTTCGTGCTTATAACCATTTTTAACATAATATAATTTTTTGTCATCTTTATTTTCTATAACGGCTCCGCTAGGATACGTGCTTTTCATAGTAATTTTATCACCAAGACTATAATAATAGAAATCTTCCCAGGTTATGTCTATTAACTCCTCAGGATTTATCCCAAAGTAACGACTTACTTCACTTGATTCAAATTCTCGAAGCTTGTCATTATCGAGCATGTAAATTTTTTTATCGGGCGTTCTAAGATATGAATAATTTTCAAAATTTATTGATATTCCTATTGGATATTGTGCAAGATCGCTATGATTTGCATTGATTACATCGTTTTTTTTGTATCTACTTATAAAAGATGTCCATGTTGTAAAGGGTCTTTTTTTATCATCTTCTATAAGCCAGATTGTTTGAGATCCATTTTCCTTGATTATGGATCCGTTTGGGTATTTTTTTGCAAACCATTTTTGCCATATTTTCCAAAAATTATAATTACCATTTATATGTGGGGTATAATTATATAAACTTGCTGTAGCTTGGTTTATAGGAGAAACACTTTGTCCGTCTATTGAGTAATAGCTTTGTGCTTGGAAAAACCAAGGAGTATTTTTGTTGTCTATATAAAATCTATTTCTTTTTGCAGCGTTTGTAACTTGATTATAAAATCCTTTGTATTTTTGTATTTCATTATCTGTCATAAGACAAGAATCACAGACAGCATATCCAGTTGCCCAGTCGAGTTGTTTTTGTGTTGGGCTTGGATCTGTTATGAGACTTTGTTCTTTTTGTAGTAATACTAGTATATATTTTGGGTTTATTTTGTATGCTTTTGATGCATTATAAATTACTTCAGCAGCATCAATAGTTTTCCCATTTGACGGATTTTTAACAGTGTATTTTTTTAGGATTCCATTATTTTGATTTAAGAAATATCTTATGTCATTTATACTCATGGAAGAATAATCCGTAAGTTCAAAGTCGGATATAATATAGTTTGGATTAAAGTCTGGATCAAACCATTGCGAGTTTGCACTTTTTACAAAAAAAATAGATAAAATTGCTATTGATATTATAAACGTTTTTTTCATTATATGATGTTTAAATTATATTTACAGTTTTGACAAAGCCCACTATTGTCATCTCGTGTTATAATGTATCCTTGTCTTTCTATATTTAAAAATCCACATGCGGGACAATATGTATTTTCTCTTGTATCAGAGGCTATATTTCCAAGATATACAAATTCTAATCCGGCATTTTTTCCTATTTGGTAAGCGGATTCTAATTCTTTCATGGAACTAGATTTTTTAGAAAGTAGTTTGAATGATATTTCTGGAGAAAAGGCGGATATGTGCCAAGGGGTATTTTTTCCAATATTTGTGTATATGAATTTTGCTATTTTTTCCAATTGTTTGTTTGTATTTGTCTCTCCAGGAATAAGAAGTGTTGTTATTTCTATAAATATTTTTTTTGATTTTAAATATTTTAGATTATCTAGTATTGGCTTCAAAGATGCGTTTGTTATTTTTTTGTATTTTGCTTCACTAAAAAATTTGAGATCTATATTTATGGCATCTAAATATGGACATATAAGATCAAGACATTCTTTACTCATAAATCCATTTGAAACCCATATATTTTTGAGGCCACTGGTATGTGCAAGCTTCATTATGGGTAGTGCTGTTTCTAAAAAAATGGTTGGTTCGCTGTAAGTGTATGCTATTGTTGGGCAATTTTCTTTTTTTGCAAGATTAATAATATCACACGGTTCAATATTTTCCCCTGGAAATTCTTCATCAAGCTTTTCAATTTTATTTATTTGTGATATTTGCCAGTTTTGACAATTGGAACATGCTAAATTACAACCCATACAAGCTATTGAATAAGTAAGAGAAGATGGCATGTAATGAAAGAGTGGTTTTTTTTCAATAGGGTCGACATTTTTTGCTATTAATTTGTTGTAATTGAGAACATATAAGTCACCATCTATATTTTTTCTTGTACAACAAAAACCAAGACAAGCATTTTCTATTTTACAAAAATGATTGCACAATCTACATTGGACAGCGCCACTTTTTATTTTCTTGTATAATAAAGCTTTTTGCATATATATATTATATCATAAAAGTATAAAGCTCGCTTTATGCGCGAGATTTTTTCAAATAAAAAATGGGGTTCTAATTTAGAACCCCACGCGAGAAGTTGCCGAAGCAGTAAGGAGGAGGTTGAGCATAAATTGCTTTAATCGCATTAAAATAACGCAATATCAGCAAATTTTAGCTTGGTTGCTTCTCTCGGTCATAGACAATACCCAGCCTTTTGGGCCTTTTGTTCTAAGACCTGTTTTAATTTAGGCTCTAATTAAGAATAAGGAGGAGGAAGAACCTTAATTAATATGCATATTAACAATAAAAAAATAATTTGTCAATAGCTGAAAGATTTTTGGTATGATATAATAAAAAGGTCTTTAACAAAGAATTTTTTAATACAAATGAAGAAAACTCTTCTCATTAGCCTAGATTTCTGGCCAAATATAGGCGGAGTAAGCAATTATTATTATAATCTAGCAAGGTTGTTCCCAAAAGACAAAATAGTTGTTTTGTCTAATATAAAACCAAGTGGAGGGGTAGGTTTTAAGATTATATATAAAAAACTATTATATAGATTTATTTGGCCAAAATGGCTTAAATCTTTTTTTGAGCTTATAAAAACAGCAAAAAAAGAAAAAATAGAAATAGTTTGGGTGGGCAATATTTTGCCACTGGGTTTTTGTGCATTTTTACTAAAAATATTTTTTAGAGTTCCATATTTTGTATCACTTCATGGATTAGATATAAAGTTAGCATCTAGCAGTAGTAGAAAAAAAGTGCTTACAAAAATAATTTTACAAAACGCAGAGTTTATTACTGTAAATAGTCAAACAACATTAGAATTGGTGAATAGATTCACCCAGTTATCCGGTCGAATTAAAAAAATAGTATTACTTTATCCAGGTATTAGTCAAGATTTTTTTCGTATTGATGAAATCAAAAAAGAAAATCTTATAAATAAATATAATTTGAAAAATAAAAAAATCATCTTATCTGTAGGCAGAGTTGTAAAAAGAAAAAATCATGAACTTATTATTGATGCAATTAATTTGATAAGACGCCACAAAGATATAGAAGATTTGGTTTATTTAATAATAGGGTGTGGAGAAAATTTACAATATTTGCAACAAAAAGCAAAAGATTTAAATTTAGAAAAGAATATTTTATTTTTAGATAATGTCGTTGATGAAGACCTTCCATATTTTTATGCTATATCAGATATTTTTGCAATGATAAGTCGCACAAGTAAAGAAGATGTAGAGGGTTTTGGAATAGTGTACCTTGAAGCTGGTATATTTAAAAAAGCATGCATTGCTTCAAGGGTTGGCGGAGGAGCTGAAGCTGTTGTAGATGGAAAGACAGGGATTTTGATAGATGAAAATAATCAAGAAGAGGCAATGAATGCTATTTTGTATTTATTGAATGACCCTATATTTAGAAATGAATTAGGAGAAAATGCATATAAAAGAATAGTAAATAGTTTTTTGTGGGAAGGTATTTATAAAAAATTAGAAAGTAATTTATGATAAGAAAAGATAAGAAATATGACATTGTAATGTTTTCTATGTCTAGTTTTACAGACTGGGAAAGAGGAATAAGTAATAGAAACTTCCAAGTTTTTAATTCTTTGAAATCTAATAATTTTGTAAATAGAATACTTCTAATTGACTATCTTCCTCAAACCAAAAAAAGAGCATTACGTAATTGGAAGGAAAATATATTTTTAAATAATATAGGAAAAACTATAAAATTATCACCTTTTACAAGGATTTATAGTCCAGAAGAAAATGTGTTTGTATATTCAACTGTGCAAAATATTTTTGGTCATAAAAAATATTTAAAAGAAATAGATGAATATTTAAAAAAAGAAAATTATAAAAATATTATTTTATGGTCATATTATCCTATTGACGTTGAATATTTTAATGAAATAGAATATGACATCTCAGTTTTTGATACTGTAGATAATTGGGCAGAACATGCTAGTTATAAAAATATAAAAACAAAATTAGAAGAAAACTATAAAACAATAAGAGATAAAGCAAATATTATTTTTGTTTTGTCGGAAGAGAGTGAAAAGATTTTTTATCCAAGAACAGATAAAATATATCACATTACTCAAGGAATTGATCTTGCTCATTATGCAAATAAAAACAAGGTAATAAATAATGATATAGCCAAGATTTCTAGACCAATTATTGGTTATTTGGGAATAATTCAAGAAAATAGGGTTAATTTAGACATGATTGAGTATATTGCAAAAAAGAATTTAGATAAATCGATTGTGCTTGTTGGACCTATTTGGAGAAAAGAAGATGAAGAGAGACTTCGTAGATTTTCCAATATTTATCTTTTGGGAGCAAAAGAATACAATGAGGCTCCGGATTATATAAGTAGATTTGATGTGGGAATAATTCCGCACTATATAAATGATTTTATAAAATATACCTGTCCTATGAAATTATATGAATATTTGGCGTGTGGAATTCCAGTTGTTACGACAGATGCTCCGGGTATAGAACAATTTAGAAGTGTCGTAAGTGTTGCTAATGACTTTGAAAGATTTAATGCATGCATTAATGAAGAATTAAATAATAGCCCAGAGAAAATTGAAACAAGACTAGATGCTATAAAAGAACATACTTGGAAAAAAAAGGTAGATCAAATGATGGAGCACATTGTTAATTTCAAATGACAAATGTCAAATGACAAATGACAAATGACGCCTGCCTGCCGGCAGGCAGGAATGTCAAAAGATTAGAATATATACTAAACACTATCCCATGTTTCAAGAAAAAATAAAAAAATTAATAGAACAATATTCTGGAATTAAAAATCCATCAGTGGAGCTTCCACCAAATAATGAATTGGGTGACTTTGCTTTTCCTTGTTTTGAGCTTTCTAAAGCAATGAAAAAATCACCAGCTGAAATTGCGATTGAATTATGTCAGAAAATAAAAAAACCTATTTTTTTGAAAGAAATTAAAGCAACTGGCCCATATTTAAATTTTTTTATTGATTATAATAAATATGCAAAAACGCTGTTAAAAGAAATTTATACAGAAAAAAATGTTTTTGGAAAACAAAATATAGGAAAAAACAAAACAGTTGTTATGGATATCTCTAGTCCTAATATTGCAAAACCACTTGGAATAGGGCATCTGCGAAGCACTGTGATAGGCGGATCACTTTATAAAATTTACAAAAACCTTGGTTATAAAACAATTTCTGTAAATCATTTGGGAGATTGGGGAACTCAATTTGGCAAATTAATTTATGCCTATAAAAATTGGGGCAATGTGAAGGAATTAAAAAAAGACGCAATTAAACACCTATTATTTTTATATGTGAAATTTCATCAAGAAGCAAAAGACAATCCAAAACTAGATGATCTAGCAAGAGATGAATTTCAGAAATTAGAGAACAATGATAAAAAAAATCTAGAGCTATGGAAAGAGTTCAGAAAATTAAGCTTAGAAGAGTTTGATAAAATTTATAAGATGTTAAAGATAAAATTTGATCATTATGATGGAGAGGCTTTTTATATTTCAAAACTTGAGAGCACTTTGAAAACTTTAAAGAAAAAAACACAAACAGTTGTTTCTGAAGGAGCTTTAATAGTCGATTTAGAAAACTATGGCATGCCACCATTTTTTGCAATTAAATCAAATGGAACGAGTAGTTATCATCTTAGAGATCTCGCAGCTGCTTTGTATAGATTAGAGCAATATAAACCAGAAAAGCTTTTGTATGTTGTTGGGATAGATCAAAAACTTCATTTTGAGCAATTGTTTAGGGTGCTTGATCTTATGGGTATGAATAAAAATAGATTTGTTCATGTTGAATTTGGAATGTTTGCTTTTAAAGATGGAAAGATGTCTACGCGCGATGGCAAGACTATTGCACTTGAAGAAGTTCTTGATGAATCAATAAAATTATCTACCAAGATACTAGAGGAAAAGAAATCTCAAGTCAAAAATATTGACGATACTGCAAAAAAAATAGGAATAGGTGCTGTGATATTTAATGATTTATCAACTGACAGGGCAAGAAATGTTATATTTGATTGGTCTAAAATGTTGTCTTTTGATGGAGATAGTTCTGTATATTTACAATATACATTTGTCAGGTGTTGTAGTATTTTAGAGAAAGCAAAGAAAGAATATAAATTAATTCCAGATGTTGATATAAATTTTAGCTTCACCACAAAAGAAGAAATTAATTTAATAAAACAGATTAGCTTATTTAAGGAAATAATTATAAAATCTGCAGAGAGTTATAGGCCAAGTCACTTAGCAAATTATTTGATAGAGTTGGCAAAGATTTTTAATGAATTTTATAATAATTGTAGAGTTTTATCAGGATCTGAAAAGGAAATGAAGAACAAAATTTTACTTGTTTTCTGTGTTTCTCAGGTAATAAAAAATGGATTAGAACTTCTTGGAATTGAGACAGTGGATAAGATGTAGCAAGCGATGCTAATACCTGCCTGCCGGTAGGCAGGTACTAATGCATGCTAATTATACGAATATTGAATGCAAGTGAGATAATATAATTTTAAAAAATATTATGAATACAAAGTTAGAGCCAATAATAGGATTAGAAATACATGTTCAGCTAAAAACAAAGTCAAAAATGTTTTGTAGTTGTTCCAATGTAGCTGACGACATTAAACCAAACAGTGTTGTCTGTCCAATTTGTATGGGACATCCAGGAACACTTCCTACGCTAAATGAGTCTGCTGTAGATTTGGGAGTGAAACTTGCCCTAGCACTTAATTTGAAAATAAATCAAAAAAGTGTGTTTGAAAGAAAAAATTATTTTTATCCAGATCTTCCTCAGGGCTATCAAATTACTCAGCTTGATGAGCCACTATCTAGAGATGGATTTTTGATTATAAAAGATGGTGATAAAAAAGTAAGAGTTGAAATAGAAAAATTGCATATAGAAAATGATTCTGCTAAAAATTTACACAAAGATAATCACTCTTTGATTGATTTTAATCGTGCAGGAACACCGCTTGCTGAAATTGTAACTCGCCCTAGTATTAAAAGTGCTGAAGCAGCAAGAATTTTTTTACAAGACTTGAGGCAAATTTGTAGATATTTAGGAGTTTCAGATGCTGACATGGAGAAGGGTAATTTGAGATGTGATGTCAATGTGTCGCTTCGTCCAGTGGGGGATGATAATCTTTATCCAAAAACAGAGGTAAAGAATCTCAATTCTTTCCGTTCTGTGGAGGGGGCGATAAAATACGAAATAGAAAGACAAAGTATTTCTTGGAATAATAATAAAATTCCACGTGAGCAAACAACAAGAGGTTGGGATGAAAATAAACAAATTACAGTATTGCAACGTTCTAAAGAAGAGGCAAATGATTATAGATATTTTAAGGAACCAGATTTAAAGGCCCTTATAATTAGTGATGAAAAAATAGAAAAGATAAAATCAGATATGATAGAGCTTCCATATCAAAAACTTGAAAGATTTGTTAGTCAATACGAATTAGATATTAAATCAGCAGAAGCTTTGATAGTTTCAAAAAATGTAGCGGATTATTTTGAAGCTGTTATTTCAGAATTTAGAGAATGGATTTTGGAATTAGGAGACAAAAGAGATTGGAAATTAATAAAAAAGGATTGTGTTAGAATTATAAGTGGATGGATTTGTTCAGAAATTTTTAAGCTTGTTAATCAATCTGGGACTACTTTTGAAAATATGAAGATTAGTGCTGAGAACATGGGTCAGATGATAGCAATGTTGTATGAAAATCAAATAAATAGTTCTGCAGGACAGCTTATATTAAAACAAATGTTTGAAACTGGAGTAGATCCACTTCAATTTGCGAAAGAACAAGACTTATTACAGGAAAGTGATGAGGGTATATTGGAATCTTTGGTGAATAAAATTATTTTAGACAATGAAGAACAGGTTAGTCAGTATAAATCTGGTAAGGAAAATTTGATGAAATATTTTGTAGGTGTTGCTATGAAAGAAACTCGTGGACGAGCAAATCCAGTTATGGTAGAGAAACTGTTTAAGGATAAATTGAGCTAGTAATCTCGATGAATTACAATATAAAACAATCTCTATATGGGGGTTGTTTTTTGTTGTGGATAACTTTCTTTTTGTAAGTAAATATTTGTGCTATAATTATTTTTAATATGAATATAAATAGACATAAAATCAATCAAATTCCTGTAGGCACATTGTCTTTATTTATTTACCCTCTGTAAGAGGGTTATTTTTTTATACATAATAATTAATTTTCCGCACAATGTGGAACAAGAAAAAAATGAAACATCTTATTTCAATGCAGGATATTTCAAAAGAAGATATCTTGCATTTTGTGGATGTGGCAGAGAAAATAGAAAGCGGTAAGCTTACCCCAGATCTAAATGGTCAGCTTGCAGCGCTTTTGTTTTTTGAGCCATCTACAAGAACAAAATTTTCTTTTGAAACAGCAATGAAAAAACTTGGAGGTACGGCATTATCTCTTAAAGACGCAGAACAAACATCTTTGAAAAAAGGTGAATCACTGCACGATACATTGATGACTATAAGTCAGTATGTTGATCTTGTGATAATGAGATCTCCTATTGAGGGCTCAGCTCGTTATGCGTCAGAGATTTTAAATATTCCAGTTATAAATGCAGGAGATGGTGCAAATCAACACCCCACACAAGCACTTTTAGATATGTATTCAATAATGAAAACACAAGGAAGGCTAGATAATCTTAATATTGCCATGGTTGGAGATTTGAAATTTGGGCGCACTGTTCATTCTCTTTCTCAGGCACTATCTGATTTTTCGCCAAACTTATATTTTATTTCTCCAGGACATTTGAAAATGCCAGAGCATATAAAAAATGATTTAAAATTAAAAAATGTTAATTTTTCGGAACACGATAAAATAGAAGATGTAATTGATAAATTAGATATTATGTATGTTACACGAATTCAAAAAGAAAGATTTACAGATCCAGAAGAATATGAAAAAGTAAAAAATTTGTATATTGTAGATACGCCACTTCTTAAAAATGTGAAAGATAGTTTTAAGATCATGCATCCACTACCAAGGGTAAATGAGATTACTCTTGCAGTTGATAAGACAAAGTATGCGTATTATTTTGAACAAGTAAAAAATGGAGTTTATATGCGTCAAGCTATAATTTCTATTTTATTGAAAGGAATATAAATATGAGTGAATTAAATGATGTCAAAAACGTTGCTCGCGCAATAGAAAATGGAACTGTTATAGATCATATTCCAGAAAATTGTGCTATGAAAGTTTTAAAATTGTTAAGCCTAAAAAATGATAATCAGGTAATAGTTGGTATCAATTTAGAAAGTACTAAGTTTGGAAAAAAAGATTTGATAAAGATATCAGACAAAGAATTATCAAAAGATGAATTTGATACAATAGCACTTATTGCACCAGATGTTACAGTTTCAATTATTGAAAATAGTGCTGTAGTAAAAAAATTAAAAGCAGATATTCCAAATTTGATTGAAGGATTTATTATTTGTCCAAATCCAAAATGTATTACAAATACGGAACATATTAAATCCAGGTTTTTTATTCCAGAAAAAAATCCCATAAAAGTAAGATGTACCTATTGTGAGAAAAAATATATTATAGATGAGGTTGAAATAAGTATATAATAAAAAATAATTTAAGCTAATAAAATGAGACATTTAATATCGTTAAAAGAACAAACCAAAGAAGATCTTTTAAAAATTATTGAGCTCGCTCAAAAAATAAAAGAAAAAAGAAATAGAGGAGAGTTAACAAATTATTTAGAAAATCAAACCCTTTTGATGCTTTTTCAAAAATCTTCTACAAGAACAAGACTTTCATTTGAAGCTGGAATGACAGAGCTTGGTGGGCATGCAATTTTTTTGGATCAAAAAACAACACAGTTTGCCCTTACTGATTATGGAGATGAGATTCAAGCTGTTATGAGATTTGGTCAAATTATTATGATGAGAGCTCAAAAAGTAGAAAGTGTAATAAAAGCATCATCTTTTAATCAAATACCAGTTATTGATGCTTGTAGTGAAAAGTATCATCCATGCCAAGCACTTGGGGATATGCTTACAATGATTGAACATTCAGGTGATATAGAAAATATAAAAAAGGTGGTGTGGCTTGGAATAGAAAATAATGTTTCTAATACTTTGAAACTACTTTGTGTCAAACTCGGAATTAATTTTGTATTGTGTTCCCCAGAGGCGCATCAAATAAGCATTGATGAAGAATTAAATAAAATTGCTAATGATACAGGGTTGGTATCTAATGATTTAAATTTAGAAAGTGCTCTTAAAGATGCGGATTATATTCATACTGATACTTGGATGGATATGGAGTTTTTTGAAAACGGAAAAATAAAACCAGAATATGAAACAGAATTTGAAAGAAGAAAACAAGTTTTTTTACCATATCAGATAAATGCAGATATGGTTGATAAATATTGTAGTAATGTAAAGATAATGCATTGCATGCCATGTCATATTGATTATGAGATAACAAGTGACGCAATTCATCATAAAAATTCAGTAATTTTTGATCAAGCTGAAAATAGAATGCATATTCAAAAAGCTATTATAATGTGGTTGCTTGAAAAAGAAGATTTAGTAAAATAATTTTTTATAAACAAAAAAAGGGCATTAAGTCATTCGACTTGCCCTTTGTGTTTTTAAATTATATATATCCTTTTACCAGATACATTAATCTGGCAAGGATTTCTCTCGGTATAAACTTTAAGGCATTTCTTGTCCATGTCTGATTTGATTTTGGATCATATGGACAGTTGGTAGTGTCTATCAAGAAGGCCTTTAATCCTAATTTTTCTAATGTCCATTTGCATCTTAATGTGTGATGCGGATGGGCTAGTACAAGGACTTTTTTAATTCCAAGTTTCTCGCATACTTCAGTTGCTTGATAGGCAACTTCATATGTATCTAAATATTGACCAGCAACTCGGCTTTTTTTTATTGTTTGGATTATACCGTTTTTAACATATTCACCTATTTCCCACTGGGCTATTATAGGCGTTCTGTATTGTTCAAATAAGCTAGAGGCAAAATCGATTAAAAATCTATTGCTTTTTCCAGTTCCATAAAATCTTCCACCAAATGAAAAGGCAACGATAATGGGTGATCCAGCCAATTCATCATTTGTGATATGTTCTCTACGCCAACAAAAAAAGCACGCAAATAGCTTTTTTATGAATTCTTTCATCTATTCCTCCCAGAATCTTTTAGTGATATTTGACTATATCACTATATTTTTGTTTTGTCAAATATAGGGTATTAAAAAACAGAGTTTATAGACACTGTTTTTTTGTTCGATATATTTATTTTATATCAAGTTTATTTTTGATTTTTCGTTGTATTAGCTCGATGTTTATTATGATAGTTGCAAATAATAAAAATTTATACCACACATGACATGTTTTGTAAATAGTTTGTGGCACACAAAAAAACAGGGCCTATAAGCCCCATTCTTTGTTTTGATATTTTTCTTCTTGTGAAATAATTTTAATTTGTTTCTGTATTTCTTTTATATCGTCGTCATTTAATGATTCAAAATTGTCATAGAATTTAGTATCTCTATCTGGCAAATAAACCGCTTCATAATATGGTTGAAATTTTGCATTTTTTGATCTGCCATATAAATGAATATGAAAGTATGGCTTTTCATTTTTTTTGTATGCCCAATTTCCCATATCTTGATAATTAATGCGCATTATTTCTATACCAAGATTTGTCATTGCCACTTTAAAAGCTTTTCCAGTAATAATTGTTAATCTCATTAATTCAATTGCTAATTTAGGATTTAATTCTGTACGATCAGTAATTTTTATTTTTGGTGTAATTTTGATGTGACCACCGTCAGTTCTTGTGATATGAGGTTTATCTGGGGCTTCAACTATAAAATTTTTAGTTTCATAAATAAATGCCATATTTTTTTATTTTTAATTATTTCCTATATATTTTAAAATCTTAGAACATAAGAAACTGTTTAATTAATTTTTTAGCCTCTTTCTCATTTTTTATCCAAGTAATATCTTTTCTTTTGTTAAACCAAGTCATTTGTCTTTTTGCAAATTGGTGAGTCGCAGTTTCTAATTGTGCGATCATTTCATCGTAGCTTAATTCTTTTTTCAAGTATTTTGCGACATATCTATATTCCAGTCCAAAGTCTTCAAGTCGTTTCCAGGATAATCCAGATTTTTTTAGATTTGCAATTTCTTCAATCATTCCCTCTCTGTCTATTCTGTCTTTTAATCTTTTATCAATTCTTTGGTTTATGATATTTCGCTCATATGTAATTCCAATAATAAGTGATTCAAATATTTTTTTTCGGCGAGGCTTTGATATTGAGCTATTATTTTTTGCAATTTCTATTGCCCTTATTAACCGCCTCGAATTATTTATATCAATTTTGTTATAGGTATTAGAGTCTATTTTTTTTAACATTTTTTGAAGCTCTGGTAGGGCAGTAGAGTTTAATTTTTTTCTTAAAGGTATATTTATTTTTTCATCATCTAAAATATATCCATCTACAAGAGAATTTATATAAAGCCCAGTTCCCCCTACTACAAAAGGAATTTTGTTTCTATCGTTTAATTTTTTTATTTTTTCAATTGCTAATTTTTGCCAATCAGCGAGAGTAACTTGTTTTTTGGGATGTGATATGTCAATTAGGTGATATGGCGTTTTGCCGTATTCGCAGAGATCTTTTCCAGTTCCAATATCCATTCCAATATAAACCTGGCGAGAGTCTGCAGAGATTATTTCGCCATTAAATTTGTTGGCTAATGTGACGCCAAGCTTCGTTTTCCCACAAGCAGTAGGACCGACTATGCAGACGATTTTTATGAGCGGATTTTTTTTAGTTTTATCTAGTTTATTTAACATTTATTTTTTAACATTTTTATTGAAAATACGAAATCATAAATTCTAAATTCTAAATAATTTACAAATAAGAAATTATAAATTTGAAACATTGTAGTTTGGATTTTAGAATTTGTTTCGAGTTTAGCATTTAATGCTTCGTATTTATAATATTTCCCTCTAATCCCCATTCAAGACATTTGTCTATTAACACGTTTACAAATTGTCCTATATATTTATCCGTGGCGTTAAATATTTTCACTGTTTCATAAGTTTGCATTTTGCCTAAGTATTCTCCTTTTTTGTTGTGATTTGTGATTAAAACTTTTACGATCTTGTCTTGATATCTTTTATTTCTCATCAGAGATTGTTTACCGATAAATTTTGTCATTACTTCGTCTCTTTTTCGTTTTGTGTTTTGTGATACATTATCATTATACATTTTATAAGCCAATGTCTCAAAGCGAGGAGAATAAAGTCCGCTGTAAACAAGGGTGGTTTTGGTTTTTTTGAGAACGTTTAGCGTGTTTTTGAAATCATGTTCAGTTTCTTTTGGAAAGCCTATTATGATATCTGTTGTAATGTTTGCATCTGGAATGTGCTTATAAATTTTCCCTACGATGTCTAAAAATTGAGATGAGCTATATTTTCTGTTCATCATTTTTAGTATTTTGTCGCTACCTGATTGAAGCGGAATGTGAATGTGATGAGATATATTGTCGTATTTTGCAATAATTTTGATAAGTTTGTCATCAAATTTGCTAGGATATGATGATAAAAATGTTATCCATGTGTCTGGCTTTAAGATAGCAACTTTTTCTAACAAATCACCAAAGTCTTCGATATCTAAGGTATTGTTTGGATTAATATATGAATTAACAGTTTGCCCTAAGAGTGTGATTTGTTTTACAGACTTTGGTAATTTTTTAATTTCTTTTAATATGCTATATGCCGATCTATTTTTTTCAATACCTCTTGTATAAGGCACCGCACAATAAGAGCAAAATTGATTGCATCCATTTGAAATAGGGATAAGTGCTGAAAAGTTGTTGAAATGATTTGGTGCTACATCAAGATAATCAACATTTTCTGGTTTATAGTTGTAAAGAGTTTTCTGTTTATTCCGCCATGGCGGGATTGAAATTAATTTTGGAAGAGATTTTATTTTGGTGATATCAATTATGATATCAAAAAGTTTTTGTTGTTTTTGTGCATCTTCTTTTAGTACACATCCTGTGAGAATTTTTATTACATTTTTCTTTAGTTTCTTTTTTCTAAAAATTCCATAAACCCTATCAACAGCACCTTGCCTTACGCTACATGCTATTACAACAATTACATCAGCAGATTCCATGACACTTGTTTTTTTGTATTTTAGAGATTCCAAAATAGAGGACACACGTTCTGCGTCTGATCTATTCATGTCACAACCGTAATATTTGATATAATAATTCATATAATAATTTCCAATTTCAAATGTCTAATTTCCAATCAATTTCAAATTCTTAATATCAAATGTCAAGAAGATTTTTGTAATTAGTAATTTGTCATTTGAACCTGATTTGACATTGGAAATTTGACATTTGTTATTACAACACCTCATTGTCATGAGAATTTGATTCTCTCATTCCTGAGTTGGTGATTCTTACAAATTCACAATCTCGGAGGTCTTGTATTGTCATTGCGTTTCCATAACTCATTCCAGAGCGAAGTCCACCGATATATTTATCAATAACACTTTTTACTGGACCGCGATATGGAACCTTTGCCTCAACTCCTTCTGGGGTAATTTTGTTTATATCTTCATTTGCACCAGGACGAGATAGTGCGGCTGTAAGAGACGCCATTCCACGGGAAATTTTGTATTGTCTACCATTGTAATTTATAATTGGTCCTGGCGTTTCTTCCGTTCCTGATAATTGACCGCCAAGCATAACACAGTCTGCTCCAGCTGCAAGTGCTTTTACAAAATCTCCGGACTGTTTTATTCCACCATCTGCAATCATTGGAATATCGTATGCTTTGCAAATTGGATAAATATCTGAAATTGCTGTAAGTTGTGGAACTCCGAACCCAGTTGTAATTCTTGTTGTACAAATTGATCCAGGTCCAATACCGACCTTTAATCCATCAGCTCCAGCTTCGATTAAGTCTTTGGCAGCTATTGCTGTTGCGATATTTCCAGCTATTACTTCAATATTTGGATATTTAATTTTGATAGCACGAAGCGCTTCTATTTCGTTTATTGAGTGACCATGAGCAATATCAAGAACTAATACATCTACTTCTGCCTCAATAAGTGCATCAACGCGCTCCATATAGTCTCCGCTTACTCCAATAGCAGCTCCTACTAGTAATCTTCCGTTTTTGTCTTTGACCGCAAGTTTGTCATCAAAGTTTTCAACTAAGTCCTTTTTTGTAATGAGTCCTTTGATATGAAAATTCTCATCAACAATAGGAAGTTTTTCTATCTTATATTTTGCAAAAATATTTCGGGCTTCTTCAATAGAGGTTTCAATTTTTGCAGTGATAAGTTTTTCAAGAGGGGTCATGAGATCTTTTACTAAGACATCTTCATTGCTTACAAATGTATAATCTCTTTTTGTAATTATTCCCAAAAGTTTTGTATTGTCAGTGTCAGATACTAGAAATCCAGAATAGCCACATTCTTTTATCTTTGCACGAAGTTCTTTTATTGTGTTTTCTGGATTAACAACGTATGGCTTTCTTATGATCATACTCTGATGTCTTTTTACCTTGAGAACTTCTTTTACCTGTGTTTCAATACTGCAAAATCTATGAATTATTCCAATTCCGCCTAATCGTGCCATTGCAATAGCCATTTTGCTTTCTGTGACAGTATCCATATTGGAAGAGATTATTGGAATATTTAGACTGATATTTCTAGATAATTTAGTACTAGTATTTACATCACTACGGGATTTAATATGGGACATTTTTGGAACGAGTAATACGTCGTCATATGTAAGGGCTGTTCTTATTTCCATGGGGTTAGCTTACCCCGCTATGGCGGGGTGAATTAGTAAGTTAGCCTGCCCGCCGGTCTTCGACTCTGAAGGATGAACCCTCAGGTTCAGACTCGAATGAGTAGGCAGGTGGGTTAGTCAGGTCAATAGACTTTCTAACCTCAATAAGTTTACTATATTTTGAGGGAAATGAGAAATAAAACTTTGGGCTTGAAGTATAGAAATATAATCATTAGAAAAGCGATTATGGAAAAGACGATTTTAGAATTTGTTCAATGGATTAAATTAAAGATAAAAATGCATTTATCAAAAGGGTTTGTATATTTTTGAGAAAGAATAGTTTGGTGGACGGGTTTGGATAATCATCAGGGTATTCGACCTTGAAGGTCGAAATCTATTTGACAATAAATAATTATTATTGTAATCTATATTTAAATTTAACATTTAATCATATAGGAGGAAAAGATGAAAAATTCAATATTCGTACTACTTCTAATATCCATTTTTTTATTGGTTGTTGCTTGCACTCCAAGTGCTGAACCATTATATGTACCTACAAAAGGATCTAACTATAAAAAAATAAGCAGGGATATAGGAATTTATGGAAAGTATTATTATGGTCATCCTAATTATTGGGGTCATGATACGACGGCCTATTTCTGTATTGTAAAGATGAAATTTGATTGTCCTGATATTGGTATTGGTATTCAAGACACTACATTTTTTTATTCCAAAATCGATCATTATTTGACCGAATGGAAAGAAGAATCTGCTACTTGTACCTTTAGGTATGAAGGTAAAATAGAATTTGATGACTATGTATTTATTAATACATACGAAGATGAAAACGGTTGTCGCCATGAATACTGTTATATTGTAGATAAAAAAGGAAAATTACTTAAAAGGGAAACGTCTAGATATGAAACTATCCAAGAAATTAATGAGAATTATTTCTTAGCTACTACGTACGCACCTAATCCCTCAAGTATTGTTTTAGATAGAAATAATAATCTTTCCCAAGTATTTATTAAGGGGAATGATTATTATTTTGTCGATGAAAATTCACCGAATTCGTTTGATGAGTTTGAAATGCTAAATCAAAGATTGTTTATTGTTAAAATTGGAACGTCTTGGTTTCTTTTAGATAATCGATTTAGGTACATTGCTTGGTCCAAAGAAAAATTCAAATTAGTAAACGATCAAGTAATTGGTTATCAATCAAAGGATAGTGATCACACACTATCCCAGACATTTAATAGTCGAGGAAAATTGATTAAGGAGTCAACGATGCAAAACGTATTATTATATTAAAAAAAGAAAGACGCGGAACAAAGCTCCGTGTCTTTTTTGTTTCCGCTATGGCGGAGTAAACTAATAAGTTGGTGGGCTAGTCGGGTCAATAGACTTTCTAACCTCAATAAGTTTACTATATTTTGAGGGAAATGGAAAATAGGGGTTTTTATGTATTTGACACTATATATTAATACTCATATAATTAGGATAATTAAATATTTATATCAAGAATATGAGTAAAGAAGTTCTAGAATACGGTAATACTATAGGTACAGAAAAGACAGAAGTAGACACAAAGACTATTGATAAGGGGCCGGATTTTAATCCGGATATACCAAGTGATAATTCAGAAAATATGGAAGCAGAAATTGAAAAATATGAAAATATCAGAGATGCTTTATATAAAAAAGATATTGAAAATGAATTAGACGATAAACAAAAAATAGAGAAAGAATCAGCATTTAATGTTTTAGAAAATCACAATAAAACGGTATTAACATATGCTATGGAAATAGTAAGACAAATGCCAAACCTATCTAAGGAAGAGCGAGTTGCTGCAATTATTGCAACCATGTTACACGATAGCGGTAAGCTTAATTCAAAATTATTAGAACATCATATAGAGGGCTCTAAGAGGGCAAAAGAGATATTAGGTGGCATGAAGGGGCTTACTATTGACGGTGTATTAATAGATGATGCTTTCATTAAAACAGTGTGTTTGGCAATAGAAGGACACATGAATCATCCGTTTCTGGTTTATTTAAATGGCGGAAATAGATTTAGAGAGCCAGAAAATAATGTTGGTAAAATTGTATTTGATGCGGATATGGCTGCTAATATTGGGTTTAAAAATGTTGGAGTTCGGCTGGGATCAGAACAATACCTAAAAGAAGATAAAGAAATAGCTAAGGCAAAAGGAACAACAATAATAGAAGAAAGTTTTTCAAATGTTGTATTGGGAGCAAAGAGTTTGAAAAATGTTTTTCTTTTAAAAGAAGGGGCGGCAATTGGAGAGGGCGCTATGGAGCAATTAGTTGATATTTTTCAGTATATGAAAAGCAAAGGAATGTTTCAAGAAATACAAGATAGTTTTTCTGAAAATGGAAATTTTGATATAACAACAATAAAAAGCAAGGGTGGATTTGGAGTAATGAAAAATTTTATAAATGAAAAAATAGAGAAATCAGGAAGACATTTAGGGGTAGATATAAAGACAATAAAGTTTTTTAAGATATAAAAAATCGCCTAACTTTTGCTAGACGATCATTAAGATTATTATTGGTAGATGGAATTAGCTATCAATTATTTGAGTTATCCGTGATGATTGATAAGCCAATTTTTCATCAGAGATTAGAATTAGATACATACCTACCTCAGGCTTTGTGTTTCTTGCCTCAATAAAATTTGAGTTATCTGTTGTATGGGTAGAGTAAAGTATTGTTCCCTCACCTATTTTTTCTCCTACAGCGTTGTAAAGGAAATCTTTCCCATCAGCAGATAAAACAGTCAATTCACTTAGTCTTGTTTTTATTTTCATTTTATCCTCCCGCGGATATTTTTTTTGTAACATTAAATATTATAACATTATATTATATATGTCAAGAAAATATTATTAGAAAGAGGAGTAGTAGTTTCAAAAATTAAACAAAGCGTTGGGAAAAAATCTCAGCGCTTTTTGTTTTGTATATAGTTTACTATATGCAATTCGCGTCGTACTCGTAGAGATGATTCATGCCTGCCCGCCTATGGAGGGAATCATCTCTACGCGAATTGCCAAATGATTATAATACTAGATCTTTATCCTTAATTTTCTTTTGTATATTTTTTATAAACCCATCTTTTTCTATTTCTACTAAATCTTTTTCACCCCTTACTCTTACGGATAGTTTTGGAGAGGAAATTTCTTTATCACCAATGACCAATACATAAGGAACTTTTTCATGAGATGACTTTCTGATTTTGTTTCCAACTGTTTCATTTGTATTATCTATTTCGATTCTTATTCCACTGGTTTCAAATTCTTTTGCTAAAGCTTTGCAATGATCAATATGTGACTCACCAACAGAAATAATTTTTACTTGAACAGGGGAGAGCCATAGAGGAAATGCTCCAGCAAAATTTTCTACCAAAATTCCCAAAAATCTTTCAACACTTCCTAGAATTGCGCGGTGGATCATTACTGGTTGTAGTTTTTGATTATTTGGTCCTTCATAAGTTAGATTAAATTTTTCTGGCATTTGGAAATCGAGCTGTATTGTTCCACATTGCCATGTTCGACCAATTGCATCATTTAGATGAAAATCAATTTTAGGACCATAAAAAGCACCATCACCTTCGTTTAATTTATATTCTTTTCCTGTTGCATCTAATACATTTTTCAAGGTATCCTCAGCTAGTTTCCAAAGCTCTGAATCTCCCATTGCTTTTTCTGGTCTAGTTGATAATTCCATGTGATATGAAAATCCAAATTGAGAATATACTTCATCAGCTAAATTGATTAAATCAGTAATTTCATCTTTCATTTGTTCTTTCGTACAAAACACATGAGCATCGTCTTGAGTGAAACATCTTACTCTAAATAATCCCGACAAAACCCCAGATAATTCGTGTCTATGGCATATTCCAAATTCTCCAGCGCGAAGTGGTAGGTCTCTATAAGAATACTGATGCGCCTTATAAATCAAAATATTCCCTGGACAATTCATTGGCTTCACTGCAAAATCAGCTTCATCAATTTTTGTAAAATACATATTGTTTTTATAGTGATCCCAATGTCCCGATTGTAGCCACAAAGATTTGTTCAAAATTATTGGAGTTTTATTTATTTCATAATTTCTCTCATACATTTTTTCTGTCAAAAACTCAACTAGTTTATTCCAAATAATAGTTCCTTTTGAGTGGAAAAATGGCATACCAGGCGCTTCTCCATGAAAACTATATAAGTCCAATTCTTGTCCAATTTTTCTGTGATCTCTTTTTTCAGCTTCTTCAAGAAGTTTCAAATACTCATCAAGCTCTGCTTGCGTTTCAAATGCAATTCCATAAATACGGGTAAGCATTTTGTTTTTTTCATTTCCACGCCAATATGCACCAGCGAGTTTTGTAAGTTTGAATGCAACATTTTTAAGTTTAGACGCATTTTCAATATGGGGTCCACGACATAAATCTACAAATTCTCCAGTTGTATAAATTGTTACATTTTCAACACTATCAAATATTTCAGTGTCATCTATTTTCGTAGTACCTTTTTTTTCTAAGTCTTTAAGTAGCTCTACTTTGTAGTCTTGTTTTGATTTTGTAAAAAGTTTTATTACATCTTTAATATTCATCTCACTTTTTACAAATTCAATGTTAGATGAAATAATACGCTTCATCTCATTCTCTATTTTTGATAAATCACTTTCAGAAATGGAGGAGTCTAGCTCAATATCATAGTAGAAACCATTTTCTATTGTAGGACCTACACCAAACTTTGCCTTTGGATAAAGTTTTAAGACAGCACTTGCCATAATATGAGCAAGGGAGTGTCTGTATAGTTCAATTTTATTTTCCATATAGTTTATTTATTATTTATTATTTTGCAAATTTCAAATGATTTATTTATTTACTATTTGTTAATTGAAAATACATAAATAGCAAATCAATTTAAAATTAAAAATAGCAAATTGAAATTATTCTTTATCCCACATAAATCCATTTCCATATGCTCCCCAGTCAGCGGTTTTTTCGTAAATTGGCTCTTTTAGTTTTAATAATTCAATAATCTTTGCTGGAGATAAGACGTGGTTTGATGAGTCTAGATTTTCTTTTATTACTTCACCTGTAAGAGTATGTGCTTCATAAGTTGCCATTATTGGATCAACCACTCCTATTGCATAAGCAATTCGAACTAGCACGTCATAATAATTTTCATTGTGTTTTAGTATGTCCATTGCAATACGCCTTGCTATATATGCGGCGCTTCTATCAACTTTTGTTCCATCTTTTCCTGAATATGCACCACCTCCTACTGGAATTCTAGGACCGTATGCATCACAAACTATTTTTCTTCCTGTCACCCCCGTGTCAGCAAAAAGTCCACAGATATTCCAATCTCCTGCAGGGTTGCATAGAATTTGTTTTATTTCATATTGACTAGTTTTGTTCTTTGCCCATTCTTCTATAAGTGATTTAAGCTCAGATGAGGTGGCTTTGCAAAAACTTGCCAAAATACAGTCAATAATTTTTTCTTCTTCATCTAACGTAATTTGAACTTTTCCGTCTTCTGGAAACTTAGCATAGATAAATTGACATAAGTCATTTGCAAGATAATATTCTTGAGGAAGCATTTTTTCATTATCCCTACATGCGTAGCCTATCATAATACCCTGATCCCCAGCACCACCAATATCAACACCGCGAGCTATTTCAGGACTTTGTTGAACAATGTTTTCCTGAACACCTATTGGATATCCTACAATTCGCTCAGCAATTGGCTTTATATTTACAAAAGCATTTGTAGTAAGCTCACCAGTGACCGTTACTATATTATGTCCACCCATTGTCTCAAGTGCTACGCGACTATTTGGATCTTGGCGAAGACATTCATCTAGTATAGCGTCGCTTATTCTGTCGCAAATTTTATCAGGGTGACGAGGTGTAATTTTTTCTGCGGTTCTTTTCATTTGGTTAGTATTTAGTTATTAGTTTTTAGCATTTTCCGCCAGAGGCGGATCAGCCTTGGGCTGAAGTTTTAATTATTATATTTTAAATTATATTGAGATATATTTGTATAAACAAAAAATCCCAAAAAACTTATTAGTTTTGGGACCCGGATATGCTCTATAATAAATGAGCATGGGGTGGTTCCACCCAAATTCTCTGTTAGATTAAAATAATCTTACAAAGCACTTTCTAAATTGTTTTAAAGTTTAGTGCGCCTTGGGCACAATCCATATGGACATTAGCTTGGTAGGCTAATCAATCACTTCTTTAAGAATGTTAGCATATTTTTAAAAAGCTTACAATGATTTTTAGCTGTTGACTTTAATTACAAAGTATGATACAATTTTCGAATAAGCAAGACAGAAGTTTTATTTCCTTACACAACTGTGTAAATAGGTGTTAGGTAAGTAGGCGAAAGATCGACTTGCGATTTTAAAAATAATTTGTGTTAGGAAACAAAACTATGGCAACAAAATTATATGTAGGCGGATTGTCATATAGCACAACTGAAGACGAACTAAGAGAATATTTTTCTCAAGCAGGAAACGTTACTTCAGTTGCTATAATCATGGATAAAATGACAGGACGTTCAAAAGGTTTCGGATTTGTTGAAATGTCAACAGAAGATGAAATCAATTCAGCTATTTCAATGTTTAATGGCAAAGAATTTGGCGGAAGATCACTTACAGTAAACGAAGCTAAACCACAAGAAGATAGACCAAGAACTGGTGGATTCGGCGGTGGAAATAGAGGTGGTTACGACAGTGGAAGAAGATTTGATAGAAGATAATTACTTTTCTCAATATAAAAATCCCGGGCATTGCTCGGGATTTTTAGTTCGAAAAAAATAAAACCTAGAGTATTTCTAGGTTTTTATAATTTGCAGTAGATAGAGGATTGACCTCTGATCTTTTTTACAGTACCTCGTTTCCAACTAAATGGAGCTAAACGCTTTTACCGCTTAAGCTATCGGTGTTTTGCTAACCGCACACGGGATTCGAACCTGCTCTCTTTTAGCACTAGGTAATGTTTTTGAGATCTTTGTTTTTGTAACCGTTCTAGAATAATCACGCAAACAAAATCTACTGCACTACTTAAAATTGGAGGCGAATGGGGGAGTTGAACCCCCGACCTCTTGATCGAAATCAAGCACTCTACACTGAGCTAACCCGCCTTTTAGTAATATGATAATATATCAGTATATTTATTTTGTCAATCCATTTGATAAGATAAAAAAGTCAGGACTCTCATCCTAACTTTTATATAAAACTATGTAACTACGTAGCTATGTAGCTATGTAGCTGATCTTATTCTACAATTATCTTAATATGATTTGATAGCTTTGGTGCTTTCGTTACCCAAAATGGCCAAAAATTAACACGCACAGTTTTAATCCCAGGCATTACTCTAAAGTAATCTATTATTTCTTCTTGACTTAAGCCTTTGAATTTTGCAGGATCAAAATTTTCAGAACTAGTGTTTTGTTTTACGTCAGCAGTAAGTTCTGCTTCGATACTCGCACTTTTTTCTTCTGCAGAATAGTTTCCTATAGTATATTTGAATGAGTCATTATTAAAATTATTTAGTTGTTGATCAGAGCCAAGCTGTTTATTTATAAGAGCTTGTCCCAGTGTTAGTAAATCTTCTTTGCTGAAAATAAGCCCGATCACTTTAGATTTGAGAGTAAAATTAAATTTTTCAGTATTTTCGTCTATTTTTTTATTCGATTCAGAAGATATATATTTTATAAGTATGTCTTCTTCTCTTAGTTCTTCTCCGTTTGTAAGTAGCTCCTTAAGTTTTAGAAAACTGTCATTTTTCAATTCATTACTAAGCTCACTTTTTGCATTATCTAAATCTTTTTGACTCAGCATATATTCTTTTCGGGATTCTTTTTTCATTTGTTCTTTTGTTTCGCCATATATTAATTTTTGAGAACTTTCATTGAGTCCTGGTATTGTAAATTTTTGTGGGGCAAGATTGTATTCTTCGCTATCACCATCTGCTATAACTGATACATCTATAGAGCCATTTGCAGGAACGGTTACATTTTTTTGTATTCTAAATATTTTACCATTTTTTGAAAGTAGGCGAGTTGTTTTTATGAGCTGTTGATCACCCGTGCGTCGTGTATTTGTGATTGTCATTACTCCACCATATAATCCTGCGCTAATTTCTTTTCCCTCAACACTGAATTCCTTTGTCTTCTCCATTGTTATTTCCAGTATTCTGCCGTTTAGTATATTGCTTTCTAAAAAATTATTGTCAGTTAGATTTTCTTTAACTTGTGCAGTGAAATTTATTTTTGCTGGTTGTCCTTTTGTTGTTAAGTATATTTCTGCCTTTGAAAGAGCAAAGTATAGTATAAGACACACGATTGCAATGATTGTAATAATAAAAAACATAACTATTCTTTTATAAGCTATGTTGATAGAATGAATCGGTGTTGGTGTTATGGGTTCTTGCATGATCATAATATTTTTTTAGAGTATTATAAATTAATTATATTACAATTATACAATATTTTTATGTTAGAAGCTATATTTTAGGAGTTAACAATACCAAGAATTTTATTTTTTAGTTCAATAGAATTTTTTACGTAAAAATTTGTTTTAATTTTTTTCTCTTCCCCATCTTTTTTGATTATAAAATATACTAGATTTTCGCCAATGTTTTCTTTGAGTAATTCTTTCAGTTTTTCAATTTGTTCAGGACTTATTTTTTTTGTTATTTTTATAATTAAAGAAGAATCTTCTTGTTCATATATAAGCACGTCTATTTTTTCTTCCATGCCATAGTCAACGCTGTTTAGAGAGTTGAAATTTGAATAATTTTTGAAGGCATTGTTTTCACTTTTTGTGTTCCATTTTGAACCAGTTTCTATAAAGTTTTGGACGCTTTGTATTTCCTCAGCAATTATTTTTGGTTGATCATCTTTGAAACTTAGTTTTCCAAGCACTATTATTGGAGCATCTTGCTTTATTAATTCTAATACTTTTTGATACAGTTTTGGAAAAATTATTATTTCAATTGAGGCGCTACCATCTTCAATGGTTACAAACAACATGTTTTCATTATTTTTCGTTACGATTTTATGTATCAAAGATATAGATCCACCAACAGTACATGTCTTAGCCTTTTTTAGAGCAACAACTTCTTTTATGGGGGTTATTTTGTCTTTTAATTGGGATTCAAATAGTCTAAATGGGTGATCTGAAATATATAGTCCTAGCATTTCTTTTTCCCAAAATAATTTTTCTCCCAGTCCTGCTTTTGGATATGGATCTAATTTAAGGCCGGTTTTTTTGTCTGTCATTTGGCCAAATATGCTAGATTGGTTGGATGTATTTTCTTTTCGTTGATATCTATTGTAGTTTAGTAATTTGTCTATATTATTTAATAATATGTTTGGATCTTCAAAATTGCTCAAAGCACCTGACTTGATAAGACTTTCAAGAGATTTTTTATTTAAATCTTTATCTTGTATTCTCGATAAAAAGTTTTCCAAACTATCAAAATCGCCATTTTCTTTTTTTTCTTTAACAATGGCTTTGACTATATTTATTCCAACGTTTTTGACTGCATTCAAACCAAATCTAATTTTTTTGTGTCCCAGTTTTAATTCTTCCGGTAAAACTGTAAATGTGGAATAACTTTTATTGATATCGGGAGACAATACTTCTATTCCCATTTTTTTGGCTTCTTTTATTTTGAAGGCTAGTTTTTCTGTATCATTTTGTTCTGCTGTAAGTAAGGAAGCCATAAATTCTGTAGGGTAGTTTGCTTTAAAATAAGCAGTTTGAAAAGCAATGAGTGCATAGCAGGTTGCATGAGATTTGTTGAAACCGTAACTCGCAAAAGGTTCTATTGAGTCCCATATTTTCTTTGCTATCAAGGAGCTAATTCCGCTTTTTGTCATTCCCTCTATGAGTTTTTCTTTTTGTTGATCTAGTAATTCTTTAATTTTTTTACCCACCGCTTTTCTTAGAACATCAGCTTCTCCATAAGTAAATCCAGCAAGAGATTTTGCAATTTCCATGATTTGTTCTTGATACACGGCAATACCATAGGTTTCTTTAAGAATTGGTTCTAGCTTAGGATTGTCGTAGGTGATAGTTTTTTTGCCATGTTTTCCAGCAATAAAATCTGGGATAAATTGCATTGGTCCTGGACGATAAAGAGCGACCATAGCAATTATATCTTCAAATCTATCTGGACGTAGTTGCTTGAGATATTTTTTCATGCCAGAGGACTCTAATTGAAAAACTCCAGTTGTTTGTCCTTTTTTGAGTAGGGTAAATGTTTTTTTATCCTCAATGTTTATATCTTTAAGGGTGACTTTTTTATCATGTATTTTTTCTATAATTTCAATGACATTTTCCAAAATAGTAAGGTTGTTCAATCCAAGAAAGTCCATTTTGAGAAGTCCCAAGTCTTCAATAGGGTGTAATGAGTATTGAGATATTATGGTCATATCGGATGATGATGCATATTGTATTGGAACGGTTTCTTCTAGTCTATCTTTGCTTATTAAAACTCCGCATGCATGGACCGAATGGTGACGAGCAACGCCTTCTAGTTTTATAGCAAAGTCTATTAGATTTTTTGCTTCCTGGTCGTTTGCATATATTTCTTTAAATTCAGGTACAATTTTGAGGGCGTCTTTAAGGTTTGTAGCAGAGGGTATCATTTTTGATATTTTGTCACAATATGCATAGCTAAGATTCAAAACTCTTCCAACATCTCTTATCGCAGCACGAGATGCCATTGTTCCGAATGTAATTATTTGAGCTACATGATCTGAACAATATTTTTGTTCAACATATTTAATAATTTTGTCTCTTTTTATATCTGCGAAATCAATATCAATATCAGGCATTGATATTCTTTCTGGGTTTAAAAATCTTTCAAAAAGAAGGCCGTATCTTAGTGGATCGACATCTGTAATATTTAGTAGATATGAAACGATGCTTCCTGCAGCACTTCCTCTTCCTGGTCCTACAACTATTCCATTTTCCTTTGCCCAATTTACAAAATCAGCAACAATCAAAAAGTAAGACGCAAATCCAGTTTTTTCAATTATAGATAATTCATAGTCTACTCGGTCTTTTATTTCTTTTATGTTTTCTGGGTTTTCTCCATATCTTTGTATTATTCCTTTTTCACATAATTTTTCTACATATTTTTCGCTATTTGTTTCTTCGCTTGGTAATTCAAAGTGAGGAAGAACAATTTTTCCAAGTTCTATTTCAAGATTACATTTTTCAGATATTCTAATCGTGTTTTCAATTGCACTTGGAGTATCTATAAAATCCTCAGTCATTTTTGAAGGGGATCTAAAAGACAAATCAAAATCAGTCATATTCATTCTGTTTTTATCTTCTAGCTTTTTTTTGCTTTGTATGCAAACCAAAATATCTTGAGCAGTTTTGTCTTCGCCATGTAAATAATGTATATCATTGGTCGCAACGAGTCCTACAGATAGTTTTTGTCCTAATTCTTTAAGAATTTTATTGACTAGTATCTGGTCTTTTTCATTCGGATGATGTTGCATTTCCAAATAAAAATCCTCGCCAAAAACTTCCTGATATTTTTTGATTAAGTTTTCAGCTTCTTTGATATTGCCAGAGAGTATTGTTTGTGGAATTTGGCCTTGAAGGCACGCTGTTGATGCGATAAGTCCAGAACTATTTTTGGAAAGTGTTTCCCAATCTATTCTTGGTTTGTAATAAAAACCTCTCAGGTGCGCATCTGTGGTAAGTTTTAATAAGTTTTTATAACCCGCATTGTTTTTTGCAAGTAAAATCAAATGATATGGTTTGGTATCTATTCCACTTTTTTTGTCTTCCATGTTTCGTCTAGACAAGTAGAATTCAACCCCTATTATCGGTTTGATGTTTTGTTTTTTACATTCTTCATAAAATTCTATGACACCATACATTGTCCCATGATCTGTAATAGCAAGAGCGGGCATGTCATATTTTTTTGCTTCAGCAACAAAGTCTTTGATTTTTGGCAAGCCATCTAAAAGACTATAGTGCGTATGATTGTGAAGATGTACAAATCCCATGAGTTTTTATTTTTAATAAAAGAAAAATAATAATAACTATTTAATTTTCAATAGTCAATTTATAATGTCAAATTAGTCGTAGACTAAGTTTTTATATTTATTTTAAAATTTTGTTTTTGTATTTTTATTCTGTTTTTTTGTGGCTACAGTTTCTATAATTTTTTTAACGAGCACCCCTATTATTTCAAGACTTGCTACAGAGTTTTTGATTTTTCCTTTTGTGTGTTCGATTATGTTATTTACAGAATTTACTATAACATGAACAACTTTCAATGAGTCATTAGCTTTTTTTAGCATGGATATTAAATAATACATTATCCATAACAAAAAAACAGTAAACCACAAAACACAAAAAGCAATTGTAAAATTCAAAATGTCCCTTGATGATTCTAACATATTTTTGTTTTTGTCTCACCTTTATTTGGTAAGGTTTATTAAAATTTATTTAAGCTTATTTAGCTTAATTCTATATATAATAAAATTATAGCATCTTTTGATTAGAAAAAAAAATGAAAACGTTGTAAAATAAAGATAGATATATAGTTATTAAATTTTTAATGATAAAAATATTATGAGCATAATTAATCCAATATCTGATAAGGATATAGAAAGAAGTCTTTGGTATCTAAGAAATAAGGGGAAAATAAAAAAAATTATTATTTTAATTTTGATTATAACTATTTTTGGGTTATTTACTTTTTCTATATTTTCTTTTGTCAAAATTTTAATTACAGACTCATATGACAAGGATCAGTCATTCGCTACGATTGACTTTAGTGGTATACGAGAAAGAAATAAGGCAAGTGACTTGGTATTTGTTTCAAAAGATTATTTGAGTCTCGGGGATAATAAATACGATTTTTTGGCTACTGTATATAATCCAAACAAAGAACACGTTGTTTATGATATTACATATAGATTTATTTACAATGGAATAAATACTAAAGAGCTCCATTCTTTTATACGACCCGAAGAAACAAAGGTCTTGATGGATTTTAATATAAAAAGTGAAGATAATATAGATTATTTTGAATTTGAGATTGTTCAAATTAGTTGGAAGAAAATAAATCAATTGGACATGAAAGATTTGTCATATGACAATTTCGTAATAGAAAATCAGAAAAACAATTTTTTAAATAGCGAAGTTTCAAATAGAAATTGGATAGAGTTTGATATAAAAAATAATTCCCCATATAATTTTAAAAAAGCATTATTTAATGTAATTGTATATTTGGGAGATAAAGTTGTTGCAATAAATCAATTAGAGGAAAAAAATATTTATTCAGGTGAGATAAGACATCTTGAGTCAAGCTGGTTTTACAAAATTCCATCTTATGTTAGTGTTGTCATAGTTCCAGAAATTAATATTTTTGATAAATTAAATTATATTCAAAATAAATGAGACTGTCTTTTAGAGGTATAAGGGGTTTTGATCTACTAATCATGATGCCAGTTATATTGCTTGCTATAATAGGTATCGCAAGTATATATAGCGTAGGCCTTAGTAATGTCGACACAAAAATGGTTTTCTTTTATAAGCAAGCTCTTTTTTTTGTAATATCTATTTTATTTATGATGTTTTTGGCATCGATTGATTATAGATTTTTGAAATCTTATTACAAAATATTTTTGATATTATCTTTAATATTTTTGTCTCTAGTTTTTGTTTTTGGAAGAAATATAAGAGGGGCAAATGCTTGGATTCCCGTTTTGGGATTTCAATTTCAGCCAGTTGAGTTTGCTAAGATTGCCTTAGTTATTTTTTTAGCGACATACTTATCGAAAAGAGCGAAAGATTTTATATATAGCTGGAAACCGGTTTTTGTCTCAGCGCTTGTGATGTTTGCTATGGTAGGACTTGTGCTTTTACAGCCAGATATGGGGTCAGCAATTATTTTATTTTCTATTTGGTTTTTTATGATACTTTTTACAAATGTAGATAAGAAGAAAATAATAATAATGGTATCCGTGATTTTGGGACTGCTTGTTTTTGCGTGGTTTGGTTTTTTTGAAAATTATCAGAAAGAAAGAATAGTAACATTTTTGATGCCTAGCAAAGATCCTCTTGGAGTTGGGTATAATTTGACTCAAGCTGTTACAGCTGTCGGATCGGGTCAATTTTTTGGTCGTGGATTTGGACTTGGGAGTCAAAGTCAATTGAATTTTTTACCAGAACAATGGACAGACTTTATTTATGCTGTTATTTCTGAGGAGTTTGGTTTTTTTGGATCCTCCCTTGTTATAGCCCTTATATTAATTTTTTTACTTAGAATTTCTTATCTTATTAAAAATAGTAATGATAATTTTGCTATTTTTCTTTGTTTGGGATTTTTGATTATGTTTTTTACTCAATCTTTTATGAATATTGCGATGAATGTTGGCATGGCTCCGGTTATTGGAGTTCCACTTCCATTTGTTAGTTATGGAGGAAGTTCACTTATTATGAGTTTTTTAGCTATAGGAATATTGGAGAGTATTGTGATACATAGGGTAGAGTACTAGTTAATTTTAAATTACTAATTTCCAATTTCAAAATAAAAACCCGGGATTTCTCCAGGGCTATTTTTTTGTATTAACATATTTGGATTGTGTCAAGATATAGGCAATTAATCCAGTTAAGATAATTGTTAGTTTAAGCAGCTTTTTCATTTATTTCTCCTAGGCATATTTTATTACTTACTTTTTAACATATATATTTATCCCTGTCAATTGATAAAATACCTTATAAATACTATAATTAAAATGTATTAAAAGTTAAAAAGTTATATGAAAAAATCCACAAAATTTATCGTGGATAGTTTAAATTTAATAAGCAAATAACCTCGTCATATAGCGGGGCGAAAATACTATGGAAAAAGTACTTGTCTCACACGTAAAAGATTTCTTAGGAAAAGAAGTGGTTTTGAGCGGATGGATTTTTAATATGAGATCATCGGGCTCAATTTTTTTCCTGCAACTAAGAGATGGAAGCGGTTTTATTCAGGCAATTTTATCAAAAAATGAAGTAAGTGATGAGACATGGAATAATTGTAATACATTGACACAAGAGTCATCTGTTGAATTGATGGGTGTAGTTTCAAAGCATCCAAAAAAAGAAGAGTATGAAATTCAAGTAAAAGACCTAAAAGTTTTGCAAATCGCAGAAGATTATCCTATTGCAAACAAAGAACATGGTCCTGATTTTCTTTTTGACAATCGTGACTTGTATCTTCGAAGCAAAACTCCCTGGGCAATTCTTAGGATTAGAGATTCTGTTTTTAGATCAATCACAAATTATTTTAGTGAAAATGATTTTATACGTTTCGATACCCCTATTCTTCAGCCAACAAGCTGTGAAGATACAACAGAGCTTTTTGGGCTTAAATATTATGAAGATACAATGATGTATCTTACTCAGTCAGGTCAGCTTTATCTTGAGGCTGGAATATCAAGTTTTGGTCGTGCTTATGATTTTGGTCCTGTTTTTCGTGCTGAGAAAAGTAAAACAAGAAATCATTTGTCAGAGTTCTGGATGATGGATGCTGAAATGGCTTTTTGTGACCAACAAAAAAATGAAGATATCCAAGAAGCACTTGTAAAAAGAATTATTAAAGACGCACTTTCAAATTGCAAGCAAGAATTAGAAATATTAGAAAGAGACATTACAATTTTAGAGAATTTATTAGAAAAACCATTTGTAAGAATTAAGCACTATGACGCAAAGAAGATGTTAGAAGATAAGGGTTTTAAGGTTGACTATGGTGAAGATATGACAACAGAAGAAGAAATAGAAATTGGAAATACTTACAATATTCCTGTTTTTATTGAGGACTACCCATTTGCAGTAAAGGCTTTTTATATGCCAAAATATACAGATAAAAATGGAATAGAACGTGCAATTTGTGCTGATTTAATAGCTCCAGAGGAAGCAAGAGAGATAATCGGTGGAAGTCAAAGAGAAGATAACTATGAAGTATTATTAGAAGAGCTCAAGAAACGAAATTATAGAGTAGAGGATTACCAGTGGTATTTAAATATAAGAAAATATGGATCAGTTCCTCATTCTGGATTTGGCGTAGGGCTTGAGAGAGTTGTGAGATGGATTAGTGGAGTTCATCATATTAGAGAGACAATTCCATTTCCAAGAACGATAAATAGGTTTAGACCCTAAGGATAATTTCAAATTTCCAATTACAAATTTCAAATGAATTTCAAATTATTAAATTTTAAATTAAACTGAATGCAGATGGCTGATAGCTGATTGCTAACAATATGAAAACTTACATTAACGAAACAATAAAAACAAAATAAATGGAAATACAAATAGCTGAGCAAACATTAATTTATATAGTAGCGATATTACTTTTTTTGTGGCTTATTGTTTATTTTGCTTATCGTTTTGGTTCATGGAAATTAAGAATAAAATTAATGAGAGAGTTGGCAAAAAAATTAAATTTAGAGTTTATAAAAAAAGATAAGCATAAAATACACTACCTATTAAGTGGAAATTATTTAGGAAAAACAATTTCAATAGAAGAATTTAATACTCAAATGAATCCATTTTACACAGACACATCTACAAAAATAGTAGAAACTTATAATACATTTGGATTTCAACCAACAAAAAAAATGATTATTACTGTTGATGATAAATTAATTTACGAAAAAAATGGAGATAGACTTTTACCATTTCCAAATAAAATAAAAAAAATATTAGACAATTACATAAACAAAGGAGTAATTATAAAAAATAGCAAGTTTTCAATTGTTCAATTATTTGTTCTTGCCATAGCCCTGCTAATGATGGTTATGATTTTTATAGAATTTATTAAACTCATTTAAGTGTAATTTGAAATTAACACTTTATAACTTTAAAACTTTTAACTTTTTAATTAAACTTTATGAAAACTTACATTAACGAAACAATTAAACAAGAAATCGGCAAAGAAATTATTGTCGCTGGTTGGATTCATCGACTTAGAAAAATGGGCAAACTTGTTTTCTTTGATCTTCGAGACTCAACAGGAATATTACAAGTAGTTTGCGTGCCAAGCGAAATGACTGATGGTGAGATTCTAAAAGACTTGGGATGTGAAACAGTTGTTGAAATATCTGGAATTGTACAAGAGAGAGGTGAAAAACAAATAAACTCTGAAATGTTAACAGGTCAGATAGAATTACTTGCGAAAGATTTAAAAATATTAAGTAAATCAGAGGTTCCACCATTTGAAATAGAAAACGAGGATAGACAAGCAAATGAAGAATTACGTCTCAAATATCGTTATTTGGATCTTCGCCATGAGAGAATGGCTAAAAATATCAAGGCAAGACATAATGTAATCCACTATTTTAGAAATTTTTTGACAGATTATGGATTTACAGAAGTTCAGACCCCGATTCTTACAAAGTCTACTCCAGAGGGGGCAAGAGACTATGTTGTGCCATCTCGAATGCACAAGGGAAAATTTTTTGCACTTCCTCAAGCACCTCAGCAATACAAACAATTGCTTATGATTGCAGGACTAGAGCGATATTTTCAAGTAGCGCCATGTTTTCGTGATGAAGACTCACGTGCTGACAGGTCACCAGGAGAGTTTTATCAACTTGATATGGAAATGTCTTTTGTAAATCAAGAAGACGTTTTAAGTATTGTAGAGAAAATGATGACCGATATGGTCGCAAAATTATTTCCAGAAAAACATTTTACATTTTCTCCATGGCCAAGACTTGATTATAGCGAGGTAATGGAAAAATACAAAACAGATAAACCAGACTTAAGAAAGGATAAGACTGATGAAAATGAATTAGCGTTTGCATGGGTAATAAATTTTCCATTATTCAATAAACAGTCAGAAGAAGATTTTTTTTATGGTTCAGGAAAAGGAAAATGGGCACCATGTCATAATATGTTTACCGCACCTCATGAAAATGATATTGAACTTTTAGACTCAGATCCTAGTAAAGCAAGATCATATCAGCACGACTTAGTTCTAAATGGCTTTGAAGTAGGTGGAGGAGCAATAAGAATTCATGATATGGCTTTACAGGAAAAAATTTGGGATCTTATTGGGTTTACTGAGGCTCAAAAAGAAGAGTTTAAGCATTATTTTGAAGCATTCAAATATGGTGTTCCGCCACACGGTGGAATTGCGCCTGGAATAGATAGACTACTTATGGTTTTCTTAAATGAAAAAAATCTAAAAGAAGTTACAGCATTTCCATTAACAAGCGATGGGAGAGACCCAATGATGGACTCACCAAGCGAGATTACAAAAAGTCAGTTAGATGACCTAGGGCTTGAAGTAAAAACTGGCAAAAAGAAAGGATTGTTTTTTAAGAAATAATAAATAAAAAATGAATTTTAAAAAAGTAATACAGATTTCTATATTTATAGTTGTTATAAGTATTTTTGGCATTTTTGATTTACAAAAAACAAAAGCCGCTGAATGTGGAGGAGATGTTGTATGTGCTTGTGGAGATACAGTTACATCTAATTATACTCTAAATGCAGATTTGGATTGTTCAGGTGGTGGAGTGGATGGATTGATTGTTGGAGCTGACGGAATTACTATTGATGGAAATAATCATACTATTACTGGCGCTTGTACAATTTCAGGTACGCTATTACCTGATTGTAAATATGGAGTTTATAGCATTGGTAAAGAAAATGTCACCATTAAAAACTTTAATGAGATCAAATATTTTAATAGAGGAATTTATATTACAAATTCTACATCCACTATTATTATGAATAATGCAACTAATTATAATATACAGCATGGAATTTCTATTTACAGATCTCCATCCAGTACGTTAATATCAAATATCTCAAATTCTAACAATTATGATGGTATATCAATAACAGAATCTAATTATAATATTTTGTCATCTAATGAGATGTCGAGTAATGAATATAATATACATATAGTTAGTAGCTCGGGTAATAGTATAGACACAACAAATTTAGTTGAGGGAAAATCGATATATTATATTTATGGAGAATCAGATAAAATATATGACGGAAATGAAGTTGGCAACATTGGAATGTTTTGGTGTATGTCATGTACAAATATTGTTCTAAAAAATACAACATTATCTCCAAATAATGAGTTTGGTGTTTATTTTAATAATACAGACAGCTCCACAATAGAAAACGTTATTATTAATAATAGCTCCACAGGAATATACTTAAATGGCGGGGCTTCTTTAAACGAAATAAAATATAATACTATAAATTATGGTTATGGTGGAATTTTGATATCAGGTTCTAATAATAATGTTCACAATAATAACATTCGCTCTCAAAATAACTCAGGGATTCATATCCTCGGATCTTCAAATATTATTAATAATAACACTATAACTCACGTAAACGGAAATGGAGGTGGTGAAAGCAGCGCTATAGATATGGCGGTAAGTGGCGGAAGCAATAATTTAATAATTAACAATAAAATTAATTTTAATGACGTAGGAATTGGTATTTACAATAATGAAAATAATTCAGTTGAAGGAAATAATATATCTAATAATGTAACAAGTGTATATATCTTTAATAATTATCAAAATACAGAATTTATAAATAATACATTCTATAATAATAAAAATGATACGACATTGACATACGTAGAAATGGAGAGAAATTTAGATGTTGGAGACACTATAAATTTTGATATGTCTATGTTCGACTTATTTGGTAGTGCATGTTCAAACTGCACCTACTCAATTACGTCTAGCCCTTTAGAAAATATAACTGTAAATAGATCATCTAATAGATTAACTGGGGGCTTTGTTGTCAATAAATCGGGAAATTATTCTCTTATCACTGAAATGTCAGACGAATATGGCAATGTCACAGAAAAATTACTATCTTTTCTCGTTGGCACAAAGAATACAAAAACCACAAGATATTATTTAAGGGGACTTTCTCCAACTCAGGGGCAGGCTATTGGAAATGGTCATGATTCAGCTTCTATGCATTTAACTTCTCCGACAGAAGAAGAAGTTTGGTATTGTTCTGACTGGGTTCAAAATTCACCAGATGAAATACCAGATTATCCATTTGCAAATATTTCAAATATAGATGTCAATACTTGGTATAAAATACTTATAGAGGATGTTGAATATATAGGCATTGAAAGGTTTGTTAATTATTCTATGGTAGCCGATTTATATCAAGATATCCCATTGTCTTCAGAATATGCCTGGGTCGGTAGAAATTTTAGTGATGTAAATTGGAACATGAAAGATGCAAAAGATTGGTATATACTATCTATAAAATTTCATGGAAATTTTCTTTATGTAAAAACCAACCCATCTCAACCTTCCTACGTTGACTTCACCTATCAATACACAACCACTCCAGCCATTAAGTCCATATCAAATGAAAACATAATAGTTCTGTCAGCTACTGCACCTGCAAATGTAACTAGTAGTGTAAGTATAGTGTTAGATAATCCAAATACATCTGCAACAAGTACTACACTAGTACTTACTGACTTTAAACGCCCGTTTCTAAATGCTACAAGCACAATTGATTCTGCTTCTACCACAACACTAACAACAACAATTGGTGCAAGTAGTTCTTCTACGTTAGATGCTGTAGCAATGGATATAGTTCCTTCATATGGATCAATTAGTATAGATATTGATACTTGGAATACAACAGGCACTTATTATAAGAAATGGATTGAAGAAGGATTAGATCATGATATATCGACAAGTCACACTATTGGTGATCTAAGACCAGACACTAACTACATTGTTAAGGTGGACGGTGCTATTTTAAACGAGTATACGTCTAACTCTTCTGGTGAAATTACTTTTACATATGATGGTGGTTATTCTACAAAAGAATTTGAAATAATCATGCCTCCAATTATCACCCTCAATGGACACACAACTATTCTTTTATCTAAAAATTCAGAATATATAGAGCTTGGTGCAACAGCAATTGATAATTTGAGCCAAGACATAACAGAAAACATACAAATATCCGGTTCTGTAGATATTTCAACGCCAGGATTATATTATATAACATATTTTGTGAGTGATTCTTTTAATAATGTTTCAACATCAACTAGAAATGTAATAATTCTAGATTCAGCCCCAGAATTACAAACAATACCAGATTTTGAATTTCCATCTGTTAATGGAAAAATCAATACAATGGTCTATGATGAAATAAATCATATATTATATATAGGGGGACAGTTTACATCTATAGGAACAACAACGAGAAATTATATAGGAGCAATTAACACGATGACGGGACTTGTTACAGACTTTAATCCAAATGCAAACAATTCAGTATCCTCGCTAATTTTTTCAAACAACATTCTTTATGTCGGCGGAACATTTTTTACTATTGGAGGATTAGACATGCCCTATATAGTAGCAATAAATACTGCTACTGGAAATGTTATAGAAGAATTCAATTTATATCCAAGCGATGTAGTACATACACTTGCTCTTTCAAATAACATTCTTTATGTAGGTGGAAATTTTGATAGTTTAGGTGGGTCGTCTAGAGATTTTATAGCAGCAATAAACATAAATACCGGCTTAGCAATAAATAACTTTAATCCAGTTGCCAATGGTGCAGTTAATGCACTTACTATTTCAAATGGTATTCTTTATGTGGGTGGAAATTTTAATACTATTGGAGGAAAAAATAGAAATTGTATAGCAACAATAGATATTGACAGTGGACTTGTAACAGATTTTAACTTAGATGGATTTCTATATTCAGATGGTATTTACTCATTATTAGTTGACAAAGGTTATTTATATATAGGGGGTTTTATTACATATGCACATGCAGAAGATGACGAATACTATAAATATGGACTTATTAGAGTAGATCTAGGCAGTGGATTAGTAGATCAGTCATTTGCGCCATTAGAGTCTTCTGGCGTTGACATTGTTGCTCTGTCTTTACAGGTTATTGATGACAGTTTATACGTGGGTGGACGTTTCAATGGTTTAAACGGAGAAAATATAGATAGTTTTGTGATTATTGATATTGTAACTGGAGAGATAAATACATCATTTGCAAATATTCATAGCACAGGAAATAATTCAAATATTTATTCAATATTATTTGATGAAAATAACACGATATATGTAGGTGGTGAATTTACAAGCGTAGATAATACGAGTAGTAATACAAATCTAGTGCGTTTTTTTAAAAAAGATATTATTTTACCAGTCATCACCATCCTAGGATCTAATCCAGTATCAGTATATATAGGTGATACATATATAGATTCTGGTGCTACAGCAAATGATAATGTAGACGGCAATCTAACAAATAGTATA
>CAZXFD010000001.1:0-345560 GCA_964640635.1 uncultured Gammaproteobacteria bacterium | reverse complement strand
TATACTATTTGTTAGATTGCCGTCTACATTATCATTTGCTGTAGCACCAGAATCTGTATAAGTATTGTTTATATATATTGATGCTGGATTAGATCCTAGAAGAGTGACGACTGGTGGTGCGTTATCTATTACTTCAAATTCTTTTGCAGAATAACCACCGCTATATGTAAAGGTAATCTGGCCTGATGAATTAGATGTATATTCATTTAAAATTACTTCGTCTACTTTAACAATATAATCGGTATTTGGTCTTAGATCACCAATGGTGTGTTGTGTTGATATGTCATGATCTGATCCCTCTTCGGTCCACTTCTTGTAATAAGTGCCCGTTGTATTCCAAGTATCAATACTTACTTCTACCGATCCATATGAAGGAACTATATCCATTGTTACTGTGTTTAATGTAGAAGAACTATTTGCACCAATACTTGTTGTTAGTGTTGTGGTAGAAGTAGAATCAATTGTGCTTGTAGCGCCTAGAAATGGACGTTTGAAGTCAGTTAATACTAGAGTAGTAGAAGTTGCAGATGTGTTTGGATTATCTAATACAATACTTGTACTACTTGTTGCCTCAGCTGGTGCTGTTGCAGACAGTACTATTATACTTTCGTTTGAAATGGACTTAATAGCTGGAGTGGTTGTGTGCTGGTAGGTGAAGTCAACATAGGAGGGTTGATTAGAGTACTCCGAAGAAGGAAATGTGATCCAATATGGATTTTCTCCGGATAGTTTTAGGGAGAGCCAGTACCAACTATGTGAATAATCCATGCCCCAATTTAAATCAGTAAAATTTTTATTAATCCATGTATAGTCTTTTACTGCAGGAACAAAACTGGTGATATCAACTTTTTCTTTATCAAAAGTAAGGTTTCTCCCAGTCCCAATATACGCTTCTTTATCACTATCTGATTGTTGTTGATACCAACTATATGTGTTAACATCTGATAAATTAGATAAAGGATAAGTTGGTGTTTCATCAGGAGAGTTTTGTATCCAACCACCACACGACCATTCCTCAGTGCTAGTTGCTGGAGTCAAAAGCAATGATTTGGCATCTGTCCCCATGGGCTGTCCATGTGTTGGATTTATTCCTCTCAAATAATATCTTGTTGTCTGAGTAATGGTGTTTCCAATAAAGAAAAGTATCCTTTTTTTTGTAGTGTTCATGTTAAGGTCTGTAACGGTGAAGATAAGGGAATATATTCCCGACTTAGTAACAGTGAAACTGCCAGTAATTAGGTTATTATTCTTAGAGCTTACTATTGTTTCTAATGGGCTTGAGATTATTGAATATATACAATCAGGACAGTCAATACCATCAATATCAAACATGGAAATATCAAAACTAACTAAATCATTAATATTTTTTATTCTTGCGATTTCTTGAAAGGCGAGCATCGTGTTATTTGAGTTATAGTTAAGCTGATTTAAGGAAAATATGCTTGCTGCGTCATCATTATTTATAGCATAGTTATTATTTGAAATAATATTGCCAGTAATGGTGTTCGAGGGAGAATCATCAAGGTAAATGCCATTAATGTTTGATTTTACTGTATTTTCAGCAATGGTGTTTGAGAAGGAATTATTGAACCAGATGCCCTTATAGTTTGATTTTACTGTATTTTCAGTAAGAGTATTTGAAGAAGAGTCGTTGAGGTAAATACCATTCCTGTTTAAGTTGAGTGTGTTTTCAGTAAGGGTGTTTGAGCGAGAGTTATAAAGCCAGATACCGTTATTACTATTTGAATTAGCAGTAATGTTTTCAATTGTTGAATGAGCAGTACTAGAAAAATAAATTCCATTATAAAAATTTGTAATATTTGTAAAACTTTTAATAACAATATTGTCATAACCCAATGAATTATCAATGCCATTTGAATCCCCAGCACCAGTAATCTTGTGATTATTTCCATTAATAGTAATGTCATTACTGCCAATAATCAAACCATTTACACTGCTAATTGAACAATTCAAATCTGCAGTTAGGGCATAGTTAGACACAACAGTATCGCCGCATTGACAGACAATATCTCCCCCACATTCAGCGGCTTTTATTTTTTGTAAATCAAAAATACCAAAAATACTTATAACAACTATAAATATAGAGATTTGTGTTGCTTTTTTAAAATCCATTTTTTTGTTTATCATTATTTCTTAAAATAGTTAATTGTTTCTTTTATCCCATTTTCTAAGTTATACTGAGGATTCCAGTCTAAATCATTTTTTATTTTTTGATATGATAATTGACTCTTAAATACTTCGCCAACAATAGAAGGGTTTAATTCGGCTTCTATATCTGATTCTAAAATAGTTTTTATTTTTTGGTATAAATTTAATATTGAGATATCATTTTCTGTAGATATGTTATAAATTTCATTTTTTGCATTTAGTACTTTGATTAAAGAGCTTACAATATCTGCTACAAATACAAAATCTCTTGTTTGGTCTCCGCCATTTATAAAACATTGTTTTTTTTGCAGTAAATTACTAATAAAAATAGCGATTACTCCTGCTTCGCCCATAGGATCTTGGCGTGGACCATAAATATTTGCAGGTCTTATTATTGTATAATTTAATCCGTGAACTTTGTTGTAAAAATTTAGATATTTTTCTATTGTAAATTTTGCTATTGCGTATGGACTAAGAGGTTTTGCTTCTTCTGTTTCAGTGGTGGGAAAATTATTTGCTTCATCATATATAGCTCCTCCACTTGAAGTAAATATAACTCGTTTTACTTTGTATTTTATACAAGTTTCAAATAAATTTAATGCTCCTAGAATATTTATATTAGCATCATCTATAGGATTTTTTATCGAATAAGGAACGCTTTTTTGAGCAGCTAAGTGATACACAATATCAAAATTATATTTTTTAAAAACCTTGTCTATTTTTTTGGATCTTATGTCTAGCTTAAAAAATTTTGCATTTTTGTTTATAAATTCTTTTTTTCCACAAGATAAATTATCAATTACAAAAACATCATGATTTAGTTTTATGAGCTCATCCACTAAATGAGAGCCTACAAATCCTGCACCTCCGGTTACTAAAATTTTCATATATTTATTTTTTCGCTATAGCGATATTAAAATGTTAAAATTTAAGATTGTTTGGAGAAAGAAGATTTTTTGTTCTTTCAACATGTTCTATGGTTTTTTTGAGTCCTGAATCAAGATCTGTCATTGGCATCCAGTCTAAAGCCTCTTTTGCCATTCTTATGTCAGGTATCAATCTTCTTTGAATGTTTTTGAAGCTTTCTTTGAATATAATTTTTGATTTTGATTTTGTAATATCAATAATTTTTTGAGCAACATCTTTTACAAGGACTTCTTCTGGATTTCCAAGATTTACTGGGTCGTGCAGTGGATTATTCATTAGTTTTATAAGTGCATCTATCATGTCTTCTATATAGCAAAATGAGCTAGTTTTGTTTTCATCCCCATTTATTATAATGTCTTTGTTTTTGTTAGCTGACTCTATGAAATCAGGAATTAATCTCCCATCGTTTAATATCATTTTTGGACCATAGGTTGCAAAAATTCTTGCAATACTAGTGTCTAAATTATATTTTTCACAATAATTATAGACAACCATTTCTGCAAATCTTTTTCCTTCATTGTATGAAGAGCGAAGTTCTATGTGATTATTTTTTCCTATGTATGTTTCTGGAATTGCTCCATTTGCATCATTTGCATTTCCATATATAGCAGAAGATGATGCAAATAGAAATCTTGCCTTATATTTTACGGCGAGATCTAGTGCATTTTGAAGCGCAATTGAGTTTGCTTTTATTGTTTCAATTGAGTATTGTTGTGGGTGTTTGTATGATGTTGGGCATGCAAGATAAATAATATCTTGAATTCCTTGCCATTTAACTCTGAATTTTTCAAGTTCTTTGGAGTTTTCTAAATCTATGGACTCACTCATATCGTGTTTTATAAAAGCAAAGTCAGGAAACTGTAATAGGTGATTGATATTTTCTATGTTTCCAGTTATAAAATTATCTATACAAATTATCTTGTTTTCACCTAACAAATGCTCTACTAAATTTGATCCTATAAAACCAGCACCGCCGATAACTAGGATATTTTTTTTGTCAAAAATTACATTTTTTTGGATAATTTCTTCAGATTTTTTTTTGAAAATATTTAGCATATTTTTTTGTTGAGTCATACGACTCGATAGTTAATTTAATTATTTATTTTAATAGATTGTTTTTGTTTAAAAATTACTAGTTTGTATATTACAAAATTCCATATAGCCCCTAGTATAATACCAGTAATTTTTCCATAAATATCTAATACATGTAAATGTTGGACAGAAATATATAAACATAATTGAACTATAAAAAAAGATATTATTGTTGTTGTTAAAAATTTGATATATTTAATAAAAGAATTTTTATTATCGGTATCTTTGAATGAAAATTTTTTGTTCATAAAAAAACTATAAATACTCGCTATTAAAAATGATATTGTGTTAGCTATTAGATAATATTTTAGCCAAAAAGAAGAACTTCTAGTTAGGAGTATATAGACAAAAAAATCTATTAGAGCATTTGAAACACCTATTATGCCAAATATAAATATTTGTTTTATTATTGGATATTTTTTAATCGTTTGAAACATTTTCTTTTTTAATAAATTCTGTGATAGAAGCCCCATTTCTTGGTTTTTGATTAAATGCAAAAAATTGATCCATGAGATTACCCCACATATCAAAAATTCTTATATGAGAATTTACACCTTGATTTGTGCTCACCATGACTTCTTTTTTGTAGTCATTGTTTATATCAACAAGGGCAAGGCTTGCTTCTTTATTAAATTTTGAATCATAATTCCAAAAACTGGATATCAGGTTTTTATCAGTATTGTAAATAAGTGTATAGGAAGATCCTCCAGATTCGGGTGTTAAAATTATTTCATTTGTATCATCATCATTTATATCTCCACATGCAATATTTAGCCCACCTCTAAAATCTTTGTTTCCTGCAAAAAAACTGCCTTCTATTTTTCCTTCTACCGTATAATAAACAACATGTGGCCCCCCACCTTTTTTTGGAACAGTAATTATTTCATCTTTATAATCATTGTTAATATCACATTTTGCAATTGAAAGTCCAAATTTTGCTTTGGAATCATAAGTTTTAAAAGAGCTTAAAAGAGTTCCGTCTTGATCATAAATAGAAATTTGAGGACTATAGTTGTTTGGGGAGCCTATTATTATTTTTTCTCTCCCGGATGAATACGCGTCTATTATTTCCATAGAAACTGGATTTTTGTAGTTGATTTTGAAGTTATTTATCATTAGTAAGTTTTGATTGTATATACTTATATATGTGCCAGAGTTATTTGTAGAGGCAAGTATTATTTCTTGATTATTGTCACCGTTTACATCTCCACTTTTTATTGTATAAAAATTATTTATATTTTTGGCACCAGTCGGTAAGTCGATTTTTTTTTCTTGTTCTTTTCCACTTTTTTTATCAAAAAATTTTATAGAATTTATTTTTCCATATCTTGGAACAGCTAGTATGTTTAAACTTTTGCTATTTTTTAGAGCTCTTGTTGCTATAAGTGCATTATTTACGTCAAGTAATCCCGCGCCGATCTGTTTTCTATATGTAAAATTTATAAATGATATATCTTTGGCACTAGTTTTTAATATTTGATAAATTTCTTGATTTGTAAGGTTTTCGTCTATTGATTTTATTAGTGCTATGGTGCCAGATACAAGTGGAGCCGAAAGAGATGTACCAGAGAGATTTGTGCCATATTTTGTTTGAAAATCATAAAGACTTGGGTAGTATGCTTGAGTGCTGATAAAATTTTCTCCAGGAGCTAATATATCAATACAATTTGTTCCATAATTTGAAAAAACAGATAATATATTTTTATTGTTTACAGATCCAACTCCAAAGACAGTATTTTTGTTAAGATCATAACAAACTGGATACTTTGGAGAGTTGTCTAAATTTATTCCAGGATTTAGTTCATTACCAGCAGAAGCAACAATGGATATATTAGCATCGCTTGCTTTTCTTATTGCTTCTTGAAGTATAGGGTCATTTTCGTCCCCAATAAAACTAAGATTTATAACATCAGCTTTGTTTTTTATAGCATAGTATATTGCCCTTGATATATCATAAGTATTTCCTTCTCCTTGGCTATTTATAGCTCTTATAGACATTAATTTTACATTCCAGGTAACCCCACTAATTCCTTCATTGTTGTTTCCAATTGCACCTATAATTCCAGCCACAACAGTTCCATGATTTACTGCAAATGTCTTATATCCACGACTTATTTTAATGCCAACATCATTTGTGTTATTTACAAAATCCCATCCATAGATATCATCAACATATCCATTTCCATCATTGTCGATATTGTCATCTGGTATTTCTTTTTCATTTTTCCATATGCTTTCTTTTAATTCAGGGTGGTTTAAATCTATGCCAGTATCAATAACTGCCACAATAACATCTCTTGCATCATGAGCAAATGTCCAGGCAAGATCAGCATTTATTTGTTTTAGATAGTTTTGAGAAGAAAAATTAGGGTCGTTTGGAATAGCTGTTATGTAGTATTTGTTATTTTTGGAAAAAGTTTCTACGTTATTATTGTGTGTTAGGGATTGTTTTAGATTTTCAAAACCTTTATTTTTTGAAATATTTAGTAATTCAATTTTATCAGAGTTTTTGTATTTTATAACTATTTGATTATTACCGTCTTTTTTTTGTAAATAAAAAATTGTTAGCAGTGTTAATGCTAAAAAAATCCCAATTTTTAAATTAAAAACAGGTTTCATATATCTAATTATATGACATATTTGAACATAAAGCAAAAAAAAAGAAGCTATTGTTTAAAGCCTCTTTTTAGAAGTATAAAATCCTCTTTTGTAATTGTTTTAAGTAATATAGAACAAAATACATACATAGCTCCACCAGAAGCTATTTTTAAGAGCCAATTAATGTGATTATTTAACAATATCATCACAAAAACCATGATTAGGCAAGAGATTAGGGCCTTTAAAGTGGTTAGTGCGAGGTTTTTGTAGGATATTCTTATTATTTTGCGACAAGTTATAAAGTTCAAAGATACATAAATTATGGATGATATTACGGAGGCAAGTGCGGCTCCATTTTGACTGTATATAGGAATAAGTATTATATTTAAAATAATACTAAAAATCATTGCAATTGCAATATTTTTTGTATGTTTTTTTTGCATGTTTGCAGAGTTTAGAAGAGCTCCCGTTGGGAAACTTAAGAAAATAAATGGCAAATTGATTATAAGAATTTGTAGGGTTGTCGTGGATGGTAAAAAGTCAATGCCATAGATTTTTAAAGTAACTTCACGCGCTATAACAATAATGCCAATTGTAATCGGAAGAGAAATCAATATTAGATAAGATATGCTTTTTTCAAGTATGTTTTTGAGCTTTTCTTTTTGATAGTTGAATAGATGAGTAAATGCTGGATAAAGAGATGCTGAAAATGCCATTGGAATAAATTGGAAAGCAAATGTTATTTTGTATGGAATGCTGTAATATCCAAGAGCTTTTTCATCTGATAATTTGGATAAAAGCACAGAGTCTGCGCTTCCAAATATTTTGGTAAATATTGCCATTACTGCAAATGGCCAGGCCATTATGAGTAGTTTTTTGATAAATTTAGTATCTATTTTAGGAATAATAGATAATTTATAAACAAAATTTACTATAATTAGAGAAAATAATACATTGAATGAGCTTGCTAGTATTAACACTAGCACAAGATAATATGGATCATGAGTTTTTTGTAGAGTAATATAACCCACAACCATTACTATTATTTGAAATAATATAGAGGCAATACTCTCATGTTTTAGGTTGTGTTTTCCTCTGATTGTAGAAAAAAATATTAAAGTAAAATTATCTAATATTATTGCTATGCTAGATAAATATATTAATATCTTTGTTGCCTCTGGATAATTTAAAAGATTACTAAAAATATAAATCACTAAAAATACAAATACAGATGTAATTAGTTTTATTGATATCGCATTGCTGAGTAGCTTTTGTGAATTTTCTTCTTTGGCAGATTCTCTTACTATTAAATTACCGAGGCCAAGATCTATAAAAACAGAAAACATAGCTGTAAAAGAAAGTGCAAAAAAGTATTTTCCAGTACTCTCTGATCCTAGTTGAGTTGCTAGATATGAAAAATATACAAAAGAAACTATTTTTTGCATTATTAGTGCGAGAGTAAAGTAGCTGGTATTTTTTATAATACGGTTTTCTATGTTTGTCTGTATTTCTTCTTCCATGTGTGTAGTTATTTTTTATATATAAATTATATCATGAATCATTTTTATAAATAAATAAATCCCAAATTCCAACAATCAAGGTGATTTTTTCTGGAATTTGGGACTTATTAAGTATGTGATAATTGAAGTTTAATGTTTGTTCCACCCATTCAGCTTGTTCAGGGTGTCACTCACTAACGTTTGCTCCACTGTGGGGCTCTTCTTGCTTTTTTGAGACCTGGTTTCTTTCTTTCTTTTGATCGAGGGTCTCTTGTAAGAAATCCTTTGCTTCTTAGAGTTTTTTTGTACTCCTCATTTATTTTAATGAGGCCTCTGGATATTCCAAGTCTTATTGCTTCTGCTTGAGAAGCTTTGCCACCCCCCCTTGTAACTATGGTTATTGTGTAGTCTTTTACGAGGTTTAATAGATTTAATGCTTCCATGGCTACATCAATTTTTTTTGCTTCATCTTTGAAATATTTAGTCAACGTTTCATCATTTACTGTGATTCCATCTTTTCCACCAGCATACATTCTAACAGTAGCAACGGCAGTTTTTCTTTTACCAACAGCGTATATGTAAGTTTCTAATTTTTTTTCCATATTTATTTATTTATCGTTAATCTTTTTAACATTTCTGCTTGCAGTTTGTTTTTTGGTAACATGTTCGTCACAGCCTTTTTTAGTACCCAGTCTGCTTTTTCTGGCATAAGACTTTTTAATTGAGTTGACTTTAAATTTCCAGTGTAACCACTGTGACTGTGATAATATTTTGTTTCTAGTTTTTTGCCAGTGAGTTTTATTTTAGAAATATTCTCTACAATAACATAGTCCCCACCATCAATATGTGGAAAGTAACCAGTTTTTGTTTTACCCATAAGAATCATTGCTATTTTACTAGCTAATCTTCCCATTGGAACATCTGTTGCGTCTAATATAATTTTTTCTCTTGTTATTTTTGTCATATTATTTAGCTTTTAGCTGTTAGCGTTCAGCTTTCAGCAGATTGAATATTTTATTAATTGTTGATTGTATTTCTGATAGCTGATAGCTAATCACTGATAGCTATTTGATAATTTCTAAATAAACCATTTCTGCGCCATCACCTTTTCTTTTGTCATCATTGATTATTCTCATATAACCACCACTTTTTTCTTTAAATTGAGGTCCATAAACTTCAAGAAGTTTTTTTATAGCCGTTTTGTGGTTTAGTTTGGTTTTTAGATATCTCATTGTAGCAAGGTCATTTTTAGCAGATTTTGTTATCAATTTTTCTACATAAGATTTTATAAGTTTTGCTTTCGTTCTTCCAGTTCTTATTTTTTCATAAATAATAGCCTGACCAGCTAAATTTTTAATTAAAGCTGTTCTTGGTGCTTTTTTTCTATCCAAAACCTTTGTGTTTTTTTGATGTCTCATATATTTAGTGGGTCAGGGGGTTAGTGTGTTAGAAATTTTCTAACTAACTAACTTTCTAACTATCTAATTTACTTTTTAACTTTTTTACTTACTTTTTTTTCTTTTTTCTCTGCGGGAATAGCTTTTTCTTTCTTTTCTTTTTTTATTTCTTTTTCTTCTGTTTTTACTTCTTCTATTATTGTTGGTATTTCTTCTACTTCTTCTTTTTCATCTTCACCATTTTTTATAAATGTAAAGTGATCTAGTATAATTTTTAGAGATTTTTCAAGAGCTTCTTTTGGGTCTATTGTTCCATCGGTCTCTATTTTCATTGCTAGTTTTTCATAATCTGTAATTTTTCCAACACGAATCTCTTCTATTCCAAAACTTACATTAACCATTGGTGTAAAAAGAGAATCTATGCTTATTTCCCCTGGTTCTATAATGCTTTTATCACCACGATCTTCTACAGAAACATAACCCATTCCTTTTTCTACTGTAAATTCTATATCTAATTCTGCTTTTTTATCTGTAAGAGTGGCTATTACAAGGTCTTTGTTTACTACTTCTGCGTTTGCATTTTTTTCTATATCTCCTGCATGCACAATCTTTTCACCTTTTACAGAAAGAGATAGTTTGACAGGTTCTTCGCTGAATGTTTTTACTCTAAGTCTTTTGATATTCAAAATCATTTCTACTAAATCTTCTTTTACGTATGGTAGTGTAGAAAACTCATGATTTGCTCCCTTGATTTTGATTTTTGTTACAGCTGAACCAGGAAGTGAAGACAACAATACCCTTCTTAATGGATTTGCAATTGTAATACCGTAACCAGGAAATAATGGTTCAATTGTCACTTGAGCCTTATTCTCGTTTATTTTTTTGAATGCAATTTTTTTTGGTAAAGGTATGTTTTCCATTTTGTTTTTTCCGCTTGTAACATATTTTTTATGTAGCAATGCGGGCAAGTTATTTTAATAAAATAATTGTTATCTTGAATAAAACTCAATAATTAAGGCTGTATTGATTGATTGGTCTAAGTCCTCTACGTCTGGCAATGCAACGACTTGAGCGCTGATGGTTTTAGTATCCAAACTTAACCAATTAGACATATTTTTGGAATTTGCAACGATTGATTGTTTGACTTTTTCCCAATATTTATCATTTATTTTGTTTGCCTTAATTTCTATTTTGTCACCTACTTTTAATATACAAGATGAGATATTTACAGATCTTCCATTAACTTTAAAATGACCATGACTTATTAATTGTTTTGCTTGATTTCTTGAATCTGCTAAGTGTAATTTGTAAATGATATTATCGAATCTTAACTCCAGTAAAGAAAGAACCATTTTTCCTGAATCTCCTTTGAATTTTAGAGCTTTTTTTACTAAATTTGAAAATTGTTTTTCAAGCATTCCGTAGATTCTCTTTGCTTTTTGTTTTTCTCTAAGTTGTTTACCATATGTAGATGTCTTTGCCATTGATTTTTTTGGTCCATGAACTCCTGGTAAATAATTTCTTTTTACCATAGCACATTTAGGCCCCTTACATCTTTCACCCTTTAGAAAAAGTTTTACGGCTTCTCTTCTACATTTTTTACACTGTGAATTAATTTTTCTCATTGTATTTAAAAATAAGATTAATGATTATACTCTTCTTGGCTTTTTAGCACGACATCCATTGTGTGGAATAGGAGTAACGTCTTTTATTGAAATAATATTTAATCCTGCAGAGTGAAGTGATCTTACAGAACCTTCTCTTCCAGAACCAACACCTTTTACGAAAACATCAACCTCTTCTAGGCCATATGCCTTTGATTTTGCAACTGCATCTCTTGCTATTGTTTCAGCAGCATAAGGAGTAGATTTTTTTGGACCTTTAAATCCCATAATTCCAGCTGATGAATAAGCTATTACATTACCATTTGCATCTGTAAGAGTAATTATTGTGTTGTTGTAGGTTGCATTAATATAAGCACGTCCTTTTTTAACAAGAACTTTCTTTTTTTTCTTTGATGCTGTAGTTTTTTTGTCTTTTGTTACCATATTTTTAGTGGGTCAGGTGATTAGGTGGTCAGAAACTACTGACTTATTAATCCTCTGACTATCTATATAATTAAGTTTTTTGTGCAGATACTTTTCTTCCAGATCCAGCAGATACTCTCTTGTTTCCTCTTACTGTACGAGAATTGGTTTTTGTTCTTTGTCCTCTTACCGGTAGATGCTTTGTATGTCTTGTTCCTCTATATGCTTTGATATCTTTTAATCTTTTTATGTTTAATAGAATTTCTCTTCTTAAGTCTCCTTCAACTTTGTAATTTTTTTCTATGTATGTTCTTAAAATATTTATTTCATCTTGAGTAAGATCTTTTGTTCTTTTTTCTGGGTCAATTTTAGTTTGTTTTAAAATTTCACGAGATTTTGTAAGACCTACACCAAAAATATAAGGTAATGATGCCTCTACTCTTTTGTTATCTGGAATGTTTGTTCCTGCTATTCTAGCCATAATGTTAATTTTGAAGTTTGAAGGATGAAGGCTGAAATTTGTTTTGATAATACTTCTTATTTCAAACTTTATACTTAATTACTTAATTTTTTAACCTTGTCTTTGTTTGTGCTTTGGATTCTTGCAAATACAAGTTAAGCGACCCTTTCTTCTGATCACTTTACAGTCTCTGCACATTGGTTTTACTGATGGTCTAACTTTCATATAATGATTTTTGAAGTTTGAAGGACAAAGGATAAAGTATTCACTTTATACTTCAGACTTTAAATTTAATTACTTAAATTAATATCGGTATGTAATTCTACCCTTATTCAAGTCATAGGGTGTCATTTCAACTTTTACTTTATCGCCTGGTAATAATTTGATTTTGAACATTCTCATTTTACCGGACAAATAAGCTAAAATAGTATGGCCATTTTCAAGCTCTACTTTGAAATTAGTTGCTGGCATTGCTTCAAGAATTGTGCCGTTTATTTCTACAAAATCTTTGTTTATTTTTTGTTCTTTGTTTTTTTTCATCAAAAAAATATAAAATAAAATGTTGCATTTTATTTTTTAGTATTATAAATCCAATTGTGTGCTTAAATTAAGCAAAACCTTAATAATTTATAAATACTTATTAGTTATGTAAATTATAGCGGTTTTGAAATATTTGTCAAGAGTGAAATGGGGTTTAGAATTTATGGTTTAGAGTTTAGAAATTAAGGATAAATGGAATTACTCCAAAATAGCCTTTATTCTTCTAATTCCGGCTGAACATGCTTCTTCTTTGGTTATTTTAAAATGTCCTAATTCCCCAGTGTTTTCTACGTGAGGGCCACCACATATTTCCTTACTAAAATCTCCTATTGTATATACATTTACCTTATCCCCATATTTATTACCAAAAAGACCTATTGCACCACTATTTTTGGCCTCCTCAATAGGTTTTAGCTCGCATTTTATGGTGAGACTATTTTTGATTTTTTCATTTACTAAATCTTCAACCATGCGTAATTGGTCGGGTGTTAGTTTTTCTGAATGAGAAAAGTCAAAACGCATTCTTTCTGCTGTAATATTTGATCCACGTTGTTCTATGTGAGCTCCTAAGGTCTCACGAAGTGCTTGGTGGAGTAAATGAGTTGCTGTGTGATATTTTGTCACAATCTCAGAGTGATCTGCTAAACCACCCTTAAACATTCCTTCAGAAGCTGTACGAGAAAGCTCTTTGTGCTTTGTAAATTCACTATTGAATTCGTTTATATCAAAAGTCAGCCCTTTTTCTTTTATAAGATCTATTGTCATTTCAAGTGGAAAGCCATAGGTTGAGTAAAGCTTAAAAGCGTCAGCGCCTGTAATTTGTTCTAGTTTATTAAATTCTTTGAGTCCATTATCAAGTGTTTTTGCAAATTGAAGCTCTTCTTTGTCTAGTGCACTTATTATCCTCTCTTTGTTTTTTAACAACTCATCATAAAATTCGCTCATCATATTTATAAAAAGATTTGCGATATATGAGCAAGTGTTTTCTTTTTTTATATCTAATAATTTGATATGTCGAATTGCATTTCTAATAAGTCGTCTTACAACATAGCCCTGATTTACATTTGATGGAGCAATTCCTAAATCATCGCCCATTATAAAAACTGCGCTTCTAATATGATCTGATATTATTATAAGAGATTTTAGTTGTTCTTGGGTAGGTGTTTTTATATTTGCAAGAGTTTTGATTTCTTCCATGACAGATTTAAATAAGTCGGTATCATATACATTTGTAAATCCGTTTAAAATAGTTGTTGCACGCTCTAGTCCGAAACCAGTATCTATTTGGGGCTTTTCTAATAACTTATATGACCCATCTAGGTTTTTGTAATAAAACATAAACACATCATTCCAGATTTCAATATATTTTCCACATTTACACCCAGGCTTACAATTTTCGTTACACTTTTCATGTCCCAAGTCAATAAACATCTCACTGTCAGGTCCACATGGTCCGCTTGAGCCAACCGGTCCCCAGAAATTGTCATCTTTCCCTAGTGGGAATATTTTTTCATTTTCTTGCGCTGTTATTCCAACAGAGCTAAAACATTCTTTCCAAATATTAATAGACTCAACATCTTTTGGGATATCATTGTCGCCCTCAAAAACAGTTACGTATAATTTATTTGGATCAATACCCAGCCATTTGGAGGACGTTAAAAATTCAAAGCTGTATTGAATTGCTTCTTTTTTGCCATAATTTCCCAGTGGCCAGTTTCCAAGCATTTCAAAAAATGTACAGTGAGTTGAGTCCCCTACATCTTCTATATCTCCTGTTCGGACACATTTTTGGCAGTTTACAATAGCTTTGCCTGCGGGATGAACTTCACCCATAAGAAAAGGAATTAGCGGTTGCATTCCTGCAGTATTAAATAATGTTGTAGAATCATTTTCAGGAATTAAAGAAGCGCTAGGAAGCTCTACGTGATTCTTTTCTTTGAAAAAATGAATAAATTTTTGACGTATTTCATGTGATTTCATATAGATATTTTATATGTTATAAGGCTAAAAGTCAAAAATAAAAAACAGGTCTGTTTGCCGGGGAGGCTTGAGACCTGTTGAGTTAGGGTTTATTAAGAATTACTTAAGTAATATCATTTTTTTAGTAGAGCTGTATCTTCCAGTAGAAATTCTGAAATAATACATTCCACTAGAAACTGGTTTACCATATTCATCTTGCCCATTCCATTTTAACTTATGTAATCCAGAGGATTTTTCCTCATTGTTTACAAGTTTTTTGACCAGTTCACCCCTCATATTATAGATAGAGAGATTTACTAATCCATGTTCTTGTATGTAAAAGGAAATTGTAGTATCTGGATTAAACGGGTTGGGATAAATAGATATGTTTTGACCACACAAAAAAGTTGTGATCAAAACAAACGATAAGACGATTAATGTCTTTTTCATGTGATCCTCCTGATTTTTTTTAATGTATTTATTATTTCACTTATTTAAGTATATGTCAAGTTTGATGGGGTTAGTGAGTTAGTTACGTAGCTATGCAACTGAGAAACTAACTAGCTAATAATAAAAAAACCTCACAACACGTTGTGTATTGCGAGGCTATATTGCTCATTGGAGCAGGATTACTTCATCATCACCATCTTCTTGGTGCTGACGTAGGAATCCGATCTCATCTTATAGAAGTAAATTCCGCTGGATACGGGATGATTATTGTTATCGGTACCGTTCCAGACAATGTTATGATTCCCAGCAGCTCTGGTTTCATTGACCAAAGTCCGGATGAGTTGACCCTTTGCGTTGTAGACTTCAATAGTAACAGTGCTAGATTTTGGTAGACTGTAACTGATTGAGGTTTCTGGGTTGAAGGGGTTGGGATAGGCATTATTTAGGACGGGGGTGGTTACTGGAATAGTAGGATCATCTGTAGATGTTGGGCTGTAATCAATCTGAGCAGCTTTTACATCAATCAATATTGATCCTTCTGGTAATTGGAAAATAAAATCGTTACGACTGATGGAGATTTTAGTTGGTTCTATAGATGTTGTCCATCTAAAAGCGCGTGAATTCTCCGTAAACATTATTGTTTCGCTTTGATATGTGTCATTAAGGTTCTTCCAATATACACTGACAAGATTTCCATCGGTTTGAATTGGAATTGAACCATTATTGTTGGAATATACTAATGGTACCAGAGCTGGCCATGTTCCATCGTATGGTAAACCAATTCCTAATCCAGAAATGTTGGCATTCGCCGCCCATGTATTAAATATGGTTGGGTGTGGTATGGCTGTATAGCTGCCGGAAATGTTAAATTCATTTTCTGGATTGTATTGAGTTTCCCATCCTTGCATATTTGTAAATATTTGCAATCCAAGTAAAACATCGTTATTCTGAAATCCATTTAGACCATCAATATCACCACGTATTCTATTATTAGAAATGAGATGAATATTATGGAATGCACTTTCTTCCCTTATTCCGATATTTGGATTGAAATTGTAAATACCAAGATATGTCCAGATATTTCCTGTGCCCCCAATAGCTATGTGATTTGAAATAGTAGCCGCGGGAAGTCCGCAGGAATTAATCCCCGTAGTTGAATCAGATGCCCATGCAAAACGACATACCATTGGGTTGATATCTTCAAATGATGTTATTCCAATATTTTCTAGCATTCCGTCGGTAGGATGAAATGGATTTTCAACAACCAACTCATTGGTATTGAATTGAGTGTCTAATGCTATGTTCATATTCAGTCCAATCACAGAATTTTCTAAATGATTGTTCCATACTGATTGCATAGATGAAGAGTATTGCATCATTTGTCCGGGATACACATATAGTGTATCGGCCATATAATAACATGACATATCTTCAACTTGAGACGGATTTCTTGAAGGTTGAACAGAGACATAGTGCATAGGCTCATTGGGATTTATTTCAGATATGATTTGATGTGTGTTTCCACTAATAGGAAAATCACCCCATATTGAACATGCTGAACCCGAGACTATTCCAATGGCTTGAATGTTATCAGAATTATCGATCTGTAAACGAATTATTTCCCCGGTTACAGCCCACGGAGTGATATCACCAACGATACGAAGGTGGTAAATTCTTTGAGCATCAAGTACTTCATCTAAAAGGAATGTAGCCACCCCACTGTTATTGAACATAGGAGCAGAGGTTATTTGTTCTTCGTCGATGAATAATCTTATGTTTTGTACTGAATCATTATTTGGCACATGTATGTTGGTGTTGGTGATAGCAATTTGATGAATTTCAGTTTCTTGAGCTGCTTGAATAGCGAATCTGAATAATTCAGCATCATCTTGCCCCGGATAGAATGTTTGATTCATTTGTTGGAGCAAACTGACACTTAAAGATGGCAGAATTGAACAAAAAATACTCCCATAAAATGGAAAATCTCCTATTACTGGTATCGTTTGTCCATTAATTGCAGCAGATATGTAATTTGCTTCTGAAAACCCAGCCGCTATTGTTGATGGGCTATTGAAATCTGCAAAATCAACAACTAAGATCAGTTCTTGAGTTATCCCGGGCTGAATCTCAACACTAATAGGACCAAAATCCTGATTTATTGGATCGTTATTCGTTTCTGAAATTTGCATATTCCATAACATAATTCTGGCATTAGTAATCGCTCCTGGGTTAAAAGTTCCGGAAAAAGAAAATCGTAGGTTATCAATAGCAATTATTCCACCAGTGGAAGAAGGATTTGTCACGTTAAATTTCAGGATTGGAACATTTACAGTTTCATTCCAAACCGATATCATTTCCGGTGTATTTGGGGACATTGCAACGTTTAATTGTTGCGCATTTAGGGCAACGAAAGCCATCAACATGATGACAAGTAATAACACGAGTTTTTTCATGATTATCCTCCTTAAGGATGTTTTTTGGTTTGTTACTTATTTTTGAAGCTTAGTGTGCTCCATGCTAATGTCAAAGAACGGGGTATTTATCGTAGCAAATTGAATTACTAGGATTTATAATGATATCATAATACTGGTATTATGTCAAATATTGAATTAATCCAACCTTCGAGGTTGGCGACCTTCGAGGTTGATTTATAAATAATGCCTATTTTGAGCCAAAAAAGCAGATTACCTCTGCTTTTGACATTTGACATTTGATATTAGAAATTAAGTTATTACTCCTCCACCCAAACACTCATTTTTCTTATAAAATACAGCGAATTGACCAGGAGTTATGGCTCTTTGGGGCTTTGTAAAGGTTAACTTATATGAAGTTTTATCTATTTTTGTGATTTCACATTCTTGATCATCTTGACGATAGCGAAGTTTTACTGATAGTTTGCAAGGCATTTTTGGTTCACCTATAATCCAATTGATATTTTTGACAACACAGTCGTTTCTAAACAAGCTTTGTGACCAAGAACCTTTATCGACAATAAGTCTATTGTTTTTAATATCTTTTTCAATCACAAAATATGGTGTTCCTCCACCAATTCCAATTCCTTTTCTCTGACCTATAGTATAATAATAAACCCCCTCATGAGTTCCAATTTTCTTACCATCTGTTGTCACTATGTCTCCTACTTTAGGAGAAATTTTTGTCTTTAATAATTCGCCAATGTTTACTTCACCAATAAAACATATTCCTTGCGAATCTGGCTTATCTGCTGTCGGTAGCTTTGCTTTTTTCGCGATGTTTCTAATTTTTGGCTTTGCATATTCACCTACTGGAAATAATGTTTTGCTAAGTTGATATTGAGTCATCTCGTGGAGAAAATATGATTGATCTTTATTGTTATCTTTTCCTTTCATTAAATGACAAATATTATTTTTATCAATTTGACTTATTGCGTAATGACCAGTTGCAATAAAGTCAGCACCAAGATTTAGAGCGCGTTCTAGGAATATTTTGAATTTTATTTCTTTGTTGCAAAGTATATCTGGGTTTGGTGTAATTCCTTTTTCATAACTTTTAAATAAATAGTCAACAACTTTTTCTTTGTATTCTTTTTCAAAATTTAGAGTATAGAGTGGAATATTAAGATGATCAGCGACTCGAAGTGCGTATTCTTGATCTTCTTTCCATGGACAATGAAACTTACCGATATCAGTAGACCAGTTTTTCATATAATATCCAATTACGTTGTATCCATTTTGTTGTAATAAAAAAGCAGCAACAGAAGAATCAACTCCACCACTAAGACCAACGGCAACGGTAATTTGGTTTTTAGAAGACATAATAAATATAATAAATATCAAATTCCAAATATCAAATGACAAATAAATTTCAAATTTCAAAAATCAAATTTAGCATTTATAATTTAGAGTTTTTTATATTGATTGGATATTGGAAATTTGGAATTTGAAATTACTTGATTGTAAATACTTCTAGTCCTTTTGCTATAGCATTAAGTGCTAGAGACATTCTTTCTTGATTTTGAGCATAAAGAGTAAATAGTCTCTCACCTTTTTTGACACGGTTTCCAAATTCTTTGTTTAGATAAATTCCTGCGAGTCTTTCATTTGGAGCCCCAAGAGTACGACATACATCATTTATTGCTTTTTGATTTACAAGAACTATTTTTCCATTTTTTGAAGCATTTATATAGTTTTTTATAGCCCCTATTGTAATATCTTCTGAATCAATGTTTGGTTTTCCGCCTTGAGCTTTAATGATTTCTTGCATTTTTTTCCAAGCCTCACCACTTTGGAGCTGTTTCCATGCAAGTCCCTGTCCTTCTCCTTTTTTTGCTTTTTTACAAAGCTCTAATACACGACCAGTCATTTTGATTCCTTCACTTTCTAAATCTCCCGGTCTATTTTCTTTTTGTTGAAGAACACGAAGCACATCACGAGCCTCCAGTGCTGGCCCCATTCCTTTTCCAATGGGGTCAGTAATTGGAACAATAACTACATCAATTTTTACTTTGAATTTTTTTGCTAAATATTCGAATTTTCTTTTTATCTCTAGTGCATCTTTCATTTTTGGAATTTTTGTAGTTTCTCCTACGGGAAGATCTATTACTATGTGAGTTGAAGATGCAGCAATTTTTTTTGCCATAATAGAAATAACTGCTTTGTCAAAACTTTCTAGTGACATTGGGTAGTTTGTGGTGATAATTCTATCATCAGCAGGAGCAATATTTAATCCTCCACCCCAAACAATACAACCACCAGTTTTTTTGATAACTTCTTTGATTTTTTTGATGTTTAGGTCTACTGGAGCTAATACTTCCATTGTATCTGCGGTGCCAGATACTGAGGTAATGGCACGAGAAGATGTTTTTGGTATTTTTATACCAAGTGAAGCAAGAATCGGAACTACTATCATTGCAGCTTCATTTCCTGCAACCCCACCAAAGCTATGTTTATCTGCGACAATGCCCTCTATTTCTAGTTTTTCACCATTTTCTGCCATTGCTTTAGTCATAAAGTATAATTCTTCATCTGTGAAATGTCTCATATATGATGCAGCAACAAAATAAGCTATTTGAGTATTTGATAATCTATTTTCAACAATGTCTTTCATTATTGAATTACAATCTTCAAATGTTAGTTTGTCTCCAAATATTTTCTTTTTAATAGCGTTTACTGATTGTGCACGATCTAAAAAATTAATCTCAACAATTTCTTTGTCTTGAAGAGTTGGAAATTTATCCCAAAAATTACTATATAAACCCACATTTCCCTTATCTATTTCTTTTTTTGATAAATTTACAGAAACGACTGCTTTCTTTCCACGCCACACTATTTCTATTTTATCACTGGGTTGAATTCCAAGATGATATGCTTCCTCTTCTTGAAGAAGTGCTATCGGTTCTGTTCCTGTTTTGATATCTAGTTTTTTTGCTTTTAAAAAAAATGACATAATTTAAAAAATTCCAAATCTCAAATTACAAATTTCAAAAAAATGTAAATATGAAAATTAATTATTATAGTATTATTTTAATGTATAAATGATACTTTGACAATGTTTACGAAATGATTTATTATAGTGTTTAGAATATTTTATTAGGGAGGATAAAATGAACAAAAGTGATGTAGACATTACCGAAAGTAGAGATGGACTTATAGTGTCCTTTATTTTTATGATAATGGGCATATTAGTGATCATTTTTTTAGCTTAGTGAATTGGCAAACTTAAAACCGCCCATTTAAATAATGTGGCGGTCTTTATTTTGTATAGTATTTATTTCTTTTTGTTTTTCCAATGCTCTAATGCTTCATAATACTCTTTGAAGTAATTTTTATCAGGATTTTTGAGTTTTTCTATTATGATTTGTACTGCTTGATAACATGCTCTTGCCCCAGACTTGGATCCATGTGGATGACCATGAAGTCCCCCGCCATAGTTTATTATTAAGTCATTTCCTAGGATAGAAATTAGTTTTTTGGTAAGTTCTGGATAAAGTCCACCAGAGGCAATGGGTAGTACTGGTTTCATTTTTCCCCAGTTTTCTCTTAAAATTTTATTTATTCCTGCATCTTCTTTTATAGCAGAGTTTATTTCAATAACTTCTTGCGCATTTCCATCCATTTTTCCTACAACTGTTCCTGTATGAAGCTGGTCAACTCCTGCAAGTCTTGCTAGCTTTGCAATAACTAGCATACTCATACCATGTTTAGGATTTCTTGAAAACATTGAATGCCCTGCACGATGACCGTGTATTATAAGATTCAATCCTTGTTTTCTTAGAACTTGAACATTATCTAAACCCACAGAGACAAGGTCTACCATCACACATTTTCCACCATGAGTTTTTATAAAGTTTGCTCTCTCTAGCATTATGTCCATTGGGGCAGTGATATTAAATACATGTAATTTTTTACATCCCGTAACTTGCTCCGCTTTTTTTTGTAATTTCATTACCTGCATTACCCTGTCTTTGAATTTGTTAAATGACATACTAGTAAGATTTTCATCATCTTTTACAACGTCAATGCCATTTGTCCAAATATCATAAGCAAGTTGTGCATGTTCTTTTGCGCTAAGTCCTACCTTTGGCTTAATAATAGAGCCAATAAATGGTCTATCGTATATTCCAAGTAATTTTCTTACGCCATTTATTCCATAATATGGACCTTCAAATGAATTAATGTATTTTGTAGAAAGACTTAAATCTTCTAATCGCAAATTATCAATGACTTTCATAGAAAATATATTTCCTGCAAGTGCTGATAAAAGCTGAGGAATGCTACCTAGCTCAAATAATTCTATTGGGTAGGCAATTTTTACAAGTTTCTTTTTTTTATCTATAAAAAATATTTGAGGCGCAAGTTTATCAAAGGTTTTTTGTTTTAATGTGCTTATGTGAGTCCATGTTCCAATTGACGATTCAGCAGCAATTTCAACGGCGGCTTTTTCTAGTCCAAGGCGAGATTCAATACGATATGTTGCAATAATATCGTTTTTGTTTGGTTTGTAATGTAGGTTTACAAATGATTTTTTGTGCATAGAGTAGTTTTTAGTATTTATTTTTTAGTATTTAGAATATTAAGAAATTAATTTTACTTTTTTTTCTAAAATCCAAGGATAATGCTTTTGGATTAAATTATTTACTGATTCGGGTTTTATTATTCCAAATTCACATATTATGCCAGCAATAAGTTTTTCAGGAATATAATCAAAAGCAATATTTATCATGTTTATTTTGTTTGAACTAGGATTTTTCCATATTTCATTATTATGTCTTATTTCAATGTTTACATCATCTTGAGAGTCGTATTTTAGTAGTGACCCAGCAACGTAGATTGGAATATTGCTTTCTTTACAAGCGAGTGCTATTCCATATGAGCCAATTTTGTTTACAACTGATCCATCAATAGATATTGCGTCACAACCTACTATTACTTTGTCCATTTTCAAATCTCCTGAATATGGAGATATAAAAAAACTTGCAGCTGAGTCAACTATCATAGTAGTTGTTATACCACTTGCAACAAGTTTTTTTGAGGTAATTCTTCCTTGCATTAAAGGTCTAGTTTCGGTATTATAGACTAGAATATGTTTACTTTTTTGAGAAATCAATATTTTTTCAACAAGCGATGAGTGACAATGAGTCATTATTCTATCATTTTTATTAAATATGCTTTTTCCATATTTTATAATATTGTTTTCAATTTTTTGTATTTGTGACTCAAGATAAGAAATAGATTCTATAATGTTTGAAATCGCATCTTCTGTAGAATTGATTTTTTTGTTTTCTAATCTATGTAAAATATACTTTACGGCATTTCTTGACATAGGTTCTGTAGATCTTATTCTAGATATTTTGTCTGATTCTTTTTCAAATTCAGATTTAAATTTATTTAACTCTAAGTTTTTATAATCAAGGGTTAACAATTTTAATATGTTTAGAGTAGTATAAAAAACATTTGTAGCACCTTGAATTTTAATGCTTTTTATATCTTTAGTTAATTTTTGTATTTTTTTGTTCATGGGATTAGTTGGATTAGAAGATTAGAATATTAGCCTCGTCTCCATATATTTTATAATTATTGCGGGATCCCGATTCGCGGGAGAAACTAGCCTGCCTGCTCATTCGAGTCTGAGCCTGAGAGCTTAACTCTCTCAGAGTCGAAGACCGGTAGGCAGGGAGATTAGACCCAGCTATTGTTTAGAAGAATTTATTATAATGGCACTTTGATTTTGATTTATGATGTTAATTTGTTCTTCTACCTTTTCTTCTGTTTTTTGATTCGATGAAAAAACATCTTCTAAACTAATGGATTTGCTTTTATTTTCTTCTTTGTCTTTTTTTACTTTTGTAAAACAATCATTGCAGTATACTGGCCTTATTCCGTCTGGTTTAAATGGCACCGTAACTTCTTTTCCACAATTATCACATTTTGTAGGAAACAGTTCTATGCCAGACTTGCTTGCGGTATTTTGTTTTTTTTCTTGATTTTTATTTCTTTCGTCACTGATTTTTTCCTCGATTTTTTTAAATAAAAATTCTTCATTGGCTTCTTCGCTTTCTTCATTTATTTCAAGACCACTCCACTTGAGTATTTTTGACTCTATTATATCTCTTCTAGTTGCATATCTTTCTCTAGAAACTTTTATTACTTTTTCTGCCATTTCAGGACCATTGTCAGGCATTGGTAAAGGAGATAATGTAATTGCTTGAAAAGGATCTGAGGCAACACCATCGATCATCAATTTAATATAAATTTTGTATTTTGCAAGATTTACAAGATCTACATTGGTAATACTAGGCTCAAACTCTTGTTGTAGAAACTCTGCATCTGCTGCGCCAACTCTAAAACAAATAAGAGTTCCTATATTACCAAATATTGCAGCTCTTACTTTTTCTTCTAGTTGTTCTATGTATTGATGGGCTACGAATAAATTAAGTCTATATTTTCTTGCTTCTGATAAAATATTAGCGAATGATTCTGTTGCAAAGTTTTGAAATTCATCAACATAAAGATAGAAATCTTTTCTTTCGTTTTCTGGGATATCTACTCTACTCATAACAGCAAGTTGAATTTTGGTAATAATCATGGCTCCAAGAAGCGCTGAATTGTCTTCGCCAATTCTTCCCTTTGAAAGATTTAACAAAAATATTTTTTGTGTATCTATTATTTCTCTAATGTCAATAGAAGAATTAACTTGCCCCACAATATTTCTAGTAAGTGGTGTTGATAAAAATCTACCAACCTTATTTTGGATAGGAGCTATTGCTTCTGCTTGGAAGCTCTGTGGATATTTTGCGTATTCATCTACCCAAAATGATTTTACAACTGGGTCTGTAATTTTATTGACGACTTTTTCTCTATAGGCTTTGTCAACTAGTAATCTCATAATACCAAGCATAGTTGAACCAGGATATTCTAAAAGTGCCATAATAGCATTATTTAACACATATTCAAGTCTAGGCCCCCAAGAGTCTGCCCAAATCTTTTTAAATACGCCTAGTAATCCAGAAGCTACAAGATGGCGCTTGGTAACATCTACATTTTCTAATACATTGAATGCTATTGGAAATTCATAATCTGCTGGATTGAAATATATTACATCGTTTATTCTATGGGGTGGAATGAAATTTAGTATTTTTTCAACTATATCACCATGAGGATCAACTAGGGCTACGCCATTTCCATTTATAATATCTTGGATAACCATATTTTCAATAATAGTTGTTTTTCCCATACCAGTTTTTCCGATAGCATAAATATGACGACGACGATCATCTGTTTTTATTCCAAATTTTTTGTATTGACCACGAAAATCTGTTTTTGCAAAGGTTGTTATTTGTTCCATTTTGTTTTTATTTGTTTTACTTGCCCCACTTTTTTAATCAACAAAGGGTAGGTTTGTTGGAGGGCTTAGTCTCTCATCTTCTTCTTGCATTATCTCATCAGGATTTTCTTTTATTATTAATTTTGGATCACTAAAAATTGCATTGCCTGGAATTTTTTCAAGCTCTTTTTTGTTTTCTAGGGACTTGGTCTCATTAGCAAGTTCTTTTCTCTCAGCCTCTTCTTTCATGAATTCCTTTTGATATTCTTCTTTTTCTTTTTTGTCTTTTGCAAAGGTAGATTCAAAATATTTATTCTCTAAGTTTAGATCTATTACATTTCCTTCCTCTAGTTCTTTATCGATAACATTTTCCTCAGATACGTCTTTTGGATAATTAATGAGTTCAGATACAACATTTTCTTCAAAAGGCAATCCCGTAGGTGGTTGAACAGTCTTTGTCTCAGTTCTTTTGATAAGAGGTGCTTTAACATTGACATCTGGGAAATGATAAATGGATGCCAACTCCTCAGTATTGATAATAAAAGAGGGTGTATCGAATGTATTTCTTTTAACAAATCTTTTTATAAATCTTTGGACATTTATTTCTTCTCGCTGACGTTTAAAGAAATAGTCGGCTTTTGTTTTTGAGTTTTTAAACATATTCCAGTCTGCAAACTGTTTAAAAGCACCTTGAAGTCCATAAAGAGCGCGTCCTATAGAAAATCTTTCTTTTGGAGCTATATATAGTGTTCTTAATATAGCTTGGAATAAAAATTTGCCAATCTTAGAATCAATAGCTTTGAGCTTTTCTCTTTCGCTAGGTGTAAGTACTTTTAATTGATCTTTTTCTGTCTTATCTGCAACGTCTCCCCATAGTTCATATATTTCTTCACTTAGCACATCTATTCCTTTTTCTACCCCACCAATAAGCTTATCCATAAAGCCCTTTGTACTAGGAACTGCTCTTCCCATTATTTTTCCAATTTCTTTTTTGCCATCTGCTATTACATCATCTGCGTCAACAGGTTTTATAAGAAGTGTAAGTCCTAAAAATTCTCCAGGTCCAATTTTGCCAAGTAATTCAAGTATGGTAGCAAGTGGATCTATATATGTCTGAGTCATTGAATTTTCAAAATTTGGATATGTTTTTATTGGTAGATAACCAGGTTTTGCTAAAAAGAAATCCATTCCAAATCCTTTGAATTTGGAATTAATATCATTTGCATTAATTGGAATAAGGCTCATATAGTCCTCTACTTCTGTGATTTCAGCGTCTGGATAGTGAGCATAAAATACAGATTTTACAATATCATTAAACTTGGAAGGGGTTCTTATTAGAAATTGAATATATCCTTCTATGCTTATTATTTCTAAGCTTATCCATAGCTGACTCATTCCCATAACGAACTCTTCTTTTGCTATAGGACCAGATTTAATTCCGTGAAGATGATTAAATATTTCTTCAACGGCACGTACTGTTTGTTCGCTTTGTTTTGGTACGTCTATTGCAAATAATGTATATTTGACTTGATTGGTTAAGAAGTCTCTTTGTTTCCAGTCAAGCCATGTTATGTAAGCTACCCAAGCCATTCCCACAAGTAAAATAGACCAAGCTCCATTTTTCAAAAAATACCAAAGCAAAGAGAATGGATCTTGGTATTGTAATATTTCAGATATTACTCTCATTGGGTCTATATAAAATTCCATGTTTTTGTCTTAATCCCGAACATAGTCGAGAGATATTTTATTTTTATTTTATAATTGAATTAAAATAAATAGCGTTCTAAGAGAACACTATTTATTATACTATATTATTTTTGTTTTAAGAAGTTATATTTTTTCTTCAAAACCATATTTTCCATCTTTATTTTTTTTAATATTTGGATTGTTGGTTATTGCAAGATTAACAGTTGTTTTTTTGACTAGTTTTTTGGATAATACTTTTTCAAGAAGTTCTTGTTTTGTAAGCGGACCATTTTCTTTTAATATTTTTTCAACTACTTCAGAAACCTTTCCAGATTCATAGCCCCATTTTTTTAAAGCATACATTCCACGACCTACTAATATATATTTATCATCTAATATAAGTTCATTGTGTATTGTTGCGGGATGAGCCACCTTTTTATCAAAACCCATTTTATTGATTTCTTCCGTGATTTCTCTAAAATGCATTGGTTTGTTGAATTTTTTCATTACTAGATAAATTTTATCACTCATTCTTTTTGGAGTAATGCTTTTCCAATCTACCAAACCAACTTCACCAAGTGGATTTTCCATGATTTTTTTGCTTGGTTGCAAATAGTTTAAAAGTATTTCTTCATTTATTTTATCATTTGTAAAGTTTATATCTTTTTCTTCTTCATACATTTTCCATAAATCTGATTTATGGATAGGTTGATTTTTCTTTTCAAGAATCTGCATTGTTTTTGCAATTGCATCTAAATATGAATTAAAATCAGTGTCTTTGGATCTAAACATTGGCAAGAAGTCATCAGTTTCTTTATGGGTAATATATTTATTATCAAGTAATTTATTGATCAAAAATTTAGTAATATGATAATTTTCCTCTGTATTTTTTTCTTCTAGGACCATTTTAATAAGAGTTTCTTCACCTAAAAGACCAAGATATTTGTTTAGATAATCTCCAATTAGATGATCTAATTCATTTATAGCCTCAAGTTTCTCAGCAACAGCTTTGATTTTCTTAACGGCAATATTTTCTATTTGTCTTACTCTTTCTCTTGTAATATTGTATTTTTCACCAATACCTTCTAGAGTTGACTTTTTGTCTCCTGATAGGCTATAACGCTTTGAAACAACCTCTTTTTCTCTATCATTTAAGTGTTTTAAAAGCTCCTGAGATATTTGTCTAGGATCAAAATTAAGTTTGGCTATCTCTTTGTTTGCAGCCATTACTTTGTCTAATATTGAGTCTTTATTTTCCATATTTTTGGTCTAATTATTGTGCAATTTATAATATGATGAGTATATCATATAAGGAAAAACTTGTCAAATGAATATCCTTGCCATTTGAGGGTATATATGTTTTAACATCATTGATGTTATGCATATTAAAACAACACAATTTATTAGCAATATGTTATAAAAAATTAAGTTGAAGGGTTTTTATTGTCTTTAAGCTATGAATCCACCTACTTGTTTGCTCCATAGTTTTTCATATAATCCTCTTTTCTCTAGTAATTCTTGATGATTTCCGCTTTCTATTATTCTACCATTTTCTAAAACAACAATTCTATCCATTTTCATAATAGTTGACAATCTGTGTGCTATGACTATAACTGTTTTGTCTTTCATTAAAGAGTCAAGCGCTTTTTGTATTAACTCTTCCGAGTGAGAATCTAGAGATGAGGTTGCTTCGTCTAATACTAAAATAGGAGCATTTTTTAAAATTGCACGAGCAATTGCTATTCTTTGTCTTTCTCCTCCAGAGAGTTTTACGCCACGCTCTCCAACGAGTGTATTGTATTTATCTTGAAATTCTTCTATAAAATCATGACAATAAGCAAGACATGAAGCATGTATAATTTCATCATTAGTTGCTTCTGGATTGCCATATTTTATATTTTCTAGTAATGTCCTGTGAAACAAGATTGTATCTTGAGGAACAAAAGTAATATTTTTCCATAAGGATTCTTTTGTTACTTTTGTGATTTTTTGGTCATCTATTAATATTTTTCCTTGTTCTACGTCATAACTTCTAAGAAGCAAATTTACTAAAGTTGATTTTCCACTTCCTGAAGGTCCTATTATTCCAATTTTTTCGCCGGCTTTGATTGATAAATTAAAGTTGTCAATAATTTTTCTTGTTTGATTATAATTAAAATATACATCCTTGAATTCAATTTGACCATCTGAAACTTTTAGATCTATTGCATCTTTGGAGTCCTGTATTTCATATGGGGTTTCAAAAATTTCAACCATTTCTTTTGCATCAGACGTAGCTTCATAAAATCTTCGTATCATCCTACCAAGTCTCCAAATTCTCATAAAGACATTTAAAATATAAGATTGGATTAGAACAAAATCACCAATTGTAAGTATTCCTTGTTTCCACAATTTTACGCTGATATAAAACAATCCAACTTCAAGAAATATTACAAGGGCTCCTTGTATTGCTTCTGCATAATTTGCAAGATTCCAAGAAAACATTCTAAGAAGATGTAGTTCATTAGTCTTTGTTTGAAAATTTTTGTTTTCTTTTTTAAATCCATTGAATAATTTTACACTTATTTGATTCGTGATTGTATCAGCTAGTGTTGCGGTTACTTCTGAATCTTTTTCTGTTCTTTTGATATCATGTTTGAGTTTATATACACTAAAAAAGTAATTAACAGCAGTAAATAATATGAGCCATACAAGTATTACAAAGGCCAAGAGCTTGCTTTTTGTAAAAAGAACGATTTCTGATAAGACAAGAGTTGTAATAAGAGGAATAAATTCCCACGTTATTAAATCTGCGATAGTTTCAAATGAATAAGTGAATTTGTTTGCTTTTTTTACTAATGATCCTACAAAGTTATTATTGAAAAAATTTATAGAATGTCTATGTAGGCTTTCAAAACACTTATTTGATAAATCAGCCATCACTTTTGTTTGAAAATATGAGGTTGCAAACGTAGAGAATCTCCAGCCCATCCAACCAATACCATAGGTTATAAGAATTTTTAGAAGAAATCCATATAAAACTTTGATATCCCCAGTGTTTGCGAGTTCATCAAAAAAGCCCTTGTAAAATATTGGGGCTACTACATCAACTAGAGATGAAATTGGTATGAATATCAAAATAAGCGCTAAACTAATTTTGTATCGCTTTATATATTCAAAATAAATTTTGAATAATGTTTTGTTTAAATTTTTCATATTTTTTAAAAATCCCCCTGAACATAAATTCAGAGGGAGTTTATGTCTGTGTTATATAAATTTATTTTTTTGCTAGATATTTTCTTTTATAGAAAAATAACATTAGAGGTGATGCAATGAAAATTGAAGAATATGTTCCAATGACTACTCCGATAAGAAGTGCCAATGAGAAAAATTTTATACTTTCTCCACCAAAGAAAAATATTGTTATAAGAACTATAAATACAGTAAGAGATGTATTTATTGATCTTGCAAGCGTTTCATTGATACTAAAATTTACAAGTTCTGTAAAAGTAAGATTTTGCTTTTTATGAAGATTTTCTCTTATTCTATCAAAGGTGACTATTGTATCATTCACAGAATAACCCAATATTGTAAGAATTGCTGTAATAAAATATGCATCTATTTGAACATTAATAAAATGTCCTAAAATAGCAAATATTCCAGTTATTATTGTAATATCGTGAATAAGAGCAATAATAGCTGCAAGTCCATACTTCCAAGATTCTACTGGTTTTGAAACGTGTCTAAAGGTAAAAGCGATGTATAAAATAATAGCAATAAGCGCTAAAAATATTGCCCAAATAGTTTTATTTTTGAATTCTTGACCTATGACTGGACCAACTGATTCAAATTTTTGCTCTACGACAGAGGCATCCTTGTTGTCTTGACTTTGGTATTTTTCTCTAAGTTTTGAGAGTATTTGTTGGTGTTCATCCTCAGACATGGTAGAGGTTCTTATGATATAAGAATTTTCTCCTGCTGCTTGAATATTGATGTTTGAATAATTAAATTCTTGAAGAACGCTTTGCATTTGGTCAACTGGCGGTCTTTCTATGTTTTGAAATTTAATTTCAAGCATTGATCCACCTGTAAAATCTATTCCTAAATTAAGACCAAAAACTATTATCGATACAATACTTAATCCGAATAAAATGGCGGAGATTGTCATCCAAATCTTGCTTTTTCCTATAATATTCAACATATAATTTTAATATATAAATTATTAGATAATTATTTAATTTCAGAACTTGACTTTTTATTTCTTACACCAAATAGCCATAAATGTTTATTCATTTTTGAAGATGCAATAAGTCTTAAAAATGTTCTTGTAACTGTAATTGCTGAGAACATTGAGATCAAAATACCTATTGTAAGAGTTACTGCAAATCCTTTTATCATGCTTGATCCAAAATAATACAATATGACACAAGTAATTATTGATGAATAATTTGAATCTCTTACTGACGTCCAAGCTCTTTTGAAGCCTTCTTCTATTGCATCTACAACATCTTTTCCTCTACGAAGTTCTTCTTTGGTCCTTTCAAATATTAGAACGTTTGCATCAACCGCCACACCAATAGAAAATATAAAACCAGTAATTCCAGAAAGTGTTAGTGTAACCGGCCATATTTCAAATATTGCTATTACAGTTGTAGAATATATTAAAAGTGCAAAAATAGAAAGAATCCCAGGTAATCTATAATAGAATAACATGAACAATGCTATTAAAATTATGCCCCATACACCAGCTTGTAAACTTTTGTCTAGTGAATCTTTTCCAAGCATAGGTCCAACAGTTTGTTGACTTACTAGATTTATTGGAACTGGAAGTGCACCAGCATTTAATCTTTGAGATAGTTGCTTTGCTTCTTGAATACCAAATCCTCCCTCTATAACAGCACGACCACCTGTAATTTCTTCATTTACTTTTGGTGCTGTAATGACTTCGCCATCTAAAAATATTCCGACTGGTTTTCCTACATTTCTTTTTGTAATATCAGCGAACAATTGTTTTCCTTCATCATTGAATTCTAATCCTACTTGAGCCATGCCCGTTGTATTGTCAAATTGAACATCAGAAGATTTTAGTTGTTTTCCAGATAATTGTGTATTTGTCCATTGTTCTTGTGCTTGAGCTGTTTTCTTTAAAAATAATATATGTTGAGATTTGACTTCTTTATCTGCTCCAGTTCCTCGTTCTTCTAATTTTTTGATAATGTGATAACCAAATTGACTTTCTACAATTGAGGTAGATATTTGACTATTTGAAAGCTTATTAAAAATTACATCTCCGTATGCAGGATCTAACATTTCTTGTTTTACAAAATCTACTATTCCATCTTTTTCTTTTGAGCCAGGATCTTCGCTATACTCTCTTGCTAAAGTTGCAAAGTCTTCTCCTTTGATTGCACGAGCTAAAATTTCTTCAGCTAGTTTTTTGTTTTGTGCATTTTGTGTATCAATAGCTCCTTGATCTACTGTAGCACTATCTGTTCCAGTGAGCTCTTTAAATTCTAAAAGAGGTGTTTCCCCGATTCTTTTTATAGCATCATTTACATCAAAAACACCCGCAAGTTCGATTATTATTTTATCTTCCCCACTCGTTTGAACTAGTGGTTCAGCTACACCAAAAGTGTTTACCCTTCTTTCAACAACGTCTTTAACGCCGTCAAGAGATGCTTTTTTGTCTTTTGTATCAACTTTTGAAAAATCAGCTTGATATACAAGATGAGCACCACCTTGCAAGTCTAATCCTAGTCTTGGTGTAAATTTATTAAAAAATGCATTTCCAGGCATGAATTTTGGTACTTTTGGATATACAATAAGTCCTGACAATATAGCCAATACTAAAATACCTAAGAATGTTAATCTAACCTTGCTTGTTTTTGACATCTGTTTGTATTTATAATTTAAAAAAAGATTATTACTAATCTTTAAATAGGATACAATAAATCGCATAAAAATTCAATACCACAAATAGAGGTATGGAGTTAGGGATTGGATTGATTTAAGCTAGATTTGTATAAATTTTCTATTGAGCTTCCTATTTTATTCCAAGAAAAATTATTATATATGTATTCTTTTGTTATTCGTGCTTTGTCTGTGGCTTCTTTTTGATTTGAAATCATATAATTCATTTTGTTTGTAAGATCATCAATGTTTTTGTTTTCAAAAGAATAAACAAGATTTTCATCTATAAATATTTTATTACCAGAAATATCACTCACAATAACTGGTATTTCATGTGCCATTGCTTCAAGAAGTGTTATGGAAAGACCCTCGCCTTCTGATGGTAAAACAAAACAATATGCATTTGTAAATAACTGATTTAATTCTTTGCCACCTCTTTGTCCTGCTAAAAATATGTTTTTGTTTTTTTCAGCAAGTGTTTTGATATATCTGTCATATCTCTTGTCGTAATAAGTATCTCCTATTATGACAGCGGAATATTCCGGGTTGTTTAGCTTATTGAAAGCCTTGATAAAATATTGAATTCCTTTGTGAGCAATAAAACGAGACACAACAAGAAAATATTTTTTAGGTTTTATATTTAGTGATTCTAGTATATTGATATTTTTATCAGTTTGAATTTTGAAGCCATTGGGAATAAAAATACTTTCTCTTTTGAATTTATTTTTACAAAACTCTTTTATGATTGGAGAAACAGAAATTGTTTGATGAGGAAACTTACATACAGCATACTCTCCTAAGCTCAAGAAAAATTTTGCAATAATACCCCATTTTTTATGATATCTATCTTGGCAATGAAAAGTTCCTATTATTTTTGATTTTGAAAAAATCCTTGGGATAAAACTAAGTAGAGATGGACCAACTCCATGATAGTGAATGATATCGTATTTTTGAAAACAGACATGAATAGAGCAAAAAAATGTATGACTTATAGCATCTAAATGTTTTGTGTGGATGCTTGGAATACTTATTAAGTTTATGCCACTATATTTCTTTAATTTTTTATCTGTATAACTTGGTCTTGTGTAAACAAATACATCATTGCCACGACTTGCCATTTCAATAGAAAGATTTTCAACGTGAGCTTCTATGCCACCTTGTTTCATTGGGATACCTTTTTGTCCTATATAAGCGATACGCATAGCTTTCAGCCTTCAGCTACCAGCTTTCAGGTTGTTATTTATTAGATCGTTGTAAATATTGATTAGTTTTGAGTAATAGATATCACTATTAAATTCTTGTCTTACCCTTTCTTTTGCGTTGTTAGAGATTTCTTTAATTAACTCTTTATTATCCATTATTTTTGTAAGTTTGTCAATAGCATCATTTTTGTCATAAATATCGAATAGAATACCTGCTTTATTATCTTCTATAAGCTCTGAATTTCCACCAATATTTGATGCGAAAACTAGCTTTGATTTTGCCATAGATTCAAGTATGGATAGAGAACAATTTTCATACCATAGACTTGGAACTACTATAAATTTTGCTTCGTTTATAAGTATTTCTAATTTACCTTGTCTGTCGTCTCCAAAAAATCCTAAAAACTTTATTTTATCTTCTAATTTTAGATTTCTTACTAAATTTTTGAGACTTTTTTCTTCTGGACCGGATCCCACTATATAAAAATTAAAATCTCTTTTTAAATTGGAAAGTGTTTCAATAAATTGTTGTAATCCTTTTTCTTTTGAAAGTCTTCCAAAAAACAAGAAATAATCTTTTGTTTCAAATGTATTATTCTGTAATTTGGTAAAATTATAAACTTGTTCTATATTTTTATTTGGAAAATTAAACTCTAAAAATTTGTTTTTTATAAATTTACTTGGAGCAATAAATGTATCAACTAATTTTGAGTATGGAAAAAATCTTTGCTGAAAATACATTTCAAGAGTTGCGACAAAACTTTTTGCATGGGAGTTTTGAATACATTTGTTTCTGTAACAATTGAAATAGTTACCATTTTTACATTTTTCACATATCTTATTAGTCTGAAAATCAAATAAGCTATAATTTGGACAAATCAGTTTATAATCATGAAGAGTCATTACAATAGGTATGTTGTTGTTTTTTAAAACCTTAAGTATTGCAGGGCTCAAGTGATGATAAATATTGTGAACATGAGCAATGTCAATTTTGTTTTCTCTTATAAGTTTTTTAAGTTTTCTTACTGCTTCAAAGTTTATAAAAAAAGAAAATAAAGAGATGATATTCGACCATAAACTAGCATCTTTTGAAAAATCTCTATATTTAGGGAAATATTTGATAAATCGGCTTGAAATTGTGCTGTTATCACGAGTTGCAAAAATAAGCACATTATGCCCATTTTGTTCTAAAAGTCTCTGTAAATCAAGAATATGACGCTCTACACCGCCTTTTGTCTTATAAAATTTGTTTATTATTAGTATATTCATAATATGTTATATTATAACAGAATTAGGAAGTTGTCAATAGATAAATACATTCAACCTTCGAGGTTGTTCAACCTCGAAGGTTGAGCCTCTAAATCATTTACAAAACCCTTTTTTTTCATTAGAATAAATGTTATGAAGTTAAATAAAAATCTTATCTTTATAGTTTTTGAAGGAATATTGTTTGTATCAACAATGTTTTTTATTATATTTACAAAAATAGATCTTATATCAAGCCTTGGAGTTCTTATAATATGTCTTCTTATTCCTCTTTTTATACTAAAACCATACTATGGGATGCTTTTTATTCTTGTAATAAGAGCCTCTACTGACGTATATACTGAAAATATTTTTATTGATATATTGAATATCACGCAACTTAATTTTTCTTCTATTCTAGGTGTCTTGATAATAATATGGGCAATTTATATTATTTTGAAAGAAAAAATAACACTAAGAAAGACTCCTCTATTTTGGCCCTGGACACTTTTTATACTGTGTGCAAGTTGTAGCTTGATATATACTGTAAATTTTTCAGACTCCATTAGGATGTTAACGAGGTTAGTTGGAGTATATTTTTTATATTTTGTATCTTATTTTTATTTTTCCGTATACAAAGAAAAAAAGGGATATCTTATAAAAACAATTTTTATATCTTCTATTTTGCCGATAGCATTTGGAATTTATCAAGTTTTATCAAGTCGTGGATTCATAGGTCAAGAAAATATGAGCAGAGTCTATGGAACATTTGCTCATCCAAATGCATATGCATTTAATTTGTTTTTTTTCTTCTTTGTGTTTTTTATTCAATATCAGCACGAACAAAATAAAAACTACAAAAAAATGTTGTTTGTCTACTTAATTACAACATTATTTCTTATGTTATTTACTCTTACAAGAAGTGTTTGGATAGGAGCATCAGTTCTTATATTTGCACTACTTATTATTTATAAATTAAAAAAATTTCCAAAATACATATTAGCCTTGTGTACATTATTATTTTTGTTTGTTGTAACTGTTAATTACACACCCTTAAAATATTATGATTTTAATGATATAAAATTTGTAAGACGTCTTACGACCTCTGAAACTACTTTATCTTCATGGCAATGGAGAAATAAAATGTGGCAAGAAATGACAAGTTATATTTATGACTCTCCTATTATCGGCTATGGAATTGATTCATACAAAACACTTCGCGAAAAACAAATTAAGGATGTTTATGAAAGCACCTATGCTCACAATGACTATCTTCGTTTAGTTATAGAACTTGGGATTATTGGTCTAATTTTATATTTAAACTTAATAATTCAAACATTAAGAATCATTCTACAGAAATTTTTGCACAGTAAAGATAAAAAATATCTTATTTCTTTTATTGGGATTTTAATAATATTTATGATTTCTTCTGTAGATAATATACTGGATTCTACATCACTTCTTTGGATTATGTGGGTGTATATTAGCTACTTAGTTGCGTAGTTGGTTAGCTACTTAGTTATTTAGCTACGTAGCTGGTTTAGATGCTTAGCTTCGTAGTTTCGTAGTCGTTTGATCTGTGTATTTATCTAAGAAGCTACGAGACTAAGTAGCTAACTCGCTAATAATAAAAAAAGCCCCATCAAGTCATTCGACCGGATGGGGTTCATTGTTATTTGTAGAGGGCTTAGAATTTAAACCCTCGGTGTTTTTTGTCTTTCCCTGGATATTGCAACCCGTGGAGCCAATAATTATTATCGGTTCCAAAAAATGCAATGTTCCAAACGTTGCCAGTGATGGCAGACGCTTGGATTCCGGAAAACGTGATCTTTCTTGATTCCATGTCTATAGTTCCCGGAATTGCATCATTGGTTTTAAAAATGACTAACACCGGTGTAATGCTCTCAATATTTGGAATTTGATCGAGCGCTACGTTGCCAATGGATTTTTGTCTACCCACGACTGGATTGACCGAGAAACGAGGTCCGTATGGGACTGTGTACTCGATATTGTACGTTCCGTCCGTGGAAGTTGTAATCTGCATCGCAGAAGGCATCTGAGCGTTTAACATTATTGTTGCGACAAGTAAGGCGACGAGTATTATGATTTTCTTCATTTTATTCTCCTATGATCAACTGAAGAATGTTTAGTAATTGATTTACCCCTGGATATGGAATATGAGGAATTCCATTTACCAAGGATGCTTCAAATAACATCCATGTGTTTTGCCCAGATGAATCTGGGAAGTAATGAATGTTGTAACAAGATACAGAACCGAGTGGGGTTATAAGTCTTACGCCCATAAATAAGGGCTGACCACTTGCCTTCTCAATTCTGAAATTCATGCCAGCAGTTGGAAGATAGGGAAATTCAAATTCCCATTTTCCAGTTGTGCTATTATAGCTCATTGGAATTTTTCGATCTCCACGAAGATCGTTGTAGGTTGAAATAATGTATAGTTGTTCTCCAGCTACAACACTAGAACCAATTTCGTTGTATGTAGAGGCATTGACTCCATCTGGCCAGGGAATAGCCGGGTCTGCAATGCCGGAATATTCGATTTTTGTATTGACAAATGGCGCTGAATTCTCAAGTGGATTAACCGTTAATCCATACTGATTGAATGATAATATAAATTCAGTTGCCATATCATAATACATATGTGACGAATATCCGGTTTGATCAGATAAGAGTGTGTCTCTTACAACAACATGTAGTAAATCTATATATGTTGTATGTTCAGGAGTTACCACTTTCATTGTCATTGATGGATAAAACCGCACATACCTCTCATCTTGTTTATACCAGCACTTGATATTTTTTCTGCCAGTGCTGACATTGATATTGACAGTAATTGGGCTTCCCCAATAACCAACAAACCGTAAAGAATCATACTGTGCAGAAGTACCTCCATTAATTGTGCCGGAGATGTAAGTCTCTGCATTATTTGGGGCTGTAGGAATGCTTTTATTGCTAGAGTTCTTGAGTATGAACTCCATTTGTCCCAGCTGTTCTTGAACTATTGCCTCTGTAGTTTTTGGCGCACACGACATAAGAGTCATGGTGACCAAGATTAGGCAAACCATAAACATGAATATTTTCATCTTTTTCCTCCTTTGGTTTAAAAGATGTTCCATACGATTCGCAAGCACCAGCCGTAATTTTTCCAGTCGCCATCTTTGATGTCGACATAGGTCAGTATGACTTGAGCGTTGTCCCAGTAAAATGGAAATTGTACGCCAGCGCCTATATCGGTCCGTATATACTTGTATAAATACGGATGTCCATCGACTCGAGGTTGTTGGATCTCTTGATGATCCATTCTACCATCGATAAAGACGAAGGTGTTGCCGGAGTCAGATTTTTTAACACGAAATCCAAGCTTAGCCTCAGCCAAATAATTATTTCTCTTCGGCTTAAAAACCAAGGAATCTGCATCTACGAACTTATCTGGGCTGAAATATTGATAATTGCCCAATAAAGATCCATAGAAGCTTCCTTCTGTTTTAGCCTCTAGGCCAAACGCATTATTCCAGGCTCTAGGATCGAAAGATCCATGAACGAGGGCATAGCTGTTTTCTCCAGCAAGCTTCAACTCAGCTCCAAGATTGATTCCTTCAACCCAGGGTTTATGTTGTCTAGACTCAATAGAATATTGAGTTGGGCTTATGATATTGAATTTTCTATAGGTCCAATAGACAAATTGCCACCATTGAGGATTGATATCCGCTCCGATTGAAAAAGTTCCGAGGGATGTTTCCCATAGGTGTCTTAATCCAATTTTTGCATATATTTCTCCCACTCCGTCTTTTGCGCCACCGCCGATTTCTCCATAACAATTGTAATTGTCCGAAATGGACATTCTTACCCTAGCCCCACCAAGTAAGTCGAATGACTGTTTAGCGTTGTAGTTTCGGGTAATATTGTATGAAATCATGCCAGGGGTATAAACAGAGTCTGCGAGAGGTCTGTAAAGCTGGGTAAACGACGAGTTCATCCAGCCATCAACTTCTATTTCTGGAGAAAAAGACTCTGATGGAACTTCAATTCTGATTGTTCTTACAGAGTCTCGATAAACTGGAACTGGAACTGGATAAGGTTCTCTGATTATTCGGATTTCTCTTCTAGGCACAAGTTTTATGCCTAGACATACATTTGAGCATTGCGGAGAATTGGCATAGCCAGGTCCGAAATACATAAATGTATATTCCAGATCCATCATTGAGTTATTAACATATCCCGAGAGATTGTTTCTTCTAATCCACTCGTTTATTACATTTGGACTTTCTTCATATCTCAAGGTGTCTTTTACTATCTTGCAATATATAGGAACTCCTCTTGGATTTTGCCTGACAATGTTTCCCAAACTATCATAAACGGCGGTAATTTTCATGTATATTGGGCCATCTATCACCCGGGGAGTACTTGCGTTAATCTTTCCATAATACATCCATCCCATGAACTTATAACCATAGGGGACGGTGAAAAACTCGACGTCATTGCCTATCCATTTTCTCACCATTCTGATTGCTACAGAGTCTGGTAAGTCTCCGCGATTGTGTCCAAACCTGATATTGTCCCCAAACGTTCTTAAAACATTTTGACCATGAGTTGGGTGGGGTTTATTCATAGTAGGCCAATCATAGGCATACATGAATGAAAATGCAACAAGTAGTAAAGCGAAGATTATAAAAATCTTTTTCATTATTATCCTCCTAGATAATATATTTCAATTTACTTTTTTATTTTTGCTTTTTCGGCAAATTCAATATACTTCAAATCTGACGAAAAATTATTCCTTTTTTCTTAGGTAGTGATCGTTATCTAGAACTTTATTCTTTATTTCATATACAATATCTATATCACCAGCCGCATCTCTTTTTATTTCTTCTGATAAGTTTTGATAAATATTTGTGCTTTGTGGCTCTTTTTTTTCAAATTCATTTGGACTTGAAGTTTCAAAGATTTTTTTTGTTTCTTGAATTTGTTTAGCCCTTTTTTTCTTTGGGTAAAGTAAGTAATTTAAATTATAAGCTTTGTTTGGGAAAAAACTTATTATACTTGCACTAAAAAATAATCCCAAAATGATACTCAATATTAAGTTTAAAACCCAATCTGGTTTGACGGCATATCTTGATGTAAGTGGATAATCAATAATTTGTAAATTAATTGAAGCACCACCGCCATGATAAGATTGATGATTTTCTAATAGACTAAGTAAAACATTATTTAATAATTTTTCAGAAAATACAGGGGATTCATTGTATGCTGTTATTTCTAATATAGAACTATTTGGCAACAGTTTTACATTTAGTGTTTTAATCCATTGCTTTCTTCTTGCTTTTTCACTTGAATTTGAAAAGTTTGTATTTGCGTCTGAAAAATTTTCTAATACCTTATTTCTAAAAGAAGAACTTGATAATGCTTTTTTTAGATTTTTTGCAATACTCTCAGATGCTTTTGAGGCAATATAAGCGTCAATTTTTTGTTCTTGATCTTGAATTATCAAAACTCTAGCTTGAGAAGAGTATTCTTTTTTTTGTAAACTTGTAAGTATTATTGAGACAACAAGAAAAATAGAAATCACAAACAAAACAAAATATTTACTTTCTACTATTTTATCTATTAAGTTTTCTGTTCTTGTTATATTTGTCATAAAATTATTACCAATTCATTTCTATTATAGTGTCTTTTGATATTGCCTTTTTTGCAATTACAGAAAAAACGTTACTATCTATTATCGAATCGGTGTTTATTTTTAATTTTCTAAAATCCTCATCAAAGTTTGCATTTATTATATAATACAAGTTCTTTACTCCAGATTGCTTCTGAATATAAAGCTTATATTCCTTATTTTTGATCTGTTCTTTAACGTAATCAGGTAATTTATACTCAAAAATAAGGGTTTTTGAGGTTTTTGGATCTATACTAATAAACGAACCATATGATACCTTACCATACATTTCAGATTTGTCAAGGATTATTTCATCACTGTTTTCGTCATTTGTAAATCCAGTAACTTTTATAAACTCAGATCCACTTGGCACAAGTAGTCTAACGTAGTCTCTATATTTCGTTGAGTTCCATGAAAAGCCTCCATTATGTTTGTATGTAATAGAAACTTTTGCTATCAAATTGTTTTCTTTGTTCTTTGTAAGCTGATAATTTACAGTTCTATCTATAAATTGATCAGATTTAAAACTTGCTAGATTGCTATCTACAAGCATTATATAATCTCCGCTGAAATTCTTTACTTCTCCAGTCCAGCCGGCAGAACTTAATTTGTTTTGTAACTCTTCATTTTTACTATATAAAATAATATCTTTGTTTTCTAATTTTTCTATCACAAGATCTGTAAGTTTTCCATATTGATAAGTATTTGATTTTTTCAAATCTTCCAATATATTTTTTGCCAAGTCTCTTATAATATTTTTTCTATCCCAATGACTTACTCCTCTTTCTTTGTAATAAAGTTCTACTGCCTTTTGTAAATCATCTGTAAAATTTTGTCCATCAAACATAATTCCACTTATTTCTTGATCACCTATAATTTTCAATGCTTCTCCGACAAGATCTGGGTTTAACGCTATAATTCCATCAATATTGCCCTGATTGTTGTTGTAAATATCAACATTATCTGGATTTTTATTATCTAAGTTTTTCACTTCTTGCTCATATAAGCTGAGACAATCACGAGCTGCGTCAGGAAAGTTGATCTGCCAATTGCAATCTCTCATATACCATTCCTCTGTTTTCAAATATTTTTTTATTGGCTCTGGCATCTGATTTTTCAATTTTCCAATAGATTGAACATCTAAATGATAAATATCATCTATATAAATATTTTTTACCTTGCCATTTTCTAGGGTTATGATTCCATATGTTCCTATAAATCCACCACTAGCACGTAATTCTGTGTTGTTTTGAAATAACAATAGATATCTTCTTTGTCCATTGTGTCCTATTATGTCTAAAATATTTGGACTTATAGGCTCACTTACTTTGAGAATTTTTGCAAGTAAATTTACATTTTGAACAAAGTCTTTGTTGCTAAGGTTAAAAAGATCACTGAATTCATAAATATTTGATGATATATTGTTGAAGCTAGTACTAATTTTTTTAAACTCCTCTGGATTATTTAAAAAACTAATCAATATATTGTCTTTGTTTAATTGACCCATGTCTCTTGAAGATTCAAGTATAGTATTTACGCTATCACATATCACCTCAACGTCATTTATGGAAGTCATTGCTTTTTTATACTTATCTCCAAAAAAAGGCATTATTTTCACAAATCCAAAAAATTCTAAATTATTCTTTATAAGTCCAACTCTTTCTCTTATTTTATAAACATCTTTATTGAGAGCAACAAAGTTGCCTTCATCAATGTCCGTATTTATAGTCTTTACCAAGTCATAGCTTTCATTACTAAGTGCTAATATATTTTTTACTGGTACCAAAGCAAGCCATATGGTATATAAAACACAAAAAACTACTAAAATTAGTATTGTTATCTTTATTTTTTTTGAACGGTTGAATATCATTGTATTTTTATTGTTATATATTATATATTTTTATTGTAGCACAAAAATACATTTAACATGTAAAATTAGCACATTTTTAATCCTTTGTCAATGAGTTATTCGATTCATTTCTTTTTGTTTTAAAAAATCTCACATTGCTTCTATTTTGTGAGATTATAATTCAATATTCTTTTGAAAAGGAATGTGATTTTAAGCTATCTTTTCTTTTTTTGAGTATATAGATTTTTAGATTTTTGAGTAATAGCTAAAATTGTAAGCACTGCGGTATAGGAAGATATAACACTTGTTGGCATTTCATATCCTCTATCGAGAACAAAGTCCCAACCAATTATAGATATAATAAGTATAGTCCACAAAATTGCATAGAACTCTCCCCTTCTATTTCCCATTTGTATTTTGTTCCATCTATCAAATTCTTTATCACCTGAATATATTGCCAAAACTCCAATGTAAATAAATCCCGCTATGTTTATAAATTCTTCTAGACTATTGTGATTTAAAAAATCCAAAATTATAACAGTGATGAATACAAATGTCCAAATGTTTACAATATAAAACCAAATATTAAAACTTTTTTTCTTTTTTTTATTCCACATAAATATATTTTAACATTTTTTTGAAAAACAAAAAAGAGTAAATAATAAATAATACTCTTTTGATTGTATTTTTAAATTATATTTTTCAAAAATTCATCTAGCTTGTTTTGATATTGACTTTTTGCGACTTCTTTGCTCGTTAAAGCAAGGTGTGTTGATATGTTTTTGTCTAACAATTTTTGAAGCCTAATAATGGCCTTATCTGCACCAGATGATCCTTGTGTGAAAAATGCAAAAACATTTTTAAAAGAGTTTTTATTTTTTTCTATATAAGTTCTCAGTGGCGAAGAAATATTAAATGCCCAAATAGGAGTTCCTAAGATAATTAAATCATAATTTGCTGGATCATAATTAGTATTTTCAATATTTGTAATTTTTTCTTGCATTGCTTCTTTTCCACAAATTAAATATTGTATTGCCCCTAGACGATTTGTCTTGGTTTTTATCTCTTCTATATCGCAGTCCTCTAATTTTTCCTTTATACTATTTGCTAACTTTTTTGTAAGTCCTGTTCTTGAGTAATATATAATCAATGTCTTCATATATTTGTTTTAAAAATTATTTTTTATTATTCCAATACTTTTCTGCCTCTTCTTCCATTTTTTCTAGCCTGTCATAATAATCTGGGAATTCATTTAGATGTGCTAGAGCAATTTTTCCAGTTATTAGGTAGTCGTCACTAGTTACATTGGTGTGAGGGTCACGAGTTCCATGTTCTAATTCTACATTCATTCCTTTTGTAAATTGTTCTAAATCAAATTTCAACCAATCTATAGCAAGTTGTTCTCCGATAATCTTTGCTTCCTCTGGTTTTATTGTTGTCATAGTTTTTATTTTAAAAAGTTAAAATGTTTGAGGGTTGGAATAATATTTGGTGCAAGTTCAAATTCTTCAAGCTTATCTATGTCTATCCATGCCCATTCTTTTATGTCACTTCCTGGTTTTATATCGCCGACTCTACTTGCTAGGTAATGAACGAGTATAACGTCATAATCTATGCCATCTATTTCTTTTTTTGAATACATTATAAATGGAGTGTTATCTAATAATGAAATTTTTATACCGAGCTCTTCTTTTGCCTCTCTTTGTGCTGATTTGATAAAGTTTTCTGTTTTTTTGACAGTACCACCACAGAATTTAAAAAAGCTATCCTTATGTTTTACAAGGAGAGCTTTATTGTTTTCTACTATAACGGGGCCAGAAGCGATTATAATGCGTTGCATTCTATAATTGATTAAGACTCGTGTCTTGAGACTTCTTTGCCTTGCTAAATACGAAAATATATAATATTTCTAATATTCCAAGTGTATTTATAATCAAAAGTGATATAAACCATGCCTTTTTATTAAGTTTTGCACTACGCCATAGTGCTACACCCTTCCATGGCAATATCCAAAACATAAGCAAAATGAAAATCCATTGATTTTGTATTAAGTATTGTTCCATATTATTAGCTTCATAGCTATGTAGTCGCTTAGCCACATAGCTTAATTATTATATAGGCATTCAGTATTCAGCCATTAACTCCTAAAAGCTAATAGCCGATTACTGATTGCTAGAGATATTATAGCATATAACCGGGATTTTCCAAACATAGCTAAATAAAAAAGCAGTTCTTAGAACTGCCTAATTGTCTTAATTATGATCTACGTTGCCAATTTATTTTAATTGTATTATTCCATCAACAACATACTTATCAAATAATTCTTGATTTAGAATTGTGTATTTACCACCCCATCCCTTAATTTCTACGGTTCCATTATCTTTATCTCCGACAGCAAGAATATCTTCTTTTTTAACAAATTCCCCCTCAGATTTGTAGTTATACAAAAAATGAAATAATAATTCTTTTTCATAAATAAGAGTGGGCATTTCTACGATTACGTCTGGTCTATTAAGGACACCGTATGGGAAAATAAACATGTAATAGTTTCCCATGATAAATTCATGATTTTGCATTTTTTCCTCCTTGAATTTAATTCAATGGATATTTATACTATGCTCATAAAACTTTGTCAAATATGCTAATCTGCTATTTTTAAAATAGCTTTTTTCTATGAAAATATATAATTACTATAAAAATGAATAATATTATTAAAATATTACTTGCATAAGAAAATAAGCTTGATACATATTTCCAATTATCTGCAAATAAATATCCTATTCCTGTAAGTAAAAACACATATATTAACTCCCCTAATAAGTCACAGACAATAAATTTTTTGAAACTTATTTTTGATAATCCAGCTATCAAATTTACAATAGGACCAAAACTAGTAAGAAAAAAGCGACTTAGAAATATTGTTTTCCCGGAATTTTTTTCAAATAATATTTCTACCTTTGAAAAACTTTTGGAGTTTAAAATTTTCTTAAATCCAATTTTCATCAATATTTCTTTACTATAATAATAAGAAAGAAAATAAGCTGTAATATCTCCTAATACTGTTCCTAAAAATCCAAATACAATTACTTGCCAATAATTTAAGTATCCCGCGGCGACAAAAGAGCCAGAAGCAATAAGTGATGGACTTGCTGGCGTAAGATTTGTCAGAGATGCAAAAAAAGTTATTAGAAATAACGCAAAATATTTATATAAAAGTAAAAATGATAAAATCTGATCTAAAATCATAACATTATTATAACATTATTGACATTCTATTGGAAAATAATAAGATATTAATATGAAAAGCGATAAAACATATTTTGTTTATATTTTGACAAACAGAAAATGTGGTGTTTTATATATTGGTATTACAAACGATTTATACAGAAGGATAATTGAACACAAAGATAAAATAAATAAAGGTTTTACATCAAAATATAATATTGATAAATTAGTTTACTACGAGGGTTTTAATAACCCAAGAAATGCTATTGAGCGAGAAAAGCAATTAAAGAATTGGCACAGGGATTGGAAAATAAATGTGATTGAAAAAAATAATCCAAATTGGATTGATTTATTTTATAAAGACTTTGATTAAATAGACAAAAATCGTCTACAATTCTCTCTTCACCTGTCATCCCGAACTTGTTTCGGGATCTCATTGTAATTGCATTCTCATTGAGATCCTGAGATAAACTCAGGATGACCTGAGAGGCGATTTTATTTTCTCTTTCTAAAATTATTTTTTCTTCCTCTATTTGCAAATTTATGTGCTTCTTTATGAGTTTTTAGTGGTATTGGTTTAATGTTTTCACATTGTAATTTAATCTTGTATTTTTAAAATAAACTGTTAATATGTAACTATAAAATTAAATAAGCAGGAGGTCCGCCATGAATGGCAAACCAATACCATTCCATACTTGGGCTAAAGTAGTGAAAACCTTAACTAGACTGGGATTTGATGAAGAGCTCGCATCAAGGGTCGTCGAGTCAAAAGAATTGGCTCAAAAAATAGTTAATATGGCCCAAACCAAGGGCCATGAATTAACGTCGGATGAGCTAGATGCGAAAAAGATAATGGGCGAAAATTTCATATCAATATCGGATGTGATTATAGCCCTTAATTTGGATCCACATTTAGACGACATGGAAAGACTTACTAAGATTCCTCAAATTAAGGATCTTGAGAGCTTAAAGGAGACTCATATACTCATGCCTTATTTGAAAGATTCTGATAGGGAGATGTTCTATGACTATAGATTTGAGGATATTTCACACATATCGGAATCATGTTGGATGTTAGTCAGAAAAACTCCAGAAGTAATTGGAGAATCTTGTTTTGATAAAATATCAATGTTGGAAAATGATGAAAAAATACCGGAAGCATCCGTTATTAAATACATACTATGCTGTTTATCAAAAGTGCTTCAAATCAAGTTGCCAAAAAATTCTTTCGTCTACACAAATTCTTTAGAAAAAGATGATAGAGTTTATGTAAATTGGCCCAATGATGAGAAAATTCCAATGGCAAGAGGTATATTTATGCTTCATGGGGAATTTATGATTATAAGAATAAGATAAACAATAGCTCTGGAGCAATCCAGAGCATTTTTTATTTCCTCTTTCCAAAACTATTTTTTCTTCCTTTATTTGCAAATCTATGTGCTTCTTCTCGAGTCTTTAGTAGTGTTGATTTAATATTTTCACATAATTCCTTGATACTTTTACTCATACCTGTTCCATAAACCAATCTATCATTATCATATTTTGAAATTCCAACGATAGGAATGTTTATATTTATACCCTTAAATAGTTTGCTTATATAATCAACTTGTGGTTTGCCACCATCTATCATAATAAAATCGGGGCTTTGCCACTCGTGATGATTCAATCTTCTTGAAATAACTTCCTCGAGTGCTCTTTCATCGTCACTTGCAGGAGCAGTTTTTATCTTAAATAATCTATATTCATTTTTATTTGCCTGACCATTTTCAAAAACAACCATTGAGCCATACGATTCTTTTCCAGCAAAATGACTAATATCATAACCTTCAATTCTGTTAATTTTTAAATTTATATCATTTTCATTTGTTAATAACGATACATCTTGAATATGTTTTAAAAATTTTGCTTTTTCTGGATCTTCTTTCATTAATTTTTTTAAGAGACGAGTTTTTTCACCTGACAAAAACAAAATAATATTAGAAATATTCTTTTTATAATTCTTTTTACTAATTTCACCAATACAAGTTCCTGGGCATAATCCTATTTGATAATCAAAACAAGGTTTGCCATTATTTGGTACGCAAGTACTATATGGAAATATGCGTCTAATAATTTTTAGTGCATTTTGAATTAAATATAAAGATTGATAAGGACCAAAGACTGCAAATTTATTTATAGGAAATTTATCTAGTTCTCGCTGTCTTATTAATTTAACTTTTGGATAATCACTATTTTTATCAATTGCGATGTAAATAAAAGATCTATTGTCTTTGTCTTTGATATTATACTTTGGCCAATATTTCTTGATATTTTTTGCCTCTAGTATTATTGCTTCTAATAAATTTTCTGTTTCAATGAATTTAATATCATGGGCAAGAGAAATCATTTCAGCAATTCTTATATCAATGTTTTTTTGAAAATATTGAGAAATTCTATTTTTAAGTGATATTGCACGACCAACATAAAGAATGGTTTTATTCTTGTCTAGAAAAAAGTATATGCCGGGTTTCTGGGGTATATTTTTTATTTTGTCTTTTAGTTTAGTCATGGATTAATATTATAATAAATCCTATTTTTTGACCATATTGACATATAAATTAGAAATAATAATATACAAATAGAAAAGCAAATTTATGAACAAGGACCTTATTTTGTTTAAAAATAAATATAGAATTGAATCTACTCGTCTTAAATACTGGGATTATTCTGATCCTGGTTTTTATTTTGTTACTATTTGTACCAAAAATATGGTTAATTGTTTTGGTGAAATCATAGATGGAAAAATGACATTGAATAAATATGGGTATATTGTGAAACATTGCTGGCGCGATTTACCAAATCATTATAAAAATTGTATTTTGGATTCGTATGTAATAATGCCGAATCATTTCCACGGGATAATACAAATAAAACGTATTCGCCACACGAACCACGTAGAGATGGGTTTACAACCCATCTCAGAGGCGAGTTACAAACCCGCCTCTACGGGATACAAAAAATATTCATTATTTGAAATGATTCGGGGATTTAAAACGTTTTCATCCAAAAAAATCAATTTGGTAAATCACGCAATATATTTTCGTTGGCAAAAATCATATTACGAACACATTATTCATACAGAACTGGATTTATACAATATTCGTGAATATATAAAAAACAACCCCAGAAATTGGGATTGCGATAGAAACAATAAAAAATAATTTATTTATTTTTCTTTTTCTTCACTATCCCTACAATCCCGAGAATCACGAATAATAATCCCAATCCTTGTGCACCAGGACTATCATCATATCCGCCATATATAAATACAAAAATACCGAATAGTATTAATGGAATTAGGTATAGTAGTTTTTTAATTTTCATGTGGGTTATAAACTTACAAAAAGATTCTATGCTTTTTAAAGCTATTACATTTTTTACAAGCAATTCTTAAATTTGAAATATCATTTGAACCAAAGCTTTGACTTTTTACTTTGTGTCCTTTTTCTGCTTGTAAATGTCTTAATTCTTTGTTTAAGACATTAGTTGAAAGTGGAATAAAATGATCAACATCAAATAATTCAACTTTTCCACAATTTGGAGATAAATTTAATTGACATCTTTTGCCGTACTTACTAACCAATTCTTTAAATACTTTATTTCTTATTTTATTGAACTCTTTTCTTTTTACTATCGGCTCTCTAAAATCAAAAAGTTTTAAAAATTTCTTTTTAAATAAAATTTCGTCTCCATTTGCTAATTTATCTAAATAATATTTATAATCAGATTTGTATTGAAAATTATTATCTAACATTATTTAAAATTTTTAAGTTTATCATTTAATTCATTTTATAATAACCACGAGATACAAAATCTAAATAATTTTTATCTCTTAGAATTTGTAATTGTTGTCTAATTTTATCTTTTATATGTTTATTATCTGAGTGTAATTTACTTAATTCATTTTCAAAGATATATACATCATCAAGTGTAAATTCTTTTTTGTTTATTTTATCAAGACATCGCATTATATCTAGTAACCAACCTTTTGTAGGAATTTCATTTTCTTCTCTTAAAAATAATGTTTTCTTCCAATTAGATAAAACATTTTCTTTTTTCTCAATTTGTTTATCGCGAACAAAAAATATCTTTCCAGTCTCAGGAATATTTTTAAGAATAACATTACACCCAACCCAACCAGCGCGTTGCGCTGTATTTGAAAGTGGTTTTCTTTTTTCAATAATACTTGGAATAAAAAAATGTTTTGGAATAACCAAAAAATTTATTACTTCAAAATTTGTTAAACCATAATTTAAAAAGAAAAAATTTGGATTATTATTACTTTTCAATCTTTCAATCATTGTCTTATAGGCACCATCTACAATTTTGTTTCCAATAGTATCTTTTTTACTCTTTAATTCATAATCTTCATTGCAATTAAAACAATAAAAATCAGCTACTGGCTGATTATTTGGATATTTATCAATACTCAAATTTCCACAATTTGGACAAAAAATATGATTATCAACCCAATTCTCTGTTAAAATTCTTATTTTCTGAGACGCACTGTTATAGTTATTTGCTAATTCTGTATTAAAAAGTAATTGCATATAAAAAAGATAAAAATCATACATCTATTTTCCCATTTTTTAAGCTAAAAAGCAATTATACGAATGAACATACAATGCCAATATACCAATGGTACTAATTATACGAATAATTTATATATAAAATACCCTTTATTTAAAGGGTTATTGACAAGCTATCTTACGTAAGATATAATGTAATTACATAAACCTGTATCTTGAACTGTCACCGGATGGTGGCGTGACTAGGACAACTAGTATAGAGACGTGGTTGGAAAAACTCCTTTTTAGGAGGTTTTTTTATTACTTGAATTTCCACTCATCCTCTATGTGCTTTTTTATTATATTTTTATAAATAATATTATCTTTTTTATCATTATTATAAAATCTATTTATACTACCAGCTACCATGTCAGCCATTTGTATTAATACATCTTTTTTTGAATCAATCATCTTACATTGCTTCATTATGATTTTATCTCTTAAATTTAATTCTTTTCTTAAATATGTAAGAAAATTTTGTCTAAATATCCTGTCGCCACTGCCGTCAATTTTTATTTTTGCGTTTAAGATTGTATCATTATTATTTCTCAAAACCTCTTTAATGAAATATGAATAAAAAGAATTTTTATTTTGTTTTAGTTCCCGACTTTTTATAAGAGATTTATCAACGACCAAACACCTAACACGAAATTTAAAATCATTAATAACATTTAAAAATTTCTTCTTATTAATTGAACTCGTTTTAAAAAATCTAAATTCAGTATTTTCACTAAAATGTATTTTTCTTTTTAATTCTTTAATAGCAATAGCCGTTTTTTCTGCTTCTAGATTATCGTCAAATATAACCATGGAAATAACAAAATATGGTGTGGAGCCTTTTTCTATTTTAAATCCTGGGTCTCCAGAATCATCTATGAAAACTAACATACATTGGATATTTTTTAGTTAAATAAAAAAGCCTTTTACGGCCTTTGTATTTATTTTACAACTTTTGTTTTAAAAAGCAATATAGTTTTTACCTCTTTAAATACGGCTTCAAATATTCCCCCTTTAGAAAGAAGCACTAAATTATAATATCGAAATTCGAAACAAATCTCAAATACTTAAATCATAAAATTCAAACGGTTTATAATTTCAAATTTCTGATTTCAATATTGTTTCGTGCTTCATATTTCGTATTTAGTGCTTATGCCAATAACTATTTCTTTAAGTACGGCTTCAAATATTCTCCCGTAACACTTTTACTATTATTTGCTATTTCCTCTGGTGTTCCATAAGCAATCACCCTTCCTCCATTTTCTCCACCATCAGGACCAAGATCTATTATATAATCCATTGATTTTATAACATGCAAATTATGCTCAATAATCAGAATTGTGTTCCCACGTTCTACAAGTTTGTTTAGCACGTGAAGCAATAATTCAATATCATGATAATGAAGTCCTGTTGTTGGCTCATCCAACAAGTATAATGTGCGTTTTCCAAGTGTATTTGTAAGCTCTTTTGCGAGTTTTATACGCTGAGCTTCTCCACCTGAAAGAGTTGTCGCAGATTGTCCTAATTTCAAATACCCTAGTCCCACTTCTATTAGAACTTTTAGTTTATCAGTAATATAATAATTTCCATCAAAAAGTTTGTATGCCTCATCAATTGTCAGGTCTAACACCTCAGCAATGCTATGATTTTTGTATTTTACTTGAAGTGTTTCACGATTGAATCTTCTTCCATGACATACTTCACACTCTACAAGTACTGGTGGCAAGAAATGCATTTCTATAAGATTAAACCCTGCACCTGAGCACGCTTCACATCTTCCACCTGCGCGATTGAATGAAAAACGAGATAATGTGTATGCTCTTTCACGGGACTCAGGAAGTTCTGCAAAGAATTCTCTGATAGGTGAAAATATTCCAGTGTATGTTGCTGGATTTGATCTCGGAGTTCGTCCTATTGGTGATTGATTTATAATTACTAGCTTATCAACATACTCAAGCCCTTTTATTTCTTTCACATTTTCTAAATTTGGTTTTGTAGGTCTATGTTGTATCTTAATGATATTTTTATAAAGCACATCATAGATAAGTGATGACTTACCACTTCCTGAAACTCCAGTAATACCAATCATACGACCAAGTGGAATTTCAACATTTATTCCCTTTAGATTATTTGCTTTTGCTCCTACTATTTTTAGCGAGCCTTTATTTTTATCTCGTCTATGTGCAGGTAATTCTATTTTTCTTGTACCTCTTAAATATTGAAGGGTCAAAGATTTGTCGAACTTCTTATTCTTAGAGTCTATTAGATCAAGAGTATCTCCAATTGCTACTACTTCTCCACCGTGAACTCCTGCAAGAGGTCCAAGATCTACAAAATAGTCTGATTCAAGTATTGTTCTCTCGTCGTGTTCAACTATTATTACAGTGTTGTTTTTGTCGCGTAGCGCTTTTAAGGTTTCAATCAATTTGTCAGTATCTCTTTCATGAAGTCCTATTGTAGGCTCATCAAGCACATAAAGAGTACGAGACAAATGAGATCCAATTTGCGATGACAATCTTATACGCTGTGCTTCTCCACCGGATAGTGTTTCTGCTTCTCTATCAAGGCTCAAATAATGAAGCCCTACTTTTAGCAAAAATTCATATCTATTTATAATTTGCTTTACTACAAGGTCTGCAATCTCAGTTTGACGCTTTGTCATTTTATTCTGAAAAGATTTGAAAAAGTCTACTGCTTTATCTATTGTAAGATTACAGACTTCTGCAATATTTTTTTTGTTTATTCGCACAGATAATGCTTCATCTCTTAGTCTTAATCCATGACACTTATCACATATTTTTCCTTTAAATCCTACTTTTCCAAGTCCAAAACATTGTGTGCAAGCACCGTGTGGAGAATTAAATGAAAATAATCTTGGCTCTACTTCTGGAAATGAGAAATTATCATTTGGACAAGTCCAGTTTGAGGATAACAAAAATTCTTCATCATTTATCTGAACTATTACAAGTCCTTTACTATATGCAAGCGAATTTTCTACAGCTTCAAAAAGTCGTGTTTCATCGCTTAGCAATACTTTATCTACAACTAGATCAATACTATGTTTTTTAGTAGGAGAAATAATTACTTTTTCTCGAAGTGACTTCATCTCACCGTCGATTCTTGCTTCACCGTATCCAAGTTTTAGATAATCATAAAGCATTTGATAATATTCTCCTTTTCTATCCATTACTATTGGAGAAAGTATTACTGCGAAATCTTTATCACCTACTTTTTTAGAAATAATTATATCTATCATTTCCTCAAGAGATAATTTTTCTATTTTTGTTCCACATAATGGACAAAACACTTCACCAACTCTTGCATAAAGAATTCTCAAGTAATCATAAATATCAGTAAGTGTTCCAACTGTAGATCTGGGATTGTGTGATAAAGCTTTTTGATCAATAGAAATTGATGGAGCAAGTCCTATTATTTCATCTACATCAGCGGGTTTTTTCTGACCCAAAAATTGTCTCATATAAGGAGACAATGACTCAACATATTGACGTTGCCCTTCAGCAAAAATTGTATCAAAAGCAAGAGATGACTTCCCGCTACCAGAGAGTCCAGTTATTACTGTTAATTTATTGTGCGGAATTTCTAAATCTATATTTTTTAGATTATGCATCCGAGCACCCTTTATTATAATTTGTTCGTTCATATATGTATTAATTACAAATTTCCAATATCCAATGTCAAATCAAATCCAAATATCAAATTATTTAATTTCAAATTCTTTTGACTTTTGATTTTTTAATCTTTGATATTGATTTGATATTTGACATTTGTAATTTGACATTTCTATCATCTTCAGTTGAAATATCCAAGAAATCTTCAATATCTTTTTTAATAGTCTTTGGCGTTATATTGTACTTCGTATTATATTCAATTTGTTTTTTTCTACGACGCTCTACTTCTTTTATTGCCTTTTTCATTGAGTCAGTTGTTTCATCAGCATAAAGAATTATTTTTCCTTTTACATTTCTAGCTGCACGACCCATTGTCTGCATTAGTGATGTCTCTGATCTTAGAAATCCTTCACGATCTGCGTCTAAAATTGCGACAAGAGTTACTTCTGGTAAATCAAGCCCTTCACGAAGTAAATTTACTCCAATTAACACATCAAATTTTCCAAGACGAAAGTTTTTTAATATCTCATTTCTTTCAAATGTTTTTACATCAGAGTGAACATAATTTGATCTAAACTTTCTTTCTGTCAAATATGCATGTAAGTCCTCTGCTTGTTTTTTTGTAAGAGTATTAACAATAGTTCTTTCATTCTTTTTTGCAAGTCTTTCTATCTCATCCATTATGTCATTTATTTGGCTTCTATTGCGCTTTTTATCAAAGACGGGTCTTATTTCAACTTCTGGATCAATAAGCCCTGTAGGACGTATAATTTGCTCTATAACGACCTTTGAATTCTCTACTTCAAACTTTCCTGGCGTTGCTGTTGTGAAAATAACCTGTCCAACACGAGCTCTAAATTCAGTAAATCTAAGGGGTCTATTATCAAGCGCTGATGGAAGTCTCCAACCATATTGAACAAGATTCTGTTTTCTACTTTTATCACCTGCATACATTCCACCAATTTGTGGAACTGCAATATGTGATTCGTCTATTATTGTAAGAAAATCTGGTTTTCCATCAACTTTGGGAAAATATGCCAAAAGAGAGTCGGGTGCTTCTCCTGCAAGCTTTCCAGATAAATGACGAGAGTAATTTTCTATCCCATGACAATAGCCAATTGATTTCATCATTTCAATGTCATATTTTGTGCGTCTTTCAATTCTCTCTGCTTCAAGATATAATTTATTTCTTTTAAAATAAGCTAGTCTTTCTTTTAATTCACTTTTTATATTTTTTATAGCCTCCATTGTTTGAGGAGCCGATGATATGAAATGTTTGGGAGGAAATATCAGTATCTCATTTAAGTTTTCCAAAATATTTTGAGATACATTATCTACTATATTAATATCTTGTATTATTTGATCTTCTAGCTCTATTCTATAGGTAATATCTTCATTCATTGGTTTTATTTCAAAAACATTGCCTCTTATTCTAAATTGGCCACGAGTTAAAACCCCATTTGTTCTTTCAAAATGAATTTTGATAAGTTGAAATATTAAATCGGCTCGTGTAATAACCTGATTTGTTTCAAGATGAATTGATGATTCTTGATAATTCTCAGGAACTCCAAGATTGTATATGCAAGAGACGGATGCAACTATTATTACGTCGCGTCTTGTTGAAAGTGCCGTTGTAGCACCATGACGAAGTTTATCAATTTCCTGATTTATCATCGCTTCTTTATCAATATAAGTATCGGTGATTGGCAAATATGCTTCTGGCTGATAATAGTCATAATATGATACAAAATAATGCACCGCATTTTCAGGAAAAAAGTTTTTGTATTCACGATAAAGCTGAGCTGCTAATGATTTATTTGGTGCAATTACAAGAACTGGCTTATCAAGCTCTGATATAATATTTGCTACCGTAAATGTCTTACCACTTCCTGTTACACCCATTAGTGTCTGAAAATCAAAACCTTTCTCAAGACCTTTTTTGAGTTTTAATATCGCCTCTGGTTGATCACCAGCAGGTTTAAATGATGAATGTAGTTTGAATAATGACATACTGTTTAATTTCAAATATCAAATTTCCAATATCAAATCAATTTCAAAGCCTAAATTTCAAATTTCAAAAAATATTTGTCATTAATCATTTGATATTTAAACTTGATTTGAAATTTGTCATTGGTAATTTGTTATTATAACCCCAAACGACCACCTATTTGTTATATAGGGGTTGTATTGACAATTTATTATATGAATAGCTTATCAGACAATAGCCCAAAAATCAATAAAAAAACCGTCAGATGAGTTAACCTGACGGAATATAAATACTTAAGATCTTCGACTTTTTTCAAATCTTCTTTTGCGATTTTTCTTACTTTTTTTACGAACAGACCTTGAAACAATACTTTGTTTATGAGGATCGTGTGAATAATATCTACCAATTTCGCATTTTCTATTATACATGCAGTTGATATAAAATACACAAACAGACATTAAACTCTCCTATCCTTTGTTTCTATTTCGTTTTCTTCTACGAAATCTTCGCTTTGTTTGCCTCTTTTTTTTACACTTTTCTCTAAACTCACAATTACGACACCAATTAGCGGAATAATCTGTCATTCCAGGATAAGGACATAGTGGTGGCATCTTTCCTCCCTTTTAAATATATTGCCTTTTATACTACTATAATTTCTTGAAAAGTCAAATAAATAATGAGAAATTCCTTTAAATTTTTTATCAAACAAAAAACCGTGAATTAACACGGTTTTTTATGATTATTTTAAAATCAGACTATTTTATCAGAATCAATTTTATCTTCTAAAGTTTTTGCTTGATTTGCTAATTGTTTATCAAGATCGCTTGCCGTTATTGATTCAACCCAATACTCTATTTTTCCATTATGCTTTTTATTTCTTTTTTTAACAATGTCCTGAAGTTCACCCAAAGATATTGCGTCTTCTCCCACCTGATACTTTCCTTCTCCTGTTACACCAGTTAGAAGACTTTTATAGGCAATTCTATAAAAAAGCTTTTCATCCTCTTGATTTAATTATTTTTCCTGCTTAGGAATTGTATCAAAACCTGGCATTTCCATGTTCATATTTTTTTGATTAATATTAAGTTTTATTAACTATAAACATTTATGATAATACTATCGTAATTTTTGTTAAATCAAAGGTTAATTATTCTTTCTTTCCAATTCTCTCAAAAGCACGAAGGACCTCTAGTGGTAAGGCAAAAACAATTGTATTTGATTGATCAGAACTTACATCATTTATTGTAGAAAGCGTTCGCAGATGTAGCGCACCATCGGAAGATGATAAAGTTGTTGCTGCTTTTGCAAGATTTTCAGCGGCTATTACTTCTCCCTCTGCCTTGATAATTACAGATCTTTTTTCTCTTTCAGCCTCTGCTTGTTTTCCTATAACTCTTTTCATTTCTTCTGGTAAGGTTACATCCTTTAGCTCTACTGAATCCACTTGAATTCCCCAAACATCAGATGCTTTATCAACTATTAATCTAATTTTCTCAGCAATTGCTTCTCTTCCTGATAATAATTCGTCAAGATTTACTTCTCCTACTACATTTCTCATTGTTGTCTGAGCAAGCTGACTTACTGCATAATAAAAGTTTTCTACTTCTATAATAGCTTTTTCAGCATGACTTACTTTGTAATAGATAACTGCATTTACTTTTACTGAGATATTGTCTTTTGTAATAGCTTCTTGATCTGGAACATCAACCGCCTTTATTCTCATATCTATTTTTTGATATGATTGAAATACAGGAATCACAAGTCTCCAGCCCGGCTCCATAATTCCAATAAATTTACCCAAACCAAATTTTACACCTCTTTCGTATTGATTTATCTGCTTTATTGAAGCAAGAATAATAAATACGACAATTCCAATGAAGAAATACATACGTTTTATTAATTATTTATTATTTTTTATTTATAATTGATTGATTATTTATCAATTTTTAATTGAAAATATATCAATAATAAATCATTTGAAAATTACCAAATTTTAAATAGCAAATTAATAATGGTATTTTTTATCTTTCGCAATACAAATTCCCCTATAAATCTGTTCTAATAACACAAGTCTTGCCATTTCATGAGTTAATGTCATATTTGATAGAGAGATAGTCTGCTTGTCCCGCCATGGCGCGGATTTATTTTCCAATATATCTCTATCATAGCCTAAAGCGCCGGCTACTACAAATATTATTTTATTTGGTATTTTATCAATCATTGATCCAAATTCCTTTGAATTGGGATTTTTTCCATATTCATCAAGAAAATATATTTGTGCTTCAGTTTCTTTTTGTAAGAATTCTACTATTTTCTGACTTTCAATACTTTTTGCTTTTTCTTTTTGGGTGTTTCCAAATGCTTCTGCCTTTAATTCAATAACTCTTATCCTCGCATAAGGCTTAAGACGCTTCAAATATTCTTGGATTCCTTCCTTAATCCATTTTTCTTTAACACTACCTATTGTAACTATTTCTATATCCAACATTTTATTTAATCAAAAATAATATTCCAAAATATATTATCGTGATTATAAATAAGCTTATTATATTATAAATCACAAGCTTTACAGCATCTTTCTTGTTGTTGTCTAAATACATTAATACTGCCTTGCCAAACATGAGCACCCCCATAACTGAAACTGACAAAACTAGTAATAGTAAAACCGCTATTGGCGCCATGATACCTTTATCATCATTTCCAAACAACCTTGAAGCATTATTCATAAAAAAGGCAACTAAAACAATATAAGCAAGCGCTGACACAGAATACAGAATAGATTGTTTAAATAGCTTATTCATATTGCTAATATTTTATTGTATCAATTATTTATATATTTTATCATATTACTAATAAAATGAATATTGACTTATAACTGTTTTCTTGATGTAAAATAAAAAGTCGTCAGATGAACATCTAGACGACTTTTTTAATAGAATGAATATGTTTATTTTTTTCTATTGAATTTGCCAAGCATTATCAATAAGTATAGCCCAGCTGAAGCAACCAATACATATATCAAATTGCTTACAAAGTTCATATCAGCAAAAATAGTTGATACTACGTTTAAATTAAATAGCCCAACCATTCCCCAATTTAGCGCCCCAACTATAACTAGTATAAGAGCTAGGAAATCTAATGCGTTTAATCTGTGCATTTGTTTTTATTTTAATTATTAAAACAATATTATTATACAACTTTTTTGTATTCACGTAAATAAAAAATGACCAGAAACAACCCCAGTCATTTATATTTAAAAATATTTTTAATTATCTATTTCTAAGATTTGTAATTTCCTTACCAGCATTTTTTCTATGCTTTCTTTTTGCTACCTTTTTCTTTTTGTACATAATATTGATTATTTAAGATTAAAAACTAAATTCAATTATAGCACGGAGCTAGTTTTAAATATAGTGGCTCGGGGACTAGGAATCGAACCTAGATTAACAGGACCAGAACCTGTGTAAGCTATTTTAATAATGATTGATTAATACTGTGTAAAGTTTATAAAAGCCTCTTAAATGCTAGAAATATAACTTATCAATTGTGATTAAATATTATCAGTTTTAAGATGGAGGGTCAACTCTTAGGCACAATAGTGTCACAATGTGACACTAACAATATTGATAGAGTTGACCACCCCCCGTCGATTAAATTGACCCCTGACTTTTGAAAAAGTTTTTTGAGTTACATATGGCATCTCTAGAGATATAAGAAAAACACATCCTTAATTTTCAGGGATGTTTTTTAAATTGATTTTTGCCTTAAAATGTGAGATTATTAAACATATTAATATATCTAAACATTAATCAATATGCAACTAACAGATAACGAAAAACGAGATATTATAAAATATCTAGAAGTTGGAAAACCACTACCGGAAAAGTATAGATTTTTACTGTTTGATGATAATAGAGAAGTTGAGCTTTTATGGAATGGCAAAACTGATGAGGTAGAAAATATCGTATTACCATTTCAAACAATAGAAAATATTGATGAGCCAAGAAGTGAGGAAACTATGAATTTACAAAGTTCTATTTTTGATACATCTGGAAGACAAATTCAAGGATGGACAAATAAACTTATTTGGGGAGATAATAAATTAATTTTATCATCATTAAAAAATGGTCCACTCAGAAAACAAATTGAAGCTGAAGATGGATTAAAACTTATTTATATTGATCCACCATTTGATGTTGGAGCAGATTTTTCTATGGATATTGAAATTGGTGAAGAATCTTTTACTAAAAAACCATCAGTGATTGAAGAGATTGCATTTAGAGATACGTGGGGAAGGGGCATGGATAGTTTTGTGGCCATGATTTATGAGAGATTAAAATTAATGTACGACTTACTTGCTTCTGATGGAACAATCTATGTTCACTGTGACTGGAGGGTAAATAGTTTTATTAGACTGATATTAGACGAAATTTTTGGAAAAGATAATTTTCTCAATGAATTAATCTGGCATTATCAAGCCGGGACAGCACCACTAAAGGGTTTTGCAAAAAAACACGATAATATTTTAGTTTACACTAAAACTAAAAATCAAAATATCTATAATGCAATTAGACTATTGGTCAAAGACGAAAAAATTTACCCTCTAATTGATAAAGATGGTAGAAAATATAGAATGTCTGGAAATAACAACGCGACTAGATATTATGCTGATGAGGGTAGAAAGGCAGATGATGTTTGGACGTGGTTGGATAGAAAAGAAAATAATGTTGTCCAAGTGTTTCACGCTCTACCAGAACACATAGGATATCCTACCCAAAAACCACAAGCATTAATGGAAAGAATTATTAAAGCATCCTCTAACGAAGGAGATCTTATAGCTGATTTTTTTGTTGGTTCCGGAACTACATTGGCGGTTGCAGAAAAGTTAGGTAGGAAATGGATTGGTTCAGATTTGGGTAAATTTTCTATTCACACTACCCGTAAAAGAATGATTGGTGTTCAAAGAGAATTAAAAAAACAAGGTAAAAATTTCAGAGCATTTGAAATTTTAAATATTGGAAAATATGAAAGAGAAAAATTTTTAACTATAAATGAAAATTTAAGAGAAGAAGAAAAAAGAATTCAAAAAGAAAATAAAGAAAAAGAATTTATAAGACTTATCTTATCTGCTTATAAAGCCGAACTAGTAGACTCGTTCAATTTTTTTGTTGGTAAAAAAAGAGATAGACTCGTAGCTGTAGGACAAATAGATACACCTATTACAAGCAATTTTTTAGATGAGATAATTAAAGAATGTAAAGAAAAAGGAATTACAAAAGCGGATGTTCTTGGATTTGATTATGAAATGGGATTAGATTTTGAAGAAACTAAAAAACAAGGATTAGATATTCAATTCAAAGTAATACCAAGAGAAGTTTTTGATAAAAAAGCCGTAGAGAAAGGACAGGTAAAGTTTTATGATATAGCCTATATTGAAGTTAAGCCAATTATAAAAGGTCGTGGTAATGTTAAGGATGTCTCAATTGAATTAACAGATTTTAGTGTTTTTTATAATCAAGACAATACCGGAGAAGTAGAAGAAGCATTGAAAGCTGGCGGAAGTAAAATTCTTATCGAAAATGGTCAAGTTATAAAAATATCTAAAGATAAAAATACAGATATTATCGAAAGAGAAATTTTAACAAAAAAATGGACTGATTGGATTGATTATTGGTCTATTGATTTTAATTTTGAAAGCAAAAAAGAAATTATTCGAATAATTGATGAAAAAACTCAAGAAGAAAAAGAACAATGGACGGGAAATTATATTTTTGAAAATGAATGGCAATCTTTTAGAACTAAAAAAGATCGAAATTTAGAACTTGTTTCAGCTCCAAAAGAAATGCCAAAAGGCAAAACAAAAATAGCAATAAAAGTTATTGATATTTTTGGTAATGATACGACTAAAGTAATAGAAATAAACATATGAGACTACAATCCTTTCAAATTGAGCATGTAAAATCCATTATCAACTCTGGTGTATGTCATCTCTCAGAAAAAGATAATATAACCGTTCTTGCTGGACAAAATGAAGCTGGTAAGAGTGCAATACTAGAGGCTTTAAATTATTTTAAAAATGGCCCAGATGAAAAATTTATTAAGCTCTCTAAAAGAATTAACTCGGAACCTAAGATTACGTGTATCTTTTGTTTTGAAAATAAAGATTATAATTCAGAAGATGATAGAATAAATAAAACTATAAAAGAACTTAAAGTAGTCACTTGTTATAGAAGCGGAACTTCAGATGAAGAGTCTGGGGATATTTATATTTCTGATGAAAGTGTTTTGAAAATGGAAGAGATAATTTCAAAAATTGATTTATCTCAAGGAATAGATAGTGAGGGAGAAGAACATGAAAAAGCAATTTTGAAAGCTAAAGAAGAATTTTTAGATACTGTGGTGTCTCATGTTATAAATTTATTGCCAGAATTTATAATGTACGATTCGTTTTCTAATTTACTGCCGGGTGAAATAAATATAGCAAATATAGAATCTAACCAAGCAGTCCAAGATTTTCAACAAATTTTTGATGTGAATTTTAAAGAAGTGATGAATAAAACTCCCCAAGAGAGAAGTACAATTAAAAATTCAATTGAAAAAATGGCAGAACTAGATCTCAATACTTACTGGACTCAAAAGAGAATTGACGGCATTGAAGATAAATATCGTTTTGATATTAATCTTATTCCAAACAATGAAGAGTCAAGAGTAGAGTTTCTTATTCATAGAGAAGATGGAATACCTCTGTTTATGGAACAAAAAAGCAAGGGGTTTCAATGGTTTAATGCTTTTATGCTTAGATTAAAAGCTCTTGGAGTTGAAAATAAAAATTTCAATAACTATATTCTTTTAATAGATGAGCCGGGGCAGGGCTTACATGAGACTGCTCAAAAAAATGTAAAGGTTGTATTAGAGGAGCTTGCTAAAAAAGGGATGCAAATTTTATATACCACACACAATCCATCACTTATTGGAGTTAATGATGATGAATTATTAAGAATTAGACTCATTTTTCAAATGAAGGATGGTGGGACTAAAATAAATAACATTGCTCAATTTGCATCATCAAAAGAGGGTGCAAGTAAGGATGCTCTATCTCCAATAATCACAGCAATGGGTATCAGTTATTTTGGCCAGATCATTGATACAAGTAAAACTTGTATTGTAGTGGAAGGAATAACGGATCAATATTATCTCCAGGCGTTTAAAAAGTTGCTTGACATAAAAGAAGATTATCTATTTATTCCTGCTTGTGGTGTAAAAAATATACGCCCACTAATAAGTATTTTAATTGGTTGGGGAGTAAAATTTAAAGTTATCTTTGATGATGGTAAGGAGGGCAAAAGTGTTTATAGGGATATTGTAAAATATTTTTTTCCATATAACGAAGACGATTTAAGCAGAACTATCAAAAAATTAGATGGCTTTGAGGGCGTAGAAGACTTATTTTACAAAACCGATTTTAATAAGTATATTTTAAAAGAGCGTCATTCCTATAATAAGGCAAATTCTGAAATTGCAAAAGATAGAAAAAAAGAATTACTTGCAAGATTATTCTTAGAGGATATTAAGTTTTCTAAAAATAGTATTGATAAATTCAATAAAAAAACTAAATCTAATTTTAATGATATATTTCAATGGTTGAAAAAATAATTTTATGGCATTACATAAAGATTTTCCAAAAGATAAGTTTCAAATACTAGAGCCATCTATTAGATGGTTTCCTGCAGATGAAGATTTACGTGAAAAAGGATATGAAAAACTTTTACCACCATTCGTTCCAGAATTAAGAGAAAGAATAGATGAATGGAGAAAGAATGATTATAGTGGGGCAAGTGAAACTTCAAAAGCTTTATTAAATTGGTGGTTTAAAGAACCGCACACTATTTTTATTAAAGACGGAACAAGTATTTCCTTTCAGTATTATTTTGCACAAAGAGAAGCAGTGGAAACAATTATTTGGCTTTATGATGTAGAAAAAGTTGAAAACAAATATGATTTAATTAAATTCGATAAGTTAGGTAGAGTAAGCCCTAATATGTTTACAGAGGATTGGCTTCGTTTTGTTGTTAAAATGGCTACAGGTGCAGGAAAAACAAAAGTAATGAGTTTGATTTTAGCATGGTCTTATTTTCATAAACTATATGAAGAAAACTCAGAACTTTCAAAAAACTTTTTATTAATAACTCCAAATATCATTGTTTTAGATAGAATAAAAAATGACTTCGAGGGATTAAAAATATTTTATGAAGATCCTATTTTGCCTGATAATGGTTATTGCGGACAAAATTGGCAAGATGATTTTCAAATTAAACTTCATTTACAAGATGAAGTTGGCACGATTTCAAAATCTGGAAATATTTTTCTTACAAATATTCATAGAGTGTATGAGGGTAGTATAAATGAATCAAGCTTTGAAGATGAAGATACATCAGATTATTTTCTTGGCAATAAAGTAGTTGGAAAAACAAATGATTCAAAAGTAGACTTGGGGGAAATAGTCAGAGACGTCGATGAACTCATGGTTATAAACGACGAAGCTCATCATATACACGATCCAAAAATGGCTTGGTTTAAATCTATTGAAGATATACACAATAAATTATTACAAAAAGATAAAAAATTAGCATTACAGATTGATGTAACCGCAACGCCAAAAAACAATAGGGGTGAAATTTTTGTTCAAACAGTTTCGGATTATCCATTGGTTGAAGCAATACATCAAGGCGTTGTAAAAAATCCAGTTTTACCAGATCAAGCAAGTAGAGCCAAACTTCAAGAAAAACAAAGTTCTCTTTTTGCAGAAAAATACGAAGATTTTATAAGACTAGGAGTTGAAGAATGGGAAAAGACATATAAAGAATTAAAACCAACCGGTAAAAAATCAATTTTATTTATAATGGCAGATAATACTAGAAATTGCGATGATGTAGCTGAATTTTTAGAAAAACATTACCCTAAATTAAAGGGTTGTGTCTTAACAATTCACACAAATCAAAGCGGTGAAATTTCCGAAAGTGTTTCTGGAAAAAGCAAAGAAGAACTTGAAGAATTGAGAAAGCAAGCTAATAACATAGATAGTTCAGAAAGTCCGTATAAAGTAATCGTATCCGTTCTTATGTTGAAAGAAGGTTGGGATGTGAAAAATGTAACTACAATAGTTGGTTTGCGTCCATATGGATCTGATTCAAAAATATTGCCAGAGCAAACTTTAGGACGTGGTCTTAGAAGAATGTTTTTTGGTCAAGACGTAGAAGAATATGTGAGTGTTATTGGAACTCCTGCGTTTATGGAGTTCGTTGAATCTATAAAAGCAGAAGGCGTTGAGTTGGAAAAAAGAAAAATGGATCGTAGTGGTTCTCCAATTACACCAACTGTTATTGAAGTTGATACAGAAAATGTAAAAAAAGATATTGAAAATTTGGATATAGAATTACCAGTATTAACGCCAAGAATACAAAGAGAATATAAAAATCTTAATTTGTTAGATGCGTCAAATTTTAAACATGAGAAAATTAAAATAAAACAGTTTTCAGAAGCAGAAAAAAAAGAGATAGTATTTAAAGAAGTCATTGACGATAAAATACACCACACAACAATTTTAGAAACTTTTATTGAACCTAATTATCAAAGTGTTGTCGGTTTCTTCGTACAAAGGATAATGAAGGAACTTCGTCTTTTTGGTTGTTATGATATTTTATTTGGTAAAGTGAAAGAATTTATTATTAATCATTTGTTTAATGAAAATATTGATTTAAATGATTTAAATATTTTAAGAAATTTGTCAGAACTAGAAGCAGTTAAAACAATTGTAGAAACATTTAAAAAAGAAATAAATAACTTAACGGTACAAGATGTTGGTGATACAGAAATAAAAAACTATCTTAAAGTAAGCAGTGCTAGACCATTTGTAGTTACTGATAAAAAATATTTGTTGCCAAAGAAAAGCGTTTTTAATAAAATTGTTGGCGATAGTGATTTTGAATTAGAATTCGCAGACTTTTTAGAAACCGCGGATGATGTAATTTCTTTTGCAAAAAACTATTATGAAATTCATTTTAAAATTGACTACAAAAATGCTAGCGGAGCAATTTCTAGTTATTATCCAGATTTTTTTGTGAAACCAGATAATAAAACAATTTATATTGTAGAAACAAAAGGAAGGGAAGATTTAGATGATATTGAAAAAATAAAGAGATTAGCACAATGGTGTGATGACGCCAGCGAAAGACAGAAAAAGATTTCATATAAAATGCTTTATGTTAAACAAGAAGAGTGGGATAAATATAAACCAACGAGTTTTAAACAATTAATTGATTTGTTTGGTAATAGGTAATATTCTTATAAAGAATAGAATTATTTAATATTAATATGCAATACCAAAATACACATATTGTTTTTGATGGAAAGAAAATTGTTATTTCTCCCAATTTGATGCCCATAGTTAATTTTCTACAGGAGATAGAAAAAGAGATTGAGGATATTTTAGGATTTAATAAAAAACTATGGGAAATAGGTCTACAGTATGCTGAAAATTTAAAACTTATACAAGCACTTTTTCAAAAACTTAAAGAAAATTCAATCGAATTTAGATTCACACTTTCTGAGAATCCAACCACTACCGCAGAAAAATTAATGGGTGTTAATTCGGTTCGATCAGAGGCGATATTTTTATTTGCTTACCTAGAGACATTAATGAGATTAGAATTTGCCTATGAAAATAAAATTAGTGATGGAGCGGAAATCAGAAAATTAACTTTAGATAAAAAAGTCTGGAAATCCTTTTATGGCAATTTTTGTCTCAACAAAAATAATAAATGGGTACAAATAAATAAGGAAAGAGCAAATAATATAACCGTAGAAGAATTGCGTTATTTAAGAAATTCTTTGACCCATTTTTTATCAGTTGATCGTGGATTGCAGATTTCGGATTCTATGCTAAAAAATAAATCCAGAAAATTAGAGAAACTTACAAATTTTAAGTTGAAATTTATATCCCCAGAAGATTTATATGAAATAGGCAAAAATGCTTCAATGCTACTAATCGAAAAGTGGAGCAAGGATTATCAAGAATGTTTTGAAAGTCAACCAAATGAATTTAAAGAAAGAATTTTATCTGTAAATAAATTAATCCAAGAAAATGGTGCCGTGATTATAAAGAATAAACAAATTAATGTATAGCATAAATTTTACTTCACTAACTTTAATAAATCGTCCTTATTTTCATATCCTCTTAATCTCCCACTTAAAAAGCCTAGTCTATAATTAACACCATCACTCATTAATCTCCAATTAGTATTTTTAAGTGTTTCGTTGATTGTCTTTTTTAATTCATCTTTACTTTCATATTCTTCTCTTACTGCGTCGTTGTCTTGAACTTTGAAGCTGACAATGACATCTTTACCAATCTCAGGTTCTGAAAATTTTAATTGTGTATATTTGTTTTTTACTAAAGACTTATTTAATAGTTCTTTTAGTTTGGCAATATTTAATTTTTCTAATTTATCTAGTCTTTCGTAAAGCCCCTTGTTAGCATCCATTGTCTTTATTTCATCAACAAGATCTCTCATACCCTTTAATCTTATTTCTCCGTCAATAAATTCTCTACCCTTAATTTCGCTAAAACAACATATTTCTCTGTATTTTTTCCAACTGTTATCTTCTTCCTTTTTATTTTTAAATAAATATACCTCTGGTTTTTCTTTATAATTACAGCTAGGACATTTATAATAAGATGTTATTTTGTCTTTTTCTCTTTTCGCTTTACCCTCTAATATATCGTTACATTTAGGACACCTTGATTCAAATGTTTTTCTTTCACCATATTCATTGAAAGAACTTATTTTCTTGCAATCATCGCATTTATATAAAAATAAAACACGCTCTTCAAGCACGTCTTTAGACTCTAGACTCATATTAGCACTGTGACAAAAAGGACATTTTACGTTATATAGTATAGCTTCCTCCAATCTTCTATCAATCTCCTTATCTCTATTCATCCATTCTTGAATAGTGGATTCTTTTTCTTTATATCTATATCCTTTTATGAAATATAGAGACACCCCAAGTGCTGCATTTAAGACCCTTTCTTTTTCTTTAGCATCCTTATCATTTGGATCTATCTGTTGTTTTAAAAAGAATCTTTCATGATCAAGGCATCTTTTTACGGTAAATTTATCATATAGATCTTCGTAGTATTCTTTTGGTTTAAGATAATTGTACATTCTAATATGACTAAATAATTTAAATTACTTAGCTAAATTATTTCCAAAATTTAAACAGTGGTCAAAATAATCGTTTGTTTCTTTTAGTAAAACAGCTTCTTCTAATCCATCTATCCTATCACCAACATTCTTAATTCTTAAGTCTATAATTCTTTTTCTCATTTCATTTATCATTTCTTCTCCACCAAGTTTTGCAATAATAAATGATCCAACCATTATATCTTCGCCCATCATTAATATTAAACAAAATTGACCTTCAGATAAACTGCGATCCGTTTTGTTCTTAGAAAAATATATGCCTATTGAGCCATAGGCTTCTGCCGCCATATTCGAGTCAATTTCTGGAGTGATCGGACCAAAATCAATACCAAAAGTTTCATTTCTCCCATCTCCACTGCAAAATCTTGCCGCCATAGTCCTCTTCGAAGATTCAATAAGCTCCATTGTTTTGTCTAGAATCTGCTTCATAGTTTTTTGTTTCTTAGAAATCTTATTATTTATTATGTTGTTTATTCTACTGACAATTTCCTCTATTTTTGTTGTGTTAACAATATAATCACTCATTCCTAAATCAATGCCTCTTTTTATGTCTTCTTCCTGATTCATGTTTGTAAAAGCAATAATTGGAATGTTTTTTGTTCTATCATCACCTTTTAATATTTCTGTCATTTCAAATCCATCTAATCCTTGGTGAATAATATCAGTCAAAATAATATTTGGATTTTCTGATAGGACTAAATTAATAAATTCTTCTTCATCTTTTGGAAGTTTTTCATAATACTGAACAATAAATCCAGCTTTTTCAAATTTTAACTTAAACATATTACCCAACACTGACTCATCATCAAAATGTAATATTTTTTTCATATTATTAATTTACCCTATAATATTTATGTGGCTTTTAAATTTTAATAATTGTTAATGATATCATTATAGAGATTAAAAGAAGCCAATAAAACACCTTGGATTCTTTTTGTGCATGACTAATATTTGCAATAACGTATCCCCAAAACATTATCCACGTGAATGCAATTATCATTTGTCTTATTTCCATAGTTATTTAATTTATTTATATAAACAAAAACGGACACCCGACCTGCCAAACGACAAAAGGTATCCATAGGAATTCCCATTTGTGTTTTGGTCGGTATGCCCGATCCTTGTCACAAATGAGAATGTCACAAAAAGCTGTGATTTTATTAAAATCCCTATAAATTTCTTCTATCGTTTGGCTCTTTTATTATATGTTAAAACACCTAGGTAATCAATATATTGTTTACAAGCCTATGCAATAGAGATATTATAGAAATATATTAAGATTAAAATGAAAAATATATGAATACCAATATTGAAGATGGCAAAAAGTTTATAATTGGATTATTAAAGATTAAATTGAAAACTTTAAAATCAGACCCATTTTATGAATACCACCCACTAAATGAGAAATTTGACCAAATAGACTTAATAATTAAAGACGAGGAATTGAAAAATAGCGGCTTTGTGAATTCATTATTTCCTATAGCTTTGGATGAGTTAAAAAATTCAGGATTTTTACAAAGCGTAAGGCCAAATTCAGAAGAAGATGAATTAGTGCCTAGTAAATATTTAGGAATGTATTTTAAATACCCATATCAATATGTAATTAATATAAGCAACGAATTCAATAAATTATGTAGAGAAATTATGGATGAAAAGGAGAAAAACAAAATCAAGAAATTGTATATATTTAAAGATGGTTCCAAAGGATATAAATATATTGTGATTGGCGAGATAAAGAATGCGTCAATATTTCCAAGAAATATGAGTGCTAATGATAAAAAGGGTTGGGCGGATAGCTTATATAATTTAGCAGAAATAAGAAATAAAGACGTTAATATAGATATTTTGAAAGATTGCAACATCAAAACATTAATGAGTATTAATTATAATAAAAGATTAAAATTCTATTGTGATAAAATTTTTACTCCAACCTCTATATTAGAAAAGAGAGCGAATACTATTACAAAAGTTATCCACATAGAAACATTAAAAAACGAAGAAGAATATAAAAAATTAGAAAATAAGTATACTGTTTAGAATCTAAAGAAACCCATAAAAGAAATATAAAAAAACGCTAATAAAATTAAGCGTTTTTTTGATTTGTTTAGAATCTAAACAAATTTTTTGTCTTTCTATATAGGCATATAATTTTAATATGAAAGGAAAAAATTATATGAGCATAATAATGAATAATAAAAAATTATTTTCAACAACGGACTTTAATACAATAGTCGTATTGTCTTACTTCAATTACAAAATAGAAAAAATGGATAAAGAAAATCCTAAAAGGACTATATTCTATTTCAAAATAGATAAAAACCTGGAAATAATTCTCAATAGATTCTGGAAAAAAGAGTTATTAGTTGAACCACTAGTATTTTTTAGTTTAATAAAAGAAATTAAATCAAGGATTTATGAAACTTAAACCACATAAAAACAATTTTAGAATTTACACATTACCCAAAAATCATGGGCCATGAATGAGTCTCATTATAAGTTTATAAATTAAAATAATAATATGAAAATAAAAAATTTAGATATTAAATATATAAATGAAAAAGAAGTTCAATTATGTAAAGAATGGCTTCAAAAGTTTGTAAAAATAAAAAAAAATATTAATAAAAAATATACTGCTCAAAACCTAAAACATTGTGTTGAAAAAAGTATGGGGAATATTCTTGGCGGATATATTTCAAGAGAGTCATTTATAAAAGCTTCTTTAGATTTTGGATATAAAATAAATAAACATGGTCAATTGAATGCAGATTATTCTATAGCAGAAAAAAATATTCAAGAATCTGCGATAAAGACGATTAACTAAATAATAATATGCCAACAAATGAGACTAATAATGAAACAAAAGGTTCTATGGATGGAGAAATTAAATTGATTGAGGCTCCTAATTGGGATGATATACAAACTTCAAGATTAGAAGATATGAAATTTCCAAAATTTGAACAACAAGATGAATCAAAGATTATTGATGAGTCTAATGATTTTGTTATTACAACTGCTCAAGAATTAATGAAATATAAAGTTCAACCGGAATATTTCATTATTAATCCACTGATTCCCAAAGAAAGCATTACAGCGATTTCTGCACAGTCTGGAGCCGGAAAATCTTTATTAGTATTAATTATGGCATATCAAATAATCCAAGGAAAAAAAGTCTTTGGGGAATATGAAGTAGAGAAAACAAAAGTGCTTTATGTGGATGGCGAAATGAACAAGAATGAAATTGCATTAAGACTACAAAAAATAGCGAATGACAACATAGCGGGTTTAGACTATATGATAGATCAGAATTTTAAAATTGACGATCCTGAAGATTTCAATAATTTAGTACTCAAAATACAAAAAAATAATTACGGGGTAATAATATTAGATACCCTTACTACAATTCATGATAAAGAGGAAAATAGTTCAACAGAAATGAAAAAAATTACAAGTCAATTATTAGAGTTAATCAGACAAACCAAAATTTCTGTGATTTTTACACACCATAACCGTAAGCCATATCAAGGAGAGAAAATAAGTCAAAATTCAATGAGGGGTAGTTCAGAAATTGTAAGTAAAACATCTTCTCATTTAGCACTGGAATCAAAAAATTCTATAACTGAAGAAGGTGAAAATGCTTTAGATATAACAATTTCACAAGAAAAAGCAAGGTCGTCAAAAAAATTACAGCAAAAGGTGGTGATTAGAATTATAGACACAGAAAAAAAAATAAGATGGGAATTTCTAGGAGAAGCTCAAGAAAAGACAAAAAAAGTCGACGAGGCCAAAGAAAAGATTTTAGAGATGCTAAAAGAGGTCTCTGGATTAACAATTAGAGACGTACTAAATCAAACAGATATTAAAGATAGTAATTTAAGGTCGGCATTTAAAGAATTAGTAGATGCTGAAATTTTAGATGTAGGTAAACAGGGACAAGCAAATTATTATTTTCCAGCAACCAAAAACTAGCTTGTTAACTTTTAATATACATATATATATTAACAAGTTAATAAGCTAGCTACCTTGATTCCTTCGGAATCAATCAAGGAAGCTATCTTTCCTTATTGGTAGAAAACAATAAGTTCATCCCACAAATAACAAATAATATCTATTTTAAGCCATAATTAGTTTGTTAAAAATATTTTAACAAGCAATTAACAAATAATAAGATAATGAACACAACAAAAACAAAAGAAATAGATAAGCAATTAGTTTTTGCAGAAGAATACATAAATTGTAATCGCAATGCTACTAAAGCATATAAAAAAGTATATGGACAAACACTGAGCGATGAAGTTGCGGCTGTTAATGCTAGTAAATTGCTAAGAATAACTAAGGTTAAGATATATTTGCAACGAAGGTTCGATGTTCTAGAGCTAAATTCAGATTACGTTTTAAAAAACTTAAAACATTTAGCCGAATCGTCTAAGAATGAAAACGTAAGATTAAATGCTAATATTTGGATCGGAAAATCAATTGGAATGTTTAATGATAGTTATATTCAACAAATTCAAATCCAAGAAGATCCAGAAGAATTAGCTAGAAAAAGAGAAGAGTCAAATAAAAGAATAGAAAAAATATTTAGTCGTTTTTTACCAGAATCAGAAATTTATCGAATAATGAAAGAAGCTAAATAAGAAGTATCTTTAAATGAATAACAAAAAATGATAGGATAATATTGCTTAGAGATAAATATATATTTATCTCATCAATATTGTTCTTTAACAACTTATATGATTGACGATGCGAACAATATTATAAATAAACCATTTTTAACGCCAGATGATCTTGCTAAATTTTTAAGTATTTCTAAACCAACTATTTATAGACTGATAAATCAAAGAGTAATTCAGTTTTATAAAATAGGTGGAAGCTTAAGATTTAAACGAGAAGATGTTGAGGCTTATTTGAATAATGTTCAAGTCAAAATAATCTCAAGATGAATATGAGTATACGTAAAAGAGGAAATAAATATTGGATAGATTTCATGTTTAATAGACAAAGACATAGAATGCCTAGTCCAGAAAATAGTTTTACCGGAGCCAAGGTTTATGAGGGTATTATTCGCTCTAAATTAGCCCGTGGTGAAGATATAATCGAGAAAATAGAGAAATATACCAAGGCACCTATATTTTCTGAATTTGCGCTAAAATGGCACAAAACCTATGTTGTAAATAACAACAAAGAATCTGAACAAGCTAGTAAGAGATATGCTCTTAATAGACATTTAATTCCATTTTTTGGAAAATTACACTTAGATAAAATAACCGTATTGCAGATAGAAGAATTTAAAGCAAAAAAGCTATCGGAAAAACTAAACCCAAAAACAATAAATAATCTTCTAACGATTCTAAGTAAATGTCTTAAGACAGCCCAAGAATGGGAGTGTATAAATAAGGTACCTAAAATGAGACTATTAAAAGTTCCTCCACAGAAATTTGATTTTCTGAGCAACGAAGAATTGTCATCACTTTTATTCGCGTCTAATGGGATGATAAAAGAGATGATTTTAATGGACTCTATGACTGGATTGAGATTTGGAGAGCTTGCTATTCTTGATTGGAGCGATATTGATCTCAACAATAGAAAAATTATTGTTAGAAGATCTATTACTAGGGGCTTAATTGGAAGTACGAAAAGTAATAAGATAAGATATGTTCCACTAGCTTCACAACTCTTTTATTTATTGAACAGCAGATCAATAAAAACTGGTTTAGTCTTTCCAAACGTTGGTGAAAAGCCTTATACCTCCAGTGTGGCTCTAGAAGGACTTCATGATGCTTGTAAATTAGCAGGATTAAGAAGAATAGGTTGGCACGCTTTAAGACACACTTTTGCTTCTCATTTAGTTCAAAGTGGAGTTTCAATACTTATCGTTAAAGAATTATTAGGACACTCTGATGTTAAAACTACAATGAGATATTCTCATTTAGGACCACTTGCAACAACAGATGCAATAAGTGTATTAAGTAAGCAAATGGATAATAATTGTCACAATAGTGTCACAATCGGGTTTGAGCACATCAATAATATTCCAATTCTAGCATTTCAATAAACAAAAAAACACTGATTTTCACAATGTTTCTTTTATGGCTCGGGGATAGAGATTCGAACTCCAATAAACAGGACCAGAACCTGTTGTCCTACCATTAGACGATCCCCGAATATTTTTTAATTATTAAAATATATTATACAGAAATTTTAATAAAAACAAACGATCCTTAAATGATAGCAACATTATACTATATAAAGATTAAATAGTAAACATAAGATAATTGACTATTTAAATCATTATGTTATTATCAAATTACAATAATAATATTAGGAGGTATACAAAATGTCTAACAAAACAATGCCCATTAGACCGAGTGAAATACCAGAAACAAAAGTCAAAATATTTCCTGATGAAGTATTTGAATCGTTCAATGAATTAATTGCTCAACAATGGTGTGGTCATTCAGTTAACATAAAACAAAAAGATGTTATCGATCTAATGATAAAAAAGGGATTAAAAAAAGAAGAGATATCTAATCAAGGCTGGTTAAACATAGAAGAGGTCTACAGATCAGTTGGTTGGACAGTTAAATACGACAAACCTGGATATAATGAAAATTATGAACCATCTTTTACTTTTAGTCTAAAATAAAAAATTACCCGCAAAATATCTGCGGGTTTTTTATTAATGGCCATAAAAAAATAGAGTTTAAAACTCTATTTTTTGTTTACTTTGTAACAACTTGACTTTTCCTTAATAAGTTATATAATAAAATATTCTCAAAATAATAACAGGAGGAACAGATGAAACAAGAAATCATTCCATTCAATTCCCTAGTGCGCCATAAAATGACTGGCTTTGAGGGGGTTGTAGTCGGCCGAATTGAACATATGTGGGATTGTATTCGATATGAAGTACAACCCAAAGTCACAAAGGATGGTAAATTACCAGAAAGTATAATGTTGGGTGGTCCAGGGCTTCAAATTATTGCGCCACCCGATAATGATATACCACCCGTAATAGAAACTCCGAATGCCTTTGAATTTAATGTTAAGGTTCGACACATTATTACTGGCTTCACTGGTATCATAGTTGCCTGTATGAAACGTGCACGTTCAGGTAACAGATATGTTATTCAACCTGACAAATTAGATGAAAATGGAAATATTCGTGAAACAGAATCGTTTGATGAGGAAGATCTTATACAAATCGATCCTCCACCCAAACCGAAAAAAAAAGATAATGGTCCAAAAAATCCAAATGGACCACATGATCGCCATATCAAAGTTGACAAACCTAATGTACTAAAGTAAACCATAATTCCCAACAATCAAAGAGACACCTGAATAAGATGTCTCTTTTTATTTTATAATATTTTTTTATTACCCAACTACCTCACCCCCAAAGTTTTGCATCAAATCTTCCATAATTCCCCCATCAACATCTTCTTTTTTATCTACCCTAATCATTTTCCTATGATTTTCTTCATAATTATCATCTATTTCTCCAGCAATATTTATTTTTTCATTCAATATTCCTGATAAAATCTCTTCTATAATTTTTTTGTTTTTATCATCCAGAATTCTGTCTAAATGGAATTTATATTGAAATCCTAGAGTTATTCTATCTTTATCAATTTTAAGCGGATGTCCCACCATTACAAAGGCAGATAAGGAATGATTGTAATCCTTAAGATTTATAAGTAGTTGTGGCCAAATTTTTACTATACTATCTATGGAACAAGTTAAAGTAGTTTGATTACTAGTTTCTATATGATTTGCTTGTTCATCACTTTTTTTATTATTTTCTTTTTCTTGTTTAAGCTTATTTGAAAATATATTTCCTCCACCCTTAAAACTATCTTCGTTATTATTAGTAGTAAAAAACTTATTTTTTAGAGAAACAATTGCTATTTCAAGTGGAAGTTGTTTGAATCTTTCATTTTTTAAATGCTCAAAAGCACTATAGAATTCTTCTAAAATGCCTTGCCAAATATTTAAATCTAGTTGTTCAGATTGTTCTATAATTTTTTCTTCAATATCTTTTTCAACGTCCCACAAATAATCTTGAGAAGCGCCAGACAACTTAATCAATACTATTTTTCTTAGATAATTAATAAGCTCTTCTGTGAAATACTCCAAATCAATTCCGGAAGATACTATTTTATTGAGACCTCTTATGGCAAAATCAAATTTCTGAAACAATATATTATCAATAAGTTCTACTATAATTTCTATATTTGATTTTGGAAAAATAAGACTTGCCGTTGCCATATCTACATTATTATCTTCAGAAAGAGCAAGCACTTGGCCAAGCATTGAAAGGGCGTCTCTGACATATCCACCAGAATGCTTTGTAATAAGACTAATTACATCGTCATCTACTTTGATATTTTCTTTATCACAAACATTTTTCAAATGCATTTTAAGTTTATCAAGGTCCACTACTTTAAATTCAAATTTTTGACATCTAGAAATTATTGTAGTTGGTAGTTTATGAAATTCTGTCGTTGCAAGTATAAAAATTGCATGCTTTGGTGGCTCTTCAAGGGTTTTTAGAAGTGCATTAAAAGCCTCTATAGTAAGCATGTGCGCTTCATCTATGATAAAAACCTTATATTGTCCTCTTGATGGGGAATATTTTGCCATTTCGCGCAATTCTCTAATTTCATTTATACCACGATTTGAAGCAGCATCTATTTCTATAAGATCCAAAAAGTTTCCATTGTTTATAGATGTACAAATCTCACACTCATTACAAGGCTCTGATGTCTTTTTATTTTTACAATTTATAGACTTTGCAAAAACCCTTGCAAGTGTTGTTTTTCCAGTACCCCTTGGACCAAAAAATAAATAGGCATGCGATATAGATCCATTTTCTATTTCATTCTGAAGGGTAATTTTAATATGATCTTGACCTATTATTTCTTCAAATTTTTGAGGTCTATATTTTCTATAAAGAGTTTTGGACATTTAATTGGTGTTTAGTTATTATCAACTATACATATTTTATAACAAATAACAAAAAAAACCAAATTGCTTGGTCTTTTTCATTTTAGTCTAAATATATTAATATTATAAACTCAAATCATTGATCTCATCATCTTGTAAAAATGGGGTATTATCCAAAAGTCTTGAAGAATTAGATCCACTTCCAACTATTATATTCTCTACTGATGCCCAAATAGACTCTCCATCTTGTGGAACCAAAACTATTGCTTCGTCATTATCATTACCATGAAAATAAGTAACGCTGGCTTTCAAAATCTTATAAAATCTATCTTGAGTTTTTACTTTGAATTCTCCTGTTATTGGGTCCTTCATCAAGATTCCTTTTATTCTCTTTCTTTCTACTGGACCTATTTGTTTATAAACAAAGCTACCGTCTTTTTTGATAATGAGTTTCAATATATCTCCTTCAACAAGTTTTGACTTAGAACAATAGTTCGCAGGAATAGAATATTTTTTTCCATCAGGACCTATCATCTGTCCTCCATCAAAAACTCCTTCAACCACTTTATTATCGCCATCTATTTTTTCAGATCCAACTGATTGTGCTATACGAGAAAAATCATGAGAAGGTGGATTAATATCCACTCCCAATTCATTAAAGATTATTTTTGCTTTATTTAGTTCAAGTTCTATATTAGAGAGAATGTCTTTTAATTCATCTATTTTATTAAACATTTTTGTTTTTGTTTATCTCACCTCAACATGAATTTATATGTTTTTGGATTGAATTATTTTATATTTATTTTTGTGCACAGTTTTATTTTTGTTTATACAAGATAATTATACAATATTTTTTTGTTTTTGAAAACTAATATTTATAAATTTTATATCAATTTCATTCTTTCTCTGATTTCAGATTCAACAAGCTCTCTATCTTTTCCATATTTGAGTCGTGACAATTCTTTTATTTCTTTTGTATAATCTTGAGTTGGCTCTATACGGGATTCAACTTTCATACTAAATGCTGGTGGATTATAATTGTCTACTAGTAGTCTTACATATGCGTTGTAAGCGGGAACATTTACAAGATCAAATTCATTAAATACAGGTGCGAATTGTTTTACAACAGTTTCAGCATCTTTTGTTCCTATTCTAAATGTTATGAATGTTCCAGCATTACCAAAAACAGCGTCTTTTATTGTTTCATCTCCTTTGTTTACAAGTTGGGTAATATACTGGTGCGCTATTATAAGGCCAAGTCCATATTTTCTTGCCTCAGACAATATAACCGCAATACTGTCTGTAATAAAGTTTTGAAACTCATCTATGTAAAGATAAAAATTATGTCGTTTTGTATCTTCAATATTTGCACGAGACAAAGCTGCCATAAGTATTTTTCCTACAAATACCATTCCAATAAGACTACTATTTAATTCACCTATTTTTCCTTTTGCTAGATTAATAAGTAAAATTTTTCTTTCATCTATAACACTTCTAAAATTAAAAGAACTTTTTTGCTGAGATATAATAGGTCTTATTGTATCATTTGAAATAAACGGTGTAAGTTTGCTAGTGATATAGGGAACCATATTTGCAAGCGCTGCTTCTCCCCCAGCTTTCTCTGCTTGCTTTTGCCAAAAATCAGACACCAAATAATCTTTACATTTTGAAAGTTTGTATTTTCGAAATTCTTCATCTGCTAAAATTCTTGGAATTTCAAGTAGAGTCGAACCAGACTCAACATCTTCCATTGCAAGAAGCATTGTATTCCTCATGTATTGTTCAAATATCGGTCCACCTGTTGCTTTAAGATCGTATAATTTATCAAAAATCTTTATCATTTCATTTATTACAAAAGTTTTTTGATCTTGTGTTTCAAACTCAAGCATATTTACAGCAATGGGTCGCTCAACATCTGAAGGGTCAAACAATATTACATCCTCAGCCCTTTCTTTTGGAATATGTTTCAAAATATCTTCAATCAAGTCTCCATGTGGATCAATAACGCAAACACCTTCTCCATTTTTGATATCTTGTATGGTCATATTTACTTGTAAATATGATTTACCAGTACCTGACTTACCAATGATATATGTATGACGCAATCTATCTCTATCTTTTATTCTTATAACAGTTTCTTTGTCTCTATAAACATTTTTTCCTAACAAAAGACCTTCTTGAGGAATATTACTTGGGGCACCAGATCTTTTTGCTTCAAGCCAGGCAACGTTTGGAGTTTCTGTTGTTGCAAGAGGCATATGATAAATACTTGCAAGTTCTTCGGTATTTAAAATCATTCTATAAGATTCATTAAATCTTCTATAAATAAAATCATTTATAAGCTCATCTTTATTTTGTTTTGCGCGCTCCAAAAGATTTCCATATTGATATAGATTATATTGAGAAAAAGAATTTCTTATATTATCTAAATATGTTTTAGCTATTACTTCGTTTTGAGAATTTACAACAATTCTAATATTTACATCAAGCCCCGCCTTTGAATTTTTCTCTTCAATATTTTTTATCATATCTGTCTCCATTTGAGAAAGTGGCTGATGTTGTTGTGTTTGTTTCTCTTCTTTGTTTGTTTTCATAGTATCTAATAATTGTCCAATACCATAAAAAAATGTTGCCCATGGACTTTCAAGTCCTGCAGCAATTTTTGCTTCTTTGAGATTTTTACCCCTTGAAATGCTCTGAGTGAATTTTCTACATATTTTATGCCATGATTTATTCGCACTTCTTGCAACTATTTGAATAGCCACAGAGTCATTGTCTCCTATTTTTGACATCGAATTAAGAATAGAATCAAGTGGATCTACTTCTAATTTCTTATAAGTTTTTAAAGGAAAGATAAAACTTTCTTTAAATTTCAAAACCTCCCCCAAAGTAACACCATCTGAAGTAAAAACATTATAATCGTCAATAGATTCTATTTCTGCATGTGGATAAATAGCATGAATACGTTCTTGGAAAAAATTCAAATTATTTTCTGGAACTCCTACATAAAAATTAATAAGTCCGTCTTTTAAAACCATTTCCAATGAAAAATGATCATCTCTTTTACCAAAAGTTGCCTTTAATCCCTTTTGAGCTTTCATGCCACCTAAAATACTGTATAAATTTTCAGCAACAGCAATTTGTTCTTGAGTTTTTTGTATAGTATCTTGACTCTGATTAGAATTTGCAAAATTCACATCTTCATATTTAGGAACCTTTACACTAATAAGCTTGATAGTAAAATACGGACTAGTATTGGATTTATTAATAATTTTAAATAATAAATAAATAATAAAAAATATTATGAGCAAACCCATAATACACAATACCAAAAATACCAATAATGGGATTGAAAAATTCCCTATTTGAAGATTAAAATCAAATAAATTCATAATTTTACTTACCTCATTTACCTCGCTATTATATTTAAAAGCGAATTATAAACGTGGGTTTTTATTTTTTAATGCTATAATCTTGTCTGTTTTTATCTTGGATTCTTGACGTATAAAAAATTTATTAACTCCTGGAATAATAGACAACCATGACATTATGAGGCTTAAAATTTTAGATGTCTTAATTTTTACCTCTTTTAAAATTATTGCTATTTTATTACTTACTTCTTCTCCTTTTTGTCTAAATTGAAGTTGTTTTTCCTTAGGCATCTTCATATAAAGATTTTCTAATCCGCTCTCTAAGATATTCTCTATTTCTTTTGCCAATTCATCCTGACCCACAGAAGATGCTTGCGCATTGTGCTTGACTTGAATTTGTTGATTTATAGAAGACGGGGGATCTTGTTGTGTTTGTATTTGATTATTTTGTATTTCTTGATTTTTTTCTTTAACAGGAATTGTCTCTCCTCTTTTTTGTTCTGAAGAAGTATTTAAATTTTTTAATTGCTCTTGTGATATTTTTTCAAGAGGATTTTTTAAATCAGGCATATTATTTCTATGAAATTTTTATATTTTTACTTAAATATATTATATCACATTTTGCAAGTAATATACTACAATGATATAATGTTAAGTGATGAAGAATGAAGTGTGAAGAATGAAGTAAAGTAATTTTTACTTCAAGCCCTATACTTAATTACTTAAAATACACCGCATGCCTCAAACTTCAAACTTTATACTTAAAACTTAACACCATGGGTTTAATACAAAAAATAAAAACACAAAACTTTACTTGGACACATATAACAAATCCAAATCTTGGATCTATTGAATACTTGAGACACAATTATCAATTTCATCCATTTAATTTAGATGATTGTCTTAATATAAGTTTGCGAGCAAAAATAGAACAATATGATAACTATGCCTTTATCGTCTTGAATTTTCCATACTTTGATAGAGACACAAGGGCAATATCATTATCAGAGGTAGATATATTTATCGGACATGACTACATAGTAACGTTAAACGATAAAAAATTAGATCCAATTAATAAAATATTTGAAACTTGTCAAAGAAACGAAACAGAAAGAGAAAAATATCTAAATAAGAGTATTCCATTTTTATTGTATCAACTACTTACCGAGTTACAAAAATATTGTTTCCCTATTTTAAACCACATATCTCAAGACATGCAAAATATTGAAAACCAGATATTCAATCATCAAGAAAGAAAAATGGTAAATGAAATATTAATTGTCAAAAGAAATATTGTAAACTTTAGAAAAAGTGTCCAATCCCACAAAAATACAATGAAAAAACTATCTTCTATAGCTAGTTCGATATTAGATGACAAGAATATGTCTGTTTATTTCGATAGCGTACTAGAACAATCAAAGGAAATTTGGGAAATGCTTGAAAATCAAAAAGAAAATATTGAAGCACTGCACAACACAAATGAATCTCTAATTTCATTCAAATTAAACAGTATAATGAAAACACTCACAATAATTTCTGTAACTCTCATGCCACTGACACTTGTTTCCTCTACTTTTGGTATGAATTATATTATACCTTTCCAAAAACAGCCTTGGGGATTTTTATTTGCAGTAGGACTCATGATAGCATTTACTTTGTTTATATTGTCAGTATTCAAAAATAAAAAGTGGATGGACTAATAGATTAAAATAAATGATACAAAAGACAACGCAAATTAATACCAAAAACTTCTGGCTTTCACTGCGAAAGCCTATTTTAGTACTAGCTCCTATGGCAGGAATTACAGATCCTGCGTTCTGTACGATATGCCGAAAAAATGGAGCTGATGTAGTTTATACTGAGATGATCTCTGCTGACGGTCTTCATTTCAATTCAAAAAAAACTCATAATATGTTAAAAATCCTTAAAGGTGAAAAACCTGTTGTAGTCCAGCTATTTGGAAAAGATCCCGAAAAATTTGCACGCGCTACTCAAATAATCACAAAACTTGGTTTTTCAGGAATTGATATCAATTTCGGATGTCCGGCAAAAAAAGTCGCTGGTCACGGAGGTGGTGCAACTCTAATGCGTGATTTAGATTTATGTTACAAAATTATTAAAACAGTTTGTGATAATACAGATTTACCAGTTTCAATAAAAGTAAGAAAATCTATAAAAGCAGAAAGTTGTAAAGCAAAAAAATTAGATGTTAAAAGTAAAAAAGATATTATTGAGTCTATCGATCTAATAAAAAAAATTAAGGATTTACGAGTTTCTACAATAATGATCCACGGAAGAACTTATGAACAAGGTTTTTCTGGTGAAATTGATTATAACTATATAAAAAAAGTTAGAAAATATTTCAGTGGTATTATAATAGCAAATGGAAATATCTATGATCCAGGACAAGCACAAAAAACTCTATTTTTAACTCAAGCTGATGGAGTTGGCATTGCTCGTGGTGTTTATGGAAAACCCTGGATATTTGATCAAATTAAAAAATATCTTAAAGAAAATAAATATAAAGAAAAAACTTGGGCACAAATAAAAAAAATTGCCCTATCTCATGCAAAATTAGTTGAAAAATCTAGTAATGATTATGGAATGGTAGAAATGAGAAAACATCTTCTCTTTTATACAAAAAACCAAGAAAATGCAAGAGAAATGAGAAAAGAGTTGGTTAGTATAAAAAAGGTTAGTGATATTGAAAAAATATTCAAAAAGTACTAAACTATTCTAATGCCGTCATCGTCTAGTGGTTAGGACGTCAGGTTCTCATCCTGGTAACCGGAGTTCGATTCTCCGTGGCGGTACCACCCCTTGAGAGATTCAAGAGACCTCAACACCTTGTCGTGGCGAGAACCATGAAATACCTAGAAATAGGTGTTTTTTGTTTTTGAGAAATAAAAAAGACCCGCATAATTATAACGAGTCTTTTAAATAGCGTGGTCGATTATTTTACACTATGTTCGAATTTTGTCTTAAACTCAACGCCCCAACAATAACTTTTACCTTTGGTCCTATCGCAAAGAAGCTTATTTTTGCTTCTACATAATTAAAGGCAATAGCAATAAAGCTGAAAAACGTTATTTTTACACTTGTTGATGCCGCAAAGAAAGAAAAAAGATAAACATCAATATTTTCGTCTGCCATGCCAACAAAGTTAATAAATGTTCTTAAATTTCCAGAAGAAAAAGCAAGAACGCTAAAAGCAATTTTAATTTCCTTTTTTGCATCGGCTGCAAAACTTATCAACGATAGTATGTTTCCACTTGATCCATTCGCGAACCCCAATATATTGAGCAGAGTCCACAAATTGTTTTTAACCACAGAAGAAATATTAATTATTGAATAGGCGTTTTCTGCTTTAGTGAATAAACTAATTAGAGAGTAGACACTCCCATTTTTGTTTATTCCACCAAAAAGACATACCATGTTTTTCCCATAAGGAATGAATCCATATATGAGATTTAACAGTATAATAAGTAAATTGTCCATTTGATCCTCCTTAGAATTTAGTTATTTGTTATTATTTAACAGATTACATTATCATATTAAATTGACATTGTCAATGGTACATAGTGCTTAGGGCAATATTTTAGCCATGACTAATGTGCCTAATTTAGAATATCAAAAAGACCCTAAAAAAGCCTATGGACATTGTATGCACATAGTTGTTAGAGCACGGCAGTGTACCAAAATAATTTTAAATTTAGAAGTTTGAATTTCGAATTTTATGAAATATCTGAGATAAGATATTTTTTGTTTACTGAATATTTTTACCAGTTGTATATTTGAATTTACTAGTCTTTGATAAGTTTATAATCTTAGACCAATCATATCCAAGCTTATTAAAGGCAGATGCTGTTAGTATTGGTCTTTTCTTTCCACCCTCAATAACATAAACAGTTGATTTACCATCATATTTTATGAGTGCTCCATCTGGATGCTTAGTAGAAGAAATATCTCCCAAATTTTTATATTCTGCCAATTTTGAATCATCAACGTCATCAAGCCATGACCATTTCAAACCTAAAGCATTAAAAACCGTTTCATTTGGTATAGAATATTTATTATTTCCTTTTATTATGTATACTTTTGGACCAGAACCCTTCACTATATCTCCTGTTTTCAAATTTGTTTTGATATTTTTGGTTGTAAAATTTAAAACTGCAGTTTGTGCGGTTTTATTATAAAGACTTTCATAGGCTTTAATCCTGTAATAATACCTTGTATTTGGTTCTAATCCAGATAAAACAGCAATATGTTCTGTTGCCTTATCTGGTGATACATAAATCTTTTTATTTAAACTATTTTCACTTGTTCCATATGTAAGAAGTCCTTTTGCTATGAAATTTGTATTCCATGTAATTTTAGCATCTCTTAATCCTATCATTTGGTCTCCTGGACCCTGAGGCTTGATATTAGAAATAACAAGCGTATGAGTAGTATCACCACTTGATGTGTTAAAAAACAAAACTCTACTTTCTGTTTTATTTTTGGATCTATCTTCAGCTATTATCATCAAACTGTATCTTGAATCATTATCTAATTTATAAATTGGTAAAATATGATTTTTCTTATAACCAGAGTAAATAACTTTTTTATCTCTATCATCTTCAAAGCCATACCAAATCTCTGCCTTTGTATCTTCATCAGTTACCCAAGATACAGTAACAGCATCTGATGTTGTCTGAACTATTTCTTGATTTAAAAAAGTTGGCCTTATTGTGTCTGCTATATTATCTGTGTTAAATGAATTAATAAAGGTCTCTGATGTTTCTCCTGCAGAATTTGTAGCTACTATTTTATAATAATAATCTTTATCATCATCTAACCCGCTTAAAACGGTTTCATGTTGAATGCTATACAAGCTATAGCCCATCCACCTATCTAGATTATTTTGATTTTCACCGTAATAAACATCTCCTTTTGTTTCTTGACTGGTATTCCATCTTACCTTTGCCGTTCTATCCACTATATCAAAAACCTCAATATTATTAAAAGTAATCTCAGCTAAAGCATTTTTTGATACAAAAAGGAAGAAAAAAATAAAAACAAATAATAATATTTTTTTATTTGACATATAAAATTTTATTTTTAAATATAAATAGTTCTTAAAGAAACTTATCCCGCCAAACGGGATTGACATTTTTAATCTTTAATACTATTATAATATAATATTTTTCATAAATATTCAATATTGATAAATATCCAAAAATATAGTAAAAATAAGATAAATTTGATAAAATTAGCATATGACATTAGACACGGATCTAAAATTAAAAATTAAAAAAATAATTTTCTTTACTGGGGACACAATATGTCTCTATTTTGCTTTATTTTTAGCACTCCTGATAAGATATAATTTTAATATATCGGACAATCTATTTTTCAAACATATTCCATATTTTACAACTCTTTATATAATGTGGCTTGTTATATTGTATGCATTAAGATTGTATGAAACAAATAAAATAATAAAAAATAAATATGAAATTATTGTAAGTATAATAAATTTTTCTATAATGAATTTCTTTCTTAGCGTCTTGTATTTTTATATAACCCCTCAAAATATCATTACTCCAAAAACTATACTTGTTTTAAATATATTAATATTTGGAATTCTTTTTTATATTTGGAGATTTTTTGCAAATAAAGCTTTGTATAGATACAAAATTCAACAAAATTCTCTTGTTATAACAAACAACCCCGATTTATTAAAAAGTATCAATCAAAAACCGGAACTTGAATTAAATATAAAAACATACATTAATCCCTTAAATAATATTAACCTAGATCTAATTGAAAAAACAAGTATTGAAAATCTAGAAGACTATTTAGAAAACAATAAAATTCAAAGCATTGTAATAGACGATGATTTACTTTTTGACAATAATATATCTGGCAAACTTTTAAAATGTATTAATCTCAAAATAGAAGTAATAAAAACTACAGAGTTTTATGAAAAATATCTTGGCAAAGTGGTGCTTAAAAATATCAATCAAATGTGGCTTATAAGCAATCTAAATGAAAATAAAAAATTCATATTTGATTTTGGTAAAAATATTTTTGAAAAAATCTTCACATTCATTCTACTAATACTATCACTTATAATAGTTCCTTTCATAATTATTGGAATAAAGGTTGGCTCTCGTGGACCAATATTTTTTAAACAATACAGAACCGGAAAAAATGGAGAAAATTTTCTTGCAATGAAATTTAGAACAATGATTGATAATGCAGAAAAAAATGGCGCACAATGGGCATCAAAAAATGACTCCAGAATTACAAAGTTTGGAAAATTTTTAAGAAAAACAAGATTAGATGAAATACCACAATTTATAAATATTCTAAAAGGCGATATGAGTCTTATCGGTCCTCGCCCCGAAAGACCAGAATTTATTGAGTCTCTTGAAAAAGAAATCCCCTTCTACAGTCATAGACTACTTGTAAAACCAGGCCTTTCTGGCTGGGCTCAAATAAACTATCCCTATGGTAACACAATTGATGATGCAATAGAAAAACTAGAATACGATTTATACTATATCAAAAATAGAAATCTCGCACTCGACATTTCTATTATACTTAAAACTATTGATGCGGTCGTCAAGGGAGGCGGAATGTAATTAATTGCTTAATAGGATAACAGATTAATTGTTTAGCGGGATAAAAATTTAGATAAATAAGCTAAAAGAATTCGTAAATAAGATTTAATAAGTGCAAAAAAATAATTAGGATAATAGGTCCTATATTTTTTTATAATATTTTGAGTATCATGCGATGCGCATATTTTATCTGAAACACAAATACTATTATTGTGAACCCTATATTTAATACAATAATCTTTTATGTTGGCAAATTTATATTTTTTACCGATCCTTAAAAACAAATCATAATCTTCACCTATTTTTAAACTTTCATCATAACCACTTAAAATTTTGAAAATATCATTTCTAAACATTACGCTTGAATGAAAAAATTGATTTCTTAACAAAATACACTTTCGTATATTTTTGTCAGTTAGTCTTATATTTGATTTTTTAATGCTTTCTCCTCTATTATTTATAAAAATTGCATTTGTAGCAACAAGTGCATATTCTTTATTTTTTTCCAAAAAATCAACTTGTTTTTGTAATTTTTCACTATCACACCACAGGTCATCACTATCTAATACCGCTATATATTTACTTTCACATAGCGATAATGCTAAATTTCTAGCCTTTGAAATACCTAATCTTTTTTCATTTCTAACATATTTGATATTAAGACCTATATTTAAATACTCCTTAACAAGCTCTTTTGTTTTGTCATCTGATCCATCATCAATGATTATTAGTTGCCAATCTCGAAATGATTGAAATAAAACACTTTCAATAGCTTCTTTGATAAATTCTTCTCTATTGTATGTGATTATTATGATACTTACTTTGGACATATAGTTTATATTTTTATCCATGACCCTGGTAATAAGTCTTTGTATTCATAGTCCAGTTTATTGTGCCATTTTCCTGGGGCAATAACAATTTTATTTTCATTTTGATTAAGCCATGCACCCCAAAAACTAAAACTAGAATTTGCAATAATATTATTATAACATTTACTCATAATGATAAGTTCTTCAAAATCTTTTATGGCTTCATTTGAAACATAATGAGTTTCAGCATTTATTTTCAAATTTTCCCTTACCCAATTTATATCATCTGAAAAAATAAAAAATACCGGATTTTCAATTTTGTCATTAATAATATTAATAGCTTTTTTATAATATTCTAAATCACAAACATTATGAGCTTGTTTTGTTTTTTCATCATTTACATAATCTCCACGTCTTATGTGAATTGATACTGAATTTGATTTTTTAATATTTTCTAAAACTTCTTTACACTTATCTTCTATTGATTCTTTTAGAGTAATTTCTGTTAACAACACATCTCTGATTGGATCTAAATATTTATAGCTTTGAAAATATCCTTCAAAATATTTTGATCTTGATTTCAATAGATATTCATCATATCCAATATTATATCTTTTTAATACCTTTTGATTGATAATTCTAAAAATCTTAGATAAAAAACCATAAGGATATTTAGTTTTTTCAATTTCAATATTTGTTGCCATTTTTAAATAAATGTTAAAAACATCTAGAGCATAAGTTCTGGGCGTGTCTTTTGGACCACTTAAACTACTTGCATCCAATTTTACCTCTTCATTTATTTTTATAGACAAAAATCTTCCGAATGAATATTGAAATAATTGATTACCAAGACCACCCTTTAGTTTTATTGTTGTCATATGATTTTTTTTATAAACCAAAAACATCCACAAGCATAATTTTCTTTATTTACGTCACTTTCTGTTACATTATATATTATGGAACCATTTTTTTCTGGAATTAAAGAAAATTCTTTTAATTCTAAATCTGAAAAATATTCCTTTATTTGTTTGAATATATAAATTCTATGAGCGTTAAATTCTATTTTAGAAGTTTTTCCCATAGGTACTACAAACAATAAAGATCCATTCACTGCCAAAACTCTCTTTAACTCATTTATAGCCTTTAAATCACCAGATGAATCAATTTTATCCCCATAACGACCTAGACCAATATGCTCTACTACATGCATACAAGACAGAGATCTAATACTATTACTTTCAAATGGCAAACTCATTAAATTTCCACATAAGCTCTCCATATTAGATAGTTCTATATTTGCTGGTCTATAATCATAAAATTTTACTGGAATAAATGCAGACACAATACTAGCAAAATATAAACTTGAAGAAATATCAATGTGAAACTCAGGATTTATTTCTTTTACTTTTCTAGCTGCCCAGGCAGTATGATATACATAATGCCTATCAAATCCTGTTTTTATTGTTTTATCTTTTATGCAAGGATAGGCATCTTTTAGATTAAAAATAAAACGATTATCTTTTATCTTATAAAATTTTATATAATCAAAAAGAATAAATGGAAATAATATAAATTTAATTATTTTTTTAATAATATTTTTCATTTATATAATTATTTAATTAATTCTAAAAACTTTTCTGCGCATAATTTATTAGTAAAGTTTTGTTTAATGTATTCTCTCGGTTGAAAATTATCAATATTATTAATTAAATGATCTAATTTTTGATTGAAATTATTATAGTCAAAGAACATGCCTGATTGATTACTTAAATAAGGAGCTGAGATATTCCCAAATATACTAACATTTTTGTTTATATATGTATTATTAAGATAAATTAAAGTTGGAACATCCCTTTCCCATGCCTCAAACATCGCAATACCTTGGCTCTCAATGCTTTGAAGATAAATCATGAATTTAGATTCATTTAAAAGCTTAAAATAATCCTCTCTCCTATATTTTCCATATTCTATGATTTTGTATTTCAGATTTCTTTTTGTCAACTCATCTACAACCATTTTAAAAACTTCATAATTTATATCTTTTTTGTAAACCAAACATAATTCATCACTATTTTCTATTATTTCTTTAAGTAACACACCCGCTGCCCAAATTTTTAACCTATTCTTGAATTCATTTGTCCCAAAACAGCTATAAAAATCTTTGACCCATTGTGATGGCACCAAACAAATATCTATGTTGTCATCTTGAATAATTTTATCTTTATCATCTGGCGTTATAACAATATTTGGTCCTACGATTAATTTTTTTATTCTTTTAAGCTTCTTTAAACCAATAGCAAATTTTAATGTTTCTATACTCTCGTTAACCCACACAGTAGAATTTTCGTTAATACCTTGAATATTTGGATTTAGTTTATATTCAAATCCTATCTCATCTAAGCCAGTTATAAGGCTTTGTATGACTGCTTGTGGTCCACGTGTACGATAAGTTAGTCTCTTTATAATATTCTTATAAAATTCAAGTGATAATATATTTATTATAGGAGATTTTGTTAAAATTATTAACGACATAAATAGTACTTATTTTTTTATAAATTCTCTTTTGACTAAGACAAATAACGCTTTTATAAAATAAATTAAACCTTTCAAATTAACGTAACTAAATTTAAATAGTTCTTGTTTTTTAAATTCTTTTATTGAGTTAATATATTCCTTAAAACTTCCTGAAAAACTGATAGCTGATAATATACTATTATTAATAGACCAAGAATAAAATAACTTTTTATCTTCTGGGCTTTCAATAACAGATAAGTTTTCTTTATAAAAATTAAATAAATTTATTAAATAAATTAATTTATCACTATTATTACCCTGTGAATCTTGATTTTTATGTATTCTATAATTAACAAGAGATTCTCTTGTAATTGCTACCTTCCCTTTTTTCGATAATTCAATTAAAAATGGCCTATCATTCCATTTGTCAAATTTTTTAAAAAACGGACTTATATCTTCAATATAGACAACTCTATACACAACACTATCATAAGCTAAGTGAAAGTTTTTTAAAATCAATCTTATTAAATTTTTTGTATCATATACTTCTTCAAGTTTTAGTCTTAACTTATCCTTGAAACAATTCATTTTAGAGTTATCACTGACAAAAGATAATCCAGATCCAACCCAAATTAAGCTCTTATTTCTTTCCATTATCCCAACCTCTGTTTCTAAAAGTTTTGGATGCATAACATCATCATCATGAAAAACCATTAAATATTCTGATTCATATCCAAAATTAAAAACTCTTTTAAAATTATTGAAACTATCTATTTTTTCTGAGCTCTTTTCTAAATATATTCTAGAATCATCAAAGTCTTTGATAAATTTATCTATATCATAGTCACTACCACTATCAAAAACAATAATTTTAAAATCCTGGAATGCTTGATTTAAAATACTCCTGATGGAACTCAATAGATATTCCCTTCTGTTGTAAGTTGTAATGGCTATTGTAATTTTTGGCATTATTTTTGAAATTCTTGTGTTATAATATCTAAGCACTGTTTAGCATAGTATTCTTGAGTGAACTTTTTATAATTTTCAGAGTTTAAATATTTTTTTATATTACTCAGATAATTATTGTATTGATTTTCATCAATGACTAATAAATATTCATAAAGAGCATCATAATTTTTAAAATTTGCAAAATTAATGAAAGCTTCCTTATCAACATATTTTTCTATATCAGGTGCACCAAAATATACTGGCACACAACCAGCGAACATTGGATCAAAAATCTTTTCAGTAATATATCCTGGAAAAATAGCGTTCTCAAAACATAAAACAAATTTATATTGACTAAGTGTTTTAACTTTATCTATAACTGTACCACGATAACATTTATCTATATCCTCTCTTTTTAAATCTTTGAAATTTGCTTTATCCCAACCAAAACCATACAAGTCAAACCCTTGTTTTTGTGAAAAAAACTTAATAGACCTTCTTCTTTCTGGATAAATCTCTTTGACTCCAAATCCATAAATTAATTTTAATAACACAGACTTTATCAAACTTCCAACACCCTTTGCACTACTTATTACAACCAAAAACAGCCTATCTTTATAATCCAAAGGGTTTTCGTTAATCGAACTATATGATTCAGGAAAAAACATCTGCTTATAAATAGTTTTATTACTAAGCATTTTTTTCATACCAGAAAAAACAAATGAATACTTAAATTTAGCAGAATATTTTTTTAACCCCATATAAAATCTAGTTGCAATAAATGGCGATTCTTGGCATGTTAAAATAAGTGGTACAACGCCTGCTTCTATGAGCTTACTAGTGTAAGTAGATTTTAAATGGGTTATCATAAATACTTTTTTAGGTTTTTCTGAAAGACTAAAATATACATCTGGGGTAATAAAATCAATACCATTATTTTTAGCCTCATTGAATAAATAACATGTTGGTAAATATGTATGGCTTATCTTAGTTGCTTCACTAGGATCAAAAACTTTATTATTTAAAAGCTCAGGAACATCAATATCAAACACCACTAATTTAGATTCATTATTCATAAGATTTTATTTATTATTTAAAAACTTTTTCATTTTTTTCAAAAATTTAAAAACAAAAGATGGAGTAAAAAATATAAATATTGATATAAACAAATAAATTGGGTATTTATAAAAATTCTTTATTAATATTCTCAATCCTTTAAAATTAATTTTTAACCCATAAATTTTTGCGGTAATCATCTGTCTAGGTAAATTCTTTGCCATACTAGTACAAATATCTTTAATTACTTCTGGTTCATATCCAAAATTTATTAAATTATTAACAATATTTTTCAACTCAATAAAAACTGTTAACGTAGCTCCATTTTCTGCCCAACGACAGATTCTATTATCATCGTCTTTCTCTAAAACATTCCTTATAAATAAGACTGGCTTATCTTTTATTATTTCTAATGCAATTGAAAAATGAAACCAATAATTACCAAAATATTTTTGAACATCGGTTGGTATACAATCTTTTTTTAAAATACACTGGGACAATCTTCCACCAGTTAAGCCCATTTCTTTTAACCAATAATTTCCATTTTGAAATATTTTTTCCCTACTTTCAGAAAAAGGGATATCTTGATTGACACAAAAAAATCCAATAGTCTGATTGCTTTTTAAAATATTCAACATGTAATCAAGTGCATTTGAATTCAAAATTTTGTCATCATTTAGCGTCCAACAAAAAAGCCCTTCTGACTTTCTTATTGCATTATAAAGATTTCTGTCAAAACCAAGATTTTTGTTATTTCTAAAATATTTAACATTTTCAAATCTATTTTTAAATTCTTCAACCACTTCCCTAGTATTATCCTCACTTGCATTGTCAGAAATAACAATTTCAACTTGTCTACGAATATCTTCATTTTTAAATTGAGAAACAATACTAGTAAGAGTTTTCTTTAGATATTGCGCCCTATTATATGTAGGAATACATATGCTCAAAATTGTATTATTCATATTTCTGGGTAAAATCTTTAAAACAATTAATTGTGTAATTTATCATTTCTTCATTTATCAAGGGATAAACTCCTATCCAAAAAGTATCATTCATTATTTTATCTGTATTTTTTAGATCTCCTACAATTCTGTAATTAAATTTATTATCAACAAAATACGGTTGCTTAATAATATTACCAGCAAAAAGGAGTCTTGTTCCTATTTTCTTTTCCTCTAAAAACCTTAGAATATCTGTTCTGGTAAATTTAACATTGTCTTTTATTGTTAGAAGAAGTCCAAACCAGCTTGGATCAGCTAATTCATGTTTTTGCGGAAGTATAAAATAATCTTCAAATTGCTTTAGACCATCATATAAAAGATTAAAATTCTCTTTTCTTTTATTTGTGAAACTTTCTAATTTATTCATTTGTGCTAAGCCAAGAGCACCTTGCATTTCTGTAATTTTTAAATTATAACCTAGCTCACTATAAATATATTTATGATCATAGCCAAGTGGTAAATTTCCAAGTTGCCAATTATATCTGTTTTTGCATGTATTATCATGACCCGTTTTACACCAACAATCTCTTCCCCAATCACGTAAAGACCTAATGATTTTATTTAGCATTAGATCATCAGTTACAATAGCACCACCCTCACCCATCGTAATATGATGGGCTGGATAAAAACTAAATGTAGAAATATGTCCAAATGTTCCTGTTAATTTATTGTCAAATTTTGATCCCAGCGCATCACAATTATCCTCTATTAACCATAAATTATTATCGCTACATATTTTTACAATTTCATTTAGATTGTATGGATTACCAAGTGTATGAGCAATAAAAATTGCTTTTGTTTTTGAATTAATAGCTTTTTTTATTTCTTCAATGTCTATATTGTATGTCTGAAGTTCAACATCACAAAAAACTGGAATAAGTCCATTTTGAATTATTGGATTTATTGTTGTTGGAAATCCTGCTGCAACCGTAATAACCTCATCACCAGGATTCAATCTTTTTTCTTCAGAAATCTTACTTGAACATAGTGCAGTAAGTGCGAGCAAATTTGCCGAAGAACCAGAATTTACTGTAATGCAATATTTTTTATTAAAATAATTTGCAAATTTACTTTCAAATTCACCTGTAAATCTACCCTCTGTCCACCAGGCGTCTAGAACCGCTTCTGTCATTAAAATAATTTCTTCTTGATTAAAAGACTTTCCAGACACAGGGATAGAAGTCACCCCTGGAATAAAATCTTTTTCCTGAAATTTTTCTTGATATTCTTTAGTTAATAATTCTTTTAATTCTTTGTTCATATTTTTATACATCTTTTAAAAATAATTCTTTATCTAATTGTGGTAAAATATTTTCATAATAAGAAATTAGATCTTCAATACTCTTATCAAAATCAGTGTATTGTAGATTTTTTATTTCTTCTTTTAATCTATTGATATTGCTAGTATATTCATTATTCAATCCATCTTTATTAATAATAATTGGCAAATCTTTTTTTACTATTAATAAAATTTTCTTTGCAATAGAAACCAAGTCTATCTTTTTTCCTCTAGCAATATTGTAAAAAATTTGCTTTGAATTATTTTCTATAAAATAATCTAATATATTTATAAAATCATTTATATAAAGATAATCAAAATAAACATTTTGCTTTATTGTAATTGGTAAATCCATAAGAGCTTTGCATATAGAATTTGATATAAACCTAGTTTGATAATCTTCATATTTGCCATAAACAGCAAATGGTCTTAAGTGTGTAATGAAGTCAACGTTTTGAGCATATTTTGCCATTGAGTACTTTGAAAAACTATATTGATCAATTGGTATTAAATTATCAAATTGATCCTCTTCTATGTCTATAATACTTCTTCTTTTATCATATTCTGCTCCTGAACCAATAACAACCATTCTATTAAAGAATTGTTTTCCTCTAATTAAATTAAAAAACATTTTTTGATTCTTAAAATAGATATCTGACAACCCCACATCTTTTCTAGTTGTTCCAGCGCTAGCCACGTGTAATACAATATCAAAACAATTATCCTTTAAATATTTAAATACAGATTCTGCATCTTCTAAATTTAATTCCTGATGCGTAGGAAAATATAAATCATACTTTCTAGAGAACTTCTCTATAAAATTTTTTCCTATAAAGGAACTACCGCCTGTTAAAAAAATTTTCATTCTAATTAATATATTTGATTATATTTTTTATAATTTTATCACTGGATAAATTATTTATATCTCTCATATAGTCTTGTTTACCTATAAACTTACAATACTCATCATTTACCCCTATTCTTATTAATCCGATATTTAAATTTTCTTCTGTTATAAATTCTGCAATTGAAGAGCCAAAACCACCAATAATAGTATTTTCTTCAACGGTAAAAACTATTTTTTTATTTTTAATCTCTGATAATAACTCTTTTTTATTCATTGGTTTAATAAATGGGCAACTGTAAAGGGATATTTTTATATTATTTTCTCTTAAAATATCTACTGCTATTTTTGCCTCTCCTAATATATTTCCACTAGCTAATATAGAAATTTCATCATCCTTTTCTCCTATAACCCTTATAATCTCTTGGTTATTAATTATTGATTGATTAATTTCTTTATCATATATTTCCTGCTCTCCGCCCCTATTTATGCGTATATAAGAAGGTCCACCTATTTTTATTACTTTTTCAAAAATATATTTTGTCTCTAATGGATCAGATGGGCACATAATTTTCATATTTGGTAAAGATCTCATAATGGAAATATCTTCTAAACCATAATGAGTAACACCTAAAGTACCATAAGCAAACCCAGCACCAACACCTATAATTGTTACGTCCAAATTCTGGTAGCAAATATCAACTCTTATTTGTTCAAAACAACGCATTGTAACAAAGGGCACAATACTATAAACAAAAACTTTTTTCCCACTTAGTGCTAGTCCTGCTGCTATGCCCATTGCGTTTTGTTCTGCTATTCCAACATTTAAAAATTGATTTGGAAATTTTTCTATAAATTTTTCAACAGCAGAATATCCTAAATCAGCTATAAGCAAGATTATATTTGGATTATTTTCTGCAGATTTATAAATTTCATTAATTATTGTATTTCGCATGATTGTTGTGATAATAATTCTTTTTTTGCAAGTTCATACTGTTCTGAATTTGGAGTCTTATAGTGCCAATCTATTGAATTTTCCATAAATGAAACACCTTTACCTTTTATAGTTTTTAATACGATAGCCCTCGGTTTTTCTATATTCTTCTTATCAAATACTTTTAATATTTCTAAAAAACTATGTCCATCAATAATTTTTGCATTACAACCAAAAGCATCTAAGCGTTCACAAATATTTGTTTGATCAATAATTTTCGTTGCATCTCCCATTCCTTGCTGATTATTAAAATCAATAATTATAGTAAGATTATCTAATTTATTTTGTGTAGCAAACATTACGGCTTCCCAAACAGATCCTTCATTGCACTCTCCATCTCCTAGAATACAATAAAATTTTCTATTATCATTATTTTTTTTAGAAGCCCATGCCATTCCAGCTACAATTGAAAGTCCGTGCCCTAAAGAACCAGACGAGACTTCTATACCAGGGAGGCTTTTCTTTATAATGTGACCACACAGAATACTTCCGTTTTGAGCATATTCACTAAGCCTTTCTTTTGAAATGAACCCCGCCTCTGCTAAAGTCGCGTAAAGAGAGACTGCTGCATGTCCCTTGCTTAAAACAAAAATATCCCTATTTTCATTATAAGGATCATTTGGATTAATATTTAATATTTCAAAATATAAAGCTGTCAAGATCTCAACAATACTAAAACAGGAACCAATATGAGAGCTATTAGACTTGGTAATCATGTCTAAAATATTTAACCTAATATTTTTTGCGATCTGTTTTAATTCAACCTCTAACATAATGTCTTATATTATTTCAAAAACCTTAACTACTAAAATATAATTCAACTTGCTTATCTGTAAAATCGTCAATTAAATTTCTATTTTCATAAAATTCATTATACCATTCAAATGTTATTTTCAAAGAATCTTCAAATTTTAATTTGGGATGCCAATTCAAAATATTTCTAGCCTTATTAATATCAAGCTTAAGTAGATTTGCTTCGTGTTTAGATGTATCTTCAAAAATTTCATAACTTCCCCTACCAAGTATTAAAATACCCTCTCTAACCAATCTTTCAACTGGAACGCAGCTTTCCTCGTTTGGTCCAAAATTCCAGGCTCCAGAGAGCTCTTTATTTCCTCCATGCATTTCTTGTCCAAGCATCAAGTATCCTCTAAGTGGCTCAAAAACGTGTTGCCAGGGTCTAGTAGAATTTGGATTTCTTATAATAATTGATTTATTATTTTCAAAAACACCCCTAATCATGTCAGGAATTAATCTATCTTTTGCCCAATCACCACCACCAATAATATTACCAGCTCGAACAATAGAAACTAAAGTATTATGGCTTTCTCCATATTTATTAGGATTAAAAAACGATTTAATATAAGAATTTGTAATAATATCCGCGGCTGCTTTACTAGCACTATATGGATCATGCCCACCGAGTGCATCCATTTCTCTATATGGATACAACCATTCTTTATTCTCATAAACTTTGTCTGTCGTAATAACTACTAGCGACTTAACACATCCCACATCCTTTACTGCCTGCATAATATTTGCAGTACCTAAAATATTTGAATAATGTGTACCAAGAGGATCGTCATAACTATCTCTTACTATTGCTTGGGCTGCTAAATGAAATATTATCTCTGGTTTTTCACTTTCAATAATTTCTCTAATTTTTCTAAAATCACGAATATCTGCAAAATAATTCTTACTAATTTTCTTATCTAATCCAAAAATTTCAAATAAGCTAGGAGAGGTATGTGGTGGCAAAGAAACACCAATAACCTCAGCCCCCCAGTTTAATAAAATTTTAGAAAGCCAAGCACCTTTAAAGCCAGTATGCCCTGTAATTAATATTTTTTTATCTTTATAAAAGTTTTTCATAATTTTTTTACCAAACTTTCCAAAATGGGTCTTTTTCCCAAAGCTCATTCATTTCTTCAACTTCTTTATATGTATCCATACATCTCCACTTTCCCGGGTGAACATATGCTGAAATTTGATTTAGTTTTGCTAATTTTGGAAAAATAGATTCTATCATCGATCCTTCGTCTATCATATCAAGTGCCCATCTTTTGAAAATCATAAAACCGCCATTTATTCTATCTTTCACGCCCTCTCCATCATCTTCTGTTGTAACTTTGTGCTGTAAAAAATCCGTAATAAGATTACTTGAATTATCTATTTCTAAAAATCCAAATCTAGAAGCGGGTTTTGCAGCAGTAATTGTACAAATTGTATTTTGCCTTTTGTGAAATTCCACTAATTCTTTAATATTAATATCAGCAACTCCATCACCATAAGTAACCATAAAATCCTCATCATCACCTATATATTTTTTGAGAAGTCTAATCCTCTCTCCGGTAAGACTTTTAAGACCTGTTTCAGCAAAGACAACATTAAAATCATCACAATTATTATTCAAGAAATTTACGTCACCGCTTTTCAAATTTAGAGAAAAGTCATTTAACATTGTTTTCCAGTTCAAAAAATATTCTTTTATCATGTTTCCTTTGTATCCAAGAGCTAAAACAAAATCGTTATATCCATAATGAGAATAAATTTTCATTATATGCCACAATATTGGCTTGCCACCAACAGTAACTAGTGGTTTTGGTTTGAATTCTGTTTCCTCCTTCATACGGGTTCCTTCACCCCCACATAAAATTATTGTTTTCATATACTTGTATTATTTTGATTTATAAAAATATTTTGAATTTTGTTCTTAATAGGTAAAATAAATATTTGAAAATCCTGTTTATTTAATAATTTTAGAAAATATATTAAAAATACATTAAAGAAAAAATAAGCTGCACCAATTAATAAATTATTCATATATCCAAAAGATTTCACCACAAACATCAAACAAACATTAAATATAAATAGTGCGGATATTTTTCTTATCAAAAAACTATCTTTTTCCCAACTAACATAGTATTGCAGTAAAAATAGATTAACTAATTCTGCAATAAGAGTAGCCCATGCAGCTCCATAAAGAGAGTATTTTGGGATTAAGATAATGTTTAATATTATATTTATAATACAAGAGATTATGATTATTTTCAAACTGATTTTTTCTCTGTTTTGTATTATTAAAAGGTTATAAAATAACAGACTGAAAGAGCCAATAATTAGAGTTAAAATAAGAATTCTAATAGCTAAAATACTTGGATAAAAAGAAGCTGGAAAAAAAGTATTTACTAAAAATGGAGCTGTAAAAATTAAGAAAATACTAGTAAGCAGACCAAAACAAAATAAAATTCTTAGCAATCTATTAAAAAAATCTTTTAATTTCTCTTTACTTTCAAATCTATTGATTTTAGATAAAACCGGGAAAACAGAAGGTAAAAATAGTATTGCTGGAAATATATTTGCAACATCATAAAATTTATATGCTGTGCCATACCAACCAACTGTTTCAAAATCTTTCATAAACTTGAGCATCACTATATCAATCCTACTATACAAAGAAACAAACAAAGTTATAAAAACAAATGGTAATCCATTTACTATAAGTTTTTTAATTCTAGAATAATCAAAAACTATACGAGGTTTAAAAGGAAATCTTTTCGAAAAATAATAATAAATAGAAATAAATTGAGATACAACAATTGCAAAAAAAACCATTTCAACATTGTGAAAAAACAATAATAAAATAGCACCTATTAAGATAACACCCATTTTTTCAATAAAAGATCTTATTGATACTAATTTAAAATTATTAACAGAATTCAAATATGAATCTGCTAAATTAATTGTTAGTGATAAAAATACTGCTAAATAATATAAAACAAGAGAAATAATAATCTCCTTGTTAAGAAACCAATTAGTTATAAAAAATGGGATAAAAATAAAAGAGGCTACAATAAGTCTCATCGTAAAAACTAGGTTAAAATCTTTTTCAATAGATTTTTGTTCTACATCCCCTCTTGACCACTCTCTATATAAAAAGCCTCCCGCTCCAAAATCAGAAATAATAAACCAAAAAACAACAAAAGAGGAAATAAAATTATATTGACCAATCCCCTTTTCTTTTAACATATAAGACATATAGACAAAGAAGGCCAAACCCAAAACTCTTGTTGCTATTTGAGAAATAGTGCTCCATGCAAAATTTTTACTCATTTGTTCTTCATGATTCATGTCTTTTGTATAAATTATGTTTTTTTTAAAAATAAAATAATTTAAAAAAAATTACCAATCCTTTGTCTTGCTAATTGTTTCTTTTTTAACTTTTTGATATAAATCTGTTGCTTTTTTATCTATTTCCGGGGAAAGCATATATAAAAGTTCGTGTCCTAAAATTCTATATTGTTTTCCAATCTTATTTGCTTTAAGTAAACCGCTTTTTAACATACGTTTAATAGTACTTTTACTTACCTTAAGCAATGCTTCTGCTTCAACTGGTGTATAAACTTCATTTGGCTCAATCTTCATATACGAATTTTAAATACTAATATACTAATAATACTAATGTTGATACTAATATACTAATGAAATTCGTATAATTAACATGCATTAGTCCGCCTCGGCTTCGCCGTTAGGCGAGACGGGCATATTGGCATCGCAATACTAGTATATCATTAGGTGTCATTGGGTGTCAAATTGTTTTAATTAATGTTATTCACATACCAATTATAAGCTATTTTAATACCATTTTCTAAGTCTATTTTATGATACCATCCCAAATTGTGAATTCTTGAAACATCAAGTAACTTTTGAGCTGTTCCATCTGGCTTAGTATTATCCCAAAAAATGTCCCCAGAAAATTCAACTTGTCTTTGAATTAATTCTGCCAATTCTTTTATTGTAAGATCTGTTCCTGTTCCAAGATTAACAAATATATCTCCTTTTTCATTTTGTTCTTTTGTAGGATTGAAATTATCCATCAAAAATATACATCCATCTACCATATCATCGACGTATAAAAATTCTCTTTTTGCTACTCCCGTTCCCCAAACATTGACACTTTTATCATTATTAATTTTAGCTTCATGAAATTTTCTAATTAATGCCGGCATAACATGAGAATTTGCAAGATCAAAATTATCATAAGGGCCATAAAGGTTTGTGGGCATCACGGCAATAAAATTGGTTCCATATTGTCTATTGTAGCTCTGACACATTTTTATTCCTGCAATTTTTGCGATTGCATAAGGTTCATTTGTCTTTTCAAGCTCACCTGTAAGTAAATAGTCCTCTTTTATCGGCTGAGGACAATTTGCAGGATAAATACAAGAAGAGCCAAGAAACAACAACTTCTTGACTCTGTTTAAATATGAATTGTGTATTATATTATTTTGAATTTGAATATTTTGATAAATAAATTCAGCTGGATAAGTATTATTTGCAAGTATTCCACCGACCTTTGCAGCAGCCAAAAAAACATATTCTGGTTTTTCATTATTAAAGAATTCTTCTACTTTATTTTGATTTGTAAGATCTAATTCTTCAAAAGTTTTATAAATCAAGTTTGTATACCCATTTTTTTCTAGTCTCCTAAGAAGTGCTGATCCCACTAGTCCACGATGTCCTGCTATATATATTTTGGAATTTTTATCCATAATAAATTTTGTTTATATCCCGCCATTGCGGGATGAATTATTTAGATAAATTTTTTAGCTCATTATCCATCATTACTCTTACTAATTCTTTAAATGTTATTTTTGGTTCCCATCCGAGAATATATCTTGCCTTTGAATAATCTCCACAAAGCAAATCTACTTCTGCTGGACGAAAATATTTTGGATCTATTTCAACTATGATCTTACCACTATTTTTATCAATTCCGACCTCATTTAATCCATTTCCAGACCACTCAATGTCAAAACCAATATATTTTCCCGCAAGTTCTACAAATTCTCTTACTGTATGAGTTTCTCCCGTTGCTATTACATAATCATCTGGTTTTTCTTGCTGAAGCATAAGCCACATTGCCTCTACATAGTCCTTTGCATGACCCCAATCTCTTTTTGCTTCTAAATTACCTAAATATATTCTATCTTGAAGTCCTAACTTTATTTGAGTAAGTCCATGAGTAATTTTTTTTGTAACAAAGGTACCACCACGCCTTGCTGACTCATGATTAAATAAAATGCCATTACAAATAAACATATTATATGATTCTCTATAATTTACACACACGTGATGAGAAAAAACTTTTGCGCAACCATAAGGACTCCTTGGATAAAATGGAGTTGTTTCTTTTTGAGGTGTTTCATATACCTTACCAAACATTTCAGAAGATCCCGCTTGATAAAATTTTGTATTAATATTCAGATCCCTTATAGCATCTAATAATCTAAGGGTTCCAAGTCCTACAACGTTTGCAGTAAAAACAGGCATATCAAAACTAACCCTTACATGACTTTGTGCTCCTAAATTATATATTTCATCAGGTTGAATTTTTTGTAAAATTCTATTTATATTGCTTCCATCGGTAAGGTCACCATACTCAAGAAACAATCTTCTTCCACTTTCATGTGGGTCTTGATATATATGATCAATTCTTCCAGTATTAAAAGAGCTAGATCTTCTCATAAGACCATGGACTTCATATCCTTTTTCTAGTAAAAATTCTGTCAAATATGATCCATCTTGACCAGTGATACCAGTAATTAATGCCTTCTTCATAAAATAACTAATAAATTATAATAATATTGCATTTTATAACAAAAAAATCAAAAAAACAAGGGTCACTAATGATATTTATAATATCATCAGAAATCACAATAATCAAATCTCAATAATCAAGCAATAATCAAATTCAAATGATCATTGAATATTGATTATTAAAATGTATCTGAAGCTTGATTATTGTATATTGGTCATTTATAAGTTATTATTTTATTATATAAAAATTTAAACTATATATGAATACAAAAGTAAAACTTTGTCAAATTATTACCCAAACTCACTTTGGTGGGGCACAAAAATATATATGTGATATTGTTAATAATTTAGATGATAATTTTGATATTACAATTGCATATGGCGAAGGCTCTGAAAATGAGCTTAAAGCACATATAACAAATACAAATGTCAATTTTGTAAAACTCAAATATCTTAAAAGAGACATTAATATTTTTTATGATAAACTAGCTCTTTGGGAATTATTTTTCTTTTTTAAAAAAAATAAATTTGACATAATTCATCTTCATTCTTCTAAGGCTGGATTTATATCCTCAATAGCCGGAAAATTAGCGGGCATTAAAAAAGTTATATACACTGCTCATGGTTGGGTTTTTAAAGAAGATTTAAGTAGGGCAAAAAAAATATTTTATTTATTTCTAGAAAAATTTAGCGCACATTTTAAAACAAAAATAATTTGCGTTTCAAAACAAGATTATGATTTAGCTATAAGTCATAATATTTGCAAACATAAAAAGCTAGAACTTATTTATAATGGACTTGATAAAATAGATTATTTAGACAAAGAAAATGCTAGAAAAATTTTGTTTGAAAAATTTCAAATTGCCGATACTGGCCAAAAACTAATAGGTACAATTGCAAATTTTTATAAAAACAAAGGTTTAAAATATCTAATAGAGTCTGCAAATATTTTAAATCAAAAATTTGATAATCTGATATTTTTTATCATAGGAGATGGACTTGAACGTGATTATTTAGAAAAACTAATTAAACAATATAATTTAAAGAATTTCTTTCTACTTGGCTATATAAATGAAGAAGCAAATACTCTTTTAAAAGGATTTGATATTTTTACACTATCATCCATTAAAGAAGGCTTACCATATACCCTTTTAGAAGCTCTAAATGCCTCAAATTTGATAGTTTCTAGCAATCTTGAATCATTGACCGAAGTTGTTGAAAATAACGTAAATGGAGTCATTTTTGAAGCCAAAAATTCCAATGATTTAGCCAGTAAAATTGAACTACTACTCACAGACCAAGAACTAGCTTCAAAGCTCATCAAAAATGGTCCAAATAGCCTTGAAAAATTTAACTTTTCGAACTTCATAGACAAAATAAAAAAGAACTATTTAGAATAGCTCTTTTTATATAAATATATATTATGCATTTCTTGTGCCGAGAGCGCTTTTTATAGTGGCTCTATTTGGTAGCTGCTTCCACTGATCTCTATGCATGTATTTCAATCCATCGACATCACACTTTATTTGATCTATGTTGTTATCCCATTTTTGAAAAATTTCATCTTTCGTAGGTCTTTTCATTAATTCCTTATTAATCTCATCAAATTTAATATTCATCTTTCCTTCAAATTCTTTTAAACTAATATTAATGCCGCTATTAATAGACCGTGCTATTTTTTCTTCTGATTCATTTAAATCGTCTTTTGTGACAAACCGCTTCAAATCCTCTTTTGTAGCAAAACCCTTGAGATCTTCTCTTGCGCCATTAAAATCATCCTTTGTAGCAAAATTAGCTAGCTTTTCATCTAGCTTTTGGTCTAATTTCAAATCCAATCTCTCATCTATTAAATCTGAAAATTGTTTTAAATCGCTTTTTCTCATAATACATTATTTTAAAACCTTAATTAGAATTTATTAATATATATATATTATAATCACAAAAATATTTCGTCAAATAGTTTATTAACAATTATTTAGCCGTCAAATTAATTTTGCATTCAAACTATTAATACTGAATATAATTTAATAGCTATTCTTCACAGTATTGATTTCTTATTTATCTAATAGAGTAAATCACCTTATGAAACAGACTTTGGTAATAGAACATCGCTCACATCTTCTAAAATCGCATCTATTCTATCTAATTTTATATCAATACCATCTAATCTAGTCTCTGCACAATCTAATTTTTTAAATATAACTCTCTGAGCTTTATCATTTTTTATAAAATTCCTATTAACACATACAACAACCCTATTGTCAGCGGCAATCAGATCATTTTTCATAGAAAACTGTTTTAAATCCTTTTTTGCTACAAAGTTGATTAGCTTTTTATCTAACAAATCTGCAATTTGATTTAAGTCACTCTTTTTCATAAATATTTTTATTATTAAAAATAATTTATTGTTATTTTATAATCACAAAAATATTTCGTCAAACGACTTATTAACCATTATTTAGCCGTCAAATTAATTTTGTACTCGAGCTGCTAATGCTGGATCTAATTCTATAGCTTTTTTAATATATTCGTCAGCTCTAGAATCTTTAAGTTGCTTATAAATATTACCCAAGAATAAATATGACTCACCATATTTATCATTGTATTTTATAGCTTTTTCAAGATTTTCAGTTGCTAAGTTTGTATTACCAAGCGCCATCTCAATATTTGCCATAAAATAATAGTTATGAAGTCTCTCTGGAGATAGATCTATTGATTTTTGAATTACTAATTTTGCCATTTGCAAGGCGTCGACACTATCCTTGCTACCTGGGGCAAAAAAATTAGACTTTACAATATAAAGACGAGATAAATTCATTTGCATGTAAGCTTCTTTGTTATTGATACCTAAATAATAATCATATTGATCTATAAGATAATTAATAATATTAAAAACAGATTGAATTTGTTCTTGTCCTTGGGCTCTTGTGTATGCCGTGGTAATGGTGTCTGTAAGCATTGTAGTTGAATCTTTATTTAGATAGCTATTTATCTCATAAAGTTTTTTTATTTCTATAAGTGATTTATTAAAATCATTGTCTTGATAAATAGATCTCTGGACTGCATAATTTTGTTTTGCAACACTCATTTCTACAAAATTTATAGCAAAAACAAAATACAACAAAACAATTCCCGATAAAATTCCTATCGTCCACTTAAAAATATTTGATAAATCACTTTTCCAAATATATTCTTGTTTTGTTTCTTCGGTGTATCTAAAATTTATATAAGCTAGGATAAAGAAAAATACAGATGTAACGGCTAGTGAATCAAATACAAAAAAGTTCTGTATAAAATATGCTATTACAATGCAGGAAAAAAACAAATAGTATAAAAAGTTTTTTTCTTTATTTATTTTATATGTTTTATATAAACATAATAGTGTTATTACAAAAATCAACAAATACGAAACAAGTCCAAATATTCCGTGAGCAACAAGAGTTTCTACAACCATATTATGTGCTCTATCAAACCAAGTTTCACCAGCTGAAACACTGTAATAAGAGCCTGGAAAGAATTTATCGAAAGCATAATAATAATTCTCCATTCCATATCCCAGAACGGGGTTTAATAAAAATGCGTGCCAACCACTATTCCAAGAAATAAGTCTTGTTCTTACCGTACCAGTGCTTGCTGAAATGCTTGCCATTTTACCAAAAATTGGGCTTGTCTTAACCCAATCTTTATCTTTATTTGCAAAGGCTGCTCCAAAAATAGAAATAAAAAATAATACAAAGACTAATAATCCTATTTTTACTTTTTTTGCACGAGACTTAAAAATAAAAATTAAAGACAATGTAAGAATAGATAAATATAGCGCAACGTGAGCTCCTCTAATTTGAGTCTTTATTAATATTGGAAGCTGAATAATGATATGAATAGAATAAAGAAGTCTCCACCACCATTCTTTTTTTTCTATAAAGTAGTATAGGGATATAAGCACGCCTAGAAGGAGTAATCCAGCAACATAGGCAATATTACCTAGTAAGCTTTCAAGTCCTTGATTTACAGATATGATAGAAAACACTTTCCATATTTGTAAATATGCAACACTTGCAACTATAGTTGCAAAAATTAATATAAAATTAAAAAATACAAACCATTCTTTTTTTGTTTTCAAGAAATTCGTAACTACAAAAAAGAAAAGAATTAAGTGTAACCAATTATTTATTCCCCACATTCGCTCTAAATCCCCGACAAAAGACAAATATGGATTAATACCAAATATAGATGTGATTATTGCGATAAGAGTAAATATACCAACACTATAAGTGATCCAAGACTTTTTTGGTCTATATTCTTCACAATTTAACATCAAAATCACATAAGCAAATCCCAATAATTCAACACAAATTCTAAAAGGAATTGCTTTTGATGTAATAAATGGAAAAATCCAAGTCTTGAAAATCACAAGACTTGATGCAAAAGCAAATACAATAAGAAAATATATTGATATTTGCAAATACTTTTTAATATTTTTATCTAACATTTTTTTATTTTATCTCGTCTGACGAGATTATTTTATTTATTTAAAAGTTCTTTTACCTTATCATAAAAATTATTCAACTCCTCTTTTACGCTATACATTATATCTTCTTTTAATTTATATAAATCATCTTTTGAAATAACTTTTTCTTGGAAATCTTCAAGTCTTTGCTCTATTTTTCTATCAATAGATTCTGTTATATTATATATATCATTTGAGTCTAACATAAATTATTTTTTATTTTTTAAGTCTTGTAAATACTTAATATAATCTTGTAGCGTGATAGACCAGTCTGGATGATCTATTATAACACCCTCCAAATAGCTAATCGCTTTATCATACTGTTTTGCATATTCATAAATAGATGCAAGTGATACATAACTTTTCATATTATCAGGATCTGATGGAATTGCTTTTTCTATTAAAATTCTCTCTGCATCACTCAAATATCCTGCCATAAAATAATATTGACCTATTTTTCTATAACTCTCTGAATCAATATTATAAAAACCTTCATAAAATTTATTAACATATTTATCCATTATATCTTTTCTTTTAAGTTGCGATGCAACATTAATTATATTTAGATAATCTTGACTTCTTGTATTATTTATCTCTAATGCTTTTTCTAAATAATCTATTGCTTTATTGGGGTCACTTTTCATAAGATAGGCCTCTGCCAACATAGGATATGACTCAACTCTTGTTGGAGAATATTGAATAGTTGTTTCAATTAACTTAATGGCCTCGTCAATATAAAAAGAATTACGCGCTGAATATTTCAAATAAAGCTCTGCTAAAATCATTCTAGTTCTAACATCCTCTGGGTCTTTTTTAATAATTTCTAGTAAATTTTTTTCAGCACTTTCAAAGAATCGTTTTTGTATGTCAAGAGTTACATCACTTCTGTCGGCCAAATTTTCTACATAAGCCTTTGATAACTGCATTGATAATTCACGATTTCCAAAGGTATTTAAAGCAATTCCTTTTTCTATATATTCTAAGCTTTTTTCTGGATTTTTACCAAGTTCTTTAAGAGATAATAAAGCACATGAGTTTGCCTGTGCTGGTAAAAATACAAAAATATACATAAACAATATTGATGCTATTGTTGAAAAACCCAATACCATATTCACATTTGAAACTAACAATTTAGGAATTATTTTTTCCTGATCTATTTTACTATTATTTTTATATAGAAAACTAACAAGGGCTAAAAACATTATTACAAGAATCCAAGAATTAAGTGTATCAAAAACAAAAAAATTCATTACCAAATAAGATGCTAAAAATCCAAACAAAGCTGAGCCCAACAAATAATCTTTTTTATAATACTTTAATATATATATAGATGTTACTAAAATCATAAATAAATAACTCAGCAATCCCAAAATTCCAGACGAATCTAAATAATCAAATACAAAATTATGCATTCTATCAAACCAGTTTTCTGTAATTTGTGGATTAAAATATTTATTAACACCATACAAAATATTTTCAGGCCCATATCCAAAAACTGGTCTATCTAAAAATGCCTTATATCCAACTTCCCAAATCAATAACCTTCCTTGAGAACTATAATCTTTTGAAGCGATACTTGCGAATCTATTTAAAAATTTTGTATTCTGTACCCAAGATTTATCTCTATTGCTAAAAACCAATACCCCAAACAAAATAACTGCAGATAAAAAAATAATCGTTATGTGCTTTATTATTTTTTTTGATTTAAAACTTAAAAATAATAAGAAAATAAATATTCCAAATATTAATCCCAAAATAGATCCTCTTGAAGCATTCATGAAAACTATTATTAAACCTAAGATTATATTAATAATATAAAAATACTTCCATTTCTTGCTGTCATCATATACATAAGCTATTGCAAGAAAAAACAATACTAAAACCATATACACACCAAGAAATGCAGTGTTTCCAATTGTTCCTGAATTATCTAGAGATATAATAGAAAATCTGATTCCATAATAACCCAGGAAATAAAATAAACTCATTAATATCGTAGAAATAGATAGAGATCTAAATACTTTTAGCCAATCTTGCTTCGTTTTCAATATATTAATAAGAATTAATAAAAATATAAGTAATAAAAAAATATGAAATAATCCATCCATTCTTTCTAAATTACCAAACAAACTATAATAAAAATTAACACCAAAAATAGATGAGAATGTTTGAATAATAAAAAATATAATAAAACTCAAAAAAATCCAACCAAACCTAATTTTTTTTATACCTATAGAATACCAAACAAAAAAAATAGAAATAAGTAAAACAATAAATCTAAAAAGAAGATTCTTGAGTGCCATAAATGGGAATATAAATGCTGTACTTGTAAATAATGGCAAAAATATTATTAAAATTATTCCCCAAAAATTTATTTTCTTTAATGTATTTTCTAGCATATTATTTTAACTCTATTGCCTCTTGAAGTCTTAAAATTTCTTGTTCAACTTTATCTCCAGACACCTTCTCATATTCTCTCCATATTGAAACGGCTTTTTCATAATCTTTTTTATATAATTCTAAATATCCAGCATACGCCTTTAATAAAGCTCTCTTATAATTTGCTACCCTAGCACCTTCTTCGTATATAATACTTGCATTATCCTTATTATTTTTAGCATATTTATTATATAAATCTGCTAATTTCATATATGCAATATCTGTTTCTGGATATGCCTTTATAGCAGTATAAAAATAACTTGCAGATTCTCTATACTGACCCATCAAAATATACAAATCTCCTAAGTTTACAATAGCTTTGTAATTATCTGGCCATTTCTCAATAGTCTTTTTATACCAATCTTCTGCTTCTTTATATTGACCTAAAATTTGATAATTAAAACCCACTATTACATAATCTTCGCTCAAATCTTTAAATTTTTCTTGAGATGGCTTATTGTTTTCTATAGCCTTCTTTGATATTTCAATTTCCTTATTAAACCTATCTTTTATTTCTTGTGGTGGAATAGTTTCAGAAATCTCTTTTCTGAGTATGTTTTCAAAATCATTTGAAAAATCCTTTTCAGACATTGATATACTTGGTTGTTGCGCATTTTGTGTTTTCTTGTTTTTATAAACATTGTAGAAAAATATAGCTCCTACAATAATTATAATGCAAACTAAAATTGTAATAACTCCTTTGATTGATTGTTTTAATTTCATAAGTCTTATTTTATATATTAATAAGTATAAATATAGCAAATTTTTAAGCTTAAATCAAAACCCCCCACCAATAAGGTGGGGGGTAAAAAGAACTAAATCTTTTTCACTAAGTCAATAACTAATTAATTAGTATGTTGTGCTTAATGTTTGAGAATCTGTTGGTAATGATTTAACATAGTTTGAATCACACCAGTCAGATGATGTAAGTGCTGTATGAGGAGCTGCTGATCTATCAGACCATACAAATCTCAATTCAGCTGTAGCTATGTTTGCATAAGTACCAGTTGTAGGTGTTGATGCTGCTGTTACAGTACCTCCGCCAATTCTTGTTGAGAATGATTCTCCTGTTCCTGTTCCTGAAATATCACCCTTAAGTTCATATGTTGCATATGTTCCCTTAGTAATTGTTTGTTCAGTTGGAGCGGTAATTACAATTCTCTTGTTTACTTTATCTAAGCTAGTTGCAGTAGATAATATTCCTGTTGCACTACCATCTCTATACAAATTGATTGTGGTATTATCAATTGAAGTATTTGTTGAAGTTACATAAGTAAATTCAATTCTACCCCATGATATATCATTTGTGGCATCAGCTGCAATCTTGAATTTAGATATTACTTGAGTTCCATTTGTAAGAGTTGTTGTAGGAAGAGCAAGTAGAGTAATTGTAGGTCTTGTAGCTCTTAAGATCATTGTGTTTCCTGTCATAGCACCACCACCCAATGCATAAAGAGTTGTTCCTGATGTAAGACCAACTGCACTGAATAATGATGGATCTGTGTTTGATGTCAAGCTTGCAATACTTAATTTAACTCCATACCCTGATATATTTGCTGCAGATTGTGTTACTGATGAAACCTGAGCTTTAATACTTAACACTGCTGTTCCATTCTTTGGAACATACATTGCTAAATTATTAAATGTTGCTGTAGTTCCACTAATATATCCAGTAGCAGTACCTGTTGTACCATCTTCTTTTGGATATTCAAGTATTACTGCTGCAACAGATCCAGCTGTTCCAGCTGAAGTAATTTGCAAGTTTGTAACTCTCATTGCTTCGTTAAGAGCAGTGAACTCAACTGAGTTTACAAGAGTTGTCATTCCACCAATTACTATATCAGCATCTGGTTTTGCTGAACCATTTGCTACTGAAATAGAACCAGCTGCAATACCCATTGTTTGAAGTGTTGCACCTGTTGAAACTGCTGATGTATTTGTAACCTTTGTTGTTCCATCAGCTGCTACTACTGAGGTAAGGCTATATGAAGTTATACCTGATTTTACATCAGCATAAATATCAATAACTTTACTTTCACCAGCATTTAGAGACAAATTTGCTCCCATTCCAATAGTAGTTGTACCACTTGATGGAAGAGTTGCTTTTGTAGCTAAAATTGTTGTTCCATTTTTCAATGTCAAATTTGATAATACTCCTGAAGTAACACCACTAACATAAATATTGTCAATGGTAATACCTTCTGTTGCTCCAGCTGTCATTGTGAAAGAACCAATTTTAGCAGCTGATGCAGGAGATGTTAGGTAGTTATCACCGAATGAAGCATATTTTGCCATTGATAGAGCAGATGTTGACAATGTTAAAGAATTTCCATCTACTGCGCCTACGCTAACAGTTGAAAGGGAAACTACTCCTTGAGCATCTGATCCTGCAATAATCTTAATTTGAATGTTTCCACCATCTGTAAGAGTTGTACCGTCTGCTTTCTTTGTATCAGCATAGATATCAACTAATTTTGGTGTTCCAGCTGGCAATACCATACTTGATCCAAATGAGAAATTTACTGCTGTTGTACTTGTTGTAAGATTTTTTGTATTACCAACTTGTACACCATCATAATAAATCTTTACATTTTGAATACCAGAATCTGCTGTTGCTCCTGTTGAAGCAATTTTAAGATCCAAGCTCTTTACTTTTACATCTTCTCCAGATGCTTCGAATTTAAATGTTCCTAATTTAACATTAGTTGCATTTACTACAGCTGTTCCTGATGGAGATGTGTTATCTTTTGTTGTTGAAAGGGTACCTGCTAATACTTCATAATAACCGTCAGCATCTTTATATGCTGTCCATGTTGTACCGGTGTCAAATGTTTGAGTATAAACATTATATCCTTTATCTTTCATCAAAATATCAGATGCATTTTGAATTGCGAAATAAAATGTTCTTGTAGAACCTTTTACAACGTCAACTAACAATGAGAACGTCTTTGAATTTCCTTTTGTAATAACATAAGGATTTGCTGAAAGATCAAAATACAATTCATTGTTACCATTCAACTCTGCAGTTGCAAGAGTTGTTCCACCAACCATTAATCTAAAGTTTGCAAGATCTCCATTTGAAACGCTACCAACTTGAGTAAGTCTCAAACCTTCGAGTTGCATGTCTTGATTAACTGTTTGGAATGTTACTTTGAATGCTTCGAAATCTTTTTCATTTGAATTTACATCTGTTGAAGCTGCAGTTGGAATAGGTAATGATTCAATAGTAGCATAACCCAAATCTGTTGCTTGAGCTGTTACCATAAGATTTCCAACTACTGGATATGATCCAGCTGTTGAAGCTGCGTTTGATGTAACATTTGTCAAATTAAATCCAATTTGCTTTGAAGCAGATGTAGGAACGGTTAAATCACCTTTTAGCATGATTGTTTTTGTTGTTCCTGCAGGAATTGTAATAATTCCCTCTGTATCATTATCATTGAAAGTTACTATCTTGTTTGATATTGATCCAGAATCTGTAAGTTTTGTTACTCCATCAAATAAATAAAGATTTGCAAGATCTGTATCTGAAGAGATACCAGTTCTTTCAAACATCATCTTTGAAACTTTTACACTACCTGCTGATGAAGCTGTAAGATTTACAGCAATAAATGGAATCATTGCTTGAGCTGAACTTGCATCATCAGAAATAATTGTTGCTGAAACTGGATTTGATGCAGACATAGCGAAAGTCAAAGCTCCTAATGTTGCTGGAGCTGTTGTTGTTCCGCTAGTAATAGGGAATAAACCAGCTTCTGCTCCTGTAACTTGTGTTCCATCTGTATAAGTAACTGTATCAGGGATTACAAGTACAAAATCATTGTCGAATTTGTTTGCTGTAAATCCTGCTGTTGTTACTAATCTCTTTGATGTTCCATCAATATAATAAACATTGTTTGAATTTGCATATTTTACTAAAGATCCTGTTGGATGAACTGTTGATAGTGGAGTTGTGTTTGTTCTATCATACCAGAACCAAAAAGCGTCTGATACATCTACTACCAATCTACCCCAATTAATTCCAAACAAAGATGCTGCTACAGCCTCTGAAGGAATTGATCTTAATTTTCCACCTGGTTCTACTGCATAAACTTTTGGATCAGATTGAATCTTTACCAATTGTGTTCCAGGTCTTACTGTTACTAACTTACCATTATATGTAACGGCAGATAGTTCTTCAGGTGTAATTGTTTTTACAGTGCTGAAGTCTTGATACCAACTAAAGTATGTTGTTGCGTTTGGAAAAGCAAATCTTTCTGAACCGTTGTAATAATATACAGCAGCAGAATTGTTTGCCTTAATCAAATCGCCTGCTACTAAACTTGTAGAAGCAACAGCGATACCTGCTGGCAAAGCCATTGTCAATACCATTGAAAATACAACGGCATAAACAAATAATTTTTTAATTAAATTCATATTTTTTTTCCTTTTTATAATTCAATATTACTTAAATTGCCTTTGTCTTATTACCTTTATTCATTGACTCGAGGTGATTGCCTTGCGGCATCGATCTTGCTATCAACCAGGACCAATGGGCCAATAAGATAAAACACAACCCGTAATAGAGAACTTATCCCCCCACCTCTTAATAAGGTGCGAGAGAAATCCATCCTGACTTGCTCGCGCAATGTCATTATAGATTGTGCTAAATGTCTATATTATAGGCCCTTAACACAATCTACAATAATAAAGCTTCCACAAATCAAGATAAATTTTGATATCTTATTTAAATTAAATTAATTTTTCAAGGTGTCTTTGTTTTCTATTTCTTTTATATTTTTTTCTATATTTTCAATATCTTTTTTATATCCATCTTTTATAACAGAATCTAGTGCTTTATCTGATAAGTCTAGAGAAAATTGTGCTTTTTCTAGTTCTATAAGAGCTCCTTTGTAATTACCGAGGGATATAAGCTCTTTTGCTGATTTCAAATATTTGTCAATTTCCGTTGGATCTATTTTCTTTAATTGATCTATATTAAATTCAATATTTGGGTCTGTACTTGTAGATTTAACAATTACCTTAGAATCATCTGCTTTTGTAACTTCATTTATCTTTGCTGTAACAGCAGTTGCTCTTTCTTCTTGTAATTGAATTTTGTTGTTTAGACTGTTTTCAATGACTTCTTTTGATTCCTCACCAGTCTTATCTATGATGACTTCAAGAGCTTTTTGGCTAACTTGATTTCCTAGCGTTGCAATTTCGGTAGCTGAAACAGAGTCAGAACTAATTCCTTTTATTGCTTTTGTAGCATTGATTGTTTTCTCGTCGACTAGTTGAGCTAGCTTAACAATGTCTTTATTGTTGACAGAATCACTTTTTTCTATTGTTTTGAGTGAGTTTTGAACATTGTTTAGATTTTCGGTAATATTTGCTGTAATGCTTTCTATGTGCTTTTGAGCCTCATCTGAAGAAAGTTTGTTAATTTCTGCTATTCTATTATCAATATGCTTGAGTCTAATATTGGTTTCTGATACTTCGTCCTTTGCAAGACTGATTTCAATTTTTTCTGTAGCAAGCTTTACTGGGTAAAGTGCTTGTCCTGGAATAGATGCGCTTGCTCCAAATACGCTACCACCGACCATTACTATTGCTACAAAGCTTGATAGAGCTACTTTCCAGTTTGGCATCATGTTTCTAAATACAAGCAAAAACCCAAAAAATACTCTCTTTAGGCTAAACGATTCCTTTGTTACAGAATCACGATCTATAATGTTTAACAAAATAGAGCGGTTGACGTGGTACCACTTTTCATCCGGCTCTATGTCTTTGAAGTCTTTTAAATTTTTTAATATGTCAGTGTCTTTCATAATATTGTTGTTTTTAGGCTTATTTTTTTGTTTTTGTTTTGTAGAGATATGTTTCTCTATATAGTAAGACGGGTTTAATGGGAAAAGGTTACACCTTGAAACCCCAACCCGGGGTTGCCGAATAGTCAACCCCGGGTTGGTATATTATTTGACATTTATATTAAGATATGCTATAGTATAAATATATCCAATAAGGAGGATAAAATGAAAGGTATATTAATAATAATCTCATTAGCAGCGCTACTGTGCATATCTGCCTGTGGCAAGCAAGAAACAAGTGTTATAATAGATGGTTCATCTGTAAATGGTGATTACACCTTTGTAGAAGGGCTTTTCTCAGTATCAATAGGCTCCGGCCGAGAAATCCAAACCGGCGCTGCGGTTATTACTTTCAGCTATGAAGGTGATAGCTATAGGGTAGAAATACCCACAGATGCCATTGTGACAAAGATCAATCTTACTGAAGCAATGTTATCATCTTCGGGAGAAAACGTTGTAACTTATAACACGAAAACTTCTGGTTCCGACACCCGTTGGAGTCGGATAAAGAAACTATAAACACAAATAGGGGCAGTTGCGCAAAAGCGATCGCCCCTGATTTTTTTTATTAAACAAAAAACCGTCAATCTGTATTGGCGGTTTTAATCTTCTTTGATGTCTTTATTGGCTATTTCTTTGAGTTTTTCCATACCTCTATGAATTAAGACTTTCACATTTGACTTTGATTCATTTAATAAGTTGGCAATTTCATTTATTGAAAATCCTTCAATATGTTTAAGAAGTACTACTTCTTGCCATTTTCCATTGATTTTGCCTAATACTCGCAGTGATTTTTCTAAAATTTGCCAATCTGACAATAATTCTAGGTTTTGGGTAAAATCTGTGTCCTCTATTTGTATTGCTTCGTCTTTTTCATCAAAAATAGGAAGCTGGTTTTCCTTGGGCTTTTTGTAAAAATCTGCTATAAGATTTCTAGCTACCTGATAGATAAAGGCTTGAAAATTCTTTATAGCGTTTTCGTGCTTGTTGATATATTCCCAACATTTTAAAAAAGTATCACTTGTAAGATCTTCTGCCTTTTCTTTTGTGGGAACTTTGAAATAAATATATCTATAAATTTGCTTATAATATAAATCATAAAGATCTGCGAAAGCATCTAGTTGCCCAGCCTTAATCTTATAGAGTGCTAATTTTTCTATTTTTAATCTATTCATTAATTTTTATTTAATAAGCGATTGTCCTAATGTTATGTCTACTTTTTGTTCCTTGCCATCTCTGATAAATGTAGCAGAAACCTTAGATCCTGGACCATAATCAAGTAAAATTGTATTTAACTGCCTTATTTCATTGATTTCATCTCCGCCAATATAAGTAATAACATCCCCTTTTTGAAATTCGCTAGGTTTGGTGACTGAATAAACATAAGCACCTTTCTTTGGTAAATTTTGATCCCTTAGAACAACTTCGCTCAAATCTATATAAGAAATTCCTGTGCTTGGATAAATAACCTTGTTGTTGTTTGCAAAAAAGCTCTTTATTGAATACCTTATGTATCTACTTGGAACAAAATAGCTTTGATTGTTCTTATTTATAGAAAAGCCCATAAGCTGTGCCTCACTATTTACAATAGGCAAATTTTCATCATTATAACTATTTAGAAGTCCATATAAGATAAAATCGTCTGGTTTGTGGACTAGATCTAGTTTGTTATTTATGAATCTTGAATGAAGATTTCTCACTGAATTAAACAACGTCTCGTTTTGATAATTGTATAAATTAGGTTTAATGAGATATGCGTCTTGACCCACATTTATATCATCTGGATCTGCAAATGCAATTGGCTCCAATCCATTTTTATTCGCTTTCAAATAATAAATATTTAAAATTGGATCTTTATAAACACTTTCAATATTTATAATTTCATTTTTATTACTTATTACAACTAAATTCTTATAATCACTAAGTGGACTATTTGTCATAAACCAACCATCATTTGTTGCAACGACAACCCAACCTATAAAATTTTCATTAAAATATGCTTGATCTAATACTTCTTTTGATTTACTAGTTTTGGCTCTTGCAAGTGTCCAGATTTGATTATTTAGACTATCTAACAACTTTGCATTTATGTTCTTTGGATTTTGATTTTTATTCTCTTCATTTACAAAATTGATTCTTTTTGCATCAACAGATTCTTGATATTGGGATAAAATTTTTCTCATCTGAATTCCATAGAAAATACTAACTATGACAAAAATAGCTGAACAAACGATAAGGACTATTATTGTTATATTTTTGAGATTTTGTTTCATTATCTTATGCTTATTATTGATAAAATAAATAAAATAATGGCAAGAAATACCATTTTCTTCTTTTTTCTCCAGATAAACTCATCTTTTATCTTTAAAACAATGAAATCTACTAGACAATAATACCATATCCACACTATGAACCCTGATAAATAAAAGTTAAATGGGAGAAATAAGGTAGCCAAATATAACTCTATCAGAACCATACATATAATCAAGGCTCCCAAAAGATTTCTTTTAATACTTATTTTATTCCAATAAAAACGCATATTTGTCAATATAAAAGAAAAAATTAACAAATAAGATATTAGAGCAAATAAATTAGTCTTTACTATGGTATAAGAATAGAATAAAAAATATATAAAAAACAAAAAACAGAACAAATCAACATACAAAAATAATTGAAGCTTGATTTCTATATTCTCATAAATCCTTTTAAATATACTCTCAAATATAAAAAATGAATAAATAGCAACAAAAATAGATATAACAATTTTTATGAAAAGACTATCTAGAGTTATAAAAAATAAAAACACTGAAAAAATAAAAACAAAAAACATTAAAAAATAAGCCAACAATTCTGAATATTTAATAAATCTATTTTTTATTCTCCAAAAATACAAAGCTAAAAATAACACATAAACAATTATTATGTAAAAAGTCCAAGTTGGTTTGTAATTTATTAAAATAAGAAAAAATCCAGACAAAAAGCTAAGCAAAAAACCGAGTATCTTTTTGTAAATTATCATACTTTTTGTATTTGAAAATTATAAATTGTTTGCGAGTTTGCTAAGTCCTTGCTCAAGCCATGAATTATCTTTAATAAGATCCGTTATTTCTGATTTTGCAGATTGTTTGTCGTTTTCATAAATAACCTTATCTAGTGATGTTGCAAGAGTAAAATGCAATTTTTGAAATTCCATTGGAACATCAAGGTTTAGAATTTTATCTTTAAGCTTTGAAAAATCTCCATCGAAATCATCTAGTACTTTTATCATACCTTCTTTATAATTAGACACGAGTTCGTCATGAGTTATAGTTACTACTTGTTGTGCTTCCGCAACGGGTTTTGTATCTTTTGAAACATTAATTTGACTTTCTTCTTCTAAATTCTTTGAATACAAAATTATAGCTAAAAGCAGAATACTTAAAATAATACAAATCATTACTATCTTAATAATCAGCGAAAATGCTTTTTCATCTTCTTGGGGATGAAAAACCTTTAAAAAAAATGAATTATTTGGCATTTTTTTGTTTTAAATTTATTATTTATTTTTTTAATTTTTCACACTACATACAAAACACACAATAATTCATTAAAAAATTACATCAAATATACTAAAAGCAGTGCTGTAAAAAACACAAAAATAAAAGCCATAGTCATAAGCAACATTAAAAATGCTGTAGAAAATGCTCTTTTTTTGATAATTAAATATAATGGCATTCCAAAAACGATGAAACAGGTAAGAATAACAAACAATACTAAATAGAAAGAAAAAACCATTGTGTATATAGAATTACTCATAGACCCAGATGAAGACAAAATTGTATATAAATTTGTCATCGAAAATGTTGCTAGGACAATGAGTAAAACTTCGACAAAGCTTGCAAAAATACTCCACTTATAAATGAAAAAATGGGAGTATTCTTTTTTAAAAATTCTGCTTATAAAGCTCATAAAATTAATAGCCTAATTGATTAATTGAATAATAATATAATTGATGGGGCTAATCTTGAATAAATGGTTGGAATTGCATTTCAATTTCTTGCCAATCTCCATCAACGAATTTAAATGCTTTAAGAGAATTCGTTTTTTCTGTATCAGAATAATGATATTCTACTGACACTCCAGATCCAATTCTATTTGAATAATTTGTATGTTTATCTAATATTAAATCTCTGCTAGAAAATACCAATCTTGTTTTTCCAAGAGGTCCGTTGAATTCTATTGTTTCTTTTATTCCGTGAGAATCCTCATCTTTTTCTTCGTATTGATTTGTAATTTCAAAATTACTGAGTATATTGGCTTTCACGTCTTTCCATTTATCTAAGTTCATAAAGTCTATTTTATTTAACAAATATATTATAACAAAAAATTAGTTACTTAGCTACATAGATTGAGTTTCGTAGCTTCTTAGCTACGTAGATACGCAACTAAACTACTGACCTGCTAATAACTACAACCCTCTCTTTGCTAATTCATCTATTAACTTTTTTTGTTCATGACTTAAAGAACTTGGCATATCTAATATAACCTTTACAAAGTGATCTCCACGACCACGACTATTTAATTTTGGTACGCCTTTATCTTTTAATATAAAAACTTTTCCACTCGATGTAGAGCTAGGAATTTTGAGCTTCACATCTCCATCTAGTGTTTTTACATTTATTTTATCTCCCAAAATAAGTTGGGAATATTTTACTTTTACAGAACTTTTTATATCATACCCATCCCTTTGAAACTCACGACTAGGTTGTGCTTTTATTCTTACATACAAATCCCCCACTGATTTTGATTTTTTACCTGGCTCACCTTTTCCTTGAAGTCTGAGTGATTGACCATTGTCAATTCCTGCTGGAATTTTTATTTTGATTTCTTCACTACCACTATAGTAACCATTGCCACTACAATGACCACAGACTTCTTTCAATAACTGCCCTGAACCATCACACTCTGGGCATTGTGCCGCTGAAGCAAAAGATCCAAAAATAGTATTTTGTTGAATATGAATACGTCCTGTACCATTACACCTTGAGCAAGTTTTGCTTCCATGACCACCGGCACCATTACATTTTTCACATTGAACATTTTTCTTAAGATTTACTATTTTTTCTACCCCAAAAACCGCTTCTTCAAATGATATTTCAATAGATATTTCAACATCTCGTCCTCTACTTGACCCTTTTTTTGTAGTTCGTCCGCCTGCACCAAAAATATCCCCAAAAATATCACCTAAATCACCGAATCCAAAATCTGAATTTCCACCACTAAACCCTCCAGAAAAATCTTGCCAGTTTCCACTATAGCCTCCTCCACCAAATCCTGAGCCAGAACCAAAATCAGCACTACCAAATTGGTCATACTTAGCTCTTTTGTCTTTGTTGCCTAAAACTTGATAAGCTTCGTTTATTTCTTTGAATTTTTCATCTTTTCCATTTGCTTTATCTGGATGATGTTCGTGGGCAAGTTTTCTAAAGGCTTTTTTTATTTGATCCTCTGTGGCATTTTTATCAAGACCCAGGGTTTTATAGTAGTCTTTGGACATTTATTAGTGTTTAGAGTTTAGTTTTTAGTATTTAGCGATTTTGATTTAAGATTCTTTTCTATCTGCAAAACCGATTGTTTTTTCTGGGCTTGAAGATTCTTTTATCTCCCCAAATTGATCTTCATATTTTTTGAGATTTTCTTGCATAGCACCGATGATTCTTTTCATATGTCCTGGACTTGTAATAACCTTTGATACTACTTTTCCAGTAGGTGGCAATAAATTCATAAATATCATATGAAATTCATCTTGATTATGAGAAATTTGCATTGCATTTGCATATTCACCACCAGGAATATTGTCTGAGATTTTTAATTCCACTTGTTGATTTTGTTCTGTCATAGATTTAGTTATAAAGTTTATAAAGTACTAAGTCATAAAGTTATAAAGTTTTGGTTATTGCTTTTTAACTTTATGACTTTTTGACTTTTAACTTATTCCTTTTTAACATCTTCAAATTCTGCTTCAACTGGCTCGTCTTTTTTTGGCTCTTCTGAAGTTTCTGGGTTTGCTTGCGCATCTCCATTTGGTTGAGCCTGTTGTTGCTGAGCATACATTGCTTTTCCAATTTCTTGAACAACTTCATTCATTTCTTCCATTTTCTTTTTCATATCTTCAACATTGTTTGCAGTTTTTGCATCTTTTAATTCCTTAAGTTTGTCTTCTACTTTTGTAATTACGTCAGCACCAACTTTTCCGCTAGCGTCTTTTAGCATTTTTTCAGTATTATAAATGATACTTTCTGCATTATTGTTTACTTCTATTTCTTCTTTCTTTTTCTTATCTTCTTCAGCATGAGCTTCTGCTTCTTGCTTCATTTTTTCTATTTCTTCTTTTGAAAGACCACTTGATGCTGTGATGGTAATTTTCTGCTCAGTTCCTGTTGCCTTGTCTACTGCTTTTACATTCAAAATTCCGTTTGCATCAATATCAAAGCTAACTTCAACTTGAGGAATACCACGAGGTGCTGGTGGAATACCTGATAAGATAAATCTGCCAAGTGTCTTATTATCCTGCGCTAATTGTCTTTCACCTTGAAGAATATGAATTTCTACAGAAGTCTGACTATCTGCTGCGGTTGAGAAAATTTGGCTCTTTGCTGTAGGGATAGTTGTATTTTTTTCAATAAGTGGAGTCATAACACCCCCAAGAGTTTCAATTCCAAGAGTAAGTGGAGTGATATCAAGAAGCAATACTTCTTTACTACCCATAGACCCTTCAAATTGTCCTGCTTGAATTGCTGCACCCATTGCTACAACTTCATCTGGATTTACTGTAATATTTGGCTTTTTACCAAAGAATTCTTCTACCTTCTTTTGGACATATGGCATACGAGTCATACCACCGACAAGCACTACTTCATTTATATCTTCTTTTTTAAGTCCTGCATCGTCTAATGCCTTTTGGCAAGGAATCATTGTTTTATCAACTAATTCTCCAACAAGTTCTTCTAATTTTGCTCTTGTCATTTTCATGACCAAGTGCTTTGGACCACTAGCGTCTGTTGTAATAAATGGTTGATTAATTTCAGTTTCCATTGAAGTAGAAAGCTCTATCTTTGCCTTTTCTGCAGACTCCTTCAAGCGTTGTAAAGCGGTTTTGTCATTTGCAAGATCAATTCCTTGGTCTTTTTTGAATTCATCAATAATAAAGTGAATAATCTTTTGGTCAAAGTCATCTCCACCTAAGTGAGTATCACCATTAGTGGACTTTACTTCTACGGTAGATTGCTTTGTTTCTGCGTCATAACCAATATCAAGTACTGAAATATCAAATGTTCCACCGCCTAAATCGTATACAACGATTTTTTGGTCTTTGTTCTTGTCAAAACCATATGCAAAAGCTGCTGCAGTAGGTTCATTGATAATTCTTCGGACCTTTAGTCCTGCGATTTCTCCTGCATCTTTTGTTGCTTGACGTTGTGCGTCATCAAAGTATGCTGGAACCGTAATAACAGCTTCTTCTATCTTTTCACCTAGTTTTTCTTCTGCATCTGCTTTTAATTTTTGTAAAATCATTGCTGAGATTTCCTGAGGTGAATAATCCTTGTCTCCAAGAGTAATTTTTACACCCTCACCAGCTTGTTTGATTTTATAAGGCAATGTCTTAATATCGCTTTGAACTTCTTTGTCATCAAATCTTCTACCAATAAGACGTTTGATAGAAAATAAAGTGTTGTCAGGGTTAATAACTGCTTGACGTTTTGCAAGAAGTCCTACAAGACGTTCACCTGATTTTGCAACTGCGATTATTGATGGAGTAGTTCTTGCGCCTTCTTTGTTTTCCAAGATAACTGGCTTTCCACCCTCAATAATACTCATTGCACTGTTTGTTGTTCCTAAGTCAATTCCTAATATTTTGCTCATAATTTTATTTACCCCGCCACAGGCGTGGGTTCCTTTCTGAATTATTATTTTAATTTATATTTAAATTATTTAATTTTTTTAGAAAGCTTAGCTAAGCTTTTTTTATATTGCTCTTTTCCTTGTTTATTTGATAGAATTTGATTGATTAAATAAACTAAACTATCTCTAATAGTTACTGAAAGCTCCATACAATCCTCGTCTGTTTTACCATGCAGTCCAACACTTAAAGCGTCGTGCAAAACTTTTAATGGATTAATACCATCTATTATTAAACTATTTGGTAATAAGTCTTTTACAACATCAATTTTTTCAGATGTTCTTTTTTCTTGGCGTATATTCTCTAATGCTTTTTTATATTCTTCTTGTTTCTCTTCTCCATCAATTAAACCATGTATTGATTCTAATAATTCATCAATTATATCTTCTGTTATTCTTCTAAAATAAGCATAAGCACCTATGCCATAATTCTGAGATTCACATATTAATCCCTTATTATAATAACCAGAGTGCTCTCCTAAAGTTTTCTTTAAATTTTTATTCATCTTAATTTCCCACGCTGGATATTGTCCAACCTTCATAACAATAACTTTATATTGATAATCATTCACCTTTTCTGACAAAAATCTTATAATAAAAAATCTTTTGTTATCCTCACATGCCGAACATAGATATAGCGCTCTAACAACCTTATCAAAAACAATAACGCCCTGATTACTTTCATTTTCATGATAATCATTTATCATATTAAACGTCTGTCCAGAACCACAAGTTGAGCAATACATATGAATTGCTGGTTTTGGAATTTTAGTAAAATCTATAATATCACTAGTGTATCTTTTATCGTGAACGATTCCTGTTTCAAAACTTTTATAAAGAGGATATTCTTCTAAAAATTCTTTGTTTGGCATATACTTTTATAAATTATATTATTTATTGTTTATCAATGTTTTTATTTCATTAAACTGATTTCTGTTTACCTTTATGGTTTGTGTAAACAAAAGCGCAACTATTATAGGAATAATTACAGATAACATCATTGCAATAATAGCTATTTTTATAGACTTCTCAGAAGTTTTCTTTGCTTCTCTAGACATTCTTCTTGCATGTTTCAATTCTTGATAATCTATATATTTAAAATCAGCATCTAAATTTAGTACATATTTAATTTTTGGATCAATATAATTTTCAATATAACCGCCATTATTTGATTTAACAAGAAACATAGTTTCTAAATTAGAATAACCGCCATGTATAGATTTAAATGTATTACTGTAAGCATTTTTTAACATAATATTCCCCACTTCTTTAATATCATCATCTAATTCTTGAGATTTATTTAAATCTTCATAATTGAATCCCGAATAATTCTTTCTTCCAAATTCAATCAATTTTATATAAATATCTTTCTTCATTATTTTTAAATTATTTAATTTCACGTAATAAATCCTTCTTTTTCTTAAAAAAATCATATACATACAACACATCTGTGCTATTGACTAGTATCTTTTTGCTTTTGAAATTTAATATTTCACTCGGTTCTAAATCCGTGACAATAGCCTGACCTACTACGCCATGAGGCATAATCATAATCTTTAGAGCTATTCCACTTTTGCAATTATCACACTTAAAATAAGATAATATATCCAAATCCTGTGCATCTAAAAGTTGCACTTTTTTTGCATCATAATCTGCGTCGCAGACAGGGCATTTTTGTAATATTTTTTTTGGGAAAATCAGTGATCCGTCCATTTTGTTTTAGCTTTACGACCTCGAAGGTCCTTGGACCTACGAGGTCGGGTTTGTTTATTTCTTAATTTCAATTTTAACTGTTTTTGGTTTTACTTCTTCTTTCTTTGGCATTGTTATCTCTAGTATTCCATTTGCAAACTCTGCTTTTGCCTTATCACCATTTACGCTAGTTGGCAAAATCATACTTCTGTGAAATGATCCTGAACTTATTTCTTTTCTGTAATAATCTTTTTCATCAACTTCTGATTCTTTTTTCATTGTTCCTTCAATTGTCAAAATATCATTTTCAATAGAAATATTGACATTTTCTGGGTCAATTCCAGGCAAAGCTGCCTTTGCAATAACGTTGTCTTTGTCTTGATAAATATCAAGTGATGGCACAAATGCATTTGCCCCTGTAAAAGGACTTAGCATTCCCCAGTCACCACCCTCATCAAGAAAAGGATTCCATCTTACTAATTTCATAATTTTGATCTCCTTTTTCCGACTTGCCTCGCTGTCGCTACTGCGAAGCGGGCCAAAGGCGGGGTTAATTATATTAATCTAGTTTATTAACAATTACTTTTGCTGGTTGGATTACTTTCCCCGAAAGCTCATAACCCGCTTGCAATTCCTTGAGCACTTCATGATCTTTTTTATCCTTATCACTTTCAAAATCAACAGCGTCATGAATATTGTGATCAAATTGATTTCCTACTGTGCTTATTTTCTTTATACCAAACTTTTCAAAAAATCCTTGCCAAAGAGTGTCAATATGACTTAGACCCTCAAACCAAGATTCTTTTTTACTACTTTCAGGAATGTGATTTAGCGCAACAGAATAATAATTGTAAAGTGGTAAAAATTCCAATATCATTTCAGCATTACCAAATTCTATAATATCTTTTATTCTTTTTTCTGTTTGTTTTTTCAAATTTTCATAATCAGCTTGGGATCTTTTCCAATTATTTAAATATTCATCTGATTGTGCCTTTAATTTTTTACAGTTAGCGCAAAATACTTCATCTCCGAATTCTTTGTCTAATGTTTCTTCTTCGGCCTCTTCTACTTGAGTATCTTCTTCTTGTATATCTTTTTCTTCTGTCATTATTTTTATATTAAATTGTTTATAAAATTATAAAGCTTTTTTAAAGTAGTTGATTAATCCTAAATTTTGCTTGTAGTTCATTCTCATAGGCCCTAGAATCGCCAAAAAGCCCTCATTTTGAACTAAATTTGCTCGAGACGCAATTACAGACAAATGTTTAGAAAATTCATTCTCAGAGCCAATTAAAACGTCATTATCAGAAACGCCCTTAAACATTCTTTCAACTATATTTTCAAGCTCATCAAAAACAAGACTTAAATCTCTTAACTTTTCTGGATCTTCAAACTCAACTTGAGACAAAATATTTGAAAAACCAGTAATATAATAATTGTGTTTTGAAAAAGCTAATAAAACTGAATTCTTTGCTACCTCTGCAATAATCTTTGCAAGAACCTTTGATTTTGTAACTCTATCTTTTATTTTTAATTCGTTTAAAAAGCTTTCTATCTTTTTTTCTATTTTTGAATTTAACTTCTCGTCTTTGTTTAGCTCTTGTGTATAAAGCTTATAAGCATTTTCGGTTGGGATTCTTCCTGCTGATGTATGAGGCTGATACAAATATCCTAATTTTTCCAAGTCCATCATGGAATTTCTTACTGTTGCAGGGCAACAATCCATTTTCTTTTTCTTAACCAAAAAAGCAGAGCCAATAGGATTTGCAGAGCTAATATATTCTTCTATTATTTTGAAAAGTAATTCTTTGTCTTTTAATTCCATACTTTTTTGTATCTTAGCACTCATAAGAGACGAGTGCTAAATTTAGTATAGCAAAATAATAAATAGTGTCAAGGAGGTTAGAGGGTTAGTGAGGTTAGAAAGTTAGTAGGGTTAGAAAATTAGGAAACTGGCCACGTCTCCATATATTTTATAATTATTGCAGGATCCCGCTTCGCGAGAAAAATTAAGAAAAAAAGAGTTGCCGTTTAAAACAACTCTTTTTCTAAATTCTTCAGCCGAAGGCTGATCCGCCTCTGGCGGAAAACACTAACAACTAAATTCTATTCAGTCACTTCCTTCAATAATTCCATGGGCTTTCCGCAACAAATAAGCTCTCCTCCACCAGCTTTTGTTACAGTTACTTCATTTCCACAAATTTCACAATAATACTTTTCTCCTTCTTTTTGTACGTTCATATGGTTAGCTTGCCCCGCCATGGCGGGGTAAATTAGTTGGTTAGTAGGGTTAGAACATACTAATCCTATTTAAATTTTAGCACATATAAAGTAAAAGAAAAAACCGCCCAATAAAGAACGGCTTTTTATAAAAAATCAATAAATATTATTCACAACTAGCATCTGTAGATCCACTTGTTGTTCCTTCTCCAAATCCTGCTGATGGAGCAGCACCTGATAACTCTGTAGAACATTCTTCTGGAGCATTATTGAAAGCGGTACAGATAGTTGCTAGTAAACTCTTCGAATCTCTACCTGACTCAACTTGAGCACCATTTATAACAAGGGTTGGGGAACCTTGAACTCCATATTTTGTATTATCTGCTGCGAAAATGGAAAATGGTGGATAATCACCTTTCCAAGTTGATTTATCATTGAAATTCTTTGTGATAGAAAACTCTTTATCTGATTTTGCAATACATGAATCAACTGATGCGAGACCCGCTGTTTTGCTACATGTAGCTGAGTCCCCAGCCTTTAAGAAACATTTAAGATATGCAAAATATTTTCCTGGCTGTTCTTTTGAAATACAATATTGTTTCAATTGTTCTTGCAATTCTTTTTCGCCGTGCATTGCATAGTCACAAAATTTGATACTAAAATCAATTTTATTCTTTAGTGTTTCAGCAACTGGTATAACACCCTTTTCAATTTGAGTTCCATAAGGACAATGACTCATAACAAAAACCTCTACAACTGGTTTATCACTTTTTGGAGCTTCTGCAACAGGTGCTTGAGCAGTACTTCCACCAGCTGCTTCTGATTCAATTTTTGCCAAATCCATTACTTGTGGAAAAAACTTGCTACCATCTTTTGTCATATAAGCATCTATTGTTTGATTATTTGGTAGGGCAACTGACATTTTGTATAAACCATTTTCCAATACAAAATCTTTTACTTCTACAGTCTCTCCATTACTCATTAAGTTCTTGTTTATAAATTCAGTAATTCTTGTCTTAGCTTGTTCTGGGTTCAAAGTTTTTGCTTTTTTGAGATTTACAGAGCATCCTGATATGACAACTGCAAAAACCAAAAACGCAACGACGAACAAAATTTTCTTTTTCATATTTTTTTATTTACTCCTTTTAAGGTTTAAGATTTTAATTAATTATTAATATAATCACTATATAATATTACACTAAAAATAAAAAACTGGCAAAACCAATTTTAATAATATCAATAATAAGTTTTAAATAATCTATATTGCATCTTTCCAGTCAGAAACCAATAAATTATCTGCTAAATGTTTGTCGGCCATTATTTCATAAACAACGCGCTCCATTTTTGTTCCACGAGATCCTTTTACAAGGATAAGGTCATCATTTTCTATAATTGTTTTTAAATATTCTGTAAGTTCTTTTTTGCTTTCAAAATACATAGCAAATTTTTGATCAAATCCAGAAGAAATAGCTGATTCTTTAATATATTTTGCCATATTACCCGTTGTGAGTAAATAATTTATACTATTAAGACCTTTTTCTGCAATATATCTACCTATTTCTCTATGACGATCCTCACTGGAAGCACCTATCTCAAGCATATCACTTAAAACAACTGTGATTTTCCCTTTTATGATTTCTTTTTCTTTTATTTCATATAATAAATTAAGGGCCATTTTTACTGCTTGAGGAGATGAATTATAGGTATCATCAATTACATTGGAATTATTAATTGCTTTTAATAAATTTGTCCTTCCACGAGGTGAAAAATATTTATCTGCTAAAATTGAAATTTCTACTAAATTTATTCCATGAATAAGCGCAACAGATGCCCCTGCCAAAAAAGCATAAACCTGTGTTTTACCAAGTGCACGTGGCAAAAATATTGGTATTACATTGCCCTTATACCTAATTTTGAAATTCATGCCCACAAAATGTTCTTTTCTTATAATCTGTAAATCTGTTGCCCAAACATCTGCTTCAATATCTATACCATAGGTCATTACATTACAATGAGTAATGCGTGGTCTATAATCTCTTAATTTGTCATCATCTATATTTATAACTGCCCAGCCATCTTTTTTTATATTTTTGAATATTTTGGTTTTTTCTTTCAAAATATTATCAATACTCTTAAAAAACTCCAAATGAACACTGGCTATTTTGGTAAGCACGCCAATACTCACATCTATAAAATCAACTAGATACTCTATATCTCCAACATGATCTGCTCCCATTTCTACCACTATTTTCTTTGGATAATTTTTATCTGTTTTGATAACAAGCATAAAAGATTTTATAAACACAATAATCCAACCTACAATAGATTTTTTTGGAGATTTATCAATTCCCAGAATTGTAAAAGGAACACCTATTTGATTATTAAAGTTTCCTTTTGTTTGCCAAATTCTATATTTACTGCCTAGCATCTGAGAAATAGCTTCTTTTGCTGATGTTTTACCCAGTGATCCGGTAATAGCAATAATCTCTGGTTTATATTTCTTTAAAACCAACTTACTAAAGAATTTTAAAATTTTTGTTATAATTTTTTCCATTATTTTTCTGGCGATAATTTATAATAATCAAATAAAAATTCAGATATCTTAACAAACAATCTTCCCGCTGTTGATTCGGCCCACTCTCTTTGAGGAGACTCAAACTTTGTAAGAATTACAAATTTTGGATTTCTAGATGGTCCAAAGCCAATAAAGGTTTGATTTGTTTTTCCTTCAACATATCCCCTTGAACCATAATCTGTTGCTTGAGCTGTTCCCGTTTTTCCCCCAACATAATAATGCTTTGATTGGGCTGATTTTGTATGACCATTTTCAATAACTGATATAAGCATAGCTCTTATTTCTTTTGAAGTCTTCTCTGATATGACTCTTCTTATTATTTTTGGGGCTATTTCAACTTCTTTACCATCTGGATTTACTATTTTTTCCACTATTCTAGGTTTATACAAATAACCCCCGTTTGTCAAACTAGCGTATGCCATTACAAGCTGAATTGGCGTTGCTGTAATACCTTGGCCAAAAGAAGCTGTTGCTAAAAATATCTTACCTTTTTTATTCAAATTTCTCAAATCTCCCTCAGATTCTGTTTTTAGCTCAATATCAGTTAATTTAGCAAAACCAAACTTTTTGGCATAATCTAAAAATCTTTCTCTTCCAACTTTTTCACCAACAAAACTTGCACCAGTGTTCAATGATTTTTCTAAAACATTGACCATTGTTTGCACTCCATTTGCTTTATAATCTGAGTTTTGAATAGTATATCCATCTAATGTCAACTTTCCTGTGTCGGTATAGGTTGTACTTGGCTCAACCAAAGACAAATCAAGTCCCATCGCCATCGTAATCGGTTTGAAAACAGATCCTGGTTCATAAGCTGTAAAAATTGCATTATTATTATAAATATTTGAGTCCTCGACTTTTGAATAATTATTTGGATCATATGATGGATAATTGCACATTGCCAGTATATCTCCATTTTGAGGATCAACAACAATAGCAGAACCACTTTTTGCCCCATACTCTTCAACTCCAAGTTTTAATTCCGAACAAACAAAGCTCTCTATTGCTTGATCTATAGTAAGATATAAATCAGAACCATTTATGGCCTGCTTTACTTCTCTATCCCCTATTGTTATCAAATTTCCATAAGCATCTTTTTCAGAATTATTTTCCGCTTCTAATCCTCTAAGTACATTATCCCAATATCCTTCAAGTCCATAAGTTCCTATAGTTGTGTTGTCTTTATAACTCACAAATCCCAATACCTGACTTGCCAAATCACCACTCGGATAATATCTAAAACTTTCTTTTACAAAATTAAGCCCTTCATATTTTAAATCTTTAATTTTTTGAGCATCGCTTTCTGTTATTTTATTTTTAATAGGCTCATAAAGATCATTTGGCTTTGATAATCTATCAAAAATAGTTTCTTTATCTAGATTCAAAATATTTGCTAAATCTTGACTTACTTTTTCTGGATCTACTATATCTCGTGGCACTGCATAAAGCTGATAATAAATTTTACTAGTTGCTATTGGATATTTTTGATTTTCTTTTCCCATAGAAAAATAGATATCACCTCTTTTTGGACTCTCTACTGCTTTTATAAAATACTGATTTTGTGCTCTTACTACATATTCTTCTCTATTTATAACTTGTAAAAAAAATAATCTAGCTATTATAAGCAAAATAAAAATAGACATAAAAACAAAAACAAGATATGGTCTATCAAATTTTTGTTTATTATGTCTACCAATCATATATAGTTATATTTTATCTTACTGCAATCGTTTCTTCTTGTTTTGTTACAAAATAATTAATGTCTTTATCTCCTACCATACCTAATTCCTTTGCTGAAACTTCTTGAATTCTCGCGATTGATTGCAATTGAGCAGATACAATATTTAATTCCTTATTATCATTTTTTAAATCTGCCAATTTTGAATTTAGATTCTTAATTACAAATCCTTCTGTTGCTGCTTGAGTTGAGGCTATCAAATTTACAAACAAGGAGAGAAAAAATACAAACACCAAGCAAATATTACTTATAAATATAAATTTCTTATTAAACTTCATTCTATTTTTTGTTTTTGTTTTCATAATTATTTAAATTATTGTTGCCAAATGACGTGGGGATAAGGATAAAGCTTTTTTTGAAACTTCCTTTTCCCCTTTCCCCAAATCATTTAACTTTTGTTTTTTATATAAACTGACAGCAAATAACTAAATTTTTTCTACTATTCTCATTTTTGCACTCTCTGATGCTGAATTAGCTTTTGTTTCATCACTTGTCGGAACAATAACACCTTTATTTATGATTTTTATACTTGCTTTATGATTACAACGACATTCTGGAAGTTCAAGAGGGCATATGCAATCTCTAGATTCTGTTCTAAAATAATTTTTAATAATTCTATCCTCTAAAGAGTGATAACTAATAACCACGAACCTTCCTCCTGGCTCTAAAATATTAATTGCATCTGGTAAAAAATTTTCTATATTTTCAAATTCCTTATTTATATAAATTCTAAGTGCCTGGAATACTTTTGTAGCTGGATTGGTTCTAGAATGTTTCTTATAAAATCTTCTATAAACTCTTGTAATAATTTCTGACAATTGTGATCCAGTACTTATTTCTGTTGTTTTCCTAAAAGCAATTATTTCTCTTGTAATTTGTTTTGCTAACTTTTCTTCCCCAAAATCTATAAAAATTTTTACAAGATCCTCTTCTTTATAATTATTAATAATATGCTTTGCATCGGGGCCATCTTCGTCTTTATTGTATTTCATATCAAGACCAGATTCATCTAAAAAAGAAAATCCTCTACTTTTATCTTGCAATTGATACAATGAGAGACCAAGGTCAAGTAATACTGCATTAATTCCAAAATCAAATTGTGATTCATATTTTTTTAGATTTTGATAATTATCGTTAATATAAATGACTCTATCTCCAAATTTCTCTAATCTTTTTTTTGCTATTTCAATTGCAGAGCTATCTAAATCAAATCCTATTACTATGCCACTCGGTGCAATCTTCTCTAGTATCACCTCGCTATGCCCCCCACCTCCTAAAGTTGCGTCAATAACATTCTGATTTGATTTTAAATTTAATCCTTCAATTACTTCATTTAATAATACTGGTATATGTGGTTTCATTTTTTTAGATTCCTAAATCACCTAATTCATTTGCTATTTCAATTGATTTATTTTCAACGTCTGTTTTATATATATTCCACAAATTCTCATCCCAAATCTCTAGTCTATTGAAGACGCCCGCAACAATTGCTTTTTTATTTAATTTTGAAAAAACTCTTAAATATTCTGGTAATATAATTCTTCCTTGACTATCGAGCCTCACGTCCATTGCACCAGCAAGCATAAGTCTTGCAAAAGCACGAGACTTTGATTGTGATATTGGTAACTTTGATAATTTATCAGCAAGTTCGTTCCATGATTTTTTTGTGAAAACAAAAAGACAGTTGTCGAGTCCTCGTGTTACAACTGCCCCAGATTTAAATTCAGTTCTAAACTTAATTGGCAATGCCAATCTTCCTTTTTCATCTATTATGTGATTGTATTCACCTATAAACATTGAATTAGAGTTTAGTTTTTAGTGTTTAACGTTTAGTAGAGAGAAAATAGTTATCCCCAACATTCTCCACTTCTCACCACCTTACTTATATTATACACCACTAAAGACCTTTTTTCAACACTCGTTATCTGTGGATAAGTTAAGTAAAAAACATGTTTTATTGACGCCTAAAATCTCTAAACCCAATAAAATAAAACTAAAAATAAACCATTTATCTACATAATCACATCACTTGCTTTTTTTACAAATATATTGTAGTATACAATGTTCACAATAAAATCAATTTGGGAGGAAAAAATGAGAAATATATTTTGTGCCATATTACTGTTGCTATTTTTTACGTCATGCACATCAAAAAATCCGGTAGACGTAAATATTGATCCACAAGATGGAAGAAATAAGTTTGGAGTAAACTTTGATAGAAAATACTACGGTGATTACTATCAAAATGGTGCCTTACCAAACATTTTAGCAAGAATAGACTCACTTGCTAGTCGTGGCATTGGACAAGTAACTTTTTACAAAGTTTACTATTTCGACGGGATTAACTCATATTACCCTCACGAAGAATTTCCCGCTGAAGATCCTGGATGGAGCAATTATTCATATATTGAGCTTGCCCAAATGACTACCAGGGCAAAAAGCTATGGGATGAAAGTCCAATATGCTATTGAAATATGTCCTATTGGACGTGGGTCTGGATGGTATAATGGATATGGAGAAATTTGGAGGGGAAATTTTAACCCATCAAATACTCAATATTTCTTCACAAACTTCTGGAATAAGATAAGAATCGATGCCCAATTTTGTGAATTTCAGGAAATTGATATTCTCAATATTGGACAAGAGAACATCTTACTCACAACACCAGATAAAGATGCCTATTGGCACGCACTAGTTGATTCCATAAAAACTATTTACAGTGGATCAGTGAGTTATTACTTTAATGGTGGAGCATATAATAGATCTTCACAACAATTCCCAGATTGTGAATTCTATCAAGTAAGTAATAACTTTTGCTCAAACTTTGATATCCTTGGCATGACAATGTATCCAGGATTATCAGATGAAGAAATCCCTAGCCTAAGTTCCCTAAAAACCGCTCTTAGTCCAATATTTGGATTTTGCAAGCAGATTTACAATCAAACGGGTGTTCCATTTGTAATTGCAGAGACATCCTGCCCTAGCGTCAAATATCCTCTTACAAATGGATACGTTGGCTGGGCATGGGATGCAAATACGCTCTCAGGCAAAGTTACTAATTACGTGGGGCAAGCAAACTATGCAAAAGCCCTCATGGACCTTGGAAGCGGAGAAAATTGGCTCAAATATATTTTCTGGCATAATAGCTACTTCAATCCAGACAATCCAAGTAATGCTATTTTACTAGAAAAAGGTCCATCTCCGTTTAGTGCCGATTTAAGCACAAAACCAATGTTTCAATAATATATACCGCCAAAGCATTCGATTTGGCGGTTTTTCTTTTCCCAATTAAATGCTATCATTCTAAATATGAGAATAAATAAATTTTTAGCTAAATGTAATCTTGGTTCACGCCGAAACGTTGAGGAGCTCATCAAAAATGGCGAAATTATTGTAAATGGAAAAGTTTGCCAAGATCTATCTACTCAAATAAATGAAAATGACTATGTAAAATATGGTGGTAAAATTTTGAAAAACACAACTTCCAATATTTATATAGCACTTAATAAACCAAAAAATTATATCGTCAGTCGCATAGATGAATTTGGTAGAAAAACAATATATGAATTATTACCAGAAAAACTTCAAGATCTAAAATATATTGGCCGACTAGACTATGATTCCGAAGGATTATTAATTCTTACTAGTGATGGAGATTTTGCAAATGAACTGACACATCCAAAATATAAACTTGCAAAAACATATGAAGTCTTTGTTAAAGGATTTATTGATAGAAATAAAATTTCTCAATTACAAAACGGCATAATCATAGAGCGCAAAAAAACACTCCCTGCAATTGTAAAAATTATAAAACAAAACAAAAACACAGCACTACTACATATCACTATTTACGAAGGAAGAAAAAGACAAATAAGACTCATGATGCAAGCTATTGAATGTGAGGTAATGAGTCTTGTAAGAATAAAAATAGGAAAACTAGACCTAGGAGATATCAAAATAGGCAAATACAAAACGATACAAAAAATAGATATATTATAAAACCCAGCCCCTTACAAGAAACTGGGTTTTAAAAACGTTATAAAATTTATTATTGGGTTTTGCATCCACAACTTTTTTTGGCACCTCCAGCACCACTTTCAACATTATTAGATCCACATGTAACACCAACTCCTTTATTCTTATTTTGTTTATTTAAACAAGAACCCGTTCCATTGCAAGAGCAATCTTTCTTATCTTTGTTGCAACCACAAGAACATTTTTCTACTGTTTCTGTGCTTACTGTTTTATTCTTTGAAAGTGAATAGGCATTTGTAATGCCGACTATTCCCATCGTTAGAATAAGTGCTGCTGCTGATACAAATACTACGTGTTTATTTTGCATATTTTTTTGTCCCGCCACTGCGAGAAAAATTAATTATTAGCTCCACACTTATTATTACGCATATTATTTATTTTTGTTTCACTTTGCCCACATTTACAATTGATATGTCCACAGCCACAACTAGACTCTCTTATTTCAGCCGCAAAAAAACTCCTTTGTTCTTTTTGATAACCTAATGCCTTTATTTTGTTGTCAATCATTAAATCACTCATACCAACTAAATTTTTATCATAAATAACTGTCCAATTTTCCATATAAGGATCTTGTAATATGAATTCATTATTATTTATCTCCTTTATTTGACCTACAATCACTCCCCGCTCTGGCCGATGCCAGAGAGATGCTCTTTCGCAAAACATTTTATTGTAACTTGAAATATTTTTTACTAGAGAAGTTTGTATTGTTTTCGCAAAACCAATATTATACAAAATAAAACCCAGCACAATACTTAAAAATATACTGGATAAAACAATGCTATAAAGTTTATATTTATATGCCCTCTTGGTGCGTTTCAAGTTGTAATATGCTAGAACAACAAACACTAGCAATACAAAAACCCAAATATATGGAATTGTTAAAAAGAAAAAAGACAACATACTATCATTTGCATATCGATGAATATCCCAATCATTATGTTTTGCAATAAAAATAATAATAGAAGTAGAAACTGCACCAACAATCACAAAAACAACAAAGAACAACCAATACAAAATATTTTTTATAATAAAATATGATTTTGATCTTGGTTTTATGTTCTTGATTTTTTCTAATAATTTATCTTGTAATGACATAATTTTTATATTAATAATTTTTTTAATTTCTTTTTAGCACGACTTATAAGAATAGATACACTTCCTATGGGTTTTTTTAATATATCTGAAATTTCTTCATAGCTTCTTTCTTCAAAAAATTTTAAATATACTACTTCTTTGTATTTTATATCTACTGAATCTAATATTTTTAATAATTTATCTCTTAATATTTTATTATCTATTTCATGTTCTGTGTTTAAATCTGACATTAAATTTTCTATCAAATCCGAATCCTCATTTAGCTCAATTTTTTCTGGCCTTGCCTTTGATTTTCTATAGTAATTTATTGTTTCATTATGAGCTATTCTATAGATCCAAGATGAAAACTTAAGACTCTTGTCAAATTCATTTAAGTTTCTATAAACCTTTATAAATACTTCCTGCAAAGCATCCTCTGCCTCTTCGTGAGAAATATTTGAAATTCTAAGAATATATCGCAATAATTGTTTTTCATATTTTTTTACCAAAAATACAAAAGACTCCTTATTGAACAAGGTCATCGCAACCAATTCTTCATCAGATTTTTCTATTAACTCATTTTCCATACTCTATTTAATAATACATTTATTATAGCATCTTTCTTTCATAAATTGACAAAACACTAAAAAATATATAATATTCATTATTAATAAACTATAGTAGGAGGAAAAATGAAAACTAATGAAACACAATCTCACGTAGCACTAAAGCCCAATGGAAAAAAGATTTAGCTTATTTCCATGCGACCTTTAAAGACGGTGGTTTTAAAGATTTATTTGAAAAGGACTTCAAGGGAAAATTTTCCGGCGGAGAATTTATTTTTGGAATAAAGTTTTGTACTATAACAATTCCTTGGGACAAAAGAGATCTATTCATAAGCTTTGTTGATGGGTTCAAAGAAGAGCGCGGTACAAAATCAATAAAAATCAAAAAACTAGAACACTTCATATGCTTTAATCTAAGCATTTCTGTCACATCCAACAAAAACTTTAGAACAAGTTTTGGCAAAAAATTTCCATATGACAAACTTTCTATAAATGACATTGCTACAATAGCAGAAAAAGAGCAAAAGCCTTTGAAGATTTTCTGAAAAGATTCAATAGCACGAAAACATAAAACAAGGGAGAATAAATGGAAGAAGTCACAATTGAAGAGTCCTGTCGTTGCGCAAGATTTGTTCTGAATATTCCACCTGAGAAAAAATTCGAATTTGAAAAAAAATTCGAGAGTCAATTTCCAGATGGAAAACTAGATGCAGATGACATTGCCTATATTTGTATTAAGGACGAAGAAGATTTCAAAGTCTTCATCAAGAATTTTAATGAACTACAACAAAAGGTGGAATAATCCACCTTTTTTTATTTACTATCAACTGAAACCAAGGTTGGCAATAATCACACAGATTTTCCAGCCACAAATCCCATTGAAAATGCTGCTTGAAGATTATACCCACCGGTTTCGCCATCTATATCTATTACTTCTCCTGCAAAATAAAGATTTGAAACTATTTTTGATTCCATTGTTTTCGGATTAATACTTTTAATATCAACTCCACCTGAAGTAACAATTGAGTGATAAAAATTCCCCAAATCTGTAATATGTAATTCAAAATGTTTTAGCAGATTACATAATCTGTTGATTTCCTCTTTGCTTAGATGTTTTATCTTTTTATCTTCATCAATACAAAGTAAATCTATAAATAAATCTGCTAACCTAATTGGCAACAATAATCTAAGTAAGTTTTTAAAAATAATATTTTTGTCTAACATTTCTCGTCTTATGCGATTATTCAACTGTTCTAGCGATAGTGCTGGTTTGAGATCAACTAAAAGAGTCAAGTTACTTGGGTTTTCTCTACAAATATATTTACTTATTTCAAAAATAATAGGCCCTGATACCCCCCTATCCGTAAACAACATTTCACCAAATCTTTTTACAATAATTTTATTATTCTTTAAAATATTTGCCTCTACGTTTTTCAAAGACAAGCCCTCTAAGTCTTTTACGAAAGCCTCTTCCAAGCCAAGTGGAACAAGAGATGGCTTTAATTCTACAATTTTATGTCCTAATTTTTGGATAATCTTAAACATCTCCCCCGTTGAACCAGTTCCTGGATAAGATTTTCCTCCACACGTTATTATTACTTTATCAGCTAAAAATTCACTATTTTTAAATACTAATTTAAATTTATCGTCAACTAGTTTAATGTCTTTTAATTCATGATTTAAATTAATCTTTACATTATTATCTTTCAACTTTTTTATCAAAGCATTTGTAACTTCATTTGCATCATTACTTTCCGGGAAAACCCTTCCTCCTCGCTCTGTAACAAATCTAACTCCTAAATTTTCAAAAAAGGCCAATAAATCATTATTAAAAAACCTGCTAAAAGAACTGAATAAAAATTTTCCATTTTTACCATATCGTTCAATAAATTTATGAACGTCTGACTCTGCATTTGTAATATTACATCTTCCGGAGCCTGTGATAAGTAATTTCTTGCCAAGTATATCATTTTTTTCAAACAAATAGACATCATTTTCTGGATTTTCTGAAGCAACAACAGAAGCCATCATTCCTGCGGGACCACCCCCGATCACTGCTATCTTTTTTTTATTCATAATAGATACTCTTTCTTTTATTCTTTTGATATTTGAAATTACAAAATTTGCTAAATTCTAAATTACAAATGACAAATTACAGATAAATTCCAAATTCTAAATTACAAATGACAAATAAATATTGGGGTTCAAAATTGCAATATCCAATTTGATATTTATTCTTTTAATTTTGGACTTGATTTGATATTTGAAATTTGTTATTTGACATTTGACTTGGTTATGTTCGCTTCTTTATAATAAAATGGTTTTATAAATTCTTCTTTTGGAGCCTGTTTTAAAAGCTCTAAATAATCCTCTTTTTTCTCTGGGATAAAATTATCAATTCCCAAAACTGGGATCTTTAGAGAATATGACAATGTATTTGCCAAAACAACACCAACTCTAACGGAGGTGAAAGACCCTGGTCCACGATTTACAACAATTTTTGAAATATTATTTAACTTTATTCTTTTAGATTTTAAAAATTTATTTAATAGAAATATCATATTTTCAGATTGTTTGTTTCCTACGTTCTTAGAGAATAAAAAAACTTCACCCTTATTATCTATAAGAGCGAATTTGATAAAGTCTCTTTCTGTTGTATTGATATATAAAATCATAATTAAATGTCTATACCAAGCTTATCTATTACAACTATTTTCTTATTTTTCAAAATATTATACAAAAACTTGTCTGTCATATTTTTTCTATACTCAAACTCTGACTTAGTCATAATGGTATAATTTAATTCAATCATAAACTCATCAGACATCTCTATAATTATTTTCTCTATTTTCTCTTTTGATATATTTCCAATAATCAAAACATCTGTAAGGGTCTCATCTTTAGAATCTATGAAATATCCTGTTAAAGCCAAATATTTAATACCCGATAACTTTTTGAATTTTTCTATATAGCTTTTCTCAATAAGAAAACGAGATTTAATAATTAACTCTTTTAATTCGTTCAATAAAACAAATTTTGTATTCAAGAAATAATACCTCTTATTATCCACTGTCTCTGATTTTATCAAACCTATTTTTTGTAAATTATCAAGCTCTACTCTTACTGAATTTATTCTTTCATTGATAAATCTAGTAATTTCTCTAACAAAAAACCTGCTATTTGATTTTGTAAAAAATAAACGTAAAATTTTTGTTCTTGTTCTTGACCCAAATAATTGTTCTAACATAATCTTTTTTTGTTGTGTATATCAAATTATAGTTCCCAAATTCTTATATTTATAGTATAATATTTTTAGCTAACAGACAAGTGTATTTTTTATTATGAAGTATATACTTAAAACAAATAAATTACTCATCAATTCTCTACAAAAACCGAACAATGCCTTTATATATACAGGCTCACCAAACAAAGGACAAAAAGACAAGGGTAAACTTATTATAATGCTAGATTTTCCAGAAGAAACCGACAACGTAAAGGAGCTTGGCAATCTTTTGATACAAAAAATTCATCAACTCTATTATGGATCGTCTATAATAGATCAAGAAACGATACTTGAAAATATTCTAGAAGAAAGTAATGAAAATCTTCCTCTGCTTACAAAAGTAGACAATGCTTGGCTTAAAAAATTTAATGCCATAATAGCTATTATCTACAAACAAGAAACTTATTTCTCTCCAGTGGGAAATGTGTCTGCCTGGGTTGCTAATGGAAACGAACTTATAAATGTTTTTGATTATCTAGAAAACAATGACATAGAAAAACCTTCTGTAGATAGAATCTTTACAAATATTCTAAGCGGAAACATTGAAACCAAACAAACACTACTATTTGCAAGTAATTCTATTTTTGATTATGTATCAAAAAAATCTCTTGAAAAAATAGCTTTAGACAATGACCCATCTGGAATAAATATAAAATTAAAAGAAATCTTATTTAAAATTGAAAATCGAAGTTTCTGTAGCGTCTCTATAAAATTAACCCCCTACGAAGAAAATCAAAAAACAGAAGAAGATTCTTCTATAAAAATAGAAGCTACCGAAGAGTCTAACACCAACAAAGATCTAGAAAATTCTCAAAATGATGCAAAAATTAAAAAACCAGAAGAAGAAAATTCAGAAGAAAAAGAGATTATACAAGAAAACGTTGATACTGCAGAAATAAAAACAAAAGAAACATATGGTTATTCTTCTTCCAAAAACTCTATTGATGAACTTTTGAACATACAACAAAAAACAAAAGACATTCTTACAAAAGGAAAAAGTTCCCTAGATGACAAAATAGAAACACCTTTTAAAACCATAGAAAAAAAAGATGTACTAGAAAAAAGAAAAAAAATAAACAAAAAAAAGTTATTAAAAAATATTTTTAGTCCATTTTTATATATAGCAAAACTAATCAAAAAAATACTCATACACAAAAAATCTGAAAATACAATATCGCTACATACAAATGGAATAATAGAAGGTAAACCAAGAAAAAAAATAAACAAAAAAAGAATACTTCTTATCAGTGGAATAATAATACTTCTGGGATTCACTGCTAACGTTCTAATAATGAACTACAAAAAACAAGCCTCTGCGAAAAAACAAGCTTATGAAAAAATACTAGGCACTATAGATGACAAAAAAACAGAATATGATTTATTATCTATTTATAAAGATGAAAAACTTGCCAATGAAAAACTCAAAGAAATATCAGACCTTATTAATGAACTTCCTCAAAAAACAGATGAACAAAAGAAAAAATATGACGAAATACTTAATAATTTTACAGATACACTAAATAAAGTATGGAACATAAACTCTATAAAAGAGCCAAAAATTACAACAGAATTTGCATTTTATCCTGAAAAAATAATAAAATTCAACGATTATATTGTAGGACTTGGAAAAGAATCAAAAGATATAGAAAAATACAGCATAAAAGACAACAAAAAAGAATTAATAGGCAAAGAATCAATATACAGTAACGTAAATATATTTGAAAAATACAATAATTTTGTTTATGGGTTAGACACGAATAATAAAGTCGATGCCATAAATTTAGAGGATGGAACTATAAATAAATTTGACATTAGCTATCATCCAAATTATAAAAAATCTATCGGGGCAGTAAGCTATAATGATAAAATATATATATTAGATCCCGAAAGCAATCAAATATACAAACACACCATCAAAACCTCATCTCTTGATAAAGGAGAAGCTTGGATACAAGATGGCACTGATATAAAAAATGCTCTTTCAATTGCAATAGATAGCAATATTTATCTAGGATTTAACGACGGCACGATAAAAATGTTTTATATGGGAAAACAAAAAGCATTTGAGCTAAAGACAATTAATCCTATAATAAAATCTATTGATAAAATTTATACAGATAAAACAATAACTGAAATATACTTATTAGACTCACAAACAAAGAGAATCATAATAATAAACAAAAAAGGAGAACTCATCAAACAATATTATTTTCCAACATTAAATACTCTCAACAACTTTATTGTAGATGGTGCAAGTAAAACTATTTATTTGCAGTCTGAAAATAAAGTTGTAGAAGTAAAATAATCCCCCACTCATAAAAATTCATCTAGAAAAATAAATTTAAATATCACAAAACACAGCTCCGTTAAGAGCTGTGTTTTTATATATCTATTCTTTTTATGAGTGGGGGATTATTTTAATGTAACTTTTCCACCAGCTTCTTCTATCTTCTTTTTTGCATCTTCTGCCTTTGCTTTGTCAGCAGCTTCTAAAACCATCATTGGTGCTCCGTCAGCAATATCTTTTGCTTCTTTAAGACCAAGTTGAGTAATTTCTCTTATTGCCTTAATAACATTGATTTTGCTTGCGCCACAATCAGTAAGTTCAACATCGAATGATGATTTTTCTTCAATCTCAGCTGCCCCAGCTGCTGCTGGCATAGCACCCATCATCATTGGAGCTGCTGCGCTTACTCCAAATTTTTCTTCCAAAATTGAAACCAATTCTGAAAGGTCTAATACGGACATCTTTTCAATCTCTGAAACTATTGATTGAAATTTTTCTGGCACAATTACGTCTTTTTTTTCTGTCATATGTTTAGTTTTTAGTGTTTAGTTTTTAGTGTTTAGTATTTATTTTCTAAATACTAACTACTAACAACTAATACCTATTATTATTAATTAGACTTTTGATCCTTTATAGCACTTAATACATTTACAAGTCCCCTTGTGTTACCACTTAAAACACGAGCAAACGCATTTAAAGGACCATTTAATGTACCACACAACTTTGCAAGTGTCTCTTCTTTGCTTAAAAGCATTGCAAGCGCACTCACCTTTTCTTTTGTTAAAAACTGATTTTCAAGCCAACCACCCAAAATCTTCAAATTTTCATGATCCTTCACGAAAGCTGAAAGAACTTTTGCAGCAGTTGTCTCATCTTTTCCATAAGCAAGAGAAAGATTTCCTGCTTCTACAAGATCATTTTCATCAACAATGTCTGTCATTGCTTTTTTTAATAATGTCTTTTTTATAGTTGCAAGAGATACATTTTCCTTGTTTAATCTTCTTCTTAAATCAGAAACATCTGAAACTGGCATCTTTGTATAAGATGTCAAAACAACGAGCTTTGAATTCTCAAATCCACGTTGTATATTTCTTAATGCTTCTTGCTTTTGTAATTTTGTCTTAGCCATAATGTTAAGTTAAAAGTTAAAAAGTCTAAAGTCGAAAGTATATAAAGTTGGTTTTTTCTTTATAATCTCGCGATATTTAACTTTATACTAAAATAAAAAAACTGCGTTATCCGCAGAAATAATAGACTAAAAAATAATCTTTTATCCTTGGCGAGAAATTAAGCCGTTTTCAGTCGACGCTCGCTGTCTGTGGATTACGAAATAAGTATAGCAGATATATAAAAAGTGTCAATATGGCATATTTGACAAATAGTAATATATATGATATATTAATATATAAATTCTCATAAAGAGAAATAAGGGAGGAAAAATGTGTCAAAAACAACTTATTTTATGGGCATGCTGGTTTAATTGTGACGGACCAAAGCCCAGTGCCGGATACATCGAAGCAGAAAACGAGAAAAATGCAATTGACAAGTATTTTGAAGGATTGGAAAATTCCAAACATTCAAATGTACCGGATAGAGACGCAGTTCGATGCAAACGCGTCCTTCCAGAAGATGTTCAAGGTCTAATTAACCCGCTGCGTGCCTTTGTTTACAAAATACTCGGCACCAAAGAAGAAAAAACTATTATGGCATACGACTTATTAGATGCCATTTCACAAATTAAAAAAGAATATAGTGAGATCTCGGGAATTATCATAAGACAACTTCTACAAGAAGATATATCCCCCGTGTTCCCAAACATATAATAAAGAAATACGGAAAACTAAAAAGAGTGGTCTATGATCACTCTTTTCTTTTTTACCTAAAAACTTATAACGGCAAGTCTCGTCTCTCTAGTTCTCCATTTTTAGAAATGCATGCTGGAATCATGTTTATAGGAAAATTTGGATAGTCTTTTATGTCTTCACATTTTATAATACCATTTCCACTAGCTAATATTTTCCATACACCATTATTTTTTACTGCGAAAAAATATGCTCCACCAATACCCTCTTCTTTTGGCGAAATAGAACCAGAAACAAAATTATTTACTCTATTACCTATAGAAACATCAACAAGATCTAAATCAATTCCATCCTTTAAAACTAGTGCTTGAGTAATTAATTCTAAATCTTTTTCTGGACTTATGTTAGAATCTCCAACGCCACATTCTTTTCTAAAAAATTTCCATTCATCACACTGGCTTCCGTCTGGAAAAACACACATACCATATTGTCCCTCTTCATTATTTTTTATCTCAGATTTTCCACCATTATCTTTACAATATACTGACGCAGGATTTGCAATGCCAACAGACTCCTGATTTTCTTGAATAATTTTTTGAGGTTGTGTGACACTCTTTTTTAAGTAGCTTCGTAAACAAAACACCAAAACTACTAATCCAATTAATAGTAAAGCTAATAATAATACATTTTTTGTTGTTTTTTGCATAATTTTAAAATTAGTAAATAAAGGTGAAAGTGAAAAGGCAAAAAACTTACGCCTTACGACTTTATGCCTTAGACTTTTATATATTAACACAATCCGATATTTTATTTGCCTTTTTGTATTTCCCTATAGAAATACTCATAATAATAAATATCAAAAATATTATCCCCGAGGAAATTAGAAAAGGAAGCCTAAAAGATATTGAATATAGAAGTCCAGAGAAAAGTGGTCCAACAATCATACCTAAATTTGCAATTGATGCCATAACTCCAAGCACCTCTCCTCTTTTTGTATCATCTGTATTTGATATAACCTCGCTCGTAACGGCCACTCTTAGAACTGGCTGAGAAAGCGACAAAATCAATATTCCTAAAATTAAAAAATATACATTTTTAACTGCAAAACATAATGTCGCTAATCCTATAAATATATACAAGTAATAAGACAGGCTTTTAATAGAAAATCTCTTGAGCCAAAAATGTTTTAATAAGAATCCTTGATTTATAACCATTATTACTCCTTGCCCTGCCAAAACCATGGAAATTGTTATAGAATTAAATCCAAATATTTCTAATAGATACAAAGAAAAAACTGATTGGAAAATTGCCATTGATACATGGAAAACAAACCATGAAGAAAACAAACTCTTTATATTTGACTTTGTGAAAGAATAAAAAATAGCTTTTAATGGATTGAGGTTAATTATTGCCTCTTTTCTTTTATTTAGATTGGTTTCTGGCAAGAAAATCAACATCAAAATTGTATTTAAAAAAGACAATATTCCAACAAATATAAATGATGCATTGTGTGATATTGACATAAGAAGACCACCAAGTGCTGGTCCTATAATAAGCCCCATTCCAAACAAAGCTCCAATAAGTCCAAAATTTTGAGATCTTTGTTTTTCATCTTTTGCAATATCCGATAAAACTCCCTGCGCTGTAGAAAAATTTCCAGCAGCAAGTCCATCTATAACTCTTCCTATAAAAAGCCACAAAACAGATGGCGCAAATGCAAATACAAACCACCCCAGACTTGTTGAAGCAAGACTTATTGCTAAAATGATTTTTCTTCCATATTTATCTGATAGCGACCCTAAAATTGGAGTAGAAAAAAGTGAACACAAAGAAAAGGCTGAAAATAAAATAGTCATTCCAGCTGGAGAGAGTCCAAATGATTTAACATAAAATGGTAAAACTGGAATAATGATTCCAATGCCAAGAACATCTACCAATGCGGTAAATAAAATTATATATTTTATAGTTTTCAAAGAAAAATTCTTTCTCATTAAATTTTTAACTAAGTAGATTATCTAAAACAAACTCTTTTATACCAACTGGATAAATTGGATCAAGTTCACTAAATTCAACTTTATTATACCACGTTGGATAATAATTATTTTTTCCAGTTTTCATTCTTTCAATCTCTGGGCCACCAAGTTGTAATTCTCCCTTAAAATCAAATACTAAATAAAATATACTTTCAATTTCTATATTTTCTCTTGATTCATCCCGCCTTGGCGGGATAAATTGAATAATTCGAAAAACTTCTTTGAAATTACTAATATCAAAATTTAACTCTTCTTTAATTTCTCTTTTTAAAGTCGCTTGCAAGTCCTCATTTTCTTCTACGTGACCACCTGGAAATGTAAAATAAGTTTCATTATCTCTAATTCTTTTCATTAGCAATATTTTGTCATTTTGAACAATAATAGCACATGGTCGCTGTCTTGAAATCATTTTATTTTTTTCCTCTTTGAAGAAATGTTTATTTCTTTGTTTTTGTTGTCATATTTTTTGAAAATTTCACCGCTTACTATATTAAATGCACTTTCAATATCAACATTCAATTGATTTGCTAACCTACAAATTGCAAAAAATAAGTCCCCTATTCCGTCAGTAAAAATTTGTTTATTAACTTTAATTTCTTTTATTCTCTGCTTCTCCGTTTTATATCTTAGGTATTGTGACATTTCAATAAGTTCTTCGTGGATATGGTCAAATTTATCAACATTTGGGATATCTTTCCAATTATTTTTCTTTGCAAATTCTTTTACTAATTTTTGAGCATCTTTAATTGTAGTAATTTTTTTCATATTTTTAGCTTATCCCGCCATGACGGGATTAATTATTATTTTCCGTGACAATCAACGAACTTTTTTCCACTTCTACAATAACATAATATCTTGCTTTTTAGATGACTTGAATGTGTTTCGCTATATTGTTTTAATGTTTTAAACCTACAATCTGAAAATCTTTCTAAAATATATTTCTTCAAAATGTTATTCCATTCTTTGTTCTGATCATAACCGAATACAAATATATCAGGAGCTATTTTATCAAAACATTTCATATTTGGAAGTGCATCTATAAAAACATTTTTTACTAACCCCGTTTTTAGTAAATGTTTTTTTCTTATACTCGCTTTAAAATAAGATTTTTTGTATTTTTTTACTACTTTATCTGGTACAAGAATAACATAAACATCACCCAATTTCTTAGCATGTTCTATAAATTTAATATGACCGTCGTGGAGAATATCGTATGCGCCCCAGATAAAGACATTTTTTATCCCGCCCTGGCGGGATGAATTTTGACTATTTTCAATTTTCAATTGATTTACTATTTATTGATTTTGAATCTTTATTAAATTAATTTGGTTTTTCTATTATTTCATGATATCCCGCTGTTGGATCTCCAACACCAAACCAAAGTCTCCCTCTCTGTAAAACCTCTGTTGCACCCACAAGAAGATCTTCCTTGTCTTTTAATAAATCATAAGTAAGTGGGGCATCTGTTTCTAACAATCTTGGAATTTCTGCTCCAGACTTTGGTCTTGCAATATCAAATATCAAAGTTTTTGCTTTGTTTGTTGGATCACTCAAAACTATAAAACTATGATCTTCTGGATATTCATCATCATCCTTAGGATTGTTCATTGTAATTCCACTTACATAAGACGATTTTATTCCAGATTTTTGAAGTATATATTGACCCAAAACAGCTCTTTCTACACATTCACTCTTGCCCTTTAATTGAGATAATTTTGGAATATTATTATTTTGATACATTTTTCTTCTTTCAAATGAATTTGTTGGAGTTTCTAGGTTTATTTCTAAAAGTTTATGAACCTTTTTCTGAGCCTGAAATAACAAAAAAAATAAATATGGGTCTATGTTAGAGTTTATTTTGCGAAGCCATTCCTTTACACTATCTTCGCTTTGTTTATATATTTTTTTCAGATTTTCTTCTGTAAAACCGCTAAGCTCGTAATCAAAACTTGAAAAATCTAATTCCAATTTTGTAGTCAATTCTTTACTAAACAAAGAACCTCCCATTGGCAATTGTTGTTTATCTTCTAATTCATCTGCCCAAATACCACGATAAATAGATTTAAATTTTTCAGATGAATTCTCTCTATTTTTTTTAACTTCTTGTTGTATATCTGGGGTTTCAAAGCTCATAATATTATTTTATTGTATTAACATATCTTTTCATACCCTCTAAGATTCCCGAATTAAAATATTCATCCAACACAATTTCTTTTAAATTTACCCATTTATATCCAAGGTGTTCTTCGCTTATTTTAATATCCCCACTCAAATAACATCCTTCAAAAAACAGATAAAGCACATGCATTTCACTACCCGTACTTGATAAACTAGCTGGAATCAAGTGACGTCCTATTGAAATAGGAATGGATGAAATATCAACTTTTATTTCCCCGAGTTCTTCGTTTATTTCTCTTTTTAAAATATCTTCAAAATCAATCCTAAACTCATCAACATCTATTCTTCCACCTGGTAAATCATAAAACCCTTCAAAAGTACCGCCGCGAATTGCATTAAGTATTAAAACTTCTCCCTTATCATTTTTTAAGATAAGTTTTAGCGATATTTGATATAAATCTTTTTGTTTCATAATATTATTTCAAATCTTTTAACTTTTTGACCATTTATCTCAACATCACTTTCAAACATTTCTCGTGGCCTAATCCACAAGTCATTATTTCCATAAAGCGCGCGATAAACAACAAATTCTTCCTGAGTTTCACTATGTTTTGCAATACCAATTACTTCATAAACATTACCCTTATAATGTTTGTATTTTCCTAGTTTAAGCATGAATTTTAAATTATAATAACAAAATTCTTGAAATTATTTCTTTTAAAAATAACTGATTTCTTTTACCAACCCACCCTTGGCGAGATGTCACTCATTATTATAAATATTATTACTCATTCTTACCACAACAATTCTTGTATTTAACTGGACTTCCATCAGCCTTCTTCGCTCCACATGGGCAATCATCATTTCTACCCACCTTTGTCCCATATTTCTTTACTTCTTCGTTTTTTAGTGTTGTTTTGTTGTGAATTTCTTTTCTACTTTCATCACCAAGCTCAAATTGTTTGTTTAGGTTTTCACTTGGGTCATTTAGTTTGATGGTTTTCTTTTCTTCTCTAAGCATACCCGTTACTGGTCCTACCTTGAAAATACTATAGACAACTTGCTTATTTAAGGATGCTAAAAGCTCTACAAACAAATCATAGGACTCTCTTTTGTATTCAACTAAAGGATCAGCTTGTGCGTATCCACGAAGACCAATGCCAGTTCTAAGATGAGAAATATTATCCAAATGATCTATCCACAGATTATCAATAGATCGAAGTAATATTCCTTTTTCTATTTGAGAAAAACCATCTTCAATTTCTTGTTTACTCAAATTATTTATATTTGATCTTAATAAATTATACTTTTCTTCCAAAAGATTATTAATATAGCTAGTCATCGCAACTCTCGCTTCATCATGATTTGACTTTTCCTGACTCTCAAATGGATTCATCTTTCTAATTTTTTCTACTTCTTCATCGCTTAGTGGGAATATTGTTTTTATGCTTTCTATTATTTCATTTATATTCCAAACATTATTTATCTCAAGTGATGTGTGAAAAGAAATGATTTGTGAAATTTCTTCACTTATCATAGATTTGATATAATCACCTAAGTTTTTATATTCTTCCATCTTCAACCCAGTTGATAAATCAAGAATTTCTCTTCTTTTTTTGTAAATTATTTCTCTTTGTTTGTTTATAACATCATCATATTCAACTAAATGTTTTCTAATGTCAAAGTTATATCCTTCTACTCTGACCTGAGCCTTTTCTATTGAACTTGATATCATTCTATTTTCAATAGGCATTTCATCTGGAATACCAAGTGTATTCATAATAGATTTCATACGATCAGAACCAAATACACGCATCAAATCGTCTTCCATTGAAACATAAAACTGAGATGCTCCTGGATCACCTTGTCTTCCTGCACGACCTCTAAGCTGATTATCAATACGACGAGATTCGTGACGCTCAGTACCAAGCACTAGCAAACCTCCTAATTTTTTTACCTTTTCTGCTTCTTCACTGTTATATGGATTTCCACCCAAAATAATATCTACTCCACGACCAGCCATATTTGTGGCAACTGTTACTGCGCCAAGTCTTCCTGCTTGAGAAATAATTTCAGCTTCTTTTTCATGTTGTTTTGCATTTAGAAGCTTATATGGAACTCCTTCACGCTTAAGTAAATCTCCTATGATTTCATTTCGCTCTATTGAAATTGTACCTATCAAAACTGGCTGTCCTTTTTTATTTCTTTCTTTTACTTCTTTTACAATAGCATTAAACTTTGCAATTTCTGTTTTGTAAATTCTATCATTAAGATCAAGACGAGCTACGGGCTTGTTTGTAGGGATAGAGGCAACTTCAAGACTATAAATTTTTGCAAACTCCTCTGCTTCTGTAAGAGCAGTTCCTGTCATGCCAGACAATTTTTCATACATTCTAAAATAATTCTGAAAAGTGACCGTTGCTAAGGTTAAGCTCTCTCTTTGAACTTTTACTCCTTCTTTTGCCTCAAGCGCCTGGTGAATTCCCTCAGAATAACGACGACCAGGCATCAAACGTCCAGTAAACTCATCTACGATTAAAATTTCACCATCTTTGACTATATAATCCTTATCTCGCTTAAATAATAATTTTGCCTTAAGAGACGCTTCCAAATGAAATACTGTTGTAAAATCTGCTCTTGCCCATGGATCATCATTTAATTTTTGTGCTATATAATTTTGACCTTCTTCTGTAAAGGTTACTGATTTCATTTTTTCATCAATATTGTAGTGCTTACTTTCTATAAGATCATCTACAACAAAAGAAAATTCTCTATATTTGTCAGTCGATTCAACATCTGGAGAGCTTATAATAAGTGGGGTACGAGCTTCATCAATAAGTACACTATCAACCTCATCAATAATACAATAATAAAAATCTCGCTGACATATTTCATTTTTGTCAGTTTGCATATTATCTCGTAGATAATCAAAACCAAATTCATTATTAGTTCCATAGACAACATCTGCTTGATATGCCTCACGTCTTGTAACTGGACGAAGATAATCATCTACCACTTTAATACTTTTATCTTCTGATTTGTCTTTTGCATCTACAAAATTTTCATCATATATATATGAAGTCTCGTGCTCAATAGATGCAACACTAAGCCCTAAATAATGATAAACTTGTCCCATCCAAACACAATCTCTTTTTGATAAATAATCATTTACAGTAATAAGTTGAACTCCACGACCCGTAAGAGCATTGAGATATATAGGACACGTTGAAGCAAGTGTTTTTCCTTCTCCTGTTTTCATTTCAGCAATTCTTCCTTGATGAAGTACAATTCCTGAAATAAGCTGAACATCATAATGACGCTGATTAAGAGTTCTTTTTGCTGATTCTCTAGTCATAGCAAATGCATATGGCAGTATATCGTCTAGTGTTGTTTTTTTGTCTTTTAGATCTGTTTGAAACTGCTTTGTTTTAGCACGAAGCTCTTCTTGAGACAATTTTTCTACCTCAGATTCAAGAGAATTTATTTTCTCAATGATAGGAAGTAGTGAGTCTATATATTTTTTGTTAGGATCACCGAATATTTTTGTTAATAGCGACATAATGTTCAAAAATTCTAAAGTCTAAATTCTAAATTATAAACAAATAATAAACATCAAACAATAAATCACAAACAAATTACTCAAATACTGTTTGCTTAATTTAATATTTCTTATTTCAAATTTGTTTAGTATTTAGATATTCTTATTTCGAATTTATTTATTAAATTAAATTTATTTCTTTGTCTTAATTATCTGTCTATGCAATTTATCTTTTACCAAATCAACAGCCTCCATAATAGTTTCTCCATTAGCTTCGGCTCGTAAAAGATTTTTATTTCTATTAGATTTCATATTTACTTCAAATCTATATACACATCCTTTTTGATGATGAGTATCTTTTGAAATATCTACATTTGCCTCCATTATCCCTGAATCATATTTTGAAAGTCCACCAATTTTATCATTGACATAATCCTTAATTTGTTCTGTTAACTCCACATTTTTGGCATAAAATTGAATGTTCATTTGTTTTTTGTTATTAATTAATTGCTTATTTTATCTTATCAAATATACCCTTTATCGGCAAGGTTACCAATTTATATGACCTATTCATACCATCTCTAATAAATCAGTTATATAACCGGTTGACAAATAAAAGCTATTAGATAGAATAGTTGTATAAAACTACATTATCTTGGGAGGATAAAATGCTGAAACACTTTAAGAGCTTGCTAAAAAAACTCGCTATGAAAATATTGGATTTTCTTAACTTAGAAAAACCATATTGTAAAAAAATTAGACTAATCAGTGGTACTGGTCATCTTGCCCTTGCGGAAAGAATAGCTCTTGAATTATCTAAAAAGGTTAATTACAAAGTTGAACTCGTACCAACATTCATACAAAGATTTAAAAATGGAGAACCCTATGCCCGAGCCCTTAAGAATGTAAGAGGTTGTGATGTCTTTATCATACAAAGTGTGCATTACAAAAATAACTATAGTCTACTAGAAGAATATGAATTACTAGTAGACTGTATTAGAGATTCTGCTGAAAGAATCACTGGTGTTTTCCCTTGGTTTTGTTTTACTAAACAAGATAGGAAAACAATACCAAGAGAATCCAGAAGTCTAAAAGTTGCTGCAAATAGAGTAAATCAGTCGGGAACCAGTCGTGTACTACTATGTGATATCCATAATTCTGCAACCGCTGACTTTTTCAAGGTCAATGATAGAGTTTATTTAATGGCTCTTCTCATCAAAGAATTACAAAAAAGGAACCCTAACGATGTTGTGTTGTGTAGTCCCGATATTGGATCTGCCAAAAGAATTGAAGCCATATCAAAAATAACTGGCATTAAAGATATATGTCTAGTCCAAAAGATTCAGGATCATGAAAAAAAATGCATAGATACCACAAGAAGTCGTGTACTTGGAGATGTAAAAGATAAAAATGTTTGGATTTTTGACGATATGATTCAATCTTTTTCTACTATCATGGCGGCTCTTGAAATACTCAAAATGCATGGTGCAAAATCAATAACTATTGCAGCAGTACATCCAGACTTAACGCCAGAAGCAATGCAGAATATTGAAAAATCCTGTGCAGACGAAGTTATATTTGTTGATACGATACCATTTGAAAATAGGTTACCTAAAAAAATAACCGTCCTAGATCCAGCAGAATTTTTAGCAGAATGCATCTTAAGAATTCACTTAGAAAAATCTCTTAGTGAGCTTTTTATGAAATTCTAACCAAACTATAAATCCTAGGCCTCCAAATCAATGAGGCCTTTTTTCTTGCCTTTTTTATAAAAATGAGTTAATGTAATTATAGAATACGATTTAGGAGGAATTATGAAGCAATAAGTCTAGTCAACCCATGGTAGGTATTTATACCAAATGCAATAATGCAAAAAAACAGGGTATTGACCATCGGTCAAAAGGAAGAATTATGAAGACTTAGAAACAAAAAAACATTAACAATGAACTTGTACTAAAACTTTGGCAATATATATTTGATAACCAAATTAAACAAAGCCTTATAACAAGGTTAAAGTTTTATATAATGTTTGTTGATATTTAGTAAGTAAATTTTGGACTCCTCGGAGTCCTTTTTTCATTAAAAAAATCCACTTAACGTGAATTCTTAAACTTCTCGACTCCACCATTCGACGAACTCATGGTTTCACTCGAAGACTAATTAATTTCAGTATTCGAGTATACTCTAAAAACTAAAATTTCATATTCCAAACTTCATACTTCATACTTTAAAATTTTTAACTTATGTATTGCACTTCTTCTTCCAATTCTATGCTATATTTCTCCAAAACCTGTTTTTTTATAATACTTGCAAGTTCAAGAATATCTTTTGCCATAGCAGATCCTTTATTCACAATAAAATTACCGTGACGCTCTGATACACATGCATCACCAACACAAAATCCTTTTAATCCCAGTGATTCTATCAAAAATCCTGCTGGAATTTTTTTTGATTCTAAAAAAGGCGAAATATCTAAAAATTGATCCAACTTTTCTTCTATTTCTTCTGTCATAAAAATATTTTTAAAATAGCTTCCTGCATTGGCAAATTCACTTGGATGTTTTCCTGCTCTCTCTAATATTCTTGCCTGAACTATTCTCTTTGACTCCTCGATATCACCTTGAATAATTTTTATCTTAGCACTAGCAATAATTACATTGAGCGTTTTAAATATACTATCACGATATGAAAAATTACAGCCTATTTTAGAAACTTCTTCAATAGATCCATTTTCAGTTATTACCTTGACAGACTCTATTATACTAGAAATATCTACACCGTAACTTCCTGCATTTCCATATATTGCACCACCTATTGTGCCTGGAATGCCTGCTAAAAATTCATTCCCAGTAAACCCATTTTTTAATGTAAAATTCAAAAACTTTACCAAACTAACTCCTGCGCCAACATCTAAATATCCGCGAGAAAATTCTATTAAATCATTTTTTAGCCTTATAATAAGTCCATCAAAACCATTGTCACCTACAAGCACATTACTGCCCCAACCCAAAACTCTAAATCTTATATTATTATCACTGCAAAATTTGATGACATTTGTAATTTCTTCTATATCACCTGCCTCTAAAAAATATTTTGCATTTCCACCAATATTAAAAGTGGTAAAATTAACTAAGCCTATATTTTGTTTAATACTTGGAAATTTTATTATAAATTCATCCATAATTATTTGTCTAGTTTTAAAAAATGTCTTGGGAAATTATCTATATCCCCAGCCCCCACCGTTAATACAACTGAATTTTTATATTTTTTCAATTCTTTTTCTAAAGATTCAAAATCTTTAGAATAATAAATATTTTGATCCTCTTTCAAATAATTTTTCTTTATCTGCTTGTACATTTCATATGTATTTTTCTTAGACTTACTTCTACGACCAGAAACTTTATATGTTGGATATAAAATAATTTCATCAGCAAGTTCAAAGCTAGTCAAAAACTCATCAAACAATTTTTCAGTCCTATCTTCTTGATGTGGCTGAAATATTATTATTATTTTTTTATTTTTGAAAAATCCTCTTGCACCATATAAAAGCGCTTTTATCGCTGTCGGATGATGAGCATAATCAGAAAATATCATATTGGTTTTCCATAGTCCTAGAAATTCAAATCGCCTCCAAAGTCCCTGAAAATTTTCTATAGTATTTTTTATGATTTTTGAACCTATCCCTAGTTTTATAGCGATACCAACTGATATTAATATGTTGTAAATATTATAATATCCGGGTAATACTGTGCTTGTTCTACAAATTTTCTTATCTATCTTATCTTGTTTTATATAAATATCAAAAAATTGTTTTTGCTCTATTTTTTTTACATTCTTTACATACAATTTTGAACTTTCTGAAATTCCTATGGAAAAAGCCGATTTAGCGATATCCAAACTTTCTATATTTATATCATCTAAGTTATAAACAAGCTGAGATTTGTCTTCTAATTTATTAATAAATTTTTGAAATGTATTTTTGATATCTGTAAGATTTTTATAATAATCTAAATGATCTCTATCTACAGAAACTAGTCCTATCATATAGGGATTAAGGTGTAACATATTTGCATTATATTCACATGCCTCTACGAGAAGATAATCTGTTTTGCCAAGATGAAAATTTGAGTTTAGTGACAAAATTTTACTCCCAACAAAAACAGTTGGATCAAGTCCTGCGTTTAGCATAAATAAAGCAGTAAGGGTAGTTGTAGTAGATTTACCATGAGTACCTGTTATCGCTATTGTTTTATAATCTTTTGATAACTCTCCTAAAAATTCAAAATATGTAAAACTATCTATTTTTCGTTTTTTAATTTCTTTTAACTCTGGATTTGTTGCTGGAATTGCTGAAGTATAAATAACAAGAGAATCTTTTTTATCCAAATCAACCTTATCAATATTTACTTTATTATGATTATAAAAAATTTTAATATTTCTACCTGTGGGTGAACAAGTTAATTTTTCTAAATCTTGTGTTATATCACTTTTACATGCATCTGATCCAAAAACTTCTTTATTCAAAGAAAGCATCATGTTCGCTACGGCTGATACACCAATACCACCTATCCCTATAAAATATACTTTTTCGTATTTATCTAATTTCATTCTATTATATATTTAATTATTTTTTCCGTACTATCGTGTGGAAAAATTTTACTTATATTTTCAGACAACATAGTTCTTTTGTTTTCATTTGCAAGTAATAAACAAATTTTTTCAACTAAATTATTTTCATCTGCAGACTCCACTGCATTCTTTTCATAAAAATATTTCATATTAAACTCTTGATGCCCACGAAGTGGTATTATTATAGATGTTTTCTGAAGTGCTGATAATTCAGTAAGTGTTGCAAGTCCTGCGCGAGATATAACAATATCTGCCACATACATAAGTTCTATTGCCTCGTCTTTGAGAAATTCCATTTGTAAATAATCGTCATTTTCAAGTGGGCTTCCTTTGTCAAATCCAGTAATATGTATTACCTGACACTTATCAACTAGTAAATTAATAGAATTATATATTACCTCATTTAAAGAGTTGGCACCAGAACTACCACCCAAAACTAATACTATACTCTTTTCGCTTTTTAAATTATATTTTTTAATTATAAAATTTTTATCAAGACTATCTATTTGTTCCTTTGTAAATCTACACGGATTACCTGTAAAATAAATATTCTTATTTTTAAAATATTCTAATTGTTCCTGAAAACTTACTGTAATAACATCTGCAAAATAACTCATTATTTTATTTGCAAGTCCTATTTGAATATCTTGTTGATGAATAAAAATTTTCTTACCCAATAATTTTCCGATAATAACAAGCGGGACACTCACATAACCTCCCGCACTAATTATAACATCGGGGTGTATTTTTTTAATTAAATAAAAACTTACAAACAAAGATTTAATAAATACAAAAATATCCAAAAAATTTTCAAAACTCATGTATCTTCTAAGCTTAGCAGCACTCATTGAATAAACTTTTATACCCAAATCTTTGAGAAATATATTTTCTTTACCACCCTTGGTTGAAATCCAAAAAATTTCATCTGATGCGTTGCTTTTTTGTATTTTTTCTATTATTGCTACAAGTGGTGTGACTGGACCAAGAGTTCCACCCCCCGAAAAAAGCAATCTTAATCCACTAGATCTTTTATTCTGATTTTTATTATTCATAATTTTAAATCCTAATAAATTTAGAAACATTAAACAATATTCCCATCGCAGCAAGATTTATAATCATAGCCGTACCACCATAACTCACAAATGGAAGTGGCACCCCTGTCATTGGCATAAGTCCTATTACAGATCCAATATTTATAAAACTCTGAAATCCAATCCAGACAATAATTCCAGAAACAAGAACTCGAGAATATTTATCATTGCAACTTCTTGCAAGTTTTATGCCCTGAGAAACTAATAAGAATACTAAAAATATAAACAACAAACATAAAATAAAACCAATTTCTTCAGCCATAATAGCAAATATTGAATCCCCCGATACTTCTGGTAAATATCCATATTTTTGCCTTGATTGTCCAAGCCCAAGTCCAAATATACCACCAGAACCAACGGCAATGAGCGCTTGATTCAAATGATATCCCGCTCCTCTCATGTCTATATTTGGATTTAAAAAAACTAAAAATCTAGATAATCTATATGGGGCCATTTTTACAGCAACAAGAGCTAAGCCCATAAAAAGAAATATTAAATATGAAATATGTTTCAAATTTCCTTCTCCAATAAAAAAACATATAAGTGATATAAATATAATTATTGCCATTGTCCCAAAATCTGGCTGTAAAAATATCAAAAGCACTATAGACCCCAATACACATAAAAATGGAACAAAACCATCATAAAATTCTTTGATTTTTTCTCCTCTACTATCAATCCAAGATGCCAAATACAAAATAAATGTAAGTTTAACTATTTCAGCTGGTTGAAATTGAAAACCAAAGATATTAACCCAGCTACGAGAACCATTATAAACTCTTCCAACGCCTGGAATGAAAACTGTAATTAATAATAATAAGGAAAAAAACAACAACAAAGAAGAAAATTTTTTCCATTTTCTATAATCAATTCTAGAAAAAATATAAAAAGCCACTATGCCAGGAATAAATCCATATAGAACTTGGTGCCAAAACATATGATAAGAAGTTCCAAATTTTCTATAAGAAAAAACCGATGAAGCAGACATAAGCATCAAAAGTCCAAAAATCAATATTATCCCCGTCAAAATTACAAAGGAATAATTAGGTTCATGCTCCCTACTCTCTGATTGAAACAAGCTAGCTATTAATCTTTTTAATCTTCTCATTTTGAATTATCTATTAACGCATTAACAATCTTATTAAACTGTTCTCCCCTATCAAATTCATTCTTAAACATACCAAAGCTTGCACATCCAGGAGAAAGTAAAATAATATCACCACTCTTTGCTTTTTTATATAAAGTCTCTACAGCCATCTCAAAATTATCAAATACACCTATTATCAAATTTTCACCACCAAATTCTTTTATCTTGTTTTTTAAACCCTCTGTTTCTGTCCCGCTAAGGAGCGCGACGTGCTTTGAATGATCACAAATTGTTTTTGCAAAATCATCAATTGGCAAGCCCTTTGTTGCTCCTCCACAGATTAAAAGTACTTTATCACCAAAAGCCTCGAGCGCTTTTACTCCAGCAATAGGAGCAGTACTTGCTGCATCGTTTATAAAAATAACTCCATTTATTTCTCTAATTTTCTCTAACCTAAATTCAACTGGCATAAAATTCTCTACAACACCTCTTATAATACCCTCATCAACTCCAAGCTCTATACAAAGTGCTCGTGCCGCAGCAATATTTTCTAAATTATGATCACCAAAAAGATTTGTTTTATAATTAATTAAATCATTTTTAGAAAAAAATATTATTTTAGATTTTGCTTCCTGTTTAAAATCTGTGTGATATTTATCTTGTTTTTCATTATTTAAAAATAAAAAATCTGACTCGACTTGATATTTATAAATATTCTTTTTATCAGCGACATAATTATCCATTCCTCCGCCACGATTTAAATGATCTTCATAAATATTTGTGATAATAGAATAATCTGGAGAAGTTTTTTCTTCCCCGAAACCTTGTAATTGCCAAGAAGATAATTCCAAAACAAGATAAGAATTTTTTGTTAATTTATCTAAAAGTGGCAGTGTTGCAGTCCCCCTAATATTGCCTGAGATGTATACATCGTATCCAGCTTTCTTTAAAATTTCATAAATAAGGGTTGTTGTAGTAGTTTTTCCACGTGTGCCTGTAATACCAATAACAGTTGCATCTGTAAGTGTGACTGCATATGATTCGTCCATGATAATCTTTTTGTTGTTTTGTCGTGCAATTGCCAAAAATGGAGAGTCATATCTCACATCTGGATTTCTAACTATAATATCATTTTCTATAAAATCAGACTCAAGGTGTGGTCCTAAATGCAATATAATATCTTTATATTTTTTTAATTCATCTATTGAAGCACCTAATTCATTTACTGTTTTTAGATCACAAACTGTAACTATTGCACCATGCTCTCGAAAAAATAAAGCATCCTTTAGACCCTTTCCTATAGTTCCTAATCCCATTATTAAAACTTTTTTACCTTTAAAATCCAACATAAATTATTTTCTATTTACTATTCACAATTTTCAATTGAATTTCTATTTACTATTTTCAATTCCAATTACACAATATTTAAATAATGAATCAATTGCTAAATTAAAAATAGTAAATTATAAATATCTTAGATGCCCTTATCAAACATATATACAATAAGCGTTATAACCATCAAAACCCCTCCCAAGAGCCATGACCTCATTACAATTTTTGACTCTGGCCATCCAATAGCTTCAAGGTGATGGTGAATTGGAGTGGATTGAAATATTTTCTTTCCTTTTCTTATTTTTTTTGAAGTCATCTGAACTATCACAGACAATGATTCTAATATAAAAATAAATGCAATAACTGGGAGATAAATAAGTGTATTTGTAAGCATTGCTATAATTCCAAGAGTTATTCCAAGACTCATAGATCCAGTATCCCCCATAAAAAAACGAGCTGGTGGTATGTTAAACCATAAAAATGTTATAAGAGATCCAACTATTACTCCACAAAATGCTGCCAAATCATATTTTCCTTGAGAAAAACAAATGACCCCGAGCCCCGCAAAACAGATAAGAAGCAAACCTCCAACAAGACCATCTAGTCCATCTGTTTCATTTACAGAAAAAGATGTTGACGCAACAACAAAAGTAAAAATAGGAATAATCCACCACCCAATATTGAAATTTCCAACAAATGGAATATGAAGCACATCCCAATCAAGTTTAAAATAAAACCACAATGCACCAATAGTGGCTATAGCAAAATAAATAATAAGCTTGTATTTCATAGATAATCCACCCCCTTTTTCACCGATTTTTCTAACACCAAGATAATCATCTAATAACCCAACAAGTGCTGATGCAATAAATACTCCAAGTGGCAACAATGTTTGAGATCTAGAAAAAAAGTTTAGTGATGATAATTTGCTCTCTGGGAAAAATATAAAAATAAAATAACACAAAACCATTACAATAATCATCGTAAGCCAAATAATAATACCTCCCATAGTTGGAGTACCTGCTTTTTTTTTATGTAAACTAAAAAAAATTGGAGCAGACCCCTCATCTCTTATCTGTTTTCCAAGTTTATATTTATATAAAATATTTGTAATAAATGGTGTAATAAAAAAAGCCACAAAAAAAGAAAGGGTTGTGAGTACAAAAATTTTTATAATAAACATATTAATATTCTAATTTAATAATTTGAATTAAATAAAATAATATTTCTAAATCAATAAACAAAGATACTGATAATATAATATTTGATATAAAAAAATTATTTTTTCTAGAAAAAACTCCAAAAGCAATAATTATATTTACGATCATCAAAAATAAAGATCCTACTACAACATAAATTAGATTATTTGAGGCGCCCAAAAGATCTATTCCAAAATAGTAATTATAATGCAACACATAAGAATCTTTTGAAAAATCTACAAATCTATATAGCATAAATCCCATTACAACATTTAGCAATAAAAAAGCTAATAAAAATTTAGTAACTATTCTATTTGTAAAAAAAATTTTCCATTTATCCTTAAAATACATCATACCATTATTTTAGCGGTGAATATCCTCTCAATTCTTTTACTATCTTTTCTAAATTTGAAACAAAATACTTTACTTCTTCCATTTCATTATATTTACCCAAAGAAATCCTCAAAGATCCATGGGCATCTTCTGGTTTTATTCCCATTGACAATAAAACATGTGATGGACTAAGAGATCCTGACGCACAAGCAGATCCAGTTGAACAAGAAATTCCACCCATATCTAATTTGAGAAGTAAGCTCTCTCCCTCGATATTCTTAAACAAGAAATTCGCATTATTTGGAACTCTTAGTGCGCTATCTCCACTCAAACTAACCATATCTATTTTAAGTACCTCCTTTATAAGATAATCTCTTATTTTCTGTATTTTTAATACATTTACTTTATGAGATTTATTAGATATAAGCTCTATTGCCTTAGCAAAACCCACTATTGCTGGCACATTCAAGGTGCCTGCTCTCAAACCATATTCTTGATGGCCACCATGAATAAAGGGTTTTAATTTTGCTTCTTTTCTTACATAAAAAGCGCCTACTCCTTTTGGTCCATATATTTTGTGAGAAGAAATAGACATAAGGTCAACATATAGTCTCTCTACATTCATTTGCAAGAAATATGTAGCCTGTACAGCATCGGTATGCATAAAAACCCTATCTTTTCTACTCTGATTTATTTCTCTTAATTTTTTACCAATTTTTGCAACGGGCTGTATAGTTCCTATTTCATTATTAACATACATTATTGAAATAAGCCTTGTATTGCTTTTTATAAATGATAAAACTTTTTTATAATCTATAATTCCATTTTTTTCAGGGAAAACAAAATCTACCTCTACACCATTTTTTTGTAAATATTTTGCTGTTTCTAAGACGGATGGGTGTTCAAAAGCTGTCGTAATAAGATGTCCCTTAAAATCAAAAAAAATACCTTTTAAAATAGTATTATTGCTTTCTGTTGCACCCGATGTAAAAATAATTTCGTTGGACTTACAATTTAAAAATTTTGCAATTACGTCCCTTGATCTAAGCACGGCTCCCTCTGCTCTTTGCCCAAAAGAATGTATAGAAGATGGGTTTCCAAAATAATTTGAAAAATATGGCATCATTGACTTAAGAACATCTTTGTCTATCTCTGTTGTAGCCGCATTATCAAAATATATTTTTTTTAATTTCATAATAATATAAAATTAGACTCTTTTAATTTTTATTTTTGGAATGACTTTTTGAAGCTCTTCTTGAATAAATCCAGATATAGTTATCTCCGCCATAGGACAATGAGAACAAACTCCCAACAACTCTATACTCAAAACATTTTTTGTAAAATCAACTACTTTCAAATCTCCTCCATCTAATTGGAGCATTTTTCTTATTTGATTTATTTTATTTTTTAACTTTGGGTCTAGTAATGGATTTTTTACTAATTTTTTGACTATCTTTTTTTGAACTATCATTTTTTTGTAAATATGAATTAATTGCCTTTTTAAGCGCCTCAATAGAAAGCATTGAACAATGAACTTTTGTTTCTGGTAAACCACCAAGTTCTTTTAATACAAATTTTTTATCTAAATTAAGTCCATAATCTAAGGTTTTTCCCTTTGCAATTTCAGTAACTACCGATGAACATGCTATTGCTGCTCCACAACCGAGTGTTTCAAATTTAATACTTTGTATTTTACTTTTTCCTATATCTGTCTTGTTCTTGTCTATTTTCAAATATAACTTCATTATATCTCCACAAACAGGATTACCCACCTGACCAACGGCATCTGGATTTAATAACTTTCCTTGATTTTTTGGGCTTTGAAAATGTTTTAATACTTGTTTGGAATACATATAATTAGTAAGATTAGGAAATTAGATGATTGGGGTCAAAAAAATATGATTATTTTATGAAAAAATAAGGTTTTTAAACTCTAATCATATATAATATATTACCACTTGAAAGACTTAGAGTCAACAAAAACACCATAAAACAAGCTATTTATCCAACAAATATACAAAAAATCCTTGACAATTATGTAGTTTCTGATATACTTTGAAAAGTAATAATTTAAATTAAAAAGGTTGCTGGTCTATAGTGTTTTCAAATACTAAAGCCTAAACTCTAAAAAACTAATCATATGGCACATAAAAAAGCTGGTGGATCCACCTCGCTGGGACGAGATTCCAAAGCAAAAAGACTGGGCGTAAAACTTCAAAACGGCCAAACAACAAGAGCTGGTCAAGTTATCATAAAACAACGTGGTACAAAATATCATCCCGGAGAAAATGTAGCAAGAGGATCTGATGATACTCTTTATGCAAAAAAAGCTGGGGTAATCAAATTTTCCAAAAAGAAAGTAAAAGCCTTTGATGGCAAAATCAAACAACGTGGTTTCGTTGCTGTAAAAACAAAATAATATCTGGACTACAAATAACTTTATTTAAAAAAACATCTCATTTAGTGGGATGTTTTTTGTATTATATCAAACAAAAATATCTTTATAAGTATTTTTTCATTGCAATATAGCTACTTGATACAGAAAATACACTGCTTATAATAAGTTGCCCTAAAAATATCACTATAAAATTTTCATTAAAATATCCTATTAAGCTTATCGAATAACCCTCAAATAATCTATCTATAAATGGCTGAGCTATGGCAGCAGAGGCATAAAATATACCCATTACCACCAAAAGTGCTATTATATTAGACATTAAAATTTCTATAAAAAATGGTCCTTTTATAAAACTAGTGTTTGCACCGACAAGCTTCATTATGTAAATTTCATCTCTATGTGTATATATCGCTATTTTTATAGAATTATACACCATCGTAAGAGTGATTATGATAAATATCAAAGAAACCATATATCCAACAAGCTCAACTTTAGATGAAATACTATTTAGCCTCTCTGTAATCCTAGAATAATCTTTAAATTGATTTTCATCTATTTCAAAGAGATTGCTGTATTGACTAGTTCTTAACTCTTTTAATATTTGATCATACATTGCAACATCTTTTGCTTTTATTTTTATGCTTGCCGCAAAAATTTGATCATCTTCTTTTTTGAGATCTTCTATAGCTTTATTAATATCTTCTCCATCATGTCTTTCTTGAAAAATTTGCAATGCTTTCTCTGATGATATATATTCAACAGATTTAATTTCCGGAGATTTTGATATTTTTTGTTTTACCTGCTCTATATCGTTAGTACTAATATCTTGCTTGAAATATAAGCTTATATCAACCTTGTCCTTAACAAGGTCAATGGCATTCATTGTTAAAAGATTAAATACTATAAGAAAATTTATAACAACAAGAGTGAGTGTCAAAATAGTAACATTTGCAATAGAAAGCCAGAAGTTTCTAAAAAAACCCTGGATTGCAAACTTTAGTATTCTTGTAAATTGTACAAACATAAATTATTTTCAATTTTCAATTTAGAAATTATTAATTGATTTACTATTTGTAAATTATAAATTACAGGATGTAGCGTCCATTGTTTTGATCGCTGATAATTCTTCCTGATTCAAATGTTATAACTCTTTTATTCAAACTATTTACAACATCGCGATTGTGAGTAACGAGCATTACTGTTGTATTTAATTTATTTATTCTTACCAGCAAATCTATGATTTCTCTTGTATTTATTGAGTCTAGATTACCAGTGGGCTCATCTGCTATCAAAAACTTTGGCTGATGAACGAGTGCGCGTGCAATAGCTGCTCTCTGTTGCTCTCCACCTGATAATTGATATGGATATGCATCTTTTTTATTTTGAAGTCCTACTATTTTCAAAATTTGTGGAACTATTAAATCTATTTTTTTTGCATCCATGCCACAAGTTTCCATTGCAAAAGAAATATTTTCATAAATATTTTTTCGCTGAAGTAATTTGAAATCTTGAAATATAAATCCTATTTGACGTCTTAAGTATGGAATTTCGCTTGGTTTAATATTGGTTATGTTCCATCCACCTACAACTATTTCACCTTCTGTAGGCTTCTCTTCTGCAAACAAAATTTTAGCCAGCGTTGTTTTGCCGGTTCCTGATTGTCCTACCACTGAAACAAATTCTCCTGCTTGTATTTGCAAAGAAACTTTGCTTAGTGCCCAGACATTTGGTGAATAAAATTTTGAAACACTTGTGAGTTTAATCATGGACTAGGGTTTAGAATTTAGGGGTTAGAGTTTAGAGAAATCTAAATACTAAATACTAACAACTAAAAGCTATCTATATTTTACTACATTTTTAAGTTTTTGACTAAAATTATTTTATTAAATTTTATATTCGAGTGGAGCCATCTGTCCCGCTTAGCAGGACGACCTCAACGTCTAAATTTTATAATAATGGAGCCGGGAACAGGATTCGAACCTGCGATCTTTGGTTTACGATACCACTGCTCTACCAGCTGAGCTATCCCGGCACGAAATTACCAACTATTCACCAACAGAAGCTGTAGCATAGTTAGGCAATAAATATTTTATTTCCGACTTACTGATTAAATTCTGACTATATTCATCAAAATTCATAAGTGGTATAAAAATTTGCTGTATTTTATAATAAGACTCTTCCCCCTCTTTACCCTCTAATTTTGAAACTAATTTATATATATGAAAACCTGAAATACTTTTTTTGACTTCTGTAAAATCATTTATTTTCATATCATCTATAGATTCTTGAATATTTTCTGGCAAATCTTTTTTTGGCAAATAAGATATCTGGTCATCTCCAAAGAGCATATTTTTATCAAAATATTCACCCGCATATTTATCAAAAAGACTTGCATCTTTTAAAAGCTCTCCATAAATACCAATCATTTGTTCTTTTTTGGCCTGATTAAAAGAGTCCTTAGACAATTCAAAATTAATAGCATTTTCAATAAATGCTGGCTCTAAAACATATTTTGCAAAGCCTACGAAATCATCAGATGTTTTTTTTACACCATTATTAATATAAAAATTTTGTTCAAATTCTTTATATTTTGTACCATCAAGTTTGATATTATAATCTTTTATAGCTTTTTGCATTAACTTAATATTAACCATATAATCTAAAGAATTTTTTCTTATTTCTGGATCGTTTGGATAAATATTTTTTTTATAAAAATCATATAACCCGTTATACTCATTAAATGTAATATATACTCCATTACCATACACAACTGGAATGGGAAAGACGTGCTCAACTAATCTTGCGACAAACGTTTTATTATAAAAAAAATAAGCATCTAAACATGTAAATGCCAAAACAATTATCATAAATACAAAAATGATTTTTATAAGTCTATTTTTCATTATTATTATTAAAAAAATAGTTCCACCACAAAATAATATTGGTTTGTTTCTTGCCGTTTTCTAATTGATCTGTATTTATTTGACTATTTTGTTCATGATTAAAAACGATTACCGTTTCTCCTGGTTTTTTGTAGCTCAATTTTTCCCTTGAAGAAGATTCTACATATTCTTCTGATTGAAAATATTTTATCAAACTACCTAGCTTATCATTGTCTTTTTGAAAGTTTTCTACTTCTAATTGAAGATTCTTTATTTCTTGTTGTACTTTTATTCTTTGAGAGATATTGTGGTAAACATTAAGTAGTGCATATATTGTAATAATCAAAAAAATAAACAAAAACGTCTTGGAAGACAAAATTCTAAGAATCAATGATCTATGTTCACCTCTATCTTTTTCCATTTTTTATGATTGATTAATTTCTATATTTTAATTATAATAAAAAAATGACATATCAACAAGAATTTTAAACAACTATTTAATAAAATAATCATGAAAGATAATAACTCAACGTCTTTCTATGAATAGGAACAGAAAATATGAAGAAGAAAACAATAAAAGTAATTTGGATTATCCTAGCAAGTTTTATGATATTTAGTATGGTTATCTTTACTATAGCTCCTCTGTTTTACTAATTGTCAATAAACATTCATTAAATCAGTGTTCATCTTGAACCTGATTTTTTATTTATATAAATTCACCAGCTTCTCGACTTCACCTCGCTTCGCGAAGTTTCGCTCGAAAACTGATTATTTAATCTCTTTTAAGAACCGACAAATAGGCATCCTGAGGTATACGAACTTTTCCGCTGGCCATCATCCTCTTTTTGCCTTTTTTTTGTTTCTCTAATAATTTTCTTTTTCTCGTTACATCTCCTCCATATAATTTTGCTGTAACATTTTTTCTCATTGCACTAATACGCTCTGATGCAATTATTTTTGCGCCTATTGAAGCCTGAATTTTGATTTCAAACATTTCCCTTGGAATAACATCTTTAAGTCGCGTTACAATAGCCTTTGCAACTCTAAATGACTCATCTCTATATACAAAGCTAGATAATGGATCAATAAGATCTCCCGCTATATAAATATCTAGCTTTACAAGATCTACTATATCATAATTTGAAAACTCATAATTCATAGAAGCATAACCCTTACTTACGCTCTTTAATTTATCATAAAAATCAACAAGTATTACTGATAATGGAATTTTGTAAGTTACAACAACAAGATCTTCATTGAGATACTTTGTCGTCTCGTATAAACCACGACGCTCTGTGGCAAGCTTCATAATAGGTCCAATATACAAAACTGGAGTAACTATATCCATTCTTACGATAGGCTCTTGTATAAAATCTACTATTTGCAAATCAATACCGCCCGGCCTTGTAAGAATGACGTATTTACCATTTTCATCTTCAAATAAATCATCTTTATATTTTTTGGAAAAGCTATCTATATTATCTTTTCTAATATAAGCATAATAAGCAACTGACGGAATTGTTACGACAAGATCAAGATCATATTCTCTTCTCAATCTTTGTAAAAATATCTCTAAATGTAGCAAACCTAAGCACCCACACCTAAATCCAAAACCAAAAACAGAAGAACTTTCTACTTGAACCTCTATTGAAGAATCATTTAGTTTCAATTTTTCAACCGCTTCACGAAGTTCTTCAAATTTATCTCCACTTTGACTATAAATGCCAGCAAAAACCATTGGTTTTATAACTTTATATCCTGCAAGGGCTGGTGATGGTGTATCTGATAATGTTATTGTATCTCCCACCCTTAGGGCGCGTAAATCGCGTTGTCCAGTAATAATATATCCAATGTCCCCACTTTTTAATTCATCTGTTTTCTCTAATTTTAATCTAAAATATCCTACTTCTAATATTTCGTTCATTACTCCTGTTGCGCACAACCTGACCTTATCTCCTCTTTTGAATGTTCCTGAAAAAACTTTTACATAACTTATAATCCCGCGATACTCATCATAAACAGAATCAAAAATAAGAGCTTGTTGATCTTTTGTGTTTTCTATTGGCGAGGGAACTTTTTCTATAATGACATTGAGAAGAGTATCTACGTTTTTTCCAGTTTTGGCAGATATTGAAATGATGTCTTCTTTGTTGCATTTTAGCAGTGTCATTAATTCTTCTGTAACTTTTTCTACATCTGATGTTGGCAAATCAATTTTATTTATGACAGGGATTATTACAAGATTTTGTTCTTGAGCAAAACGAAGATTAACTAGTGTTTGCGCTTGGACGCCTTGAGTTGCATCAACTATTAACACAGCCCCTTCAACGCATGCAATAGATCGAGACACTTCATAAGCAAAATCCATATGCCCTGGGGTATCAATAAGATTCAAAATATAATTTTTATACTTCATTCTTATTGGCTGAAGTTTGATTGTAATACCCTTTTCTCGCTCTAAATCCATTGAATCGAGTATCTGATTCTTCATTTCACGGCTTGATATTGTGCCCGTAAGTTCAATAAGCCTATCTGCTAAAGTAGACTTGCCATGATCAATATGGGCGATAATACAAAAATTTCTAATATTATTATTCATGAGTTTTTTGACTGATAATTTTCATTAATGATTTTTCAAATTTTACAAGACAATGACTAATAAAGTCAACCTCTTTTATTTTAAACATAAAACATATTATAACATAAATTCCCAATCCAAGTATTGAGGATAGCGTTAAATGAATAAATACTCCAATGGCCTTGCTCATATTAATCCCAAATAATAAAAACTTTTCTACAAAATACACCACAAAAGACATAACTAGAGATGCTATCAAAATCTTAAATAAAAATGACCAAAAAACTTTTGTAATAGTAAACTTATATTTCTTAACGAGAAGAACTATAAGAATAATAAGATTAATAAAATTAGATATTGAAAATGCAATAGCAATTCCATAAACGCCCATTGTTTCATGTAAAATATAAGCAAGTACAACATTTATAAGAAGTGCTATGATACTTGCAATAACGGGAATAGACGTATTTTCAAAAGCATAAAAAGCACGAGACAATATAGGAATGAGACATTGAAACACCAAAGAGAATGAAAAATATCCCAAAACCCAAGCGGTTGCATAAGTATTTTCCCAAGAAAAATTTCCACTCCCCAAAATAATTCTAACAATTGGCTCACGTAGCAAAATCATAATAACTGAAAGCGGGATAACATAAAAACAAACTTTTTCTATATAACCCATCAAATAATGATTGAATTCTTTCCTATCATATCCCTCTGCTAAATCCGAAAGAATGGGAAATATTGCTATAGATATAGAAATTCCAAAAATACTTACAATAAAAGATTCTAAATTAAGACCAAAGGTTAAAACCGCAATGCTCCCAGAAACAAGAGTAGAAGCTATCATTGTAATAATTACTTGGGAAATTTGACCAGTTGCAAGGCCTATAGTTCTTGGAATCATAAGAGAGAAAACTTTTTTTACATAATAATCTTTAAAATGAAAAACGAATTTGTATTTCCAGCCATGTCGTAAAACTGCTATAAACTGAATTAAAAAATGCATTAAAGCTCCAGATACAACCCCCCATGCTAAATATTCTAGTCCATAAAATTTGCTAGCGATTATTCCAACAATAATACCTAGATTATAAAAAATGGGAGCGAGTGAATATGCAAAATAACTTTTATAGGAATTAAGTAAGCTGCTCATTACATTGCTAGCACCAAAAATAATAATCGTCAATAACATTATCCTTGTAAGACTTACCGTAATTTGAAGCTGTGAAGCAGAAAATCCTGGAACCAAAAATTTTACAAAAAAATTAACATTAAAAAATATAATGAGTGTAATAACGCTAAGAAGCACGATAATAATATTAAAAATTGAATTCGAAGACGCTATTGCTTGCTGATTGTCTTTTTTATTTAACTTTACAAAAACTGGCACAAATGCTGAAGCAAGAGCGCCTAAAATAAGAGTATTGAAAATAAGGTCTGGGATCTTGAAAGAAGCAAAATAAGCATCCAAAATCTCTCCCGCACCAAACATATGAGCTAGCATTCTATCTCTTACAAGCCCCAAAATCTTGCTAAAAACAGAAAAAACGCTAATTAATATAGCGCCACCCATTACAGTAGTATTTAATCTTTTAAATAAGGTCTTTATCATAATTAACTATATTATAACAGAAATATGCATAAAAACCACCCGTGGGTGGCAATCATAAATTTCCAATTTCCAATTTTAAATTTATACACTTAAACTCTGACCTTAATTTGATATTTGTAATTTGTCATTTGACATTACACTTATCGCTTTCTTTATCTCCTCTTTTATTCCTTTTATACAATCATAATTTAATACTTCTTGCTCATTTACCCACGCAAAATCAGTAAATCCACCTTTTTCTAACACCACTTCACCGCTTTTATAAGATGCAACAAACTTTGTCATAATAACTGGAGTCTCATCAGGTCTTATAAACCCAACACTATTTATATAACGCAGATCATCATAAATTTCTAACCCAGACTCTTCTATTGCCTCTCTCTTTAATAAATCTTCTAGTGCATTTTCAAAATCAATGACATCACCATTCATTCTGGTGGGACTACTAATATCTAAATCCTTCCACTCTAATTTTCCACCAGGAACTGCATATTTTCCAGGATGAACCTTTTCTCTTTCATCTCTTTTTAAAATAAGGCATCTATCATCACTTTTTCTATAGATAATTACATTTGCAACGAAATAAAATAGTTTATCTTGTTTTGCATTTTCTAAACTAATTCTTGTAGCTTTCATAATTTATATTTTGTTTTCTGTAGCTAATGACTTTTCAACAATAGAATCTTTTGATAATTTATCAAATACTAGAGCTGATGCAATCCAGGTTATTGGAATTGCCCAAAGCAAGCCAACAAATAAACACAACACTCCCAAAACAACTATAATTCCAAATGATAAATTAAGGAAAAACAATCTCCACTTAAATCCATAAGTAATATTTGCACTTTTCTTCAAAGCCTCTATTGGACCAAATCCTTGTAAAATAAAATAAGGATAAAAATGAAATTTGATTGACCAAATGATCCCAGGTACTATCAATAATATAAGCCCACCCAAAACTACTAGACCATAAACAATGCTAGATAAAATATATTTCCACAAAACTCGTACCTGACCAAAAAGATCCCTATATTTGAATTCTTCGTTTCGTGCAATTTTTAGAGATGTGCTAGCAATACCCAAAGATATTAAAAAACTAATTATTAAAACCGTTATCTGTAATAAAAAACTAGGTATAGCGATAGACAGATTGTCTTTATATTTTTTATCTAAAGAATCCAAAAATCCAGACACCATATTCAAAACAGCTATTGTAATACCTATTAAAACTAAGCTCCAAAAATATTTTTTTGTTTTTGCAAAGGCAAATTCTATAGCTTCTTCAATACTAAATTTTTTTTCATTCATATTATTTTTTGTTATTTCTTAATAATAAACGCCGTCAACAAATCTCTGTCAAAAATAATTTCTGAAGAAAGATTGTCGATACTTGACCAAACAAGATTAAGCCCATTAGCCCAAGAATAGTTTGTATACAACCTTGAATTAATACCAGACTGCTTTTGATAATAAATACTATAACTATCAAAATCTAAAGTGGTGTCTTTTTTAAATAACAAAGAGCTCCAGAAGCTATTGCTTTTATTAAAATCGAGCGTAAATGGTAATTGATACTTCAAATAAACTTCTTTTTCTTCTCCTGGTTTAATTTCTTGCCAGCCACTAAAAACAGTTTTATTAAACTCTGTATTAACTCTCACTCCAGATAATTCATCTACAAAATATCTTCCACTTAATTCACTTATTTCTGGATCCTCTTCTAAATAAGGTGACGATGTACATGTTTTTTCTTGCTCAGACTCTTCGAATCCAGATGCCTCGAGTAGCTTCGAGTCTTCTGGAACATATACTCTCATATAGTTTTTATTGGTCGAGCTTGCAAAAATATTATTCTCTTGCGGTATAAATGTTCTTTTTATTTTAACAGTATCTATAATAACCCCATTTGATAAAACACTTACGCTATGACTTATATCTTGATTTATAAATTCATCTGTTTTACCCCCACCTATATTTGAATTTACAACCGCCAAATAATCTTTTTCTGTATCAACAATTTTACCACCCCAATTTAGTTTAAGTATCTTTTCTTCTACTGATTTATCTTTAAAATAAAACTGAACATCTTTTTTAATCATAGATTTTTCAAAAAGATCTAGGGCCAATAAATAATCTATATCTTTTTGTTCTAAAACTCTATCAAGGATTTTTTGCATTAGATCACCTATAATTTCTTTTGGTTTGTTTTCTTGTTTGTCATAATCAAATTCAACATAGTTTTGAACACTAGATATAAAATTATCTGAATCGACCGTCATATTATATTCGTCCAATCTAATAGGACCCGTTATTTTGAGTAAATCTATCATAACAGAACTATTTATAGTGACAACTCCGTCTACTGTTGGCCCCCCCGATTTATAAAAATACTTCAAAATCATATTAGCTGAACTAGGAAAATCTGGCCACCAATTTGCATCCCAAAAATTGAAATTAGGATTTACGAAACAAAGTGGTTTTGGTGGAATTATTTTTTCAAACATACGAGACTGATAATCATAAGGACCACCCCCTGGAACTTTGACATTAGATATTTTTCCACGACTTATATCTATTATAGCTAAGCTTCCTGTAAAACCTCCTGTTGGTCTAAGTTCATTGGAGTTTTGGAATAAGAATAGATATCTCTTCATTGACTCATCTCCCAAAATTATGAGCGATGAATCAAGTAAATCAATAAGCTCGTCAATATTTTTAGAAAGACTTGGTATATCTTCCTTTGCTTTAGCAAAAGCACCTCTATAATTTTCTGGGATCATGTCTTCATCAATGTCTTTAATTATGTCTCCCGCTGTCTTTATGTCTTCTTTTGTTTCTTTTAATTTGTTTGATATTAATCTTATTTTATTAGTCAAACTCATATTCTTATCTGCGGAGAAGGCGATGCTAATTGAATTTGCTGCCTCTGAAAATGCCTGACCAACATCAAGAAGTTTTGTACCACTATTTAATTTTTTTCCATCTTCTGGAATAAATTTTAATATTTCTATAAGAAGTGAGTTGTATTTTCCAATTTCTCCTTTTGCTGCCTCAAATTTATCACTTGCGTTATTAAAATTATTTTGTGCAGAATTAAAATCAGAATTCATAAGAGACCCAAATCCATTACCCAAATCTACATATGCCTGCTCTGATATACCCAAAATTCTACCCTTTGCATCGCTAAAACTATTTGCCAAAGATAACATATGGATAACAACTATAATGACAACACTTGACACAACAAAACCAAAAACCTTTAATACATTCGATGATTCAAATACAATTTTCTTATCAAAAAATTTTGTTTTAGTTTTTTCTATTTTGATTATTTTATCTTTTGCTTTTACCTCTCTTACAACAGAAAAATTTGAAACTTTTTTTCCGAAAGAATTTATAAATATAAAAAATCCATACAAAACCTTGATCGTAAACTTGAAAACAGAAAAAGCCATATTAAATAAAATAGAAAAAAATCCACTGGCACCTCTGCCAAAAGAATAAACAACTTTAAAAGACTTTGACTTTGCCGCTAAGTGCATTACCTCTCTGACATATAAAGATGATACAGTTTTAAAATCAACTTTTTCTGGCCTCTGCAAAAAAAATGTTTCTTCTACTTTTTTTATATTATGATTTTCAAAATTCTTCTTAAGATCTATGATATTTTTGGATTTTTTTGTTGCTTCTCTTTTGCTATTAATATCTACATCCTGGGAAGATCTCATCTTAACATTAAAGTTATTATTCATCCTTAAATACTCCCCCATACTGACATCATCTCTTATCATTCTCTCTAACTTATTGTCTTTGTTTTCTTCTACGTCGAGCTTCATTTCTGCTTTATCAAAAACAATATCTTTGTCTTTGCCATCTATAAAAGCCTCGTCCAAAAGCTCATCTAATTCGTTTGTAGAATTATTTATATTCAAAAAGTCTATATAATGCTCATTTCTTTCTTCAATAGCATCCATTTTTCTTTCAAAATCAAAAATATCTTCTACTTCATTTTTATAAACTTTTTTTAATGTATTTTGTTTTTTATTTACAACAATACTACTGTTTTTTTTAACAGTATTTTGTTTTTTATTTTTATTTTTTCTTGCAACAACATTCACAACTTTTTTCTTTGTTGCTTTTTTCTTTTTTAATTCACTCGACATGTAATTATTATACAATATTTTATGATTATTGGAAATAAAAGAGTCCCTCCGAATCATCAAAGGGACCAATATTTTGACTGCGCTCCTGATTATTGCTAGGAGTTAAGTATGTGACGTTGGTAAACTTGGCGGGCATTTAAAGTTTAACACCACCATCGGGATAATGAGCCATTTCAACATAGCAACCAGTACCCCATAAAACAATGAGAAAATTATTATATCCTCGTCTAATATTCTCACATTCCACAATAGTGTGCTAATTATTATACCTGCTATTACGGAAATTATTCCGGCGTAGATCATTCCCTCAACCGAAAATTTGTTAAAAAGCAAAAGTATAAATCCCAAGGCCAATCCAATTGAACCCACAACTAAAGTGGCCAAATACAATAGTCCGCATCCACGAACTATATCTAACCATATGATCATGGCGGGCATTGCCACACTCGTAGCGACAATACTCTTCCAAGACCATCTTGTTGGGTTCATAATGAAGTAAAAAATTCCGACCCATCCAATCGTAAAGAATGCAGAAAGGATGTCTGAATTGTCTCTGAGGTTCCGTAGCTCGGAACCCATAAAGAGACCCAAAATAAACGTTACAAGCATCAAGGCAATAAATACCTTGAAAAGATTATTATTGATATTTTCCATTTTTCCTCCTATGGAATATTTCACTCAGATAGTTTTTATTACCAATTTATGGCACCAATCTGAGATTATTTTCAATAACTATATATTAGCATATATAGAAGATTTTGTCAATGGCAACCCCCGACCTCGCAGGTTGGCAACCTCGCAGGTCGATTTTTGAGTTGACAATCAAAGATACAGGGTTATACTAAATTTAGGCCGCATATTTTGTGGTCTTTTATTTTATAAACTAAAGAAAAGCGATGCCAAACAAACCCAGGGACATATTCCCAAATCATCTATATCATATATATAATAGGGCCGTTGAAAAAAGGACAATATTCTACACAGAAAAAGACTATAACAAATTTCTAGAAAGAATATTCTATTATAGCCATGAAACAAATGTAAAGATTCTATCATACGCTATATTACCAAATCATTTTCATTTATTACTTGAGGAACCGACCTCGCAGGTCGAACGACCTGCGAGGTCGGATACAGCTATTTCAAAATTTATGTCTTTACTACTCAACTCTTATACTAAATACTTTAATAGCAACAAAGATCATTCTGGTAGAATATTCCAAGGCCCATATAAATCCAAACTAATCAAAAATAATTCCTATTTAGAAACAATATTGGCCTATATTAATTTAAACCCAATAAAACACAAAATAGTTAAGAAAATAGATGATTGGTATTATACATCTCATTGCGAGTTATTAGAAAGAATGGATAAAAACAAAAAGATCATCTCAAAAAATGACTTTTTAAATATCGAGGACTACGAACAAATTATAAAGTTTAACTTAGAAAATATTAAAAAAATAAATTTGGAGTTTGACTAGTTTCGACCTTCGAGGTCGCCGACCTCGAAGGTCGACTTTGTCTCCTCTACCATTTTTTCCCAACTATAACTCTCTAATAATTTTTTTGATTTTATCTTTAAATTATCTCTCAAATTATAATCATTTAAAATAATTTCTAATTTGTCTACAAAATCTTCTTCATTTTTGGGATCAAAATATATTGCACAATCTCTCAGTATTTCTGGCAGACAGGAATAATTGCTTGACAATACCACTGCATTGTTTTGCATTGCTTCAAGTGATGGCAAGCCAAATCCTTCACAAAGTGATGGAAATACATAAGCCTCACATTTTTGATACAAATATAACAAGTCCTCGTCACCAACATATCCAGCGAAAATAATATTTGATATATTATTGTCAGAAACATATTGTTTTAATCTTTTATAAAAATAATCCTCACGACCCACTAAAACTAATTTTAAATCTTTATCATGATATTTATTGAATGCGCTAATTAAAAATTCTAAGTTTTTGTGTGGATAAGCGTTTCCAACATAAAGTAAAAATTTGTTTTTTATGTTTAGCTTTTCTAAAATATTTGAAGGATTGTTTTCAATATTTGCCAACTTGTCGGAAACGCCTTCGTAAGTTACGACTATTTTTGAGCTATCAACCTTAAAAAACTTAACAATATCATTCTTTGTAAATTGTGAAACTGTAATAATCTTTTTTGATTTTTTCACGGCACGAGAAATAATAATTCTATATAAAACATTTTTGAAGAAATATTTTAGGGGTGACAGAGTTGTAGCCCTTTGACTTGGATATCTTGTAAGAATAAGATCGTGGATTGTTACGACAAATGGAAACTTGCAAAACAATAGAATGTTAAAATGTGGAAAATGGACAAGGTCTGGATTTATTTTATTTAAAATTTTTGGAATTTTAAATTGTTCTTTAATTCCATACCAAGGGATATCAACCACAACTTTTTCAAAATTAGGATTTTTTGGATTGTATTTATTTTCATTTTCACGATTTATTAAAATAAAATATTTATTTTCATAATCAATATTTTCTAACCCCATTACAAGCTCGCTTACATATCTTCCTATGCCAGTTGCGGTTCCTAAAAATCTTGCATCAATTACTATTTTCATATTTTATTAAATAAGTTTAATAATTTTTGTGCTGATAAGTGCCAATTATCGTAATAAGATTCATCAAATACTTGATTCTTATAATACAAATATAAATCTTCATTATTTAATAAGCTTTTACAAGCTTTATAAATATCATTTATTTCAAATGATTCTATAAGGAGCGCATTTTTTCCCACCACCTCTGGCATTGAAGAATTATTTGAAGAAACAACTGGACAATTACAAGAGAGTGCTTCAAGTGGTGGAAGTCCAAAACCCTCATAATACGAAGGCCAAACAAATATTTTTGCTAAATTATAAATTGAGGCTAAATCAGCTTCTGGAAAATAATTTAAAAACATTGTTCGCGAAATAATATTCTCTGGTAATTTATTTAAAGTTTTTTCAAATTGACCCATATTCCAACCCACATCTCCACATATAAGTAAATATAAATCCGGAAACTCCTTTGCTAATTTTTCATATGCATTTATGAGACTTATTACATTTTTTCTTGGTTCTATTGTTCCTATAAATAATAAAAATTGTTCTGGTAAAGCATATTTTTCCTTAATCTGAGATAGATGATTTTGATCCTCTATTTTTCTAAAACTATTATTTATTCCAAGGGGTGTAATGATTATTTTATCTTTTCTAATTTTGTAATATTTCTCAAGCTCATAGGCAGTATTATAAGAAACACACACTAAATGATTGCTTCTTTTTATTGTTGCATATGGTTTTGTAATAAAATGCCACAACCTTCTTTTGAAATTAAAAAAATAATTACACTTAAAAAAAGATAGATCATGAATAGTCGTTATAAGCTGTGTTTTTTTGTATCTCAAAGAACAAATATTTATATTTGGTAAAAAAACAATGTCTGCTATTATTTTTTCATTTCCATATTTCAAAATATCTATTTTTGGTAAATTAAAAAAATAATTTGTAAAATATACAAATTTATTTGATAATTTTTTATGAATATATAAAACATTAGAAAACCTTGAATAATCAAAATTTAATTCTACATCTTTATACCCATAGCTATACAAAAAATATTTATTATCTTTATCTATCTCAAATAATTGCAGCAATGTATTTTTGAGATAATTACCAACACCACTTAAATTTTTTTGTCTAAGCGCTGAAACATCTATAAAAATATTTAGACTCTTGCTCATAAATTTTAATCTAGCTCTTGCTATCAACGTATTCTTTGATTTCTTTTCTAAATCGTGTATCACTAAATTTTTGTGCGTGCTCTTTTATAAAATTTCTATCGAAAGACATTGTTTCAAAATTCAAAACTGCGTCAACTAAAGATCCCCACGTTTGTTCTTCAAAAAATATACCCGTTTCTCCACTTACAACAGTTTCTTTTACGCCACCTGCACCATATGCTATTACAGGACACCCAGATGCCATTGCTTCAACTACTGATATACCAAAGTCCTCTTCCTGCGGATTAATAAATGCTTTGGCTCGAGAAAGATATTCTGCTTTTTCACTGTCACCAAGCTCTCCCAAAAATTCAATATTTGGATTAGACATCTTTCTATAAATATCCAAATACTCTCCTCCACCTATAACCTTAAGCGGAAGCTTTAACTGATTAAAGGCCTTTATAGCAAGCTCTACTTTTTTGTAGGGTCGCAAACGAGATACAATAATATAATAATTATCTCTTTTTTCACTGGAATAAAAATTGTCTACACAAACCGGAGGATATATAACAATAGATTCTCTATTGTAATATTTTTTTATTCTATCTGCTATATAATGAGAATTTGCTATAAAATAATCGACGTCAGCGGAGGCTTTAAAGTCCCACTTTTTTATATTTTCAAGCTCATAGAGCAAAACTTTTTTGACGGCTCTTGGAATTCTTAGTCCTGCAACATATTCATTTTTCTCACTCCAAAGATATCTTGTGGGTGTGTGACAATAGCAAATATGCACAGATCCACGTTGTTTCTTGATTCCTTTAGCAAGGGCAGACACAGATGATAAAATAACATCATAACCACTGAGATCTAGTTTTTCCCAAGCCCTTGGCATAAGTGGCAAAAACCATTTAAAAACCATTGTTGAAAAAGGAACTTGCTGAATAAAAGAGGTTATTATTTTAGAATTACGAAAAAAATAATCCCTTTTCTTGTCGTATATAAGGGTAAATATTGGACTCTTAGGATAAATTTTAGTGAATTCTAGAAGAACTCTTTCCGCCCCACCCATTTGAAATAAATGGTCATGAACTAATGCTATTTTTTTATCTTTCATACCAAATATTATAATGGTTATAGGACGATAAATCAATGTGGTTAGTGGGGTTAAAAACAATCAAAATACTAAAATACAAAAAAATCTCTTTATATCAAAGAGATCTTTTCAAAAATACCATTTGTATTTAAACTGCCGATTTTCTAGTCAAAACAACTTTTATTGTTTTAATAAGTATTGTTATATCAAGCCACATGCTCCAGTTTTCAATATAATAAATATCAAGTCGTGCTTCTTCTTCAAATTTGAGATCTGATCTTCCTGAAACCTGAGCCATACCTGTAATACCTGGTTTTATTGCTAAAAGTTTCAAATGTCCGTCTTCATATTTTTCAACTTCGTTTGGTTCATGAGCACGAGGTCCAACAAGAGACATTTCTCCTCTAAATACATTTATAAGATTCGGAAGTTCATCAATAGAGGTGGTTCTTATAAATTTTCCAACTCTTGTAATGCGTGGATCTCTTTCCATTTTAAATAAAGGGCCATCATTTCTTTCGTTGTATTGCATCAGATCTTTTTTCATTTTGTCAGCCCCTACAATCATTGATCTAAATTTATATAATCTAAAAATTTTATTTTTTGCTCCAATTCTCTCAAGTCTAACCAGTACTGGCCCTTTTGTATCAAGCTTTATAAACAAACCAACAATAATATAGATTGGTATCATAATTATAAGTCCAAAAAAAGACATTACTATATCAAAAATTCTTTTCCAAACTCTTGCCCAGCCATCAAGCGGAGTTGATTTTATTTCAACTACTGGGATACCTGCTATTGTGCTGATATCAAAATTAATCATTTTTGTATCAAGAAGTGATGCGCTGTATTTATAAGTAATATGTTTTATATTACATAAATTAATAAGATTATTAATGCAGTGTTTATCTCCATGAGTATCTGTTAAAATAACGGCGTCAATATTTGTTTCATTTATTAATTTTTCCAATTTATCAATAACACCATTATCTAAAACGTCATAATTTTCTATAACTTTTACTCCTAAACTTTTGTTTCTCTTGAATTCGCTAATCAATCTATAGCCATTATCATCACTTCCTATTACTACGACTCTACTTACAAAATGGCCTCTTGAAAGCATTGTTCTATAAATAATATCTAAAACAATTCTAACGAAACTAAGAAAAATAATAGAGAAGGCCCAAAAACTTAAAACAATAAATCTAGAAGAAAAAAATCTTTGATTAAAGAAAAATGCAACAACAAGAATAAGAACAAAAATAGAACATCCGACAAATACCTTTGAAAGTTTTTCATGAAGCTTTCTTCTCTTGGTGCTATATACTCCCGAAATCGCGAGAACAAAAAGTGAGAACAAAGACACGCCTAATAAAATTTTCAAAAACAAAATAAACGGCAAATCAAAAATTACCGGTCTATATTGAACAATGATTTGGGCAAATCTAAGATAATAAGAACAAATACCCGCAATTATTAAAAACAAAAAATCCAGTGGGGCCTCTATTGTTTCTAAAAATAATCTATTTTTATTCATATAATTTTAAAAGTGTTAGACTGGCTATAAGCCGAATTTTGTACTCTCACCTTAGAAATGGTTTCTTTATTATAAAACAATTTCCAAAAAACATTTCTAAAGTGAGAGTGATGATCATCTATCTTGGCTATTTATCACTAAATAGCTCTAGCAACCTACCTAATTTGGTTTTGCACCGAATAGAGTTTACCCCCTCTCTGCTTTTTAAAACAGAGCGTCTGAGCTAATTATCTCAGAATTTCACCCTTATCCCGCCAAAGCGGAAAGGAATATTTTCTGTTGCACTTGTCCTCTTGCAAAGTCACCCTTACAAGGATTGCCGTTAGCAACTATTCTCTCCATTAATGCTGGAGACAGCATGGTGTTCGGACTTTCCTCCCCCCACCCTATAAATTTTTAACCTACAGAATACAATCTTTTATACTATTAGAGATTCTTTCTACTAAAACTTTGTGACCCTTTTTAAATTGCTTGGGTCTTCTTTCTCTTGTTCTAGCGTCTTTTTCGGAACAATAAGCCTCATAATAAACTAATTTTAAGGGTCTTCTAGATTTTGTATAAATAGACCTTCCATTATTATGTTGACTCAATCTTCTTTCAAGATTATTTGTATAACCAATATAAAGATTGCCTTCTCTAAGTCTTAATACATAAACATAAAACATCGCTTTTCATTTTTAAACTTATAAAAAATTTATAGGGTGGGGGGCGATCATCCACCAATCTAACGTATTATATAGTATAATATTTAAGTTTTTTTGTCAATAAAAAAGGGGATAAAGCGTATTAGCAATATTCCCTAATAATTTTCAACCTCGATAGCGTTCAAGAAATCTATAGCAAATGTAATGCTAATTCTTTCTTGTTTTTCTCCTGGTTTTTCTAAAACCAGAAAATCTCCATCGATTTCTACAGAGAATCCCAAATTAACATAACTCTCTATAATCAATTTTAAATCCTCGTTTTCATGATGTAACATAATAACCTCCATTTTTATCCATTTTCGTTGGATTTTTATTATATATTATATTAATGCATTTGTCAATAGTATGCTCTTTACAAATTTCCACTTATTAGTTGGCCCAGACATAGACTGACCCTCTTTTAAAATATTCATAGCATATTCTTTGCTTATACCCTTTTCTGTTAACATAACAATAAAAGCAATAGCAACATAATCTTCATAATCAGATATAAGTTCTTGATTAATGTAATTGACAACGCTTTTAACATCTTGATTATTTAAGCCAAGATTTATTAATTTTTTAATATAAGAAACTCTTTCGACAGCTAAATTATTTCCACTTTCAAAACGATTTAAACTATTGTTAAAATTCTTGGTTAGATTAGTTAATTTTTCTTTGTTTTTTTGTTCCTTTGTAGTTGTAAAATTAATATAAACACTAAATATTGATAAATCATCTGGATTCTTATTATCTCTATGATCAGATGCTTCTCCAAAATCTATCAAATATAAATTTTTTAAATTTTCTTCGTCGTCTAAATCCAAAATTACATTATTCTCATGAAGATCATTATTATAAACTCCATTATCATTAAGTTTAACAACTGATTTTCTAAAAACATCAAATATTTCTTTATTTAAAACTACGTCATTTTTTTCCATATAACTTAAGAATAACTTTTCATTTTTTTTAATTATATGAAAATCCTCAGAACTAAGATTTATATTAAAATATTTTTCTAAAAATTCACAAAAATTTTTGGAAGTAGAATGGGATAACATCGCCTCAATATCTCCTTCCCATTTCATGATTTCATTTTTAACAACACCATTATCCCCATCTTTTTCTATTATTTTTTGAATAATTTTTTTGAAAATATACTGTGATAATGTTATTCCCGGAACGTAGTCCATCATAATAACATTAATTATGCTATGATTTTTATTAACATCAACGCCACTTTTGTTTAATTTCTTAATAATACTACTGTTATGAGATAAATCTATGTCTATGCACTTACTTATATCTGGAACTTGTGCGAGACCCTCATTTTGAGATTCTTCTGTATTTAAAATTTGCGTAGCCCTTTTCTGCATCTGATATTCATGTTGTGCAAGAGAAGAGTTTTCTATTTTTAATATCTTAAAAACAGACCCCTTATCTCTATTAATGGTAATTCCTAATTTTGCCAAATTTTCATCACTAAATTTAGTTAGATCAACTCTCAAAATAATACCCCTTGAACCTTCGTCTATTTTATTAGCGTACTTTCCTAACGCAGCTATCATAAAGGCTTCTAAATTTTTTTTCTCTGGAGATCCTAAGTCTTGATTTTCATTAATATTTTTAGATTCTTCTTTATATATTTCCATAAAATTTTTATTTTAATTTATTAAAAACCTCTATCGTCTTCTCTGCTGTTTGTTTCCAACCATACTGCTGAGAAGTGAAATAATTTTTATTTATTATATCTTCTTTCAAAACTTGATTATTCATCAATGTATCCATTTTTATTGCGATATCTTTTGCATTATTTTTACAAAAACAATAATCGTGGACTCCAAGTTCTCTAAAAACTTCTAAATTCGACAAAAGCATAGGAGCCTTACAAAACATAGACTCAATAATTGTTATACCAAATCCTTCAAAATGACTAAAATTCAAATATATTTTTGCATTTTTTAGCATACACACTTTCTCTTCTTCCGCTATCCATCCAAGAATTTTTATATCATTCTTGTACAAAGACTCCTGTATCTTTGTATTTATAATATCATATCCGTAGCCAGCTTTTCCAATCAAAATTAGCTGTATATTAAGCTGCGAACTATTTCTAAAATTATTATAAGCGTCAATAACAAGCTCAATATTTTTCTTAGTCTCTAGTCTACCTATAAATAAAAAATAATTATTATTTAAACTATACCTTTCTAACATCAACTTATAAAATTCTTCAAAATATTCTTTTTGATATTTATTAAAATCTATACCTAAATGTGTTACAAATATTTTTTTATCATCTATATCATATTTACTGACTATATCTTTTTTTGTAAAAAATGACGGCGTTATTATAGCATCTACTTTTTTTAAAGCATTTGCCCCAAATTGAAGTGAAATAAGCTGTTTTCTAGAATAATATTCCTTGTAATATTCATATCCCAAATCATGCCATGTCACTATTTTTTTACATCTGCAAAATGGCACATAATGTGCTGGAGCAAAAAACATATCTAGCTCATATTTTCTCATGGAGTAGCTGAGTTTTAAAATTGTCCAAAAATATTTCAACTTCCAAGGTAAAACTATATTTTTTACATTATCATGTTTCAAAAATTCATCGTCTAATTTTTCTTTGGAAAATAAAAAATATTGATTATGTTTATCAATATCTAAAATATTTTTAATTAAATAGTATGAGTACCACTCTGTACCTGTTTTTTCTTGTGTGTTTAATCTTGATGCATCAATTCCAATTCGCATGGACTAGCTTTTAGTTATTAGAATTTAGTATTTAGTTAAATCATAATGACTAAATCCTAAATTCTAAATCCTATTTTTATCTTGTTGAAAGTATACTTCTCTTATATGAATCTAAATTTTCAAGCGCAACTCCAGTGCCCTTTGCAACACATAAATATGGTTTATCTGCAACATAACATGGAACTCCAGTTGTCTGAGTGAATAATTTATCTAAATTTCTAAGCTGAGAAGTTCCACCAGATAAGATCATACCCTTTTCCATTACATCTGCTGATAATTCTGGGGGTGTATTATATAAAACTGACTTTACGGCAGATATAATACCATACAACTCATTCTGAAGAGCTTCTGTAATATCGTCAGAAGTAATTCTCAAAATTCTTGGCAATCCAGATACTATATCACGACCCTTAATTTCTGTGCTCATTTTATCTTTTTCATCTAAGAAAAGTGCAGAGCCTATTTTTATTTTGATTGCTTCTGAACTTGATTCACCTATTGCAAGACCATATTTTTTCTTTATATGCTCCATTATAGCCATATCAAATCTTGTTCCGCCAATTCTCACTGAATTACTTGTTACAATACCACCAAGGGAAATAACAGCTATTTCCGTTGTTCCTCCACCAAGTTCTACTATCATGTGTCCTGAGGCAGATCCTATGGGAATTTCAGCTCCAATAGCAGCTGCAAGTGGTTGTTTGATTATATATGCAGCTTTTGCGCCTGAGGCAAGTGTAGCACTAATTACGGCACGACGTTCTGTAGAAGTAATACCTGCGGGAACAGAGATCATTACCTCTGGTCTAAACAATTTCACACCAGACAAAGCCTTGTTTATAAAATATCTAAGCATGCTCTCTGTTGTTCTATAGTCTGCTATAACACCATCTTTCAAGGGGCGATGCGCAACTATAGAGTCCGGAGTACGGCCAATCATTTCTTTTGCTTCGTTTCCAACGGCTAAAACTTTTTTATCAATCAAAGAAATAGCCACAACAGAAGGCTCATTTATAATAATTCCTTTTTTTGGCACATAAACAAGAGTTGTTGTTGTACCCAAGTCTATTCCTATTTTTTTTCTAAACATTATTTTATTTCTAAAATTTTACATTTTACAGCCCCTCTTGGAGTATTAAATTCGAATTCATCCCCAATTTTTTTGTTCATAATAGCTTCTCCAAGTGGAGAAATATAAGAAATCAAACCGTTTAAAGCATCACTTTCAGTTGCACCTACAAGTTCAATTTCTTGTTCCTTGTTATCAAGCAACATTTTTATTTTTTTACCAATGTTGACTGTATCTTTTTTGAAATCTCCAGTATCAACGACTACACCCTTTTTAATCATATCCTCTAGTTCCAAAATTCTACCCTCTAAAAAACTTTGCTCTTCTCTAGCATCGTGATAAGCAGCATTTTCAGAAAGATCTCCATATTCTCTTGCTATTTCTATTCTTTTAATTACATCTGGTCTTTTTGTGTTTTTCAAAAGATCAAGCTCTTCTTTCAACTTGTTAAGACCATCTTCTGTAAGATAATTTTGATTTTCCATATTTATATTTGGTTTGTTTGTTCTTAAAATGAAAAAATAGATAGCACAAGGCTCTCTTTTTTTATTGTTATATTGGTTTAAAACAAGCCATTATTGAGCTACTTGTTCACCAAACCTATCTTTAAAATACCATAATAGAATGTCTCTGGCAAGTGGCACGGCGATAGAACTTCCCTCGCCCCCTCCATCTATTAAAACCGTCAAAACAATACTCGGATCACCATATGGGGCATATCCCGTAAACCATGCATGAGTTTTACTATTATTAGCAAATTGAGCTGTGCCTGTTTTACCAGCAGCTTCAATAGGAAGCATAGATAAACCACGACAACTTCCATCTGTTACAGCCATTCTCATTCCCTCTTGAATTAATTTGATATTTTTTTCTGAAATAAAATTAGAATTTCTTATAAGCGCTGGTCTTCTTATAAATGAATCTATATTTCCAGTTTTATCAACTACTCTTGGTTCATATAAAGTACCCCCATTTGCTATAACAGAAGTCATCATTGCTATCTGCAGTGGAGTAGCTAAAACATCTCCCTGACCAATACTTACATGATATGTATCTCCTATATACCATGGCTCTCCATTTAGTTGCTTTTTCCATTCTTCTGTCGGCATAAAACCCTCTGCCTCTCCTGGTAAGTCTATGTTTGTTTTTGATGCAAATCCAAATTGTTTTGCATAAAAATTTATTTTATCCAGACCAAGTCCATGGAAATCATTATAACCACCACCTATATTATAAAAATAAGTATTAACTGATTCTGCTATTGCCTTTTTCACGTTGGTCATTCCATGACCTCCAGATTTCCAGTCTGGGAAAAACCATGCCCCAACATTTATTCCTCCAGTGCTTAAAAAAGATGTATTTTCGTCTGCAATACCTGATTCAAGTCCTGCACTTGCCATCATTATTTTAAAAGTAGATCCTGGTGGATATTCTCCAGATATTGCTCTAAAAAACATAGGTTGATCTTTGTCATTTACAAGTGCAGAATATTGTTCTTGACTAAGATTTCCTGAGAAAATATTATTGTCATATGTCGGCATAGAAACTAGTGCTAAAACAGCCCCATTTCTTGGATCAATTGCAATTATAGAAGCTTTATTCAAATTATTTTTTTTCAAAACATTCAATAAAAGATCTGTTATTTTCAATTGTAGCGGTCCATCTACAGACAAAACTATACTTTCTCCATCTACTGGTTTTTCTACTGCCAAAATCTTTTTCTCTCTTCCAAGAGAATCAATTTCTATCTTAGATTTTCCAAATTGACCTCTTAAATTTTTTTCATAAACATATTCTAAACCACTTTTCCCTATCTTATCGTCTAAATAATACCCTTCTTTAGATAGTGTGCTATATTCTTTTTCTGATATTTTACCAAGATACCCAAACATATGAGAAAAATAACCAACTAAATTATATTCTCTCTTGCTTCCTGTTACAACGGATATACCCTTGAGATCTTTTGATAGAGCTATAAATTTCATAGCCTCTTCATACTCTAGTGACTCTTTAATTATTCTAGGCTGATAATTTTCTAAAGCATCTTTAGAAATATAATCCAATAGATTAACCTTTTGACCAACGATAACTCTATTTACAGCCTCTTGGGTTTCAAATAATTCTTGCGCATCTTTGGGAAGGTCTGCTGGAATAATTCTAAGTGAAAAATTGGCCACATTTTTTAAAAGTGGATTCATAAAGGCATCATATATCATTCCTCTTTTTGGATCTATTCTTTCTACCCTAATTCTATTACCTTCTGCAAGAGACCTATAATAATCTCCTTTTATTATTTGCAAATAAAAAGCTCTAACAAAAATCAATCCCCACAAGATTATTAAGCCAGTAATGAAAACAAAAAATCTTTTTCTATTCATAATAACGCCTAGATTTCTACCATCTCCAAACACATTAAAAGAGTTACCCTCTTCTCTATGGGCACTATAATCCTTAACCATTAAATCACTTTCGTCTCTTGGTCGTGGAATAAAATCTGTTACTTCAAAAAAATCCATATTAATTTCCTATTATTATAAATCTATTTCTTGTCTTTTTGGAAAATAAATTTGCCAATACATACAATAATCCTGAAAATATAAATGTCATAATAAATTCTCTAAAAAAATCATTCAAAATAAAGTTCATTTTGGGTGTATAAAAAAGTGAAGAATCCGAAGCAAATAAAGACACTAAGAAATAAAAAATAAAATTAAACAAAATGATCCCTATACAAGTTAAGATAAAATATGTCGAAGATCTATCACTTGATAAAAGATTTTTAGATATATAATACATAATTAAGAAAGAAGTGAAAAATGCAAAAAAATAAGCACCAAAATAAAGAGAGAAGATATCCATCAACAAACTAGATACAAATAAAAAAAGAATTGACTCGTCGAAGTCAATAAAAAACATAATAAATAAAGCTATGCTAAAAATAAAGTTTACTCTTATGTCGTGTATTAAATTAGATTGAATAAATGCTACAAAAATAGCTGGGATTATGATCAAAAAAATATTTTTCATTTTAGTTTTTAATTATACTTACAAAATCAAGCATCGAATAATCAACTGGAGAATAAATTATAGCTCTTTTGAAAAAATCCCCTTCTTTAAATATCAATTCTTTAATTTGACCGATAACAAGGCCCATGGGTATTCCATCATTAGATCCACTTGTAACTACAATATCTCCCTGTTTCACACTTGAATCAATGGGAATATAGTCCATTTGTAAACCATAATCTAAATCCCCCCTTACTACTCCACTTATTTTTTCTTCTCCCTCTATAAAAACTGTAAATGCACTATTTTTATCTGACAACAAAACAATTTCTGAAGAATCTTTCTCAACTTTTGCGACAACACCAACTATAATACCCTTTCCATATATAACGGGCATTTTTAGTGCTATGCCATCATTAGATCCTTTATCTATCCTAACGACACTATCACTTCCCATATAAAAACCTGATATGATTTTTGCAGTGACAAGAACATCCTTAGTTCCAGACCTATAATTCAATTGCTCTTTCAAATTAGCATTTTCTCCTTCTAGCTGTTTTGTATAAGATAGATTAATAAGATTCTTTGATATCTCATCTTTTAGAAATTGGTTTTCTGATTTTATATCATTGTAGTGAAATACTGAATAAAAATAATCATCTATATTCCTACTTGTATTATAAATAAAGCCACTTATTGGTTTACTTATATTTACAATAAAATTCTCCAGCGGAGAAATAATTTTTGTAAAATGAAGTATTGTTAATAAAATCATTACAATAAAAAACCAAATAATTCTTTTTTTGTTTGAAGATTGCATAATAAATTAACTATTACTTTTTATAAGAATTTTCAAATGTAGGAGGAAGCAAAACTTCTTTAAGGTTGTCAAAATCTTCTACGACTATTCCTATTCCTCTTATAACTGTTGTCAGAGAATCGTCAGCTACTATAACTGGAATTTGAGTAGTTTCATATATTATCTTATCTAAACCTAAAATATTAGCTCCTCCACCGGAGAGAACCATGCCTCTTTGATATAAATCAGAAACGAGTTCGGGTGGTGTATTTTCAACAACATCTCTTATAGCTCCGATAATTAAATCTGTAGATTTTTTTATTGCTTCTCTAACTTCTTCACTTTTTAAAACTACTTCCTTTGGAAGTCCTGTCAAAAGATTTCTTCCCCTCACTTTTATTTTCTGTGTTTTATTTTCAATTTGTAATATATTAGCTATTTTTATTTTTACATTTTCAGCCGTTCTCTCTCCCAAAAAAATATTATATTTTTCTCTGACATAATCAATAATATCACTATCTAATTTTTCTCCTGCTATTTTGAGAGATTTGGATGCAACAATACCACCAAGAGAAATAACAGCTATTTCTGTTTTTCCACCACCAAGTTCTACTATCATATTTCCATTGGCTTCTTGTATTGGCAGCCTTACACCTATTGCAGAAGCCATTGGCTGTTCTATTAGATAAACTTCTTTTGCGCCAGCTGAAAGAGCAACATCCTCTACTGCCTTTCTCTCTACCTCTGTAATATCCAGTGGAACACCAATAATGATTCTAGGACGAAAAAACATAGAAAAAGATTCTTTATGAATCTTATCAATAAAATATTTCATCATTTTTTCTGTTATCTCGAAGTCTGATATAACCCCATGTCTGAGTGGCTTGATGGCTAAAATATGTGGAGGTGTTTTTCCCAACATTCTTCTTGCATCATCACCTACTGATAAAATCTGATCTATTCTTGTGTTTATTGCCACAACAGAAGGTTCGTTCACTATAATTCCTTTTCCACTAACATAAAAAAGGGTGTTTGAGGTTCCCAGATCAACGCCAATATCCTTTGACATTTTTGTAAAAAAGTTCTTTAACATAATTATCTAATAAATTTTATATATCTTAGCAGAATTTCAAATTTTGTAAAACATTATTTTGCAACGTGTTTTGATAAAATAGAAATTATTCTCTTTGCCTCTTCTTTTATGATTCCATCATCATATTCACCACTATGAGCAGTTGTGCCTTCATAAGAGGCCTTTTTTTGATCAATGTGCAAATTAAATTCAATCACATCTTTTTCATTTTTAATATAAAGATGCCACCTGGGATAAAACTCTCTTGATATGCTTCGCAGATAACTATCAGCATACTTTGGATGTAATCTATATCCACATTCATTTAAAATTGTATTGATATTTTCATTAAAATTTGCTTTTATTTTAAACTTCATATATAAAATCTACATTAAAAAATATTTTTTATACCGCTTATCATCTTTCCACCATAGGTTCTAATATCTTTAAAAGTTACCAAAACAATCAAAAGCATCAAAAAACTAAATCCTATATTATGAATAATGGCTTCTAGTTTTTGATTGTTTTTTTTGCGTCTAATTTTTTCTATAATCAAAAACATTATTCTTCCACCATCAAGAGCTGGAAATGGCAATATATTGATAATCGCCAAATTGACAGATAATATTGCCATAAACTGTAAAATATATTGCCAACCCATAGAAACAGCACGCCCAGTAAATACTGCTACTCCAATAGGACCAGATACATCTTCTGCTCCATGTCCAGAAAAAAGACCAGCTATTAAATCAATGAGTGCTTTAAATATTGCACCGGTAAGATTTATAGTTGCCCTAAAGCCATAAAGTGGAGCCTTATACCAAGGATATGAGACGATACCAGTGTCTGACAAGGAAACACCTATAATTTTTTTATTGAGGGAATTATCTATTTGTTCTGGTTTTAATGTCAATGTTTTTTCATCATTTACACTATTTACTTTAACTAAGATTTCTTTTTCTTGGTTTAGTTCTATATAGTTTGTAAGCTCTTCGGATGTACTGAATGTTTTATCATCTAAAGAAACTATATAATCTCCTAATTTAATACCTGATTTATATGCAGGAGAGCCTGGATATACACTTATTACTTGAATTTTTTGATCTCTTATTTTTGCATCACCATAGTCTCCGCCCAAAGATGACGGAATACCAATTCCAAATCCTACACTAAGCAAAACAAAGGCTAATACAAAATTCATAAATACACCCGCAGAAAGAATAATAATTCTTTTCCAAATTGGCGCATTTATAAAACTATCTGAATCATCTTCATTGTCTCCAGATTCTCCCTTAATTTTTACGAAACCACCTATTGGAATAAGGTTGAGAGAATACATAACACCATTTTTCTTGATACCAAAAATCTTAGGAGGAAAACCAAAACCAAATTCTTCAACCCCAACTCCTAGTTTTCTTGCACTATAAAAATGGCCTAGTTCATGAACAAAGACCAAAACTCCCAAAACTATAAAAAAAACTATTATTGTTAATATCATATTAAATAAATTTCTCAGCCGGAGGCTGATCCGCCTTTGGCGGAAAGTTAAAATAACAAATTACAAAACGTCTTCCATCTTTTGACATTAGAAATTTGTCATTTGATATTAATTAGACCGTCATTATCTCTTTTTCTTTTTTATCTGTCATCTCTTCTATAACCTGATTCTTTTCTTTTGTAAGATCATCAATTTTTTTAAATAAATCAAATTTTTCATCTTCTGACATTTCTTTGTTTGCCTCTCTTTGTTCTATGTCTTTTCTTGCCTTATCTCTAATTTGTCTTATTGAAACTCTAGAGTCTTCTCTTTTGTCATGTAAAATTTTAATAAGTGCTTTTCTTTTTTCTTCTGTCAATGCTTGAATTTTTGCTCTTACAACATTATCAGAAACAGAAATACTCATATCTAAATCTGCTTTAGAAAGACCTCTTTCAATATCTTTTAAAATAGATTTATCCCATGGCTCTATTACAAGCATCGTTGACTCTGGAACAGAAATAGATGCAAGTTGCTTAATAGGGGTTTTTGTTCCATAGGACTCTATCATAACATCCTCAATCATTGCAGGAATTGCTTTTCCAGCCCTGACTTTGTCTATTTCTTCCTTGTAATGATTAATCGCTCTATCATACTCTTCTTTAAAAATTTCTAGTATTGGTGACATATTTTTTTATTATTTAATTATATTTTATTATTTTAGACTTCTTAGTCCTATAAATATATTATTGCCATTTTCTTTATCCACTAGAATACTGTAAATCAAGTTTTGACTTGGAGACTTTACATTCATCCATTCTTTTCCTCCATCTACACTTTTCAAAAAAGTAGTAGGAGTGGAATAATAAATTTCTTTGGAATTATTTGGATTGATAGCAAGCGCATAAATATCTACTGCTTTTGATTTTGTCAAAAGCTTAATACCTGTCCAAGAATTTCCTCCGTTTTCAGAAACAAATAACCCATATTGACTTGCATAAAAAAGTGAATCTTCCTTAGATGGATCAAGAATTAAAGATCTAAAAGACTTAACACCCTTAGGAACAATTTCTACATCTTTTTCAACTTCTTTTATAGCTTCTGTTATGTCTCTCCATGATTCTCCACTGTCATCAGATTTATAAATACCATCACTTTTTAATCCTAAATATATTTTCTTTGAATCTTTTGGATTTATCAAGATTTCATTTATAGAAGAATCGAAGCTCTTTAGAACACTCCATTGATATCCTCCATCACTACTTTTTAAAAGTCTTCCATCTGTAATTCCTACATAAACTATTTGTGTATTAAATGGGTCTAGATCTATAGATTTCAAACTCTTACCAGACTCAGAATAAATATCCTTCCATTTTCTAGCACAGTCTGTTGTTTTGTATAAAGTATTGCTAACAAGGGCATAAATAGTACATGAATCTTTTGGATCTATTACGATATCATTTACAACACCCTTTGAAGCAAGAGTTCTTTGCCAAGAGTTTGCCTTATCTAGTGAATAAAACAATCCATCTTCAATTGTGCCAGCATAGATAATCTTGGAATCATTTGGGTCTGTTTTCAAAAATGTAATTTGAGAACCATTAAAAAATGCTCTCATTTCTCCAACATTTAAAAGTTCTGTTTTTGAAACCCACTTTGATCCTTTGTCATAACTTGCAAATATTCCAACTGGCTGGCTCTTTTTCAAAGACAAATTAAAACTACAACCCGAAATAAAAAATACTATAAATAGAATCACTAATACATTTATAATTTTTTTATAATCCATATTTTTTTGTTTATATTATTAAAATATTTTCCAAAATAATCCTAGGATTTACATTTTGAAAAATCATTTTTTTTGCACTTAAAATATTTTTATAAAAAGAAATAAGTTCATCATAGCTATATTTTCTAGAAATCTTAGCAACAGGGCTTTGTAAAAAATTATGTATAAGGTCAAGCTCGGGATCTATCTTAAAGATAATTAAATCTCTAACAATCTTTAGATAATTATCCAACAAATTTTCAAAATAAAAATACTGATTATCTTTACTTCCAATTTTTTTTACCATGCTCTCTACCCAAAAAAATTTTTCATTCAAAGGATTATCTATTATTTCAAGCATTTGATTCAAAAAAATCTTCTGAGCATTCCAATCTTCTTGATTCTTAAAATAATGGAGTGCTATCCCCGGAGATCCTCCAGCAAACTTTGATAACTCCTGCGCCATATCACCACTAGATCCAAGAGATTTTAAGTGTTCATAAATTTCACTATCTGAAACATTGTTAAAAATAATATTTTGACTACGAGATCTAATAGTTGGCAAAATATTTTCTATTTTTTCTGCCATCAATATCACCATAGAACTCTTACTTGGTTCCTCTATTGTCTTAAGTAGTGCATTGGCAGATTCTTTGTTGAGTGAGTCGGCGTTGTTTATGAGGCCAATTTTGTATTTTGATCTCATGGGAGTTCTAGACATTCTACTTTGAAAATCCCTTACTTGTTCTATTGAAATATTTTTCTTTCCCTCTTCTCTGTCTACAAATATATAATCTGGGTGAGAAAACTTGGATATTTCAATACAATCATTGCAATGATTACATGGAATAGAGTTTTTGTCAGAGCAAAATATAGATTTCACAAAAAGGTCGGCCATTGTTTTCTTGCCAATATCACGAGGTCCAGTAAATAAATATGTATGCAAAAAGTCTTGTTTTTCTATAAGCCTTTCTAGATACTTGACTATGTTTTTATGTCCTAAAATAGGCCAATTCATATTTTGGCTATCTTCTTTTTCCATATTTTTAAGAATAGCAAATTTTGAGTTAAATTACTACCCCAAGTTCAGGAACTATCTAATCCTAGACCAATTTAGAGCTGTGGATAACTACTATTGACAAGAACTCTATGACATGCTATAGTGCTCTATTGTACATTAACAATTCGCTTCAAATTAACAGCAAGAAAAATGTAGAAGACTCTTTAAGAGGAGCTAATCTTTGGTGCCTTGAAAATAAACAAATTACCATTTTAGCCACTCTTCTACAGCTTTCTTGCTGTTATAAAGAAAAAAAGACTCCCTCTGTCAGAAATATTAGTTGACTAAGGAGTCGTGATCATCCTGCGATTAATTCTTCATCCGAAATCAACAAAATTCAATTATTGAATAGGTGTTGATTGGTAGATGAGGAATAACCCGCCCCATAATACCCCTGGAGGTATCATGAATGCACGAGGAAGACCCATGGCCAACCATCCGGAATTAAAGATCTGCCCGTAACCCCGCCGCCGGTATACCTTGATCAAAAAACTTTAAGGAGGTAATCATGAACATACGTGGACAGCCCTAGTCTCAGATAAAATAAAGCCCCCGAGACTTGGGGGAAATTCCGAATAGAAAAATTTTTTTGACAAAAGATACCTCATATACTCCACTTTCCCCCAAAAGCACATTGCATAAGGGAGTTTGCAGAAGCATGAGTACTGTCTTTTGTCGCCCGTCTTGTTGTCTTCGCGTCTATTCAATACTCTCGAGTTTTTAGCGAAGATCATTAGACACCCCTGGCGCCCCCATACGCACAAAGCGCACCCCCAACAATTTGTTGGGACTCAGAAAAGCGCTATAATATGTGCATGCAGGTTCTTAATGAACCCGCCCCATAGCACTCAGAAATAGCTATGGGGGCTCTCCAGAAAAAACCCACGGCGCCTACCAATTTGCCGGCTGTGACATGGTAACTCCGTTTTTTATAACGGTAATACCCATGAACGAAACCGGTCCCGTAAGATAGGCCCCGATCGGCGTGTTAGTCAAAAATTTGTTAAGGGTTTATGCTTAAGAGCGCCCTTTCGTACCTAGCTTGGTGCGAACACAGTTTTGGCCACACGCGACCCTTGTCCCTGGCGCCTTCGCTCAATTGCTCATCGGACTAAAACCTCCGATAAGAGCTAGAGAATCGTATTGCGAAGGCGCCCTAATTCAATCAGTTCACATTGGTCCAATATTGGATCAAACGGACCAAGACTTTAAAAAAGTCAGGCCTGTGTCAGCAAAGAGCAGACCAAGGCCAATGGGTCCTCCGAACCCAATGTGAATTGAATACCCGTTCTCTTTGGGGCTTGAATCGATAAGCGTATAGATGAATTCGCACCTCGCTTACGCAAATTGCTTACAAGCCCCCTTGAGACTTCAGGAAACGACCCCCGCAGTCTAATTGACTAGAGGGGTTAATAAAAGAAACCATAGGTCTCTGGGAACCTCACGCCGAGGAAATATGCCTCTAGATAGAGTATTCCCAGATAAGACCATCCAGAAGTCCTTTTGGACTCTAAACGACAATAAGCTTAGTCGCGACCGAAAGGTGCAGCCCGCCACGTCGTTAGACTCCTTAGGACTTCTGGAAAATTTTAAAAAGACCCATCCAATCCAGTTGAGGTCTTTTAATTTTATCTAAAAACCGAATCAATAAATCGGTTTTTTATTTTAATATCTTTAATAAGCTCTAAATACTAACCACTAAACTCTAAATCCTAAACATTATCTAGTGCCTCATTAACAAGCGCATCGGCTTCTTGATTTTTTTCACGTGGTATATGATGAAAGCTAATTTTTTTAAAACCAATTACAATATTCCAAATTTGTACAAAAATTATGGCCAATCCTTTATCTTTTACCTTATATTCTCTTTTCATTTGCTTTACAACAAGCTCACTATCCAAGAAACACTCTACTATTTCTGCTTTATGTTTTTTTGCAATTTCTAGTGCCTTAAGAAGTGCACGATATTCTGCTTGATTATTGGTGGTTTTTCCAATACATTCTTTAAATGAGTCAATTTGATTTTTATTTTCATCATATAAAACACCGCCTATTGCAGCAGGCCCTGGATTGCCTCTCGAACCACCGTCAGTAAATGTTATTATTTTGTTCATAAAGATTATGTTAATATCAAATTTCCAATATCCAATGTCAAATCAATTCTAAAATTCAAATATCAAATTTCAAAAAAATTGTCATTATTGCTTTGATATTTGATTTTGATTTGAAATTGAAAATTTGATATTTGACATTATTCAACCTTCTTAAAATCTAACAAGTATATTTCTAGACTTCTATTTCCATTCCATTCATTTACATCAAGCTCTACCACCATATCAATTTTATCATCCTTTTTTATATCAACAAAATTTTTGCTCATAGAAAATCCAACAACCCTCTTAACTGTTCCGAATTGCTCAACTTGCAAACGCAAATGATTATCCTCTTTTCCCATAAAACTAATATCATTTATTTTACAATCTTTTATCAAGAATTTTGGCCTGCTATTTTCCATCCCAAATGGCTCAAACTTGTCCAAATAATCCCACAGATCCCAATCAATATCTCCAAGATTTATTTCACAATCAAGTGTCACACTTGGACTGAGTTCTTGATCTTTTAATTTTTCTCTTATTTCATTTTCAATAATATTTTTTATTTCTTCGAAGTTTTCTTCCTTTACAGATAATCCTGCTGCAGACTTATGTCCACCATATCTCTCTAATTTATCTCCTACTTTAGTGATAACCTCCATAAGATCTATCTCATCAATTCCGCGAGCAGAACCCGTCCAAAGTGTTCCATCATATCCAAAAACAAAACTTGGTCTATAATATTCTTGAGACAATTTTCCAGCAACAAGTCCTACTACTCCAAGGTTCCAACTTTTATCATATACCCAGATTAACTTCGTATCTTTATCCACACAATCTAGCTGTGATTTTGCTTGAGATAAAATTTTGTTTGTAATGTCTTGTCTTTTTCTATTGTTCAAATTAAGTTCATTTGCAATTTCAATAGACCTTTCTAAATTTTTACTGCGAAGTAATTCAAAAGATGTATTTGCATGACCAATGCGACCTGCAGAATTAATACGAGGTCCTATTTGAAATCCTATTGTAGTGCTATTTAATTTTTCTACATTTGTGCCAGCTATTTCATACAATTTTTCAAGTCCTAATCTTCGTGTTTTCTTCATTACCATAAGCCCATATTTAACAAGCGTTCTATTTTCTCCGACAAGAGGTACCATGTCGGCAACAGTTCCAATAGCCACCAAATCTAGCAACCATTTTTCTGCAATTTCCTTGTCTTTGTCTGATAAATGACATTTTTCACTTTGCAAAATACCAACTGCAAATTTATATGCAATACCCACTCCTGGTAAAATATGAAATGGATATTTTGTCTCTCGCTTTAATCCTGCATGAATAATAGCGTAGGCACTTGGAAGTATAGCGGGCTCTTTGTGATGATCGGTGATTATTACATCAATATTGTTTTTATTAAATAGCTCTACTTCAAGAACGTTTGTAATAGCACAATCACACGTAATAACAAGATTAAATTTTCTATCTATTATTTCTTGTACTGAGCTCAAATTAAGTCCATAACCCTCTTTTTCTCTATGAGGAATATATACCTCTGCCCTTATTCCAATACTTTCTAATACTTCTACCAAAAGTGCTGAACTTGTCACTCCGTCAGCATCATAATCACCATATATAAGAACTTCTTCTTTGTCTTCTAGCGCTTTATATACCCTATCCACTGCCTTTTTCATATCAATAAGTAAATATGGATCATGAGTATCATCAATATAATCAGCATTAAAAAACTCATCTATAGCAACTTGAGTATCTATTTTTCTATTTTGAAGTAACTGCAAAACTATAGGATTCAAATCTGGAAATTCCTTAATAAATTCTTCACTAATTTTTGGCATAACTTGCCACTTTTTCTTTTGCATATAAAGATTATAATTGAAATAACAAAATTAGGCAAAATAAAAACAGGCAACCCGTCTCTATATAAAAACTAAACTCTAAATTCCCTCTCGGCCATGAGGCCTCGACGTCGAATGGTAAATACTAATTTCCTATTTTTATTGCACCATCGGGACAAATTCTCTCGCAAGCCTTACATTGAATACATAAATCAATATTACATTCTACAGTATCGTTGCCATATACTCCTCTATTATTGTCTTTTAGTGTCAGACATTTTTTTGGACATATTTCTACGCAAAGACTACAACCCTTACAATATTTGAAGTTGTTTATGAATACTTTGTTTTCTTTTTGTGTTTTGTACATATAGTTAGCATATTAGCTACACAGTTACTTAGCTACGTAGTTAATTAAAAAATCATAATAATCATAAAACTAATTTTGCTATGTAGCTACGAAGCTAACTAGCTATTAATATTTAACATGTATCATCGCTCCGTCTTTATCAAGACGAATTCTTGCTGTAAGTTTGAGTGGAAATAATTCTATGACGACTCCCTCGCCGTCTTTTGTTTTTACTTTTTCTCCAATTTGAGGAAGTTTTAATATAAGTTCTTGATAATGCTTTTCTTCATATGCCAAACAGCACTTAAGTCGTCCACACATTCCAGATAGCTTGTCTAGCCCACGATGAGCAATTTGTTGATCTCTTGCAAAGCCAGTATTAATACTTTCTAGTCTTTTCAAAAATCTTTTACAACACAAAATTTGTCCGCAATCACCTATATCTCCACATAGCTTTGCCTCATCTCTTACGCCAAGTTGATATAATCTAATTTTCTTCTTATATTTTTTAGATAATTCTTTCACTAACTCACGAAAATCTACTCGACCATCTGCTATAAAAGAAAATACCATTATTCCGTCATCATATGAAATATGGAGATCTGATAATTTCATATCCATATTATATTTTTTGATAATTTTTCTAGATTCTCTGAGAATTTTTTTGTTGTTTAGATTATTTCTTTTTGAAATATCTACATCTTCATCGCTTGCAATCCTGATCATTTTTTCTATTTTCTTTTGATCAAAATCTTCTGGAATATTGTCAATTATTTCAATGACCTCAGCCACGTCTTCTCCAATTAATATATCAAAAAGATATTGTGATCCTTTTTTCAAAAATGCATTGCCATCCTTTATTTCATCAAACAAAAAATATCTTTCCTCATCCCAACTGACAAATTTTACTACCGCCACTTTCAAGCTATCTGATGTATTTTTTTCCATATTATTAGCGTTCCTCAACCATTATTTCTTAGTCAACTATTGTCCCTATATCTTCTCCTTTTACTGCTTTTAATAGATTTCCCTTTTGATTCTTGAAAACTCTTATAGTCATATGATTATCCATAGCAAGTGCAAAAGCTGTAAGATCCATTATCTTTAATTTCTTTTCTAGTGCCTCTTGATAAGATAATTTTTTGTATTTCTTAGCATCTTTAAACTTATTTGGGTCCTTATCATATATTCCATCAACTTGAGTTGTCTTTAAAACTGCATCGACTTTCATTTCTATAGCCTTTAATATTGCTGCAGTATCTGTTGTAAAAAATGGATTTCCTGTTCCACCACAGAATATAAGGACTTCTCCATTTTTCCAATATTCTTGGGCTTTTTTGTTGAAATACTTTTCTACAACTCCATCTATAGAAACACTTCCCAGTGTTCTTGCTTTCATACCACACTTTCTAAAAACCGTTTCAAGACATAATCCATTTAAAATTGTAGCAAGCATACCCATTGTATCTGATTCAACACGTCCAATTTCATTATTTTCTACCATTCTACCTCTAAAAATATTTCCACCACCTACAACAATTCCTATTTTTGTTCCTAGTTTATAGACATCTTTAATTTCCTTAGCAATGTCTTCGACTTTTTTGAAATCAAAAATAAAGTCATCGTTAGACAACGTTTCTCCAGACAATTTAATAAGTATTTTTTCTAATTTCTTCATAAACTTAAATTATAGTTAATAATAAACTATAATTTAGTATATATTATAAGCTGTATCTTGTAAATTTTTCTATTTCTACATTATCCCCAGCATTCTTAAGTAATTGTTCAATAGACACTTTATCATCTTTTATAAATGATTGCTTAATAAGACAATTCTCTTTATAAAATTTTTCTATCTTTCCATTTAGAATATTTTCTAATATATTTGCTGGCTTGTCTTCTGATTTAAGTTGTTCTCTGTATATTTCTTTCTCTTTTTCTATTACCTCACTTGGAACATCAGATGGCATAAAATATTGTGGGTTCATTGCTGTAATATGCATTGCAATATCTTTTGCAAGTTCTTGATTTCCATTTTTTAAACAAACAACTGCTGCTATTTTTCTATTTGAATGAATATAATAATCCATAACACTAGACTCAACAATATCACATTTACCTAATTGTAAATTTTCTCCAATTTTTACAATAAGTTCATTCTTAATTTTGTCATTAGCAAAAGCCTCAAACTCTTCCAAAGAAGAAAACTCAAGTAGCTTATCTGCAAATTCAGCTCCTGATGCAATAAAGCCATCGTTTCTTGCTACAAAATCTGTTTCACAATTTAGAGAAACTATTGCTAATTTATTATCTTTTCTTGAAATAGAAATAACACCCTCTTTTGCTGTTCTTGAAGATTTTTTATCGGCCATTTTTTGACCTTTTTTTCTAAGCACTTCAATAGCCTGATCCATGTCACCATTTGCTTCTTGTAGGGCATTTTGACAATCCATTACACCAGCGCCTGTCATTTCTCTTAACTGTTTTATTTGTGATAAATCCATAACTTTTTTATTTTTAATTTTAAATTACTTATTCTGATAATTTATATTTTTTAAATTAACACACAATGGTCAATAAATTCTAAATTAGAAACACGAAATACGAAACAATATTGAAATTTTAAATCCGAAACAATAAACCGTTTATAACATTGGAATTTATGATTTATCGTTTGTTTAGAATTTTGAGTTTAGAGTTTCGTATTTGTAAGAAGTCCTATTTCTTTCCTTCCAACACAGCTTCGCTTATAACAGAAGAAATTAATTTGAGTGTATTTACAGAGTCATCATTTGCTGGAATAGGATAATCCACCAATTCTGGATTTGTGTTTGTATCAGTGATAGCAATTATAGGAATTTTCTTATTTCTTGCTTCTTCTATTGCTGTTTTGTCATCTTTAATGTCGACAACAAAAATAGCACCTGGAAGTTTGTCCATTTCTCTAATACCCTCTACCATTTCCTTAAGCTTTATAATTTCTCTATCTATAATAAGTCTTTCTTTCTTAGTATGTTTATCATAAATTCCAGCTGCTTTCTCCTCTTCTAATGTTGTGAGTTTCTTTGGCAATTTATAAATATTTGCAAAATTTGTAAACGTTCCACCAAGCCAACGAGAAATAACATATGGCATAGAACATTTTTCTGCAGCCTCTTTAACTATTGATTTTGCTTGTCTTTTGGTACCTATAAACAAAACTTTGTTTCCTGATGCAACCGTCTTTTTTACAAAATTAACTGCATTTTCCAAACAAACAATTGTTTCTTCTAAGTTGATAAGATGAGCCCCATCTTTGACACCAAAAATATATTTCTCCATTTTAGGGTACCTTTTTGATTTTTTATGTCCAAAATGTGCTCCACTCTTCAAAAGATCTAATATTGATACTGTTTTCATATTGTATTCTTAAAATTAAATGATAAAATAAGCATTATTTTTATTTAAATATATGCCTTAAAGTGTTTAAATATTAGCATAATACGAAAAAAATTGCAATGGCCCGCCCATAGAACATAGTCCCCTTAATATAGATAAACCTTGCCTTTTATAAAGTATTGTGCTAATATTCTACTCAGTTATAAATAATATCATATCAATGAAAAAAGAAATACACCCAAAATACTACAAAACAAAGGTTACTTGCACATGTGGCAATACTTTTGAGATTGGATCTACAATAGAAGAATTATATGTAGAGCTATGTTCACAATGCCATCCTTTTTACACAGGCAAACAAAAGCTTATTGATGATTCAGGTGTTATCAATAAATACCAAAATAGACTAAAGAAAAGTGAGGATGTATCCAAAGTAAGAAAAGGTAAGAAAGTAAAAGTTGCTGCAGTAAAAGCAAAAAAAGCAAAAAAAGAGGAAAAATAACATAAGACAAGCAAAAACACCTATATTATTTTAAGGTGTTTTTGTTTTACTAAAAATTTTAGTACAATAAATATATGATAAACGAAGAAAAAATAAAGGAATTAAAATCCAAATATCTAGAGCTTGAGCAACAGATGCAAGACCCTGCTATTTTTAATGACAACTCAAAGCTAAAATTGGTTTCAAAAGAATATGCCGAAATCAAAAAAATTACTGACAATATAAATGCTCTAGAACTACTTAGAAAGCAGTTGGCAGAATGTGAGGATGCTATAAAATCAGAAGATATAGAACTTATTGAAATGGCAAACAAAGAGAAAACAGAGCTTGAACAAAAGATCAAAAAACTCGAAACAGACACAGATGAACTAATAAATCCATCATCTCCTTATGATAAAAAAAATGCCATCATGGAAATAAGGGCTGGAACAGGTGGAGATGAATCAGCACTATTTGCAGGAGATTTATTCAAAATGTATTCTAGATTTTGTGAAAATAGGGGCTGGAAAGTTGGAATAATAAGTGAAAATAGAACAGAATTAAACGGATTTAAAGAATTGATATTTCAAATTAACGGAGATAATGCTTTTGGAACTTTGAAATATGAGAGTGGAACTCATCGTGTACAGCGCGTCCCTGAAACAGAAAAAGCTGGAAGAATTCATACTTCCGCTGCCACCGTAGCTGTACTCCCTGAAGCAGAAGATATTGATGTAAATGTAGAAGAAAAAGATATGCGTATCGATACATTTTGTTCCTCTGGAGCCGGTGGCCAATCTGTCAACACAACATACTCTGCTGTAAGAATCACACACATTCCATCTGGACTTGTTGTTTCCTGCCAAGACGAAAGATCTCAAGGTCAAAATAGAGAAAAAGCTATGCAAATCTTGAAATCTCGTATTCTTGCAATGGAAGAAGAAAAAAGACAAGCAATACTTGATAAAGATAGAAAAAATCAAGTAGGAAGTGGTGATAGATCTGAAAAAATCAGAACCTATAATTATCCTCAAAACAGGGTTACAGATCATAGAATTAATCTTACTTCACACAATTTAGAAGGTTTTTTAAATGGGGACATTGAAGAATTTTTGGAAAAATTAAAAGAATATTATAGAGATGAAAATTAAAGATGCCCTATCTTGGGGATTTCAAACCCTAAAAGAAAAAAATATTGACTCCTATCACGTAGATACAGAATTAATACTTTGTTTTACTATAAAAAAGAAAAAAGAATGGATTTTATCAAATTCTGATTTCAATCTATCCCCAAATCAATTTAAAAAATTCAAAAAACTTATTTTGAAAAGAACGACTCATTATCCTGTTGCATATATATTGGGCTATAAATATTTTTTTGGACTAAAATTCAAAGTAAATAAACACGTTCTTATTCCAAGACCTGAAACAGAATTGCTAGTTGAAGAAGTATTGAAATTACAACCAAATGATAAAACAATTCTAGATGTTGGAACTGGCTCTGGAGCTATTGCAGTATCTTTGGCTAAAAATCAAAAAAACACTAAGATAATAACGAGCGACAACTCTGCCTTTGCTATAAATATGGCAAGAAAAAATACTAGAGCACATGGGTTAAACAAAAAAATAAAATTTGTAAAAAGCGATTTACTTAATAAATTTAAAAACTTCCAAATTAATATCATTGTCGCAAACCTTCCTTATGTAAAAAGCGACTGGGATGATAAGTCTATAAAACATGAACCTTGTAATGCGCTATATTCTGGGAAATCTGGACTTGTTCATTATTTCAAACTATTCAAACAAATAAAAGAATATAATATAAATCCACAATATCTATTCCTAGAAATTAGCCCTGAACAAGTTGAGCCAATATCAAAAAAGATCAAAGAATTATTTACTTCAAAAGCTGATATAGAAATAAAAAAAGACCTATCCGGATTTGATAGGGTTTTGATAGTAAAGTTTTAAATTATATATATCAAAAAAAACACGAACATTAATCTATTCGTGTTTTATTTTTATTGTTTTTTACATATCAAGATACTTCCTAAAAACATCTAGAGCCTGCTTCTTTGTTTCTTCAATGGAGATACTCGCATCGATGTATTCTATTTTTACTCCTCTGCTTTCAAAAACATCTCTAAACCAAGTGCTTTCATAAATTTCTTTAAGCTTGAGCTGAAAATCAATATTCTCAAAAGAACAATCATCTTTTTTTTCTCTACTACTGAGTCTTTCCATAAGAGAAGATACATCTTTTATGGTTGGAATAATAAAGAGTCCAAAAGGATAAAGTAGAGTAAAACTATTTCCATCCAACGCCATTATCTGATCAACTCCTAAGCTTTCATTACTTTCTTTTGCTTGTAAAGATTGATAAGCTATTGAAGTTGATACACTTCTTGATTGAATAACGATTTTACCAAGTTCTAGTGCTGGTAAAAGCACTCTTTTATAAAGTATTTCTCTATCTAGCGAATAACAATCTGCTGTAAATCTAGCTGAATATTTTCTACTATTTTTTGAAATAACTTCATCCCTTATGGCCATACCAATTCCGCAATAAGTTGGCTCTGATGAAACAATGAAATCAAAACTATTAATATCAACAAAGTAAGGAGAATTTGGATTTTCAAAATCTGGATGAAAATGTTTATCAATCCAATATTTATCCAAGTCCAAAACTCTTTTATTTTGTGATAATAAAAAATCAATAATAGCACTTATTGCAGTGCCCTTTCCAATTCCATCAAGACCGTCTATTACGACAAATTTTTCTTTAATCATTTTACCTTCCTCCAATTTTTAATTATTTTATTAATTAAATTATCTTAATATAACCCCCTTTACTTCATCCTTCAAACTTTATCCTTCATTCTTCACTGTTATATCCTGCGTTCCTCTTCGTATATCCCAATCATCCTTACTCATATCTGATTGAAGTTTTAATTCTGGAAATATTTTCATAATCTCATTACTCATTTTGTGCGCAATTTTTCTAAGTGTTGGATGAACAGTCGTGCCAGAACGGAGTTCTATTACATAACATGCCCCTGGAAGACCATAGGATACACGACAAGCGACATTAAATCCAAGTGATATGTAATATTGCCTTTCTTCCTCGCTTATTTCTAATTTATTTATACGGTTTATTTGAGTTTTTATCAAGTCCTCTGCTTGAACTTTCAAGTCTTCTGGTAGTTGTGACAAATACCAATCATTAAAACCGTGCTTTAGTGTGAGAAGTGGCATGCGACAAACTCCATTTCTATGTCTTTGTAAATCTCTAAAAGATCCAAAATCAAGTAAAAAATCAAATCTTACAATACCTAGCTCTGCTAAAAATTGTGGAAGTCCTGTTTTGCTAGACCTTTTATCAAATAAGTCACAATACTTTACAAGCTCGTCGTGTTTTATGTCAGTATAAAATGAAAAATCGTTTTCTATTTTTTCTGAAATGTAATAACCATACTCTTTCATTAAATATTCTCTATAATTTTCTTGATTTTCAAACAATTCATTACTGAAACTATGAGAATATTTTTCTTTTAGATTGTTCCAAATACCGTCTGAAATTTCTCTAACCTCTTTAAGTGGCCAGTGGCGCATAAGAGAAAGCTTGTCAGATGCTTGACGCAAATTACTATGCCATGAAAGCTGAGTTGTAATTCCTGCTGGTAAAAATCCTCTCATTATATCAAAACATCTTGCATTAACAGCCTTTTGATAAATACTATCATCTTCATCAGATTTTTTTGGATAAAGCCCTTTTATATGATTTTTTAATGTTTCTTGACTATTAATATAAAAATCCATCCAACTTTGTAAAATCAATTTTGATTCCTTAGTTCCTAATGGATCTATAATTTCTTGTTTAGACATATCAATATAGCGAGTACTTGTTTCTTGCCCACTGTAAAGTGGCCAATCTTGAATAGCTTTGTCAGCCAATATGCTAAGTTTCTCTATAAAAATAGTTGTACTTCCACAATCAGCGATACTTGAATGACCATAGCCAAGATAAAAAGTTTCCATAAATTTTCCAGATCCAGATTTTCTTACTTTTTCAACATGATCTACAACACTACTTGCACTTCTTGAATAAAGTGCTTGAAGCATTGCGTTGTCTTCTGGATTAAACTCATCAAAAACAAATATTTTGGCCATAAGTTTAGTTTGCCCCGCCAAAGGCGTGGGTGTTTAGTATTTAGATTTTAGTATTTAGCTAATTGCTGAAAACTGAAAGCTGACAGCTAACTGCCTGTGCTTCCCCATTTTCCTAATCCTCTGTCTGTCTCATTTAAATTTTCAACCTCTATAAACTCAGCTTGTATAATTGGCTGTATTAAAATCTGAGCTATTTTATTTCCCTTTTTTATTTCACAAACATCTTCTCCTAAGTTGATAATACAAACCATATATTCTCCTCTATAATTTGAATCAATTACTCCACCCAAGACCTTCAGACCATATTTAGAAGAAAGTCCACTTTTATCCCAAATCAAAGCGCAATAACCATTTGGTATCTCTGTCGCAAAACCAAGTGGAAAAACATGCCTCTCACCAGAATTTATTACAACATCATCCAAAGAAAAAACATCCATTCCAGCGTCTCCATTCAAAGCATACGATGGTAAAATAACATCTTCTCTAAGTTTTTTAATTTTTATGCTCACGTTGCTCATTTATTTAAAAATTTTATTATATATTTTCTCTAAATCTTCTTTTAGATCTTCAACACTTGTTTCATTTACTAAAGTATAATCAGCCATTGCTATCGGCCCTGCTTTTTCTATATTTTCTATTTCTGCATAATCACGGCTCTTTGCCTTATCTCTACCTATAGAACGAAACTTATTTTCCTTATCATCACTATATTTTTCAGCTCTATTTTCCAGCCTATTATATCTTGTATCTGGACTAGAGTAAACCGCTATTACAATAAAATTTTCTCCGTATCTTTCTTTCAAAATTTTATACTCTGACCAGCTATAAAGCCCGTCTCCTATCACATTACCATTTTGTAAAAACTCATCAAATTTTGGAATATTTAATATTGCATATGCTCCTTGTCCATATTCTTTTCTAAATTCTTCTCTTATAGTCCTTTCATTGTCTTCGCTCACTGCCAATTCTCTTTTTTTTATTTCATCAAGCGTAATCTGACCAAAACGAACATAAGAAAAACCATGATTTACAAAAAAATCCGACACTTCGCTCTTGCCAGATCCGCACATTCCTACAATGCATATCAACTTATTCATAAGTTTATTTTAATTTAAATTCTTGTGATGTTTCTTGATTTAATTCCCTTAATTTCTCTTGAATATATCTTTCTATTTTCTCTACTAACTCTTCCTGTGTTCCATTATTATCTATTTTTATATCGGCTTGTTCTGATACTTCCTTTAATTGAATTTCACATTCATTTTCTTGAGATTTCAAAAATTCTTCATAAGAAATCTTATCTTCACCTACATTTTCACCTCTATCTAAAAGTCTTTTATATCTTAATTCAGGATCTGCATAAATATGAATTAGATAGAAATTAGGCAACTTTTTTAAATATTCAATATCTTCTTTAAGTCTTATTCCATCTACTACAACAATTTCTCCTAAATCTTTTGATACATCCCCTGCTATAACCTTTGCGAGAGTGTCTTGGCCAAATTTTTCTCTAATCAAAGTCGAGATGTCTTGCAAATTTTCTCTTGTTTTATCTATTTCTAATCTATTTAAAAGATCTCTCAAAATATCAGAAAATCTATGAGATTTTGCTCCATATTTTTCTTCAATATATTTTACCGCAGTTCCCTTGCCAGATGCAATCTCTCCTACAAAACCAAAAATAATTTTAGACATATTATTGAAAGCTAGGTATTTTATCTCCCCATATTTCTCTTAAATAACTTTCGCCATTAACATTGTGGCAATCTATGTCGGGCCTAGATAATAGCAGTCTTGTAATCGCTTCATTAGTAACAGAGTTTGTCATAGAATCCTCATTATGTTCAGCCTTACTTTCGACAACAAAATTTTTATAAATAATATGCTTTATTCCCGACTGAATAATATGCTTTAAACAATTTTCACAAGGAGCGTAAAGGCTATACAAAATACAATCTTCTAAATCTCGTCTAGAAAAAAGAATAGCATTCATTTCAGCATGGATAATCAAATTATATTTTATTGGGCGCTCATATGACATGGTGGATTCATCACAGTTTCCAACAAAACCATTATAACCAAAAGATATAGGTCTGTGCTTACTGTCTACTATAACAGCACCCGTTTTTGTTGATGGATCCTTTGATCTTTTTGCTACTTCTTCTGTTATGTTTATAAAATATTCATCCCAAGTTGGTCTATCGTATTTTTTTTCTTCCATGTTATTAGTTTGATTAGCTAATTAGCTACGTAGTTTCTTAACCAAATTCAATTATTAAATAATAATATAACTACGAAGCTAATAGGCTGCGTAACTACGCAGCTACGAAACTAACACGCTAAGTAGCTAACAATATTTTATCAATAATTTGAAACTATGGCAAACAAAAAAGGCCATGTTGCTATGGCCTATAAATGAGGGTTTGTGTTATGCGACTTTTTTGTCGCAAAGCTGAATTAACGTGAAATACGTGTAAAGTTTTTGTGTATCTGCGCCCACTCTTAAAAGAAAATAGGCTTCCCGGGCAGACATACAAAAACAGTCCTGATATTCTTGTGACAGCACATAAGCAAGGTCATGTCCGCTTATATCTTCAACACTCTCCAGCACGACACAGTTGGTAACTGTCATACCTCTGGAACAGCTAGAATCAGCATTTTCCAGGGTAATTTTGCTTTTAATTTCTTGGTGTGTAAGCATTGTATCCTCCACTTTTTTATTTTATTAAACAGAATATAGCAGACTTTTTAAAAAAGGTCAAGTCCAAAAACAAAGGGGCCTGACCCCAAAAGGGTCAGGCCCCAAACATTTGAAATATGTTATACACTAACTTTAGGTCCAGGTCCCATAATAAGTTATCCACAATTAACACTTGACACAATATTACATATATGCTATTATAATATATTCTTAATAAAATAGAGAATTTAGTAAATAAAATAATATTTTTTCAGGAGGAAAAATGATAAAAATGATATTTCTTGCATTGATCGTCATGTTAACGATCATAACTGGATGTACTCAAAGAGATACCTTTTATTATAAAGGCGTACGCATTGAAAACACACGCACTAATGCATTCATCCTTGGTATTACAGAGTGGGAACTTAGCTCTGCTCAATACGATAGTCTCGAAATACTCTATCAGACGTGGTCGAAAGAAAGTGTCTATGCTAAAAAAGTATCGGGAAAACAATGGAGTATTCCAGTTGATCCCAATACAATGAAAATTCTCGATATGGCTCAGTTTTCTAAAATCAATTCCCCTTGTTCGGCAACGCATATAATAATGGGAAAAAGACTTTTATTAGAAAACAAAACAAAATTACAATTTATATTAGACACTGTAAGAGACTGCCCCGCGATTAAAGAAGCGGGAATAAAAACGCCTGAATAACTATTTAACAAAAAAACACCTGCGTGTAATGCGCGGGTGTTTTTCTTTATATAAGTATAAACAAATATTATACACTAACCTTAAGTCCAGGTCCCATCGTTGAAGATATTGCGATAGTTCTTATATAAGTTCCTTTGTATCCAACTGGCTTTGCTTTTTTAACTGCATCAACAAAAACATTAATATTTTCAATAAGTTTAGCATCATCAAAGCTTATTTTTCCAACTGATAAATGAACATTTGCACTATCATCATTTTTAAAGGTTTCTTTTCCTTTTTTAATTTCTTCAATCATTTTCTTTACATCAGGAGATATTGTTCCACTTTTTGGATTAGGCATAAGACCCTTTTGACCAAGAATCTTTGCAATAACAGCAAGCTTTGGCATTATTTCAGGTGTTGCTACTGCTACATCAAAATCACATTTACCTGTTTTTTTGATTTCAGCCATAAATTCTTCATCTCCGATTATGTCTGCACCAGCTTCCTTTGCCTCTTTAACAAATGTTGTAAAAGCAGCGACTCTTTTTGTCTTTCCATTTCCGTTTGGAAGAACAACTGTAGATCTTACAATTTGATCACCTTTTTTTGGATCTATTCCAAGAGCAATATGAACTTCAACAGAAGAATCAAATTTTACACTTGATGTTTCTTTTAAAACTTTTACACCCTCTTCAAGAGAATAAACTTTCTTACTATCTACTTTTTCTCTTATTGCTTTCATTCTTTTTGACACTTTTGCCATATAATTCTTTACCCCGCCGTAGCGTGGGTCCTTTCTTTTGAGGTATTAACCCCCTCACCATAAAAGATGAAAGGTCCCTCATTATCTATATTAAACTAATTCTTCACCATGTTTTTCTTTTTGTATAATTCTCCAATGTATAAAATATACTGGAAAACCTACTAATATCATAGCAATAGCAGTTGCTGCCTCTCTTTGTCTATTTGATGTAGCTGGGTTTTGATTTTTCTGAGTTTCCTGCCAAACCTTATAGTCGGTTAGCCACATTGCTATACTTGCTCTCTCAGATTCTGTTAATTTATCACATGTTGATAATGTTTGAGCCTGATCTACTGTTTTTTGCATGTATATCTCACTTGGCCCACTACCGTAATTCATATCAGCCTTTGTAAAAACAAAAGCCTTTAAACCCGTATTTACGATAGTCACTGACCCTATAATAAAAACTATTAGGCCAATCGCTGTCATAAGATACAGATAAACTATTCTAACCCAAGGTATCTTTGTCATATATTTATGATTAGGAAATTAGGAATATTAGGAGATTAGGATGGCTTTTAAATAGCTCGATTATAAGACCTAGTCTTACTAATTTCCTAATCCTACTAATCTTACTCAACTTTTACACCCATTTGTCTTGCTGTGCCTTCTATGATTTTTGCAGCTGCTTCTACGTCATATGCGTTTAGATCTTCCATCTTCTTTGTTGCTATTTCTCTACACTGATCTTTTGTAAGTGTTCCTACTTTTGTTGTAAGCGCATTTGAAGAACCCTTTGTAATTCCTGCTGCCTTTTTTATAAGCTCAGATGCAGGAGGGGTTTTTAAAACAAATGAAAATGATGTGTCTTGATAAACAGTTATTACAACTGGAGTAAGTTCTCCCATTTTATCTTGCGTTGCATCATTAAATTTTGTACAGAATTCCTGAATATTTACACCGTGTTGACCAAGTGCTGGTCCTACTGGTGGAGCTGGATTTGCTTTACCACCCATAATTTGTAATTTCAGAGTTGTCTTTATTTTTTTTGCCATATAATTAACTTTCTATTTTCCATTTTTAATTTTCAATTGAATTTCTATTTACTATTCAATATTTAAATTCATAATACTTATCTAAGAAGCCTACACCACCAAAGCGGGAGTAGATAAGTAAAAAATTATTATCCTTTTTTGATTTGTAAAAAATCTAATTCAACAGGAGTTTCTCTTCCAAACATTGAAACAAGAACCTTGATTTTTCCATGATTTTGGTCAATGCTTGCAACCTTACCTTCGAATTCTTTGAAAGGACCATCTACTATTCTAACGGTATCACCTTTTTCAACATCAATCTTGTATTCTGGCTCCTCAACACCCATTCTTTTCTGTAATGATTTGATTTCTTCCTCTGTCATAGGAGTAGGAATTGTTCCTGTTCCAATAAAACCAGTAACATTTGGTGTATTTCTTACAACATACCAAGATTCATCTGTAACCAGCATATTTACCAAGACATAGCCTGGAAAAATCTTTTCTCTTATCGTCTTTCTCTTTCCGTTTTTAATTTTAATTTTGGTTTCAGTTGGTATCAAAACCTCCAAAATACTATCCTGCATATTCATTGATTCTATCCTTTGCTCCAAATTTCTCTTGACATTTTCTTCATATCCAGAATAAGTATGTAAAACATACCATCTTAGGCCCAAATTTTCATTTTGCTTTGACATTTTATTTTGTTTATTTTTTTATCTGTATAAAACAAATTTTTCTAAAAGTTTTGTAAGTCCATAGTCTATCAATCCCAAGAAAATAGCAACGAAAAAACTAAAAAAAATCACTTGGGATGTTTTTTTGATAGTTTCTTTTTTTGTTGGCCAGATTACTTTCTTTAATTCGTTGATTGAATCTATGAAATATTGCTTTATTTTGTTTATCATAAAATCTCTTAATAATAAAAATACTATAGTCCACAAACTATAACTTATAAATATTATATACAATCAAACAAAAATTGTCAACCAGCCCCCCCCACTCATATAAAAATAATATAAAAAAAACACAATTTTCATAAAAAAACTGTGTTTTTTAGTATAAAAATGAATATCTGATGCAATTTTTATATGAGTGGGGGGCTATAATTCTAATCTATTTAATTCTTTCCAGTCCGCTTCATCGTATATAATCATCACATTATCGCTTAAAACATATAGGTAATTGTTTATATATACAGCCCTTTTTATAGCATTTTCAGATATTGCCTTTAGAAGCTTTAACTCATTATTTTCATATCCGAAAACATAAGCACCATTTGAGGCTGGCATAAAAAATATATTATTTTCTCTATCTAGTAAAAATGCACGATGATTATTTTTTACTTCAGTCCAATATTCATTTAGCATATATGTATCTATTTCCTTGGGATTTGTAGGATCAGAGACATCAAACATAGAAATTTTTACATTTTGTTCTTCTTTTCCTATACCAAGTATAATGTTGTCGGAAATGGGGTGTAGATAAGATGAATATCCAGGAATTTTTAACTCTCCCTTTAAGTTAATATTTTTTGGATCTGTTAGGTCAATAACATAAAAAGGATCCACTTGTTTAAAGGTAACAACATATCCTCTATCTCCTAAAAATCTTACAGAATAAATTTTTTCTTCTCTGCCTAAATTCATCACAGAAGAAACTCTATCTAACTTACTATCTAAAACATAAACATCATTGGCACTTTTTGGACTTATGTTGCCAAAATAATACCAAGAATTTTGACCTATTGTCGTAGCAATTCTTAGATTGTCACTGTACTCATCCATTGAAAATTGGTTCAAAAGTTTTCCAGGAACAGCACCACCTGCAATAATTTTTAAATCTGTTAAAGAAATTTTCATTATACCCGTTTTCTCTAATTGCCTCATTTCTAGCTCATAATAACTAGACATTCTATTTGTAAGCTCATTTTCTATTCTAAGTCTTTCATCACCATCTAAACTTGCATAATAATTTGAGATAATGCTTGATAACTCTATTGATTTTGCCTCATAGCTTATGTCATAAGAAATTAGTTTTTCGACTTTAGAAGATACCGTCTCTGGAAATAAATCCGTAGCTTTAGCGTTTAAAAAATCATAAAAGAATTTAACATTATCAACTGTATAAAAATAAGAAATATACAAAGCATTTTGAGACATATATATATTTGAAGACTCACGAGATCCGACAAAAGATGTTTTATTTAGAACGCTTCCTGAGCTAATATCTATTTTGAGTGCTGTAAAAATAGAATCTGTTTGAAGTGGCATTTCAGGGTGATAAATATCACTACATGTTATTTCAAGAGACGTAGAATTGATACTAAGTGGTCTGATAGGACAAGGATTTATATTATTTATAAAATTTGATAATACAAGATAAATTTTATCCCCATACAATCTTGAATCCATTATATAAGTATTGTCTTCTAATTTTATACGCCACTTTTCTTGTGGATTTTTTGGATCACTTATATCATATCCATATACATCACTTGTAGAGAAAACTACCAATATCCCATTACCCACAAACATTTCTCCAGATTGCTTTATCTCTGACAAAACCTTTGCGTCTTTGATTGGAAGTGCATTAATAATTTTGACGCTAGCACCATTATCATAAGGAGGCATAATCATCATTTTTTCAGACATTATTCCTGGCTCAGATCTAAATATATTAAATTGATTTGAAGATAAATAAATATTTTCTCCATCTGTTTTTACAATATCTGGTTCATCAATATTTAATACTTGTGTATTGGTATTAGATACCCTATCTATTAATTCGGTTTCAGCTACTTGAGGAGAAGAAATTACTCCAGAAGATGCTTCATCTGAACTAACCGTTGTTAAAACCTTTTTAGATACTTCTCTCGAATCAATAGCATTCAAAAATTGTCCGTATTGTCCTTGTGGAGATTTTGCTAAATAACTTTTAAATTCCTCTACAGATGCAAATTGTTTAATTTGATTTATGTCGAATTCTTTGTTTGATTGAATTACGTTATTGTTGTTGTGACTAGCTACTTCTCTCTGATTCTTTGTAACCCAGGCATATCCGCCCACTACAAACAAAAGAATAATCAGCCATGCGAAAATGCTGTTTATTTTATTATTCTTTTTTGACTCTAAAACAGTATTAATTTTTTGAACTTCTATACTCTTTTCTACTGTTTTAGAAGGTATTATTGGAGAGTAAATAATTTTTTCAGTAGAATTTTGTTCTATTATCTCTTCTAATTTAGGAGCTGTAATAATTGGATCATCTTGAGCTGGAAGAAAAACAGCTTTTTTTATTTTTCTATCTAATTTTTGTTTTATAGGAGTAGATCTTTTTGTAACTACTTTTTTTGCTACCTTTTTTTGAGTTGGCTTTTTTGTTTTGACTTCTTTCACTATTGGTTTTTGTATTATTTTTTTTGTTGACATATTTTTTTGTTTTACAAAATAAAAAAATTATTTTCTTTTCTTTTTATATAAAAAATTATAGCACAAAAACAACAAATTGGTAATTTATTATAAAAATAATAATACAAAAATTATTAAGCAAAAATATTATTAATTAACCTACCTATAAAATAGGAAAGTGTTATTACTAAAATTGTCATTGCGATATGTTCGAGTATTGTATTTTTTATATTTGCTTTATTTTGTTTTGCCATAAAATAACTAAAAATACCCAATATAATAATCCCCAAAACAATACTTATAAGCATCGCATAAAATAAACTGGGGGCAAGCAAAACGGGAATAACAAAAATTATTGCAAATATAAATTTAGACAAGAATGTAAATAAGGTTGACCACCAAATTTCTTTTGTTTCTTTTCCTCCTGAAAATTCTGTAGATATATGAATTCCTAGTGCGTCTGAAAGAGCATCTGCAACTGCAATTGTAATAATAGAACCTATGACCGCTAATTTGCTATTTGTACTTGTTGCAACCCCAACCATAAGACCAAGGGTCGTAATAACACCCGAACTAAGACCATAACTAAAACCAATTTGTAAGGCTTTAAACATTTTATTTTTTGGCGCCGTAATACTTTATGAAGCAATACGAGCTGGTAAATTATTTTTTTTATCTATATATTTATAATAAGCAATTTTTACAAACTCAGATGAAATAAACTCAAAAGTAACGATTCCTAAAATAATCATAAGATGATTAAAGCTTGGATTAATAAATTTAAACAAAGAATGGCCAACCCTTGTAAACGGTATCAATATTGTCAAAAAAGTTGCTGCCAGAGAAAGAATGATCATTGAAAATGCTGGAAATTTTGCTTTTAAAAATAAACCCCTTGATCTTATCGAAAATATAAAAACTATTTCTGTAAGTATGCTGGAAATAAACCAATTTGTCTGCAAAACTTGCGCAGGAGAATGAAAGAAAAATGCAAACACAATAAAATCTGACAGGGAACTTACAATACCCAGTACCGTACAAAAAAGCATCATTTCTCTAATATCATAAAACCTTGGCTTTTTCACTTCGCTAGAATCCACCGAATCATTTGCGATAGCTATCATTGGAAAGTCTGATAATAAATTCAGTAGCAATATTTGAATTGGCAACATTGGTAAATATTTTATAAAAAGAGAAGCTATAGCAACTGAATAAAAGTTTCCAAAATTTGAAGCGAGCGTTGTTTTCATGTATTTTGTTGTATTTGCAAAGATTTCTCTTCCTTCTTTTATCCCGCCTACAATAACCTTCAAATTTTTCTTCAACAAAACAATATCTGCATTTTCTCTAGATATGTCTGATGCACTTTGCACAACTATTGAAACTCCTGCAAGCTTGAGTGCGGGAGCATCATTTATACCTTCACCCAAAAAACCAACTTGATATTTTGATTGTAAAAGTTCAATAATATGAAATTTTTGTTCTGGCGAAATTCTACAAAAAACAGAATATTTATCTATTGCTTCTAATTGTCCCCCTTGATCCAAAGCATCAAACTCCTCTCCAGAAATTACATCTTCTGGATTTTTCAAAAGACCCACTTTTTTACCAACGGCGCCAGATACTTCACGACTATCTCCTGTAATAATTTTTATCTTAACGCCGAGCTCCTCTGCTTGTTTAATAGCGGCATTTGTTGTTGGTTTTATTGGGTCTACAAAAGATATTACGCCCAAACACTCTAAGTTATTTTCATAATCTTTGATGTCCTTATTTTTTGAGAAAACTACTTTTTTCTTTGCTATTGCTAAAACCCTATGACCCAAAAGTCCCTCTTCCTTAATCCATAAATTAATACTGTCTATTTCTTGTTTGCTAATTTTACATATTTGGAATATTGCTTCAGGAGCACCACGAGAAATAAGTTCATACCTTTCGCCACTAGAAACCAAAACGCTATTTATTTTTCTTTTGGGGTCAAATGGACACTCAGATATCCTACTGTATTTATCGTAATCATTTTCATTGTCCTTGCTCATTTGAGACCAAAGCGCTATATCAAATGGTTCTAGTTTATCTTTAGAAACAGATGTTGTTCCGAGATTAGAATATAAAATTAAATTATTATTCTGTGGATTATAATAATTTGCAACAGTAAGCTCATTTTCAGTAAGAGTGCCTGTTTTATCAGAACACAAAACTTGTATACCTCCCAAATCTTCTATTGCAGAAAGTCTTCTTACTACAACTTTTTTTCTTGCTAACTGAAGAGCTCCCTTTGAAAGAGAAAATGTCATGACAACAGGAAGTGCCTCTGGAATAACACTTACCGCAAGTGCTATAGAAAAAATAATAAGTTCAACAATATTTGCCTCTTTTCCTTTTATAAAAATATTTGCTAGCAATATTACAACTAGAGTGATTGAAACGAGTTTTAATATAAAAGAGCTAAACTTAGCAATTCCTTTTTCAAAATTACTAACTCTTTTCGTTTCAACTGCTAAACTTGTAATGTCCCCCATTCTAGTCTTTTTGCCAGTAAATAAAACAAGTGCCTTTGCACTACCAGAGACAATAGACGTGCTAGAAAAAGCCATATTTGAAAACTCTGCATCCATTTCTGTGTTTTTCTTAACTGAAATAGATTCTCCCGTTAATACGGACTCATTAAGACTAAGATCATAAGTTTCCAAAAATCTCACATCTGCCGGCACCTTATCTCCCGTTACAAGTCTTATAATATCTCCGGGAACAAGTTCTTGAGATTTTATGAGTTCTTCTTTTCCATCTCTTATAACTTTTGTAAGTGATGCCGAATATTTCTTAAGAAGCTCTAATGTTTTTTCTGACTTATATTCTTGAGAAAAACCCAGAATAGTATTTATAAATATAAAAATCAGGATCATTATTCCATCCGTCATTTCCTTTAAAATAAAGGCTAATACAACTGCTCCAAGAAGTAAATAAATAAAAGGCGATTTAAATTGCCTTAATAGTATATGATACCATCTGCTTTTTTTTAGGATTATTTCATTAGGACCATAATTTACAAGCTTTTCGGTAGCATCTTTTTGACTTAATCCATTTTGTAGATCTGTTTTAAATTCTTTTGCCAAAATTTCTGCATCCAACTTTGAAAATCTAGAAAAATCAACTTTGTCCATATTTATAAAAATTATTTATTACTGACTAATTATATTGAAAATATACTAAAAATTCAATTTCCAAATAAAAAAGTTCAATACTGATGCAAAACTTACCCATAATATATATGGAATTAAAATAAATGATGCAATCCTTGAAATCTTGTAAAATCCAATTATAGTTGCAAGTATAGAAATCCACAAAGCCATTATTTCAAAAAATGCAAGCATTGGAGATTCTAATCCAAAAAATAATATTGACCAAAAAATATTTAAAATAAGCTGTATGGCGAATATTGTAATTACTTCTTTTTTATAAGCCTTATCTTTAAATTTACTTATCCAAATAATATAAAGAGAAATTCCCATTAAAATAAATAGGAGTGTCCAAACAGGACCAAAAAGATAATTTGGTGGATTAAAAGATGGCTTTACAACACCGGCATACCAAGTGGCTATTTTTGGAGTTGTAAAAATAGATCCTAAAAAACCAGCGGCCTGACAAATTAGTATTGAAATAACTAGCTTTAATATTTTTGATTTCATATTTTTTTAAATTAATTACTTAACAAAAATTAATCCCAAAAAACTAACCCCTACTATTATTAGAGCTGATACAAAAAATCTAAGCGCAAATTTACGACTTCCCTGAGTATAAGAAAAAATACTCTTGCTAAATAAATTTGTAGCATTTACAAGTAAAAATACAAACGTTGCAAATTGAAACGTAATGTCACGACCTGCCATTTCAGCAAGAGAAACAAGTATTGCATCTAGTCCTGTGAAAGAAGCTATTATAGAACTTATTACAAAACCTGCTTTGCCAAATAAAACTAAACACACCTTTGTAACAATTTTTACAACTATCAAAATTCCTGCAAACTTAAGTGCTGGCATAAGTGCAAATATTTTACCATCCTTTTCCTCTGCCTCTTTTTGCTTTTTCTCTTTTTCTTTTTTACGTAAAAATATAGTAGCTATGATAGCAGCAGTTATTATCATTATTAAAATGCTAGGTAGAATAGATATAAGCCATGCTGCATTAAGTGGACCGACTAATAAAAAGATTTGGAAGAAACTTGCAAGGTTTGCTAAAATAGCAGCGCCCAATAAATAATTAACGGTCAATGATTTCTTACTTCTTTGAGCTAAAGACTGGGTTGTAGATGTTGAAGAAACAAAACCTCCTACAAAACTTGTAAGACTAAAACTACTTTTATTACCAATAAGTCTTCCTAATAAATACCCAAAAAGATCTATTCCAGTAATCAAAACTACAACCATCCATATTTTTCTTGGATTAATAAGTTCAATCACGGCAAACTTTCCGAGATCAACATTGAGACTTGCAAATATTTGAGCTAAAAATGGAATGTCTATTAACTTATATCCAAAATTTGGTAAAAATGGCAAAACGATCAAAGCTATGATTGCATAACTTATGAAAGACTGCAATTCTTTTTTTGAAACATTTTGGGTAATTTTTTGGGTTGTTGCTTTTACAGACAAAATCAAAATCACCACTACAAACAAAGCTATAATTAAATAAAGTGGCAAAATATTAAGTGTTATAAGCAAGCCCATTAAAAAAGTAAATAAAATAGCTAACTCACTTGTCAGTCCTAAATCTTTGGTAATAATAGAACTCATTAAATAAGAAGAAATAAGTAAAACAAAAAATGCACCCGATACAAGAAGTGCAAATAAAGACAACTGACTAGAATAAAGAACGCCCGCTATAGATCCAAGAAGACCTATCATTGCATATGTGCGCACACCACCAGCAGATCCTATACCCTGATTACTATTTTCACGCTCTAGTCCAATAGCAGCACCAAATAAAAGTGAAAGTAATAATTTTCCCACCAAAGTTTCAAACATAAATTATTTTTAATAATTATATAAATTAATTATAACAGATTAGAATATATAAATAAATAAAAATACGATAACTTATCTTAATGAATCTAATAATTCTTTGTTTTTCATTCTCCTTAACTTATAACACCAAACATCTTTGTATTGATCAACGAATAATGGATAATAATCATTACTTTTTTTCCAATCCTTTAAATCCACTGGTTTCTTTTTAGTTTTTTCTAGCTTTCCAAAAACAATAAAAATGTTTCTTTTGCTAAGCTCTTTTTCTACATCAATATCGTTTTTATTATTTAAGAATTTATTCAACTTATTAAATAAATCTTCTTGAGTTTTGACTCTATTTTTAGGACCACATTCAATTTCAATGCCACTAGACATAAAAGTTGAAAGAGACCCAGTTACCTCACTAACATCTGTCCAAATTACAATCCTTTTTATATCTAATTTTATAGCTAATAATAAATTCTTTTTTGTTAATTTGGTTATTATAATAAATATCCCTGTATTTGAGACTGTTCCATGCAAATCTATGACCTGCTTATATTGTTTTCCTAAATTTTTAATAAAATATGCCCTCCTCTGTTCATAATCTCCATTTTTCTTACCAGGAAAGACTCTATTTAAATCAGAATCTATAAATCTGACATTTTTAGAAAATGCTTTTGGGTTAGAAATAATATAGTTGATTTTATTTTTCTTATTTATGACTTGCAATTTTTTAATAACATTAAGCCCTATTAATTCATCGCCATGTGTTAAAGTAGTAAATAATAAATTTTTTTTCATATAAGTTACTTAATAATAAATCATAATTTACAAAAAAAATCCCCCGTGAGAAGGGAATTTTATATTTATAAAAAATAAAAATAACAGCCTTCTCAAAAAGATCTTGTATTATGATGCAATGATATTAATATGAGGTTTTTCATATTTTGATATTAACAATTATAAAAACTTTATCAATTATAACTATCTTAATTCATACAAAATTATTCCTGCACTTATTGCGACATTAAGAGATTCAATTTTATCAATACTTAAAGAAATGACTCCATCTGATTTATCAAGTATTTCTTGACTTATACCATTTGCTTCATTTCCAAAAACAATACAATATATTTTGTCTTTTATTTTTTCTGGTAGTATTCCGCCTGTCATAACAGTAGAATAAATTTTCATTTCTTTTTTTATTTTTTGAAATACTTCTAGATCTTTATCAAAAGAAATGTTTAGCTTAAAAATAGAATCCTTGCTGGCATTTATTACCTTTGGATTATAAATATCTACACAGGTATCATCTACAACGATATTATAAAACCCAAATGCAAGAGAGGTCCTGAGTATTGTTCCCATATTTCCAGGATCATTTATTCCATTTAAGTAAATAGTATTACTTTTAAAATCAATGTCTCTATTTATCTTGTCATATATAGCATAAATTCCCGAGGAAGTTGTTAGGGAAGAAATATAATCATTTACCCTTTGATTCATAATGTGAAAAGTTTCTACTTTTGATAAGATAAAATTAATATCTTCACCATTTTTGTCTAATAAATCCTCTCTTATAAATAATTCCTTTGGCAAAATACCAAACTCAATCGTGTCATAAATTGTAGTCAAGCTTTCAACAAAAAAAAGATCGTCCTCATTTCTTGTCTTTTTGTCCTGAAGCTTTTTTAGATATTTTATTTTTTCATTATTTGTACTTCTAATAATTTCTTGTTTCATATAATTATCGTATATTTAGGTTCTGTGTATTTGTAAAAGTGCCGTATGAAGCGCTTTGTAAATTTGAATTGGCACCCTGAAAGCCACTACCGCTAACTTTCATATCTTGAACTCCTGAAGATGCATTTTGAATTTTTCCCGAAATAGAAAAGCCACTGTCAAGTCTTATAACACCGCCAGAAATCTGAACTTCTTGTTCTTTTTCTTGATTTCTAATAATTGACACCATAAAACTAACTATTACTAGGGCCGTTATTATAAGTGAAATATATGATTTGTGTATTTTAATAACCATTGCCTTATTTTGTCATAAATAGAATAAAAAGTAAAATGTTATTTATTCAAAGTTTTAACTATTTTAAAATCAAAAATGTCTTGTTTTATACCAAGCTTTTTTGCTAATTTTCTTGCATTTTTCTCTCCCCCAACATAGCTAAATAATTTTTTTATATTTCTAGGATAACGCCATTTTTCTATAGTACCTAAATTCTTTAAAAGCAAATCCACATCTTCTTTTGTGGGTTGCTTAAATCCTAGATGCATAAATCTAAGACATGCAAATAAATTAGCAGGGTGGCTTATATTGTTTACCTTTAATTTTTTATTTTTTAAATCCTGTAATGATCCTGGAGAAGATATAATCTTTTCAAACCAATTTTCTTTAAAAATATTTTTTAACAATATCATTGAACCGTTAATAGTAAAATTAGAATTACTAGCAATTTTTTTAGGAGTTTTTTCTTTTGATGAACAAATATCTAAATACAAATAATCCCTAAAAATATCTTCTGGCTTAGGAACTCTCTTTATCTTTAAAACAACCATTTCTTTCCTTCTTATTTTTCCATATATAAAACCACTTGCTCTAAGATTTTTTATAAAATTATAAAAATCTCCCACCAACAACATATCAAAATCTCTTTGTGGTAATATTTTCTTAAAATATTTATAATAAATTGCGTTTCTTATAGCACCGCCTACTAAATAAATTTTTGTATTTTTGGGAATACAAGAAACAACAATCTGAAATATTTCATTGTCTTTTTCATTATGCAAAAACAATGGTAATTTTTTGTTAATTTTCATATATTTACCTTATCAGAATTAGAAAATATTAATGTTTTCTAATTTTTACCAACCCCCACCACCCCCACCACCTCCTCCACCACCAGAGAATCCTCCTCCACTGGCACCACTAGAGCTATGTGGAGAACTTGACACACCAGAGACAACCCTATTAAAACTGATTGTAAATGAATCAATGCCCTTAAAATTTAAATTATTACCAATATACCATGCTGGAATCATAGTATTAAATTGCTCTACCCCATAAATATTTTTCATTTTTTCTATCCATAAAGTCGTCATTCCAAAGACAATTGCATATGGTAATAATTTTTCAAAAATATTTTCTTTTTCATAAAATCTTTGTCTATCTTTTTCTGCAACAGTCATATAAAGCTTTAATCCCTTTATATCTCTTAGCGTGCTAACACCTTTTTTTGTTTTCCTTGGCATTATAGAAGCAAAAATTACAAAAATTATTGCTACAAAAAAAATACCAAATAAAAAAGAAATTCCGGCAATAATCAAAAAAATAAGTTGCCATTTAAAACCTATTTTTTCAATATAACCCAAATCTATTAAAGCTTTGCGTGTATTTTTTTTCAAAATAGCAACATCTTTATAAAATTTATTCCTTAAAGAAGACGCTTTAACGGATTTATCATTATTATTAAATAATTTAAAAAACAACTCCTTTTCTATGGGGCTTAAAGAATCTTCTGCTTGCTTATTGTCTAATCTATGAAGAATATAATCCTTTCCATGCAAAACAATGTTATCCTTTTCAATTTCTTCAATTTTTATAGTTCCTTTAACCGCAAAATTTATAATAGCGGCTGTTATAAATTCATTTTTAAAACCTCCCTGCTTAAATAAAGATCCAAAAAGTATTGGATCTAAATTATCGGGAACATCATATTCAGCTATGATTGTTCTCTTGTCTTTTGCATCATCTCCATATTTTTTCCATATATACAAACAAAATATTAAGGCAAATATCGAAAATAAAAAATCAAAAATAATAATTTTATAAGTCAATAATAGAGGTAGAAAGCCTTTATCTTTGTCATTTAAATAATTTATTTGTTCAAAATTACCAGAATAAATGGTAAAAATATTTTTTGGCATAGATAATGAAACAGTAATACCATTTGCTTTTGGAATCATTCTCACTGAATTAAATTCAATAGTATTTTCATCCAACCAACTATAAGTTGCCAAATCCTTGTTTTTTGAAAGAGAAGCTCCCGTATAATAATCTACTAGCACATCCTTTAGGGTTATTTCTTTTGGTAAAATAATTTTTGCATTAAAATTATCAATTTCTAAATCCCAATAAGCACCTAAAATATTATAATAAAATTCATCAAAATTTTCTTGACTATAAATCACATTTTGAACCTTGTAAATAATTTTGTAATAATTTTCTCCTTTTACAGAAATGTTGGCGTCACCAATTTTCCAGGTAATTATCTTTGTTTCAACATTTTGAGATACTTGATACTTATATGGCTTGCCACTAAAATCCGTAATACTAATAAGCTCTATTGGCATTTGTATAATTTTTTCACCGGTATTAATATTTATTGGCAAAACTCTAAAAATACCGTGCTTATCTCTAGCATTTCCACAGTCTGCTGTAATATATTCCGTAATAAGAGCTGATGAGTCAGTATTCAATTGAATTTCTATTTTAAAATCTTTTATATACCAATCATTTACATTTTCTCTTGCGAAAATAATAATCGGAAATATAAAAAAAGCTACTATTAAAAAAATTACTTTTTTAAACATAATGTAAGATTATCTAAATATTTTTCCTAGAAAACCCTTCCAACTTCTTATAAAACTGTTTATAGTTTTTAACGCTTTATTTTCTTTATTATTTTGATTGTTTATCTTTGTATTATTTACAACAATATGGGGTCCATTTGAACTAACTTGTGATTTTTTAATAACAACTTCTATAGCTTGTGTATTTTTTTTGATATCATTAAGATTTTTTTCTATTTTTTCTTTTGTCTCTAATTTAATAGGCTCACTATTTTTTGTTTCCAAAATAACGTTTTTTATTTCTTTAATATTAGAGTCTATTTTGCCAACAATTTTCTTTACTTCTTTAGTTTTTGAAGATATGGGGGCTTGTTGAATTGTAGAGTTTGTAATAGATTTTTCAATCAAATTCTTTGATTTTTCAATTTTATCTACACTGTCACTAATATTAGCTTTAATTTCTTTTGTTAAACTGATATCCTGACTCAAAGTAGAGCTTGGTGATGAAACAACGGGTTTTGCTATTATAATGGCTTTTGCAGAGCTAATATCTCTTGTTATGCTATTAATACTTTGCTTTATTTCTTGAATAACTACTGGACTAATATTTTCCTTTGCAAATACAATGGTTTTTGATATTGGATCTGAAGAAACTCCATATTTCGTATAAAATTTTACATACACAGTCTTTTCACCATAATCCTCGGAGAGTTTAATTTGCTTTGTTTCTGAATATGCATCTAAAGAAGCATTTTTAAATTCTTTATCTTCTGAAATAGCCAATTTACTCACATCTGAATTTGCAAAAAATTGCAAAGTCACGAGATTGGAATATGTTATTTTTTCATTTTTATTTATAATAAAATTAAGTTTGCCGTCTGGATTATTTTCCGTTGGCTTTGGGTTTATTGGTGCTAAAGATGCCTCTGGTGGCAATCCCCCACCGCTAGAAGTAGTCGATTTGATAACTTCAACATTTCTTTCTATCGTAGATGTTCTCCCAGACGAATCTGTGACAGAATATCTTATTATGTATGAACCTGGGATAGCAGTATTAACCAAACCAGATGTCACAATAAGACTTGTAATATCTTGATTGTTATTATCTAAGGCCATAGCACCAGGATCTTGATACAAAGAATTCTGTTCTATACTTACATTACTTTCTCCTATAATTGTTATTACTGGAGGGGTCTTATCTAACCAAGAAAAACTAGCGAAAGATGGAGTACGATAAGCACCAACAAAACTAAAATCTCCTCCAACATATAAATTATTATCATTTATACCCAATGCATTTACTCCACCATCTGGATTAATAACAAATGCATCATCCACACCACTTTCTTCTGTGCTTATATCTATTTTAGCTAATCCTGAAATATTTTTAGATCCTATTTGAGAAAACGTACCACCAACATATAAATTATCTCTGTGAAGCATTAATGTTTTGACTGATGCATCTGGAAAAACTGAAAAATCTTTTATCAACTCTCCTGTTTGATTATTAATTTTTGCTAAATAAGGAGATGCGCTTCCATCTACCTGAAGAAAATCCCCGCCAATATACATCGCATCATCATCTACACTTATTGCATTTACAATTCCATTTACATTTGCTTTAAAACCATTTACAAAAGCCCCTGTATTTAAATCTATCAATGCGATTTTATTAGTAAAATTGCCTCCAACATACAATCCGTTTTCAGACATTGCCATTGAATAAACTGGGCCATCCAAAACCGCTTCAGAGGATAGGCTCTTTTCTCCTGTTAAAGCATCTACAACTAATAATTTTAATTCGAATTCTCCACCAATATATAAATTATTATTATGAGCAATTAATGTCTTTACTGGTGCATTTAAAGAAACTGAAAAATCTTTTGTCGACTCTCCTGTTTGGTTATTAATTTTTGCTAAATAAGGAGATGCGCTTCCATTCACCTCAAGAAAATCTCCACCAATATATAAACTATCGTTAGCTAAAGCCATTGTATTTACAGCCCCATTTACACCAAGATTGAAATTCCTATCCACTATACCTGTTATTGAATCAATTCTTGCTAAATTAGAAATACTCTCTCCACAGATACGATTAAAAGCACCGCCTAAAAAAATATTATCCTCTATTGAAACAATGGTGTTTATACTATCATTTGGATTGGGATGGAATGATCCATCTATTGTACCATCACCTATTTTAATTTTTATAATATATGGAGAATTTATATTTCCAAATTTTCCTACAGCATATAAATAATCATCTTGAATTAACATTTTATTTACAGTCCCATCTAAATCATAGTTAAAATTAGAATCAATAAATAAAGTATTTCTATCAACTTTTGCTAGATTCTTTATGCTATCATTTTTTATACTAAAATCACCTCCCAAATAAATATCTTGCTCATTCATAACTACGCTCTTGATTGCGTTAATATCATTAGTGTCTATACTAAATTCGCTATCAAATTTTGCATCTTCAATCATAAATCTACCCAATTTAGAAATTGATAACTCTCCCACTTTTTCAAAGTCCCCTGCAAAATATATAAAAGGTCCATCTTGAATGAGTGCATACACAGCCCCATCAGTTGGATTAATACTAAAATTTTCATCAAAAACTTTAGTATTCAAGCTCATTTTTGCTATACCTTTTGTAGGCACTGTATTTACACTATTAAATCCTCCTCCTATATATAAATCCTCTGCAACACCTAACAAAGAAAAAACAGAACCACTAATATCTGGATAAACATCCGAATTCAATAAATTTTTATTTGCATCTATTAAAATTAAATTAGATGCTGTTGATCCATTTATACTAACAAAATCTCCTCCAACATATAAATCGGTATTATTATAAAAATATAAAGCAAGAGCAACACCACTTATATCAAAAGAAAAATTTGTATCCAATGTATAATCAGAATTTATATGAGCCAAGGTATTTATATTGTATCCATTTATAGCAGTAAAATCCCCACCTATATACAGACCCCCTTTCCCATCTGAAATAGCCGCATAAACAGATCCAGTTATATCCAAACCCGCATTTATTAAAACACCTGTATCTAAATCTACCACAACGGCTTTCCCAGCATAAGGACCAACATAACTAAAGTCTCCACCAATATATATTTTGTCATTTTCTGAATCTGTAACTATAGAATTAACAGTACCATCCGTTGTATAAAGATTTACATCAGGAGTATTAGAAAGTTCTATAGTGGCTGCTGACACATAAATAATAATAAATAATAAAAATACTAAAGGCGAAAAAATTAAGAATTTTTCAAAAATCTTTTTAATCTGCATAAATTTTAATTAATACTTAGACTATATTATTATAACACACTTTCATTTATTTATGTTCATAAAACAAAAAAACATCACTTCTCAGCAATGTCTTTTCTAAATACCAAACACTAAATACTAAATTATCTCCTTCTTCCATAATTTCTTCCACCACCTCTTGAAAATACTCTTTTTTTACCATAACTTGGTTTGTATTCTATATCATCAATAGTTTCTACAAATTTTGTTGTTTTCAAGCTTTTATTAATAAGCTTCTCAATAATTTTAATTTGTCTTTGTTCTCCTGGAGTAGCAAGAGTAATTGCTTTGCCAAGCTGACCTGCACGACCAGTTCTTCCAATTCTATGAACATAGTCTTCGCAATTATCTGGTAAATTGTAATTTACTACGAGCTCAATTCCTTTTACATCAAGTCCACGAGAAGCAACGTCTGTTGCAACTAAAATTCTTTCTCTTTTGCTTTTGAAGGCAAGAAGCGCACTACGACGACGACTTAAAGACAAATTTGAATGGATTTCTATAGCCTTGAATCCTACTGCGCGAAGCTTAAGAGTAAGTGTGCCTGCACCATGTTTTGTTCTTACAAAAATCAAAACTGATCCCTCATATTCTTTTAGAATTTTTTCTAAATGAGTAAATCTATCCTCATTTTTTATCATAAAAATTTCTTGATCTACATCTGTTGCTGTTGTTCCTGGACGAGCCACTTCAATACTTACTGGAAGTTTCATGTGCTTAGTTGCAATTTTTACAATTGTATCAGGCATAGTTGCTGAAAAAAGTAGTGTCTGACGTTCAGAAGGTACTTGTCTTAGAATTTCTTGAATCTGTGGAGCAAATCCCATATCAAGCATCATATCTGCTTCGTCTAAAACCAATGTGTTTACCTGGTTTATTTTGAATGTTCTTCGCTCTAGATGATCAATAAGTCTTCCTGGAGTTGCCACTACTACATTTGGATTTTTACGGAGTGCGAAGAGTTGGCGATCTATTGCCTCACCTCCAATAAGAATTGCTGTCTTTAATCCCATTGAACTCCCTAGCTTACTAATACTTTCTTCTACTTGCTGAGCAAGCTCACGAGTTGGAGCAATAACAAGACCCACACCACCTGTTTCTAAAATGCGCTCAAGCATTGGAATGCCATATGCAAATGTTTTACCAGTCCCAGTTTGAGCGACACCTATTAAATCTTTGCCTTGTAATGCAATGGGAATTGTTTTTTGTTGAATTGGAGTTGGAATTACAAGATTAAGTCTTTTTAAGACATCTAAAATTTCACTACAAATTCCAAGTTCTGAAAATTTCAAAACTTCTTCGCTAAGCGTTTCTTGAATTTTATCTTCCAAAACTACGTCTTTTATTTCTTTAGTAGTTTCTTTTTTTGGCATTTCTCTTGGCTTAAAAGCTCTTTGATAGCCTGATTTCGTGTTTTTTTTGTTGTACATATTTATGTTTAAAAATAAGTGACCCGGTTTTCGGAAGGTCACCTCAATGACTATGCGAACTCTGGAATCTTTTATTAAGTTAGATTAATATCTAATCATAACATGTATCTATGAATAAGTCAAATACAATAATTGACAACACAAAAATTATGTGATATTCTTGTGACACTTAAATCACATCTAAAATTACAATATCATGGAAATAAGAAATATAGCCATTATTGCTCATGTTGACCATGGCAAAACCACAATAACAGACGCTCTAATGAAGCAAACTGGTATGTCTACTGGCGAGACAAGCATGGATAGCAATGATCTAGAAAAAGAAAGGGGTATTACAATATACTCAAAAAACACTTCAATTTACTACAAAGGCACAAAAATAAACATTGTTGACACTCCAGGTCATGCTGATTTTGGTTCTGAGGTAGAACGTGTTCTTCGCTCCATAGACTCCGTTGTTCTTGTTGTCGATGCACAAGAAGGGCCAATGCCTCAAACAAAATTTGTATTAAAAAAATCACTCGACCTAGGGCTAAAACCAATTGTAGTAATAAACAAAATTGATAAACCAGCAGCAAGTCCAGATGAAGTCAAAGAAATGGTATATGAACTATTTCTTGATCTTGGCGCTGACGATGATCAACTAGATTTTACTGCAATCTATGCTATAGCACGCGACGGTGTTGCAAAAAAACATTTACACGAAGAAGCGCGAGATTTTTCTCCACTTCTTGATATCATATTAGAAAAAGTTCCCGTCGCTTCCAGTCCTGAGCTAACCAACAAAGAACTTCTTGCTCAACCATTCAACCTTGGGTATGACAATTTTCTTGGCCGTTTGGCAATATGCCGTATATACGAAGGAACAATAAACCAAGCTCAGACATTAATCATCAAAAACTCAGGAGGAGTTGCAAGACGTGGAAAAATTACAAAATTATTTACTTTTGAAGGACTTATTAAAAAAGAAATTGAATCTGCCTCAGCTGGAGACATTGTAATGATTGCTGGACTTCCTGATATCTACATTGGAGAGACAATCTGCGAAAATGAAAAGCAAAATTCACTTCCAGCAATAAGTATTGATGAACCTACAATTTGTCTAAACTTTTTGATAAACAACTCCCCCTTTGCAGGACGTGAAGGAAAATTTGTAACAAACAGACAACTCAAAGAAAGACTAGAAAAAGAATTAGAAATAAACGTAGGTCTAAAAATAGATTTTGGATCATCTGATTTTTACAAAGTTTATGGAAGAGGTGAAATGCATATTGCAATATTACTTGAAAACCTAAGACGTGAAGGCTATGAACTTCAAATTTCTCAACCACATGTAATCATCAAAGAAATTGATGGTGAAAAACACGAACCATATGAAGAAGTAATTATTAATGTTCCTCAAGAAATGTCAGGAATAATTATTCAAAAGCTTTCAAAACGTCGTGGAACAATGACAGAAATGGAGCCAGAGCATGGGAATCTTCGAATGGTATTTGAAGTTCCTACTCGTGGACTTTTGGGCTACAAAAATGAGTTTGTTGTTGATACACGTGGCGAAGGAATATTATATTCACGTGTAACAGGATTCAAACAATATGCTGGAAAAATTGATAAAACAGAACTAGGTTCAATGATTTCAATGGCAACTGGAAAAGCACTTGGATTTTCACTTTATAATATTCAAGAACGTGGTGTGCTTTATATAAAAGCAAATACAGAAGTTTATGAGGGAATGGTAGTAGGAAATGTTGCAAAAGGAAATGATATGGTAGTCAATGTTATAAAAGGCAAACAACTTACGAATATGAGATCATCAAATGCTGATGAAGCAATAAAACTTACTACTCCTTTAGAAATAACCTTGGAGCGTGGCATGAGTATAATGAATGATGATGAATACTTAGAAATCACACCACACAATATTAGACTTAGAAAACAATATCTTACTGAAATCGAACGTACTAGATTTGGAAGAAAGAAAGAGAAATAAAAATTATATACTCTAAAAAAATCACTCCGAAAGAGTGATTTTTTCTTATTGACATATTCATTTAAAATAATAAGATATATATAATCACCTGAAAAGCGATTGTATGAAAAACAAGGCCTTATTTAAAAATAAATATCGAATTAAATCAACAAGACTCAACTGCTGGGATTATTCTAATCCTGGTTTTTATTTTGTTACAATCTGTACCAAGAATAGAATAAAGATGTTTGGTGAAATTATAAATGAGAAGATGATCTTAAACAGATTGGGGTATGTTGTAAAACACTATTTAAAAACAAATAAATGCGCATTTCCGTTTTATTAAAATAAATTCGTTTATTATAATGCCAAATCACATACATATGATAGTGTTTATTAAATACAAACAACGTAGAGACGTAGCAGTGCTACGTCTCTACGGAAATGCGCAAATGTCTAATATTTCTCCAAAATCAGGGTCATTGTCATCAATAGTTAGATCATACAAATCCATTTGTAAAAAAACAATAAACAAACAATATAATCATTGTGATTTTAATTGGCAATATAGATTTTATGAACATATTATTAGGACAGAAAATGATTTGTGGAAATGTAGAAAATATATACAAAATAATCCCAATAACTGGAAAAATGATAGAAATTATAAATATTAAAAACACCCCTCAGACGGGATGTTTATATTTTACTAACCCCTGTTATAGGTGGGAATTATTCTTCAGAAAATCTTTTTACCGTATTTATCAAAACTGCATTGATCTCTTCCCCGACCAATCTAATATCAAGGATTCGCTTTAATGCGTTTAATTGTTTTGGTAGTATTGACTGACCACAAAGCTTTTGCACTCTATCGGCTACTTTATCCAAGTCATCAAAAGATATAACCATGTTTTCAAGACCAACTTTCTTCAAAATTTCTGCACAGCCCATTTGATCGCTTACTAAAACTGGTATACCTAGACACACTGCCTCCATTGGTACATTTCCAAATGTTTCAAATTTTGATGGACAAATTATCAAACCCTGGGAAATATAAAACTCTTTCAAACCTTCAGGAGTCATTGACGGGAAAACTTCTATTGTCTTTGGAAGCTTTTTAATATGCGCACCTGGATTGGTTATAAAAGAAGCACTATGTCTCCATCCACGTTTCAATAATTTTTTATGAAGTTCAAAAAATAAATCAAAGTTTTTTATATCTGTATAGCGACCTACTGCTGCAATTCTACGCTCTAGTGAATAATCTGCTGCACAAGGATCAATGAAAAGTCTTGAAACAGAATTCGGTATAACATAACTATTTTTTATTTTACTCTTCACAACTTCTTTTTCTACAACATTTTTACATAATTGAGATGGAAAAATGATTTGATCTGCTCTAGAAACAACAGATTTCTCCATTAAACGAAAAATCTTTTTTGAGTCTTCCTTAAAATATTCTATCTCTCTAGAGAGAACTCCTGCATATCTAAGTACAATTGGAATTTTTTCTTGCTTAGCTGCTATTGATATAAGCCATGGAAGATAATAAGTGCCACTAAGTAACATTACATCTGGCTTGGTCTCTCTTAAAATACCTCTAATAATTTTTATTGACTCACTATAGACATTTTCAATATCCTTGATGTTTTTAGCCTTTTTTATAACAGCCTCTATTGGTAAATGATGAATATTGATTATGTGGTGGTCAAAAATTTCAGGCGAAAAATGTCGAAATAAAGCAGAGCCCCTCATGTGCACTTTTCTATTTAATTCTATACCCAAAAATTCATAATCTAATTCATATAAATATTTTATAAGATTAATATTGGAGGCTGTTATGCCGCCTACATTTTCTCTAGTAAGGTTTATAGCTACTTTCAACATAAAGTTTTTGTTATTCCTGCCTACCGGCAGGCAGGTATCAATTTTTGTTTGACAAAATATGATAAATATCATGTTCTTTGTCTACTTAGTCATTCTCTCACACTTAGACAAATTATCAAAACAAAATCAGCTCCATATAGCGGAGCTGATTTTTTAATCGAAATAATATTATCTATTCTTTTTCTTGTGATTGTGCCTGATCTTCTCCATTTTCTCCGTCATCTATGATTATTTCTTCTGTGGGACTTACTGTAACAGTGCTTGAAACAGAAGGAATTTGTAGTTTAGAACAAGCTCTTAGATCTATCTGATATGTTTTTCTTACATCATTTTTTGATTTTTCCATTGTTGAATTAACATTTTTTGTAGATTCTTGAAATGCTTTAACGCATACTTTGTTAGCATCAAATTGTTCTTTCGCAGTTGTCTTATCTATTGCCAACTGTTGACAAGTACTTCTTGTATCAATAGCAGTCACAATAGATTGACTATGATTGGTCGTAACTGTCTTTAATGCCGTATCTTTCTTTGAAATAGCATCTTTTACACACTTAGCTGCTTCTGGAGTTATGTAAATAAGTTTGTTTTCTTTTATTTTTCTAACACCAAAAAGTGATTTTCCAATTTTTCTTATTTTATCGAATAAGCTCATATCACCAGGCGTAAGAATTTTTTCTAAAGACGATGTCGTGGCCTCACTATTCATTTCTTGCTTTGGTTTTTGTAAACGAATACCAAATAATGCTTTTCCTTCCTTTTTCACTACCTTGAAATATTTAATTTGATCTGGTGAAGGAATTTTTTCTAACTCCTGAGCAATGCTAATACCACCAAACGCAAATACCAAAGAAAAAACTAGTATACTCAAAAAAACTTTTTTCATAATTTTATTTGTCCAGTCAAAAACGTGGATTTATCCAATTATATGACTAGAATTTTAATTAATTAATGCTTATTTTTATTTTTATATTACAAGCTCCCATTCAACGTCCTCTCCAGAGTCCTTTAGTGTGATATTTTTCTCCAACAATTCATCTCTAATTTTATCCGCTTCAACATATTGCTTATTTACTTTCAGTGCTCTGCGCTTTTCAATTTTAGATAAAATATATTCTTTGGTAATTTTGTTTTTAGCTAACTGATATTCTTCTAATTTATTAATATAATCTGCTGGATTTTCTTCCAAAACTCTTAAAACGTGTGCTATTTTGGAAAGCTTTTCCTTGAAGTATATAAAAATTGATATTTTTTGTTCTTTGGGCATTGTATCTGAGACAATAATTTCGTTTAGCTGATTAAACACTTCTGAAATATTAGCAAAAACTTTAGCTGTATTAAAATTATCATTCATTGCCTCAATAAAGTTTTCCTCAAATTTTTCTATAATGACTGGCATATCTTTAATAGACGCAATACCATTATTATCCTTAATCAACTCATCTATTTTGTATAAAGTTTTATAAAAATAATACATTCTCTTTCTTGCAACCGCAAACAATTCTCTTGTAAAATCTATTTCTGAGGAATAACTCTGTATTAAAATAGAATATCTTATTTCCTCTGGATAATTATCTTCTAGAGCATCTTTAACGGTTACAAAGTTACCCAGACTTTTACTCATCTTGACGCCATTTACTGTAACTAGACCATTGTGCATCCAATATTTAACAAAAGGTTTCATATTGTGCGATTCACTTTGCGCTATTTCATTTTCATGATGCGGAAATAATAAATCAATTCCTCCGCCATGAATATCAATGGTTTTCCCCAAATATTTATAAGCCATTACGGAACATTCTATATGCCAACCTGGTCGTCCATTACCCCATGGAGATGGCCATGAAGGCTCACCTTCTTTTGCTGGTTTCCAGAGAGCAAAATCATTTGAATTTTTTTTGTTTGCCGAAACCTCTTCGCTCAACATATCTTTTTGATTTCTATTGGATAATTTTCCATATTCTGCAAAAGATTCGACATTAAAAAAAACTTCACCATTTGCCTCATAAGCATTTCCAGAGCGTATCAAGTCTTCTATGTATTTAATAATATCATCCATACATTCTGTTACTTTTGGTTCATGGGTTCCTGTATTTATTTTGAGCTTTTTAAAATCCTCAAGCGCTTCCTTGATATAATATTCACTTATCTCACTAGATTCTTTTTTTTCTTTATTTGCACGATTTATGATTTTGTCATCTACATCTGTATAATTTCTAACATAAGTCACCTCAAATCCTAGATATTCAAAATAATTTCTTACAATATCAAAAAAAATAGCTTGTCTAGCATGTCCAACATGCACCTCATCATAAGTGGTAACTCCACAAGCATAAATAGAAACTTTTTTTTCTTGCAAAGGAATAAAATCTTCGACTTTTCGTGTTAATGTGTTGTAAATTTTTATCATATTAGTTCTAATTAATAACGATATTCTTGTTTATACCCCTTAAATATCATATATCCATTCTATCATATTTTGAATAAATAATAAAAAACCAAAAATACCGGGTTAAAAGACCCGATATTTCTAAAATAGCACTATAAACAATAATAATTAATACTTTACAAAATAATTAATTTTTGCTTTTGTTTTCAATTCTGTTATCAAGCTTTGAATTGCAGTGCCAAGTGCTTGACTACTTAACTGAGCTTTAATTTGTTCGTTCATTACAACTTCTTGACCCTTTGGTATTTCTATTTTATTATCTACTATATATTTTGCTACCTCTTCATCTGTAACACCTATTTTATCAGCAACTAATTTTTCTGCTTCTTTTTGTAATTTAATTTGCTTTTTCAAATCTTCTATAGTCATGCCCTGTTCAGACAATGCTGCTTCAATAGTAGATCCTTGTGTAGCAATTTGTTCTTCTATTTTTTTTATCTCCATATCAACATCACTACTACTTATTACTATCTTTCTTGCTTTAACTTCGTTTTCAATAAGTTTTTCTGTAATAAGAGAGTCTAGCAAGCTTTTGCCTGAAGTTTTTTCAAGCTTGGAGATTAAAGACATTCTACTTATAGGACTACCATCAACAGTAGCTGCTACAAATAAACTTTTAGAAAAATAAATCAAAATTCCTACAACCAATACTATCGCAACGATAACAATAGTCTTCTTACTAATTTTGATTGATTTTTTGTCGATAACTTTTTTATCGCTCTCTACGTTTACTAATTCTTCTTGCTTAAGCTCTTCTTTGGGTTCTTGCACATCAATTGACTCTTGTCTAATTGTATTGTTTTCTATTTTTTCTTCCATAGGATTAATATCAATAATTAATTATAAAAATTTTCATACACTAATAATAATCTCATATTTAATGCCAAAAATCAATGGAGTAAATCACTAAAAACACAAAACACTCATTTTAACAAGTAAGGCTTATCTGTTTTTTATGAACTTTGGGACTATTATCTCCCCTAGCTTCTTCAGAAAGAATTAACAATTTTTTTTCATATTCATATACTTGTGGATCAAGTTTATATGCCATTTCATTAATCCCTAGTAAATACAATCCTTCTAAACTAGTCAAACGAGATAGGGCAACATACCCCATTCCATATCCAAAAGAACGACTTAAATCAATCTCTGCTGCCTCAAGTGTCATTCCCTGACTTTTGTGCACCGTAATAGCCCATGCCAAGCGAAGTGGAATTTGATTTATTTTTGCCAATATTTTATCTTCACTGTCTATTGTCCAACTATCTGGCGCCACCAAAACATCTTCTCCAGAGTTCAAATGAACTATTGGAAAACCATTGTCATCAAAATCAGCAACTATTCCCATGCTACCATTTACATAAATAACTCTTTCGTCTTTAAATTTATTTTTTACAAACATAACTAGAGCACCTTTTTTCAAAACCAATTCCTCTGGTGCTAAACAATTTTTTTTCAAAGCTTCTACTAACTTTTTCTCACCATCACCAGTCATACAATAACTAAATTCTGGAGCATTTATTTTTTGAAGTTCTGTATTATTTATCGCATCAACATCGACATTATGAGTAAATAATCTAACTGGTCGAACTTTTGTTTTTGTTTTTTGATTCATTCTATTGCGAAGAAGTTTTACTGTTTCTATATCAACGGCATTTTCTCTCAAACTTTTTAGAACTTGAATCATCTTTTCATCATTTTGACGATGTTGTTCGCTCAAATAACAAACATGTAAATCCATTTCTTTCCAAACATTGGACTTATAAACAAACTCTGCCTCTCCCCTACCAGGAGAAATTGGAGGAAGCTGAAAAAAATCTCCAGACATAACAATTTGAATACCGCCAAATGGTAAAAAGTTTTTTTTGAAAGCCTGGCATACTTTATCTATCATATCCAAACGATGGGCATGTAACATAGAAATTTCATCAATTATCAATACTTCAGTTTTTTTGAATTGCTTTTTTAGATAAGACTTTTTGGTGAGAGCTTGAATATCTTTTTTGCTAAGATCATCTTTGATACCAATTCCTACCCACGAGTGAATAGTCCGCCCACCAATATGAGTTGCTGCAATACCAGTAGAAGCCGTTATTGCAACGCCTATTTTTCTTCTTCTCAAATGATCTACATACTGATTCAATAAATATGTTTTACCGCTTCCTGCTGGACCAGTTAGAAGAACATTGTGACCTAATTTTAATATAGCTAAAGCCTCTTTTTGTTTCATAGTCTTAAAAGTATAACATAAAAAGACTGGTATATAAAAAATCCTTAAAAAACCAAAAAAACATCCCGAATTAACGAGATGTTTTTAAAAAATAAGATATGCTCAATGATAAACCTTTTTAAGTATTACTTGATTTCATAAATAAGTGAGACCTCTACTTTAATTTCGTTTTGTCCTGATTGTATGCTTGGAGCAGAAATTTCTGCACCGCCAGCTGAGAGATCCATTTTAGCATTAGTATAATCATAACGAATGGGTACAGTAGAATCAGAATTTTCAAAAACACCCTTTACTCTACCCAATTTCATACCAGATTGTTTTGCTATCAAAGCTGCTTTCTCTTGAGCTTTTACTATGGCAAGTTCTCTAGCTTGATTCTTTAGAGCAAACTCATCATCAATAGTGAAGTTTATATTACCTATTTGATTAGCACCTTTTTCAGTAGTCTTTGCAATTACATCACCAATTTTTGTAAGGTCTCTGATTTTAAGAGTCAAATTTTGTGTTACTTCATAACCAATTAATTCTTGACCTTTTTGATTGGTATAATTATAAACTGGGCTCAAATTGTAGTTCGATGTTTTGATATCTTTTTCTTCAATGCCTAATTTTTTCAATTCAGCTACGATGTCATTCATTTTTTTGGTGCTTTCAATTGTAGCTTCAGCAGCAGTTTTCTTGGCTTCAGTCTTTAAACCCACTTCAATATTTGCAATATTTGCTTTAGCATAAACAGTTCCAGAACCAGTAACAGTAAAACGATCTTGATCACTTGTTTTGCCAGTTGTAACTAAGGCTATGATCACAATAGATGTAACTGCCAAAATCAAAAGAGCAACTATAAACATATGCCCTCTTTTTGATCCATGAAATACATTGTCATTATCCATATTTGTTGTTTGTTAATGTTTAGTATTAATTATTTAAATTTCAATAAATACTTGAGAATATCTATGGACACTTTGTAAATTCACAATTTACTCCCGAGCGAGAAACATATGAGCCATCTGAACATAATTTTGCTTCCTGAGTGCAAGCAATAGCACTAGATCCAGTTGCAAATATAATAGGAATTTCAAGTGCATCATCATTTTTAGGTAGTCCTGATGGATTATCTTTTTTTAGAATTAATGCTCCTCTATTGCTATATACATTTTTATCCACTACAAAAGTAAGGGTTGCCTCAAATGGAACAAATTCCTCACTCATCCAATCACTCTTAGCATTTGCGACCCCTTCAGAGATTATTCTACCATCCCAATCTACTAGCATAACTGGAAAACTTGCTTCAAAGAACCAAAATCCTCTTGCCTGCCCCTTTATAACAAGTGGGCTAGTAATAACTTGATTTGGCAATGGATTTTCAAGACGAATAAGATTTATTTTCTCTAATACATTGCCAACATCTTCTATAAAATTTTTATCCCCATATTTACATTGTCTTGGATATGACTCCATCACAGGACTTCCAGTAGAAACACACTCTTCAAAATTAGTTACAGCCTTTGACCAAACAACATTTGTAATTCCTGGAATTTGAAGTAAATTCACCTCTATCTGAGGTTTACAATAACACATTACTATTGATACCCCTGCCCAAGCATCAAACTCTGGTATATAAACAATCCCATCCTTTTCTGTAATATCGAGACTACTTATAACACTTTTACACATGCCCTCCGTTGCCATGCTTAATGTTTGCTTGATTACATCAAGCTTCGTTGAGTTAATTTCTTTAGTCACCACAGACTTTGAAATAGTAATTGTTTTTTGGTATCCAATGCTATCCATATTATCACCATTGCAATATTTTGCCGCATCCTCTTGCGAAATAAGATAATTAATTATATTAGTAGGGACAATAACCTCTTCTATCATTGATTTGTTCAAAGTTTCATAAATCCCAAATACAATTATTAGTGAAATAACTATAAATAATGCTATGTGTAATTTTTTGCTCATACATTAATCTTACTCCTTTTAATAAAATAGAACATAGCTCTAGGTTATCTTTTTTAATGATTTACTATTACCCCTTATCTTCAAACGTATTTTGCAAATCAATGAGTTTATTGCATATCGTAATGCCCAAGAGATACAAACAAAAAATATTAGATAAAAAATAGTTGCTAGCCAAGCTGGTAAATACTTATAAAAAATATCGAAACGAGACATAATTGACCAATGAAGAAGATAAATTTCATAAGAATAAAAACCAAATACATAAAGTAATCTACTTTCAAACTTTTTCATTGCAAACAAAACTAGTATCAATCCACAGGTTAGTAGACTAGTTCCTTGTTCCAATTTATATCCATCGTCAACATGTGAATTCTTTAAAACATAAACTATAATAGAAAACAAAAATATCAAAAATAAATAATAAATAATCTTTTTCAAAATTTTACGTGGCTCAATTTTTATCCAAAATTTATTGATAAATGTCTCTATAATACTATCTTTATAACGAAAAACCAATCCACCAATAAATACTCCCAGAGGAAATGCCAAAATATGTAAATGATACAATTTTATAACCTTACTTAAAAACAAAGGGTCCCAAAATATTACAAAATATCCCGCTAAATAAAACAAAATAGCTGATAAATAAAAATATTTTCTAGAAAAAAATAGTGGAAATAATAAATAATAAAAAATTATTAAAGTAACATACCAAAGTGGTGAATTAATATCCAACCATAAATCAGCACTTCTAAAAAGTCCCAGCAATGATTGGGCTATATAGCTAAAACTATAAACTCGCTTTGTAATAAAAAAATCTAATATTACAAAAACTACAACAACAAGCCACAGGGAAGGATAAAGTTTGGATAAACGACGCTTGTAAAAATCCACAATTGATAAATGTTTTGAAAAAGCACTAATTGTAAGTCCATATCCAGATAAAAATAAAAATAAATTTACCCCCACTCCGGCTGCAACAGAAAGTGGAAACAAAAATTGATCACCATTTACTAAGAAATATCCTATATGGGAAAAGATTATAGCAAACATTGCTAGTCCTTTTAATTCTTGGCTGTGTATAAACTGGAAACCCTTCTCCTCTTTTCTTGGACGAATAGTTAAAATAAAGACAACAAAAAAAATTATTGAAAAAATCAGAGTTGCTTGCGCGGGATTATTTACTAAGATTGTCATATATTATATTCGCCCAATATTTGTATCCTTCATAAGAAGGATGAAATTTATCTTTGGAGTAATAAGGGCTATATGAATAAGCATATTTTGAGGTTGGTGTAGTTAGGTCGATATAATTAATATCATTGCCACTTGCTAATTCTTTAATAATTCCATTAAAACTAATTGTTCTTGTTTTATAATAATAATTATAGGGTGGCCACAAAAGAGAACGACATCCAATAAGTGGAATGCTAATAACATTTATTTTTGCTTTTGTCTGATTTTTGAGACCTGATAAGATAGTTTGATAATTTTCTCTAAATTTATCTTTACTTACATTGCCATGGACATCATTGATGCCTATTAACAGGGTTATAACATCGGGATTATCAACAATAACGCTTGGTAATAAATTTTTAATCAAATCACTTGTTTTAGCGCCCGGATATGAATAATTAAAATGCGTGACCCTTATTGAAGTGGTAGCTATTTTTTGTGCTACTTGATATGTATAAGATTCCTCATAATTTGAAACCCCAACTCCTGAAGTAAGACTATCCCCCATTGATCCATAAATCAAATAAGGGTTATCAACATTTTCATTAAAAATATAAATATGCCTATTATCAGTAGATTTTAATCCTGCCTGATCTAGTCTATAATAAATTTGCCAATTAGCTATAAATAAATAAGCGACAAGCAAAACAATTATTATTAAAAAGATTTTTACACCCCTTTTTATCATAAATTTAATATAAATTATATTATTTATGATAACTCAAAAATAAGCATTAGTAAAACAAAAAAACATAGTCCTAAACTATGTTTTTTAATAAATTTATATATTCATAATCTAAGGTATGTAATGATTTGTAACTTAGCTCCCCAAATTATTAATCTTTGTTTTTTGGAAATAGTGGAATAAAAATACTTGTCCTCTTTTTATACTCATTAAACTCTGGATTCTCAATCATTTTCTTTTCTAACAATGGAATACCAGAAACAAATAAGATTAAAATTGTAATTGTAAGCGGACTTATGATTGTTATAAACCCCATGGGCAATGATAGTGCAATTATAAATATTCCCCACCACTGCATTACCTCACCAAAATAATTTGGATGACGAGTGTATTTCCAAAGGCCTGTTTGCATTATTTTACCTTTATTTTCTACATTTTTTATAAAACTAGCCAATTGATAATCTCCAACAACTTCAAAAAAGAATCCTACAAGCCAAATCATAAAACCAAAAATATCATAAAAATTAATCGCACCAGTAGAATTTCTATTTATAAATACAACTGAAAACACTATTAAAAAAAGAAAAAATCCCTGCAATAGATAAACTTGTAAATAAGAACGAATTAAAAACCATTTACCCCAATCATTTCTCCACTGCAAATAACGATAGTCCTCTTGTTTTTTTCTATTACGCCTATAAATATGAAAAGCTAATCTAAATCCCCAAATCATTACTATAATATTTACAAATATAGATCTTATACTATATTCACCCGAAATAAAAAATGAGCTCCAGGAAATAATTACAAATCCAAGTCCCCATGCAATATCTGCAACGTCATTTCTTTTTTTCAAAAGAGAAATGACAAACCAAATACTCATGTAAAAGAATAATATAAAAGCTATGTTTAAATAATAATTCATAAACCAATTTTAGAAGCAATGAAAAAACTTATTACCGACACTAAGCCAGCAACCACCATACCCCAGATCAAATCAACGACTGTTACTATAACTGGCCAATCTTTTATGGTTGCTAAATTTGTAAGATCATATGTCGCATAGGCAACAAGCCCAAACAAAGCTCCAAACAAAATTGCATGCGACCAAGAATTTTTTTGTATAGCTAGTGTAATAACAAATAAAACAAGTCCTACGATAAATATTAGATAAAAAATAATAGCAGCACCCCAATTAATATTTGGCTTCATCAAAAAACCAATTTGTTTGGCATAAAAATTCTTTGCTATTAAAGCAAGCCATATCATATCAATGACAAGAAACACTGGTAAAGCTATAAAATATAATTTTATAAACATATTATTTGTTTAGGTATGTAATAGTTAATTGTAAAATAGTTGCAAAAGAAACCCAGAGCAAATAAGGAATTTGAATATATGAAATCCATCGCATATAAGGATAAATTGCAACAATTGCCCAAATAAGCGTGATTAGAACAAGAAGAATATCAACTGCAGCTAATAAATTATCTTTTAATCCAAACTGAAGTGGCGTAAAAGATAAATTAAAAATAATATTAAGAACAAATGGTAAAGCAACGACAAAAGGAATTTGTTTTTGAAAAGTCATTATAAATACTTTTCCAAATGAAACAATAATGAGAACATAGAGAAATGACCAAACTGGACCAAAAATCCAAGATGGTGGAGACCAAGAAGGCTTGATTAATTGTGAATACCAGTTGTATGTGTTCATATACACTAATTATACATCAAAACAAGTATTTAAAAAACAAAAAACATCGCTTTTAACGATGTTTGATGATACCCCCAATACAGATTCATTACCCCCCACTCCACGTTAACAATGTTTAAAGGGTTTTATGGATATAAATGGATTAAAAAACAACTTGATTTTTATAACACTTATATTCATAATGAATAAATAATAAGTGTAATATACTATAAAGTGATGCATATGACACACTATAAAAGAGAGACACATTGTATCTACTTTTTAGCATACAGTTCAACGACAAAAAAATACGGTTTTTGCGCCGAATTTTAAAATATATATATAAATTTATTACCCCACATCACTTTCTTTAGTACAATCCCTAAAGAAAGCATTTGGCAAAACTAATTTATTCCATTATCATATATAAATCTTAAGTTAACATATGATTTACTATTGATTAGAAATTTTAATTTACTGACATATATTTTTTGGATTTTTGTCGAAATGAATTAAGATTATCTAGTAATAATTTTACACTAGATGAATCTTTCCTTATTAAAAGTGCCCACCTACCTATTTGAGTAGACATAAAATTTTCTATATATTCATTACTATACACCTCTTGCTTTGTACGTAGTGGGTCATTAATTATTATTCCATTTTCATTGTGACCACATACAACTATAGAATGAAATATTTGTCCTAGTTTGCCAGCTAATAGAATCAAATAATTTTGATCCAAATATTCTCTTATAGTTTTACTATTAATTAAAACATTGGTTTCTACTTGTGTTCCAGATGATTTTGCTAAATTTAGATAGTCATTATATTCCTTAGTTAATTTTACAAACAATTCTTTGTCAAAAAATCTATCATTTTTGAATAAATTCTTTTCTGAATGAATAAGTTTTGTTTCCAAATTAAACTTATTTGCTTCATTTGCTAAAGCAGAAAAATGATTTCCTGATATGTATTGAGACTTAGACTTATTATTTAATATTTCTTCGTTCTCTTTATTTAAATCAAAATTGGATAGGTAATTTAAGACCATCATTAGACTCGCAGCACCACAAGTATCCCCAGTTTGTTTATATGTATTTATATTTTTTTTGAAAAAATCACACCTGTATTCAAGTAATTTTTCAAGAGCACTTTTAATTGTGAGGTCATCAAATTCATATATTTGTCCATTATTTGGTAATATTTTTGATTCAGAAAGATATTCAAGAATTTTTTTTCTTAATATAAATCCAGAAATCCCAAACAAAGAAGTCAATAATCTATATTCTTCTACATTATCATATATTAATATATCTCTTATTGATTTTAATGTGGGTCTTTCCATTGTAAGATAGAAATGTTCTATTTTTTGTTCTGGACTAATAGATAAGCTTTCTATCTCTTTATCTATTTTTTCAATTGACTTTTCATCATATCTTGAAAATGGCTTTTGTCTGCCAAGAAAGATTTTTTCATCATTTATATGATATTTATTTAATAATTCAAGCTTTAATTTTTTGGCGGTCTCTTTATCTCCCAAATTTAATGCTTTTATATATTGTAAATGATCTATATGATATTTAAGCCAAAAATTTTCTTGTGGTGGGGTAATTGCTAAATTCCTTTCTTTCTCTGAAAGTTGGCTAAATATTGGATCATTTATCCATTTATCTATATTCTTTTTTATAGCACCGCTTATTTGTAGTGTAGAAACATCAACCATTGAAGCAGTTTGATATACTTGAATTATGACTTTTATTTGTTCTGGGGATAATTCCGTATGTTTTGCTTCAAGTAAAAAATCTATTGATGGTTCAAGAAGTTTTTCATAAAACTCATTATGCCAACCCCATCTTTCTACTAGGTCTTTATAAAAATCTCGTGGGTGTTTTGACGCTTCCAATTCCACAGATTTTGAAATATTTGGATTTGTTTGTACAAAATATCTATTTGCACCAAGAAGGTCTTTGGTGAGTATATTGTCAATATCCTCTTTCCATTCATCTGGAATAATCTTCTTTTTTATTTCAAAAGGATCGTTATTTTCGATATTTTTATCTTGTTGATTTTCTTGTAGTTCTATATCTATTTTTTCCATATTGTTATTTTATCAGTAAATATTTAGGGAAATGGGTGCGGTTCTTTTGTTATAAATTTATTGGATTTTAAATTTAATTTTTTTGGTACGTCCCATAGTCTTTTCGAACCTAGCTTTGTCAAATTATATTTTTTATTTAAATCTAGAAACCCTGGAATTATAACCCTTACAACTTTAATTTTTTTGTTATTTACATCTGGGGTGGTCAGTTCTTTAAAGAATACTTTGATCTTATTTTTTTTAAAATACCGCAGCAATTCTTTTTCTGATATTATAATTTTATCATAATTAATAGATTTTGACACCGACATTAGGGACAATAGCTTCTTAAAATTTTTTCCCTGATAATATAAAAAGTGCTTAAATAACGCATCTATTTGTCTTTTATTTTTGGGTTTTTGTTTAAGTAAATACCTTCCATAAAAATATGTGAACAAGCATTCTTTCAGTGTCTTTTCTATTGCCATTTCTGAACTTAAACCTGCAGACGCTCCTATTCCGTAATGAATTCCGTTTTTACCCTGCCTCCATATTAGACCCATAAATATAGGTATATCTATATCGCTATACAACCTATATATCTTAATTTTATATCCTCTTCTTATAAGCCTTATTAATTCTTTGTTTTTATCCGTAATTGTATTTAAATTTATTTCATGTGGGTTTAGATTTCTAAGGAAATTTATCATTATTGCATCTCTTTCTATTATTTCTAAAATACCCCCAATTATACATTTTTTTATATTTTTGTGAGCGGATACCCCTGTAGATGAAATTTCAGCAACAGATTCATTTTTGAATGGCATATAAATTAAACTAGCTGGCCAATATATATATTTTTTTCTATTAAATATACAATATATTTTTTCCCAATAAATGGCTTTTGTTCTCGGATTAAGAAATATTTTATTTCTCTTGTATTGTTGATTTGTATATATTTGAAAGTCTTCAATTCTCTTGCTTTTTGGTAATGTTTGGAATTTTGAAAATAATAATTTACCTTCTTTATAATAAGATAAGCAATATCTTTCTATTGATTCTCCTATACAAGCAAGAAAAGCATTCTTTCTGTCTTTGCTTACCCCAAGTCCTCCGCTGGATATTTCCCTATCTAAATCAAATATTATTTTAGCATTACATGTTAACGATTGAAACATTTTAAAATTGTATCGTTTTAATTCAAATCTTTCTAGTATGGCATTAATAATACCAGTTTTTTCACTAAAAATTTCATCTATCCATTTAATATCTGCATCAACAAAGAAGTCTAGATCATTTAAATTTTTTATTAATTTATTCATTGTTATTTACAATTACAACCGGGTATTGGTATTAAATTGTGTCTTTTTGTAAAAATAATTTTTTTACCCTGTTTTTCATATTCAAATAATTGATTTTCATATTTAGATATTTTTTGCACAACTTCTCTTATATTTTTTTTATTTTCTTCTGAAGTTGTCTTATATTTTTTAATAGAAAAAAAACTTGAAGAAAGTAATCTTTTTTGAACACACTTTTTACACACACTAATTCTAGAAGATACTAATATTGTTTTTTCTGTGGTTTCACCAATAAGTCTATACTTATTTTTTTCAGTACTAATAAAATCGCTATTTAAAAAAAATTTTATCTCTATTAATTGCATATTGATACACGGGGGCAGAAAATAATTCTGCCCCATAGGTTAATAATGATTAAACACTACATGCAAGATCTGTTTTTTGATTAAACTTTTTCATATTCTTGTTCCCTTTCTTTATTTATCGTTTTGGATTATTATTTAAATTTTAAGGGAATTCCCATCCAAACAATAAATAAATTTTGGTTACAAAAATATGTTTTTCTTAAGAATAGCCTATTATATAGACTATTCTCAAATTTACTCCTGATCTATGTTTATTGGATTATGCTGTGCATAAAAGGTCTGTTTTTTGGTTCATTTTTTTCATACTTTTTTTGGTTAATTAAATTAAATAAAGCCCTCTATTTTTAGAGTAGCATTAATATTAGAATTGTAAATATACTTATCCACAACATAAGAGGCGTCTATTTAAAATAAGCTTTAATAGTTTTTGTGGCTAGTTGACCACACCATAAACATTGATTATTTTATAAATAGTGTTATTATATGTATATATTCTAAAAATATGGTTTCAAACAGATTTCAAACAATAAACAAGTCTTGGTGGACTACCCATAATATTGGGTAGACGCTCTTTTGTTTAAAATATTTTCATAAAACTACTCAATATTATTCCAAAGTATTGGGTAGTTTTTTATTTACTTTAAAAAATCAGTTTATGCACTATTATTTTTATAACAAATCAACAGAACCCTGGCGACTTAATATATAAGTTAAGTTTCTTTTAATATTTAAAATTAAATTATATGAAAAAATCATTAAAACAATCTCCTAATCAATTTGGTTACTTTGGAAAATATGGCGGACAAATTATTCCATCAACATTAATACGAATATTTGATGATATAGCTAGGGCATACAAATTTGCTCAAGCTGATTCTGATTTTCAAACAGAATATCAGAGTCTATTGAAAAATTATGTTGGTAGACCATCACCACTATATTATGCTAAAAACTTATCAGAGAAATTAGGTGGAGCTAAAATATATTTAAAGCGTGAAGATTTAAATCACACAGGTGCACACAAAATAAATCACACACTTGGTGAAGCACTACTTGCTAAAAGGATGGGCAAGACTAAACTACTAGCAGAAACTGGTGCAGGACAACATGGCGTAGCACTAGCTACAGCAGCAGCACTTGTAGGAATTGAATGTGAAATTCATATGGGTGAGATTGATGTTTTAAAACAACGTCCAAATGTTATTCGTATGCAATTACTGGGTGCAAAGGTTGTAACTGTAAAATCAGGTGGACGCTGCTTAAAAGATGCTGTCGATAGTGCCTTTGATGCTTTTGTAAAAGATCCAGAAAACATATTCTTTGGAATTGGTTCAATAGTTGGGCCACATCCATTTCCTATGATGGTCCGAGATTTTCAATCTATTATTGGCAAGGAAGCGAAAGTTCAAATTTTAGAACAAGAAGGTAGATTACCGGATTATTTAATTGCCTGTGTTGGTGGTGGTTCAAATGCAATTGGTTTATTTCATGAATTCTTAGATGATGAAAGTGTCAAAATGATGGGCATTGAACCCAGTGGACAAAGTTTCAATCCTGGAGATAATGCAGCAACTCTAACGCTAGGTAAACCAGGAAATATTCATGGTATGTTTACTTATTTACTGCAAACTGATAATGGAGAACCATTACCAGTTCACTCTATTGCTTCCGGATTAGATTATCCAGGGATTGGACCAATCCATTCTGATTTAAAAGATTCAGGAAGAGTAACATATGAATCAATAAATGATGTAGAAGCGCTAAATGCTTTCCAAACCCTAACTAAATTAGAAGGCATTATTCCAGCACTGGAAAGTTCACATGCATTAGCGCATGCATTTAAAATTGCACCTAATATGAATTCTAATGAAATTATCATTGTCAACTTATCTGGTAGAGGTGATAAAGACATTGATTATGTTGCAGAGAAGTTGGGTTATAGATAAAATGCTTGACTAGGCTCGATTATAGACACAAAAAAGCATCTCAAATTTGAGATGCTTTTTATTATACTATCTAATTTTCAACGCAAACCTGCCTACCGCCTGCCTGCCGGTAGGCAGGGCAGGCAGGCCGGTTGCTCGTACCACCCCGTTTTGGGGGTCTCAGTTCGGTGTCCGACTTGGGTAGGAAATAAAAAAATCAAACTGAATTTTCAAATTGGCTTGTTTAAGTCTAATACCGGTTGCTAGAAACATGCAATAGGTTGGCTCCTCGGGTCGGGTTTCCCTCACTAACGTTTCGGGACAGGCTTCTCACCCGACTATCTTAAAACTAAATTATCTTTAATAAAACAAAAAACATTGCTTTTAACAATGTTTAATGATGGCTCCTCGGGTCGGGTTCGAACCGACGACCTACTGATTAACAGTCAGTCGCTCTAACCAACTGAGCTACCGAGGATTATTTTTGATTTTAAATACTCTTTTCCACAACCTGATTTAAAGTATTTTTCTCTTTTTCTCGCATCAATTCTACTACCAATGAACTCTTTATACAATATCTCCCAAGGTCTATATCCTTTTGTAGAAAATACCTTACCAAGATTATGATATTTTAATCTAGCTTCAACGTCACTAGAAATACCAACGTACACCCTATTATCAATAATACTTCTTATTGCATATACATAAAATTCGCTTTTCATATATTTAATGTATAAGTCGCTCCCTGCCTGCCCTGCCTACCGGCAGGCAGGCGGCAGGCAGGTAACCAACTGAGCTATTTACCTACCGGAATGAAATGTAGGTAGGCCGAGGAATACTTTTTAATTTCTAATGTCAAGTTTCCAAAACATACGAACTTTAAAGCTTAAAATTAAAAATTCTAAGTAATAAGATTATAGAATAATTATTCCAAAAAATCAATACTTCCCAATTAACCAATCCCACGAGGCGGGATTACACAATTACTAGTAATCTCGAAGCTTTGCAATACTGTGCTTTGAAGCAATTTTCTCAATTGCTTTTGCCTCTATTTGTCTAATTCTTTCTCTTGTTACACCAAATTCTTGACCCACCTCTTCTAATGTATGGGCAATACCATCTGTAAGACCAAAACGCATTTCTAGTATTTTTTGCTCACGAGGAGTAAGATCACCAATAATTTCTCGGACATGATCTCGTAAAAGTCCAAGAGCTGCAACCTTGTCTGGTGATGGGGTTTTTTTATCTTCAATAAAATCAGATAATGTTGAATCCTCTTCGTCGTCTCCAATACTTGTCTCAAGTGATACTGTCTCCTGTGAAATTTTTATTATATTGTGAATCTTTTCAATATCTTCTCCCATTTCATATGCAATTTCTTCTGGAAGCGGTTCTCTTCCAAGATCTTGTATAAGACGTCTTTGAACTTGTTGAAATTTGTTTATTGTTTCAACCATATGAACTGGAATTCTAATCGTTCTTGACTGATCAGCGAGTGCGCGAGTGATAGCTTGTCTTATCCACCAAGTTGCATATGTAGAAAACTTATATCCCTTTCTATATTCAAATTTTTCAACAGCACGAAATAAACCAATATTGCCCTCTTGAATTAAATCTAGTAGGGACAATGAATGTCCTGTATATCTTTTTGCAATACTCACAACTAAACGAAGATTTGCTTTGATAAGTTGGATTTTTGCACTCACATCTCCTCTTTCCTTTCTCTTTGCAAGGGCAACCTCTTCAGCAGATGAAAGAAGTGGAACTTTTCCAATTTCTCTCAAATACATCTGAATAGAGTCTGCTGATATTTTCCCAAGGTCAAATGTAGCTCCAGATAAATCAACTTTTATTAAACCATCTCCCTTTTGAGTATTTGGTTTAGAATCCAAAATGCCAACTTCGTTTATAATGATTTCAACACTATTTCTTTCTAAATCATCCAAAAATACTTCATAATTATCAAGATATTCTTCTAGTTCTGGAAAAGCATAAAGAAGTTCTGTCTCAGTAACAAAACCTCTATTCCTTCCACTGTTCATAAGATTATGTAAACTCTCTTTATCTAGCAAGACAACATTCTCAGCTATTATAGGCTCTATCACCTTCTTTGTCTTGGTTTTTTTCTGTATTGTTTTGGGTGTTTTTTGTTTTACAACTTTTTTCAAAGGTTTTTTGATAGTTTTTTTTGCTACTTTCTTTACAACCTTTTTTACAGATTTCTTTGCGACTTTCTTAACAACTTTCTTTACTTTTTTGACAGCTTTCTTTACCACTTTCTTTGGAGATTTTTTGATAATTTTTTTTGCTACTTTTTTGACAGCTTTCTTAACAGCTTTCTTTGCAACTGGTTTTTTTGGACTTGTCTTTCTTATTACTTTTTTAGCTGATTTAACAACTTTTTTTACTAATTTTTTATTTTTTTTATTCATATAATGTACAAAATTAAGATAAATTTTTTAATTGTTTTGAAATAAAAGTAAACTCATTTGAGATATTTTCTATTTTGTCATTGTCCCCGGCAAGCTCTGCTTGCTTAAGCTCTTGCTCCAAAGACTTCATTCTATCATTGAGAAATAGTTTCTTATAATCTTTTACAAGTTGCTGAACCTCTATAAAGGCAGAGTTTCTATCATAATCAGAATACTCGTTTTCAAATAAAAAAATGACTGTATTTAGTATACTATTTTTATCATCAAAAAACTCATTACGGAAAAAGTCTAAGTCAAACGAATTGTTTTTAGTATAATATATTATTATCGATTTGTAAAGATCACCAATATCATCGCTACCTATAAATTCACCTTCTAAATTTGAAGCTAAATAATCCAATATATTAGAAAACCCTATTCCAAGAGCACATATCTTCTTCAAAAATTCTAGTTTCTTGTCTTTTTCTATTGGTAGGTAGGCTTTGAAAGCGACTTTAGTATCTTCTTTTTGAATGTTCTTTGATAATACTTCAGTTACCTTGCTTTTCAACATTTGATAGTCTATATCTACTATTTCACTTAATTTTTTCAAATAGCTTTCCCTCTCTATTTCATCTCTAAACTTTGCTATAAAAGCCAAAAGTTTTTGAATAGCTAGTTTTTTTGCAAATATATCTGAAAAATTTATAGAGGATAAAACTTTTGAAAAAACAAAATCCATTATTGGCTTAGCATTCTTTATAGCCTCAAACCATTTTGCCTTATCCTCTTTTATCAAATTATCTGGATCAATGTCCTTTGGCAAAGATATAATTTTGACATTCATGCTCTGTGAAAGTGCATTGTCGATAATTCTAAAAGTTGCTTTGAGTCCTGCACTATCTCCATCATAGGCAATCATCAAATTACTTGAATATCTCTTGAGAAGCTTTACCTGTTCTATTGTAAGAGCGGTTCCTGAAGTTGCTACAACATTTTTTGCGCCACTTACGTATGATGAGATTGCATCAATATTTCCCTCTACTAGAATTGTATATCCTTTTGATTTGATTTCATTTTTTGCAAGATCAATATTATACAAAATATTACTTTTATCATAAACCATTGTCTGAGGACTATTGATATACTTTGCTTGTGTCTGATCACTTGTCAGAATTCTTGCAGTAAAACCGACTACCTGACCAAATGCATTGCTTATTGGAAACATAAGCCTTCCACGAAATCTATCATAAAACTTATATCCTTTGTCAGACTTTATAATCATGCCCGCGGATTCAATATCTGCATCTTCAAATTTTTTACTTTTCAAATGATTATATAAATCATCCCAAGCTTCGCTACTATAGCCAAGACCAAATAAGTCACTAGTTTCTTTTTCTATTTCTCTTTTTGCTAAGTAGTCTCTTGCTATTTTTGCATCATCACTTTGAAGTAATTTATCATGATAATAATCCACAGACTCTTTCAAAATATCAAGTATTCTTGTTTTTTTGTTTGATAAATCAGGATTATAGTTATAGTCTATTTTTACATTTGCCTTGTCTGCTAATACACGAAGCGCCTCTGGAAACTCTACGCTTTCTATTTTTTTGATAAACTCAAAAATATCCCCGCTAGCAGAACATCCAAAACAATGAAATATCTGCTTATCAGGAGATACCATAAAAGATGGGGTTTTTTCCCTATGAAACGGACAAAGACCACGAAAATTACTGCCAGCTTGAGTAAGTGGCATGTATTCGCTGATAAGGTCAACTATGTCTATTCTTGATTTTATGTCCTCTGTAATTTGACTCATATAATTTATATTATATCAATAAAGAGGTTTGAGCAACCCACAATACTTGACGTAATAACACCCTTTATGGTAAATTATAATCATGAATAATTTAATGAAAAAATTTGGTCAACACAACATGGTTATTACAACATACCCAGTCTTTTTGATTATTAACCCGAGATAATTTATATATAACAAAACACTTATAATATCAATATCTCGGAAAACCGAGATTTTTTAAACCAATATATATGGAAAACAACAATAAATTATTATCAAATATAAATAAAATATACTTTTATCAGTTTCTCACAGGTATGCATTTTATGAGCGCTGTGCTTGTTCCTTTTTTTACAGATTGGGCTCATATTAGTTTTGCCCAAATTATGATACTCCAATCCTTTTTCGTGATATGTGTCTTTTTACTTGAGGTTCCAACAGGGGCTATTGCTGATCACTTGGGTAGAAAAACATCTATTATAATGTCGTGTATATTTCTAACAATTGCTCCTATCGTCTATGGAAGTTTTGCAAATTTTTATATATTCATGCTTGCTGAATTTTTGTTTGCACTAGGTGTAGCGCTTTCCTCTGGTGCTGACGAGGCAATTGTTTATGACTCTCTAAAAGAATCTGGCAAAGAACATGAATCAAAAAAAGTACTTACAAAATTTAATTCTTGGCACATGGCGGGAATAATGATTGCAGCTCCTATTGGATCAATATTTGCAAAATACTTTGGTCTTCAGTTTCCTATGTTACTAAGCTCTATTCCAACTTTTATTGCATTATTTTTTGTACTATCTCTCAAAGAACCTTCTATAAACAAAAGAAATGAATCTTCAAGGTACATCAAAACTATGAAAACTGGTTTTATGTATCTTGTGCGACACAAAACACTTAGAATTCTTACACTGGATTTCATTGTGATTACCGTTGCAACATATTTTATTATATGGCTATATCAGCTTGCAATGAAAAATCTTGGAGTAGATATAAAATATTTTGGATTTATTCATGCGCTAGAGTGTCTTGCTCAAATTTTTATTATTCACAACTTCATACGATTTGAACAATTCTTAGGATCAAAAAGAAAAGCACTACTGGTCAGTTCAATAATTGTAGGTGCTTCACTTATCATCTGTGGAATATCAAATAATGTATTTATTGTAATCACTGCTGTAATAATAGGAGTAGGATTTGGTTATGGAAGATATCCAAGTATTTCAAACTACATGAACAAATTTATTGAATCTGGCAATAGAGCAACGGTGCTTTCCTCTGTTTCTATGTTTAATAGATTTTTCCAAGCTGCGGTAAATCCTTTTGTAGGATACTTAACTGATTGGTCGCTAAACTTTACCTTTATAATACTGGGGTCTATTGCCCTTATATTTTCATTTTTCGGAGGCGTAAAAGAAGAACATCTTATTGATTGACAAATATTTTATATTCTATAAGATTAATTCAAATAATACTCAAATTAGGAGGAACTAATGAAAACAATAAGTGTAAAACTTCTTGGGACTACAAATATTGACCCAAAAGAGCTCGCTGCATACATGGCAAAAAGATGTTATGGAGCAGAAATCCCGAAACTTGGCGACATGATAGATTTAGAAAGCACAACTTTTAATCCTGGTCACCATTCTGTCTTTGAACATTATTATCTTAACTATGACATAGAAGGAATTCCTGTTGGACTAGTAACGTTTTGGCTCCACACACACCCATTTTATAACACGAGTCAAAGATCTGGAAGATTTTGTCGTGACATGTTCAAAGGCTCTGATGCCGAAGAAATTCTTAACATGATTAAGGAATTCTACCCAAAACTGGAAAATGACAATCTAAATAATATCAAAAACTATCTCGAACTGTGTTTCAGAATTTTTAATAGTAGTCTTACAAATGCAAAGGATCTTGTAAAAGAAATTTTTTTGCAGGAAAGACCTCACGCTAACGAAGAATATATCAAAAAAAATGCACCTAAATTTGCTAGAGAACAAATAAGGGCATTTCTTCCTGTGATATTTCCTTCTGGTCTTGGATTTACTATTGATATTATAACTCTTGCCTCTATTTACAGATCTGCGCCAAATGAAATCGCAAGACAAATTACTCAAGAAATGGCAAATTTGTTACTCGAAAAAGCTCCTGACTTAGAATATCTATTTCAAAGAGAAAACGAAGAATACTCAATAATGATGCCGGATGTTTGTTCTATAGCAGAAAATCCAAGCATCGTTATAAATGGAATAACAAATGCGCTACTTGCAGTAAGGCCTGAAAAAAAAGACATAACCCCCGTAGACTTACTACATTTTAAACAAAAATACATGCAAAACAATGTAGCAAGAATTGACACCACTGTAAGTCTTTCTTTAATAGGTCTTGGTCAAAAACAAAGACACAGAACAGTGAGCAGATCTGATCCAAAATTTACTGGATCATTTTACTTACCGCCGATTGCCAAAAATCTTGGACTTAAAAATTCTGGATTAAAGATAATGAACGAGTGGATAAGGGTTGGCAAAAATCTACCACCATTTCTTGCTATGATACTTGCTCCATATGGAGCTATGGTATCATACGCAGAAAACTCCTCGCTCAATGCCACTATTCATGAGGTGCTAAAAAGATCTTGTTTTTGTACTCAAGAAGAAATGTATCAACTTGCCATTCAGCTCATAAATCAATTAAAAGAATCTCCGTTGAATCATATAGTGGATATATTTAGCCCGCATTGTCATGGAAACGGCTCTTGTATTGAAGGAGATAGATATTGTGGCAAAAATATACGCGACAAATCTTTTCCGAAGAGAACGTTCTAATAAAAAAACAAACCGCCCAAAGCACAAAGCTTGGGTGGTTTTATTTTTATTATTATAACTATTTTTTTAAATAATATTGCCTTTTCTTCTCTTCAAATCTTTCTATTGCATATCTTAACATTGTACGTGGCATATTCTTATAGTATTTATCCAAAAACTCTTCTTCTTTTTTCTGATCCACTCTTTTTCCTACTTCTCTAAGCATCCATCCACAAGCTTTGTGAATTAAATCATGAGAATCATTAATTAACATTTCACAAATTTTAAAAGTATCCTTATACTCCCCTTTTCTTATAAAATAATATGTTGCAATAATTGAAATTCTTTTTTCCCAAAGATTTTTTGATTTTGCTAATTTTTCTAGAATTGTTCTTTCAATTTTGTTTTCATACAAATACCCACCAACTATTATATGAGCACTTGAATCAACGAGATCCCAGTTATTTATAAACTTTGCATTCTTTAGATATAGTTTATAGATGGTTTCTTGCATCTTCTTGTCTGATTTTTGAAATTTATAAGTCAACATCATAACAGAGGTCAGGCGATGTTCATGAATTTTACTAGTTAGAAGTTCTAAAATAGTATCAAGGGATACATCTTTGAATTCTTTTACAACCCTTTGCTGATCTGGAACTGTAATACCCCAAAAAATGTCCCCTTCACCATATTGACCCACACCTGTCTTAAAAAAGTTTTGATAAATAGAAACCTTTTCGGGTCTTATAAAACATTTCAGTCTATTTTTTATTTTATTTGCTTCTGTCATTTGTTGAATTTTTGATTTAAAAATTTTACCAAATATTTTTTGAATTTTATTTGACTTTCTATATTATTGAAAGCTTCTATTGCTATTGCTTCTCCAAACAAAAACTTTGGCAATGTAACTAGATAATCAAAATCTGACAATTTCTTAACAGTGTGCAAATCACGATTCTTTTTGTATGAATAACCATTCAAATGATTGCATCCAAAAACTTTTTTATCTTTTTTAGATAAAACATACAAAAATTCTTTTGTCCATTTTTGCTCTTCCACTTTAAAATGTGACAGGTCTATACAAAATCCACCTATTTTTTCTACTTTGATTTTCTTTGAAACAAAATTATCTGTATTTAATTCTAGATACAGATTTTTATAATGTCCTTTCAATATTGGAATACGAGAAAAATGCTCTTCATGAATAGTAAAATATTTAGATTTGTAATTTTCTTTCAAAAATTCAATTTCATCACGTGTCATGTCTTGTCTAATATGAACGAGTGGAATGTTTTTGATTTTTGATTTTTTTAAAGCCGAATAAATCTTTTCTCTATCCTCTCTGTCTTTGATAATTTCCATAAAAAGAGCAGCCGTTGTTATGCCTCTTTTGTCAACGTCTTTAATTTTTGTGATAACACTTTTTGCAGTCCAGCCAGTAAGACCTAGCAAAATTCTCTCTGAAAAATCTAATTTCATAAAATTATATCTTATAGCAAGCTATTTAATTTTTGTATTTTTGAAAACAAGATAAAGACCTAAGATAATTATTACATATGGCCATAGACTCTTAATACTGAGCCATCTCATATAAAAACTTATTGGAAAATATCTATCGAGCACAAAAAATAGTCCTATCAAAATCAAAATAATGCCAAACATTATCTTGGACATATATCTATTTTTCTTTTTTAGCTGAGTAATTAATTCTTTTGATTCCTCTGTCTTGCTTTCGTCAGCTATACCTGGTTCAAGTGGAATAAGAATTGCAAAAATAAAATACATAAGCAAGCCGACTCCATTTGCAAATACAAGCAAAATAAATATTACTCTAATAAGTGTTGAGTCTGCATCAAAATATTTTGCCATTCCTCCACATACTCCAAAAATCATACGATCCTCACGAGATCTATATAATTTTTTGATATTTAATTCTTTTGTGTCTTCCATATGATTAGTAGGTTAGTAGGTTAGAAAATTAATTTATTGTTCAACTATTAATAGCTAGATGCTATCTTAATAATTCTATAGCCTTGTTTAATTGTGAATCTATATTTAAATTTAGATCATTTGAAATATCATAATCTGGCACAATTCCAACCTTATCAATAGTTCTACCACGTGGCGTAAACCATTTTGCAACCGTAATCTTCACTGATGATCCATCATTTAATGTATTAAAATCCTGAACACTACCCTTGCCATACGTTTTTTCTCCAACTATTTTTGCAATTCCATAATCTTGAAGTGCTCCCGCTAAAATTTCAGAAGCAGACGCAGATCTACCATCAATTAAAACTACAATTTTGCTATTTTTCAATTTTGCTACTCCTGACGATTTTATATCAACTGGCTCTGATTGGTCTTTTGTTTTTTGCTTTACCACAACACCATTGTCTATCCAAAGCCCTGCAATTTTTATAGCTGCATCCAAATATCCACCCGGATTTCCACGAAGATCTAAAATAATTCCCTTGCTATTACTTACCAATATCTGGTCTGCAACTTTATTCATTAATTCTGGACTATTCAAGCTAAAAGATCTCATCTTAATATAAGTAATACCATATTCTATTGATGACGTGCTTACACTATCATAGTGAATAGATCCTCGAATCACACTAATGCTTAACGGATTTCCAGCTCTTGTAATTGTAAGAACAACTTCACTGCCAGCTTTTCCCCTTATTAGCTTACTTGCATCCTCTGTGTTCATAAGAGCTGTGCTTTTTCCATCTATTGCTGAGATAATATCATTATTTTTTAATCCTGCACGTTCGGCAGGGGTATTAGGCAAAACTGATACAATTGTAATAATATTATTCTTCGAACTAATTTCAACCCCAATTCCTTCAAAATTTCCATTTAAATCATCTATAAAGCTAGTAGATGATGTTGCTGTAAAAAAAGTTGTATAGTCATCTCCTAATGATTTAAGCATTCCATCTATTGCGCCTTGCGATGCTTTTTCAAGATCTACAGATCCTGCATATTTTTGTTTTAACAAATTCCAAATACTTGTAATTTTATCTAAATATGGATCTTGTGCTGTATCTATTTTAAGGTTTATCGTGGCGCTAGCTTTGATGGGGGTAGATGCGTTTAAATCATTGCTTTTTATTCCAGTAGAAATTTGCTTCAATGTTTGAAGCAAATTGTTTTGATTTAACTCATATCTTTTTCCAACTAGATTAATATAAATATACTTCTTGCTTTGATTTGTATATACGATTCTTCCTTTTAAAGAATTTGTAATTTTGCTATTACTTAGATCCTTGTCATCAACTTTCTTAGCAATAGAACCAAAAGTTTCAAAAGCATTTGAGGTTTTGATTTCATATTTTATTCCATCATCTGGATTTATATACCAGATAGCCCCTCTATTTTCTACGTCTAGCCAGAATCTTCCACTCAAATCTTTTGCGCTTGCTAAATTGAAAGAAAATAAAAACAAAATTCCAAATAAGGAAATTTTAAGTATTTTGTTGATTTTATTCATATTTTTATTACTATTTATTAATATTAACACCATATCCATTTTATCAGATTTTTGGGCAAACAAAAAGTCGGGTCATACGCACGCCATTGCGACATACCGTAGACCCGACTTCACTCAAAAAAATGATTTAACCTCTTTTAATCAAGAATATAATATACAAAACATACATTAACAAAAATATAATTCCCTGCCATTTCTCAAGCCTATGCTTCTTACCAATAAGCATAAATAAAAACAACAGAATTGTAGTCAATAAAAGAACTATTAAGTCAAAATTAACATTAACTGGTATTGCAAACGGAAATATAAGAGCAGTGAGACCAAGTATCCAAAAAATATTAAAAATATTACTTCCGATAACATTTCCAATAACTATATCGTTGTGTTTTTTCAGTGATGCTATTATTGAAGTAACAAGCTCTGGCAAAGACGTGCCAACGGCAACTATTGTAAGACCAATGAAATATTCACTGAGCCCAAAATATCTGGCTATTTGTATAGCCCCCTCAACAGTCCACTTCCCCCCCATATACAAACAAAATAATCCGCCAAAAATTAATAAAAATATCTGTAGAGAAGAATGCTTTTTTATCTCAATATCATCATGAGATATATCAATGCTCTTTTTTCTAGAAAGCTCAAAAACATAATATAAAAATATAGCAAAAAACAACAGCAAAATCATACCTTCAAATCTAGTTACTACATTAATAGATATATTATCTAAAAACATGGTATTTGCAAAAATCAAAAGCACCACTATCGCTAAAAAAGAAAATGGAATTTCTTTCCATGTTGTTGTTTTCTGAACCTTTATATCGGAAATTAAAGTTGAAACACCCAAAATCAATAATATATTTGCTATATTACTTCCAATAACATTTCCAAAGGCTATTCCTCCGTTGTGTTTTATAGCTGAAATAACATTTACGACCAACTCTGGCATTGATGTTCCAAATGCAACTATTGTAAGGCCAATTACAATGGTAGGAACGCCCAATTTTTTAGCCAAAGATGATGAACCATCGACAAGCCAATCAGCGCCTTTTATAAGCAAAATTATACCAACTGCAAACAAAAAATAAGTTAACATTTTTTTTGATTATTTTTATTATTTATATTTATTTTTATACAAAATAATTAAAACACGGACATTATTTGATCATCTTTGAAATCACTTTTGCACCAATCAATGATTGTAAAAATACACTTATTATCCAATTTATTGTCATAAGAAAAGATACCTGAAATGTAGAATAATTTATAGTCATACCAATAACAGAAAATACAAAATAAATCATTGTAAGCTTAAGGGCTTTTTGATAAGAAGTTGCACCTGGTAATAAATTTTTGTGTTTTTCCCAAAGAAACGCAAAAATGATACCAGTAATAAATGGGCAAATAAAAAATAAATACATAAGTGGATCGCTCCATGCTCTAAAAACATTTGTATTGGCATATTCTTTTGGAATCTGTGGTAACACAAATCCTATCAACATGCTAAAAACAAAACTTATTAGTGTCATAAATAACCCTGCGAGCAATCCTACTCCTATGGTCTTTTTCATAGTTTTTGTTTTCCCGCCATTGCGGAATAAATTAATTTTTAAACTATTTTATTATTAAAATTAAATTTTTTTGCTTTTTCTATACCATGATAATATAATTTTAACAATCTTTTTTTGCTTTGGCAAAATGGGGAGAAGAAAAAATCTGGACTAATAACATAAAGATTAGAAAATTTTGAATATTCTTTTAGCCTATTATATTTAATTTTAGATATTGTTCTTTTTATTACAAACACCCTTCTAAAATATACTAATAATAAAAATCCCAATATCAAATCTTCTAATATCTTTTTGAAAGCTCCAAATCCGCTAACTGGTGTATTGGAAATCAAAATAATTTTTTTATCCTTATTATTTTCTATTATTTTTTTCATATAAAGATCTATTGTTGGGGCAAAAGTATTACCATCAAAATAATTCATATGTTTTAGTTTTACACGCTTTGGATAAAATGGTGGAAGAGACGATGATGCTCTAAGCTTTTCAAAAATATTTTCTTTTGCATTGAGATATTCTTCTTTTCTTGTTTTAACATTAAAAACTTTTACAAAAAATTTAATATCTGATTCTAAAACGCCTTGAACATCTAATTTTTTTGTTGTTTTCTCAACATTTACTACATAATCCACATCAACTAATTTATCTAACTCTGTATCTTTTTTAAAAATTTTCACGAGGAGCTTCAATATTCCTATAAATATATTGTTATACAAAAATGAACCACTAATTAGATCTTCCCAATAAACACTAGATCCTTTTTTGTAATCTTTTGAAATAAAAAAAGCTGCATTGTGTGCGCCTGCTGAAATAGCATAAATACTATCTACTCTTCTGTGCATTCCATCTTTTAGAAATTGAGAAGCAACACCAGCATTAAAGACTCCTCTCATACATCCACCATCTAAAATAAGGATTATATCTTTTTCGTTTTTATTTTGCATAAAGCTATCCATTAAGTTTTATCTTTTCTAAATCCATTAAAATCTTCATTCTTTCTTGAAGCCATTCAAGTGGTTTTGTGATCTCAAGTGACTTATTAATAAAATCTTCTTTTGATATATTACTATTTTCAGAAATATATTGTGAAATTATATCTACATAATCTATTGTTTTTTGATCTTTAATATTTATTTTCTTTGTTATTTCTGAGTGTTGTAATAATTTTTGTTTGATAGTCGCACCATCTTTGCTAAGCTCTAAAATTGGGGTTAAAAATTGCCAAAGACTTTCAAATACCTGCCTAATCTGATCTATTCTTTTTTCAAATTCAGACTCCACAACACCCCTCAACATTTCAAAATCTTTTGTCTCTAGCTTAGGCGCAAGTTTTTCTAAATCCAAAAGATCGTATGGTCTATTTATCTTATCATATGCATATAGCTTATGATAGAAGACGATGGCTGGATGAGAAAGGTTTATTGTCTTATTATTTGGAAGCTCGTGCTGAATTTGCTTAAAATACTCTTTAGAAAATTTAGAGCCACTATAATTTATTATCGTATTTCCATTTTCATCCCTGTCGTGCACATGAAGATCTACATTACTAAATAAGCTGTCTTCACGATCTTGAATAATACCGTTTGAATCTATTTTTTTGATACAAAGGTGATATGATGCTAATTTTAATAACTCCTCCACATCTAGCAGTCTCAACATTTGTTTATTACCTTCTTCAGAAATTATAAAAACACCAAAACCCTTACCTTTCAATAAATTATTTAGCTTACCAAGATCTTCTTTAAATATGCTTATATCTATATCCTTATGTTGTCTAATCTGATCACCTAAATAAATTGAAATATTCATTGCCCCATCAAGATACCAAGGAAAATTAGCATTCTCAAAAATTTCTGACAATTCTCTTAATGCGGTACTAAACTTTTCTTTTTGATCTTCTGTGGGTTTACTATAGTTACCACTTTCATCAAGTTCAAGTTTATCTAACTTTTTTCGTTCTTGTTGTTGTTTATTTTTTTTATTATCAACAATGTCATTTCCTGGTATTTCTAACATATATTTATATTTAATTTATATAAAATTATTTTGCATAAATTATATTTCTTCAAATTCAAAGCCAATAGCTTTGATAAATTTTTTGATAAAATGTTTTACTTTTGATATATAATCTTTATCTTTAGAGTCCTCATCTAAGTCCAATGCTTCTACTTCAAGGAACAAACCTAAATCTTTTTTATCTTTTAATATAACTTTATAAAAATATGTTGAATATGCATACTCCTCGCCCTCATCTGTTTCGTTGGTGCCTAAAAACTTAAAATTAGAAAGCTTTTGTTTTGCTTCCTCTATGCTGTCGTTTAATTTTACTAAAACTTTTACTTCTTGCATTATTTTATGCTTTTTATTTTACTTATTGCCTTTGGCATATTTCTCATTCCCTGACCAACTGGATAATAAGTAGGAAATACTTTATATTTTTTATCTTTAACTAATAATATTTCAAATTCTTTTTCTAATTTTGATATACTAATATTTTTACCTAGTAATATAGAACTAACTTGATTACCAAAGCTTACAATATATTTTGGTTTTATTATATCTATTTCTTTAAAAATTAATTCTAAATACTCTTTAAATACATAGTCTTTTAATGGCCTTGCATCAATTTGTGTGCACTTTGCAAGATTTGTGATATAAGCTTTGTTTTTAGCAATTTCTTCATAAAGATTATTTGCAAAATCCACATTCCAATCATTTGCTTTGGCGCTTTTAATAAAATCAAAACTTTTCTTTGATATCATATTAAGCTCAAAAAATATTTTCCAAACATTTTTTGTAGCAATCCAAGGGGCTCTTATACCTCGCCAAGATTTATTAGCTGAAATATTTCTTCCCGTTGGATTCATAAAAACAAACATAAACTTCGGACTTTTTATACATCCCGCTCCATATATTGAGTGATAATTACAATCCCCATGTTTTAAATGGAGTTTATCAAAATCTTTGAATAATTGTTGTAGCTGAAGTTGCATCAATTAGTATTTAGTTTTTATTATTAAAAGTTTCAGATTCTCGACTCCAACCCCTCGACGTTGCTCGGGGACTACGTTCGAATACTGAAACTAATTAGTCTTCGAGCGAAGTTCCGCGAAGTGGAAAGAAGTCGAGAAGCTAATTTTCAAAATCTATATTCTAAAATTTAAACGAGTCTTTAATTTTTTCAAATATCTTTTCATGCCCCGATGAATTTGGGTGAAGACCATCTGCAAAATCATCATTTTCTAATACCCCATATGTATCAATAAACAAAACTCCATTTTCATCACAAACATTTTTTATAATCTCATTATACTTTTGAATATTTTTATTTTCATAACATAGATTACACCAAGAAACTGGCATAGTTCTTTTTTCATCACAATTTGTAAATCCAATAAAAAAAATATTTTCTACATGTTTTTGTGCTTGAACAATAAGATTTCTTACGATATTTTCAAATTCATCTTCATTTGTCAAAAATTCGTGAGCCTCTTTATCATAAGCGCTATCATTTCCACCTGCTTCAAAAATAATAGTATCGGGATTCTTTTCTTTTATTTCTTTTTCAAATATCTCTTGAATACTCAATATTGTTCCGCCATCAATTCCCAAATTAAAAATTTCAAAATCTTTAAAATGATTTGCCAGTCTATTAACCCATCCACCACCAATATCGTCTCCTTCACCACAAACAACGCTATCTCCAAATATACAAATTTTTTTCATAATTTTTAATATTTGATTATTAAAAGTTTCAGATTCTCGACTCCAACCCCTCGACGTTGCTCGGGGACTACGTTCGAATACTGAAACTAATCAGTCTTCGAGCGAAGTTCCGCGAAGCGGAAAGAAGTCGAGAAGCTAATTTATAAAACCATTCCTTCAAACTTCAAACTTTATACTTCAAAACTATTCTACCGTGACCGACTTTGCTAAATTTCTTGGCTTATCAACATTAATTCCTTTTGCATCAGCAACATAATAACTCATCAACTGAAGTGGAATTACATTTATAAGTGGTGATAACTCTTCATGGATTTGCGGCACCGTAATTATAAAGCTTGATAACTTCTTTATCATCTCCTCTTCTGGGCAATCTGTAATACAAATTATTTTTCCTCCACGTGCTTTTACCTCTTGCATATTACTTACTACTTTTTCAAAAATCTCACCCTTGTTTACAATAAATACAACAAACATATTTTCATCAATAAGAGCTATTGGTCCATGTTTCATCTCTGCTGCTGGATATCCTTCTGCATGAATATAAGAAATTTCTTTGAGCTTAAGAGCTCCTTCAAGAGCAACTGGAAAATTTACTCCTCGACCAAGATATAAAAAGTTTTTTGCATCTATAAAATTGTATGACAATTCTTTTATTTTTTCGCTTTTATCTAAAATAATTTTTATTTTCTCAGGTATTATAATAAATTCTTCTATTAATCTATTATCTATTTCCATTCCTAATTCTTGTCTAATATATAATGCTAAAAGAATAATTGCAGTCACCTGACACGTAAAAGCTTTTGTGCTTGCTACACCGATTTCTGGTCCTGCATGAAGATATATTCCTGATTTTACTTCTCTTGAAATAGTAGAGCCCACTACATTTACTATTCCTAATGTCTCGCAAACTGTAGCCTGCCTTAGAGCCGCTAATGTATCTGCTGTTTCACCTGACTGAGAAATCACTACAAACAAATCATCGCTTCTTATAATAGGATCACGGTAGCGAAACTCTGAAGCATAATCAACTTCAACGGGAATTTTTGCAATTTTCTCTATCAAATATTTTCCTATTAGAGCCGAATGCCAACTTGTTCCACATGCTGTAATGATAATTCTATTTATACTTTTTGGATTGAAGTTTAGAGATAATTTTATTTTGCCTCCATTTATTCTTCCGCGAAGCGTATTTTCTATTGACCTTGGTTGCTCAAAAATTTCCTTAAGCATAAAATGTTTAAAACCAACTTTTTCTATCTCATCCAAACTCCACTTAATTTCTTGTATTTCAAAATCACATGAGACACCATCAAGATTTTTTATTTCATAATTATCGCGACTTAAGATTGCTAATTCATTATCTTTTAGATAAATTACTTGTTTGGTGTATTCAAGAATTGCTGAGGCATCGCTTGCAACAAAAACTTCACCCTCTCCCACGCCAATAATAAGAGGTGACCCTCGACGAGCAACTATTATTTTTTCTTCATTTTTACAAAGTACTGCTAAACCAAATGTTCCTTCAACTTGCTTCAATGCTTTTATTACAGCGTTTTCAATATCGCTGCTATAAAATTTTTCTATCAAATGTGCCAAAACCTCTGAATCTGTTTCTGATACAAATTTATGACCTTCGTTCTCTAATAATTTTTTCAGTGCTTGAAAATTTTCAATAATCCCATTATGAATTATAGAAATATTACCAGTACAATCATAATGAGGATGAGCATTTATTTCATTTGGCTCACCATGAGTAGCCCATCTTGTATGAGCAATACCAATAGTCCCTATTACTTCTCGAGAATTAAGTTCTTGTTCGAGCTCTGCAATATGTCCTCGCTTTTTAATAGTACTTAAACTATTATTTTCCAAAACACAAATACCAGCACTATCATAACCGCGATATTCAAGACGTTTTAGTCCTGCAATTAATATTGGAGCGACTTGTTTTTTTCCAATGTATCCTATTATTCCACACATAATGTTAAGTGATTAAGTATAAAGTTTGAAGTAAGAATTATAATGAATGTTAAATTATTAAGGATAAAGTTTGAAGTAAGAATTATAATGTTTTATTGATAGAAGAAATTGATTTACCAAATATAAGTGTCAATTCTTGAGCTTCTTTTTCTAACAAACTAATTTTTGAAAAATCATATTCTTTCAATAATCTTAACCAATATTCTGTTTCTGAAATTTCTTTTTTACAAATATATAATTTATTTCTAAAATCTTTCCTAGAACACGCATTCTGTGCTTCCCTATAATTTGCGCCGACACTTGTTCCAGATTTAATTAATTGTGAAATTATTGGTCTTGTTATTATATTTTGATCAATGGATCTACACAAATTAATAACATTTTGCGCAAACCTAAAAGTTCTTTCTACCAGATTATTATCTGGATTTTTTAAATCGCTTTTCATACAATTTGTTTTATTTAATTATAAATACCCAAAACTTCATCCTTCAAAACTTACACTTCACCCTTTATTATTTATCCTTCGTCTACAATTTTTCTATTTCCTTCAAATTTTTATCAGGTATATATAAAATAACTATTCCTATAATAACTCCAACAAAGCCAGTCCAAAAATGACTTCCATTAAAAAATCTAATATCAATCCCATCTAATACGTGCCAAATTCCTCGCCACACCAAAACAATGCCGGTTATTGTGACAATGTTTTTCCATAAGTATCCAAACGTTAACTTGTGTTTGTGTTTAAAAAACATAATTTTGTTTTTATCCCGCCTTGGCGGGATTTTATTATTTATTATTTTTCAAATTTCAAAAAATATTCTTTTGGTTTTAATTCTTTCTCTATCACGTCAGCCCAGCTTGGTTCAATTTCTGAAACCCTTTTTATAATATTCTCATGGACACAAAATGGATCTACAACACGAGATTTACAAACAACTCTCACGTCATAATCATTTTTGTCATTTTTATAAGCTACTCTATTATTCATTCTTTCAAACAAAAGATTGAGTCTAGCATCTTTTTCTAAATATGGGTTTATCTTTGCAAGAAGCGTTGCGTCTGTGTTATACAAATCAGTCTCTATAATATAGTTCACCTGAAGTGCATATTTTAGATAATCTCCAACGGTTTGAAACATTACTGCAGATGGAATTCCAGAATAGTATACAACATTTATTTTCAAAAACAATTCTGCAAATTTTTTTGCACTTTCAAAGTCTTTAAAGACCCATTCCCTATCCTTCACTATTAAATTATCAATAAAATATTTAACATCTTTTATTTCTCCAACTACAATAGCATCTCTAAGAGAATAATCTATTCTATCTGCGCACAAATCTGGTACATTTTTTTCTTTGAGTGGAAAATTATAATCGTTCAAAATATATTCTAAGTCAAAATTGTGTTTTGCTAGTATTTCTGGAATTTCAGATTTCTTTACAAAATTTTCAAAAATATTATCTTGATGATCCTGTTTTTCTGGAGAATCAAATTGTAATACATAATCAATACAATGAGAAAAAGCAGAATGAGATACATCGTGGATAAGTCCCGCAATCTGCTCCTCTATTGATGCTCCATAAATTTTGAGAAGTAAATAAACCCCAATCGAATGTGAAAATCTAGACCTTCTTGTTCCTGGAAAAAATGGTTCATAATAACCAGCGGAATCTATTTCTTTTAATCTTTGAATGGTGGGACAATTTATCAAATCCAAAATTACTGGATCAGTGATCTCTATTTCTCCATACACAGCATCTTTATATAAAATAGACATAAAAAAATTAATAAATTTTATTACTTAAAAAATGATCAATAACTTTTTGTGAGGACTTATACATTGGACTTGGTAAATTATCAAGACTAAACCAATCCCATTTTGTAATCTCATCAGGTTCCATAACAGATGGACTACCTTCGAAATCTTCACACAAAAATCCAAGTGTTATGTAATGTGCATCAGAAACCATATCATTTGTAAGACTAATAAGCTTCAAAGAATTAGAAGTCATTCCAGTTTCTTCCATTAATTCTCTTTTTGCACCCTCTTCAGGAGTTTCTCCAAAATGCAATTTTCCTCCCGGCATTGTCCATGTTCCTTCTCCATGAAGCTCGCTTGATGCTTTTTCTGGGTCTTCATGTCTTTGACCCAAGAGAACTTTACCGTCCTTATAAATCATAACTCCAAATCCTACACCAACTCTTTTTTTTACTTCTTCCATATATCTATTGTGGTTTAATAATCTTTAATATTTTTATCAAATAATTTTTTTAAATATTCTATATCCACATCCTCAAACTTATAATGACCTCCTAATTTTTCTACAAACTTTTGAGTTTCTTTTGCCGATTGTATTTCATCTAGAGATGCCACAATTCTATGATCCGCCAGGCTCTTATACATAAATGATCTAAAGTCTTCCCAACCTATAAATTCAAAAAGATTTATTCCATCATCACGAAGTTTACGCATTAAATTTATTGCATTTGCCCAAGCAACTCTTTCTGCGGAAGAAGAAAAAGAATTAAATGATCTTGATTCTCCATAATTTTCATATACCTCGTTTGCTTTTTTCATTTTTTCTTTATCTAATGCATGTCCTATCTCGTGCAAAAGAGCAAAAACAGATTCCGTTCCCTTAATTTCTCCTACTGAAATTGTTTTTTGTTCTAAATTGGCAGACCAAACACCGGCTACTTTTTCTTTCCCAGATTTTATCAGAAATGTAGGAGAAACAAATTTCCATCCATCTGGCAATAAATTACTAAAATCAAGTACTACTCCATTTTTCAAGTTCAATATAATTTTAACAATACCATTCTCATCTTCATTGCTATTAATCACTCCCCCCCCATTTGATAAAACAAATTGATTACAAACCTTTTCTTTTCCAAGTTTAAAATCTTGAGATGAAAATATCCCAGCAACGCTATCTCTTATACGCCTTTTTTCTTCTAATAATTCAAATTCTTTTTTTTCAAAATTTTGCATAAAATAATTTTTATTTAACACGATTTAATAATCTTTGAAACTTAGTGTTTTAATATTTCAAAATTTATATTATTTTCTCTAGCTGACAATTTTGCCGTTCCTCCAATTGGAAACGTAATAATAGGATTTGTATGACCAAAATTTAGATTTGCAATAATTGGTATATTTTGTAATTCTTTTTTTGTATTTATTATATATTTTAATTTTTCAATAGTCATATCTGTATTTTTTTGAAATCTTCCAATTATCAAAGCTTTTACCTTGTCAAAATTGGGCTGATGAATTAATGATTGTAAATTTCTATCAAACTCAACCCCCATATTATTTCCAGCCATATCATCATCTTCTACAAAAAGAATCGAATCTGAAATATCTGGCATAAATTCAGTTCCTTGTAGTAGATTAAAGGTGCCCAAATTAGCACCAAAAATTATACCCTCAGCATCACCTTCATTTAAAACTATAAATCCGTCATTACTTTCTAGAGTTCTATTTTCTTGATCTCTGTACCATGCATCATCACTCCATGTTTTTGAAGGCTCTACCACAAACTCAGACTCCTCCATCAAACACTTTTTGAAATACTCCAAGTTATATTCAAATTCTTTTTTCATTCCAAATGTAGAAAAGTGTGGGCCTGAATAAGTAATTAATCCCGTCTTTGTAGTGATTGCGTTTGCTAATGCTGTAATATCTGAATAACCACATAAAATTTTTGGATTGTTTTTTATAAGATCATAATCTAAATATTTCAAAAGCTGATTTGAGTTATATCCACCTATTACAGTAAAAATGGCTTTTATGTTTTTATCTATAAATGCGTCATGAATATCGCTTACTCTGGATTCTATTTTTGAAGATAAAAAAATATCAGACTCTTTGCAATTTTTTGAGAAAGTTACTTCAAAACCCAAATCCTCTAACTTTTCTTTTGCAAGTCTAATATTTTCTTCGCTAAGTAGCGACAAACTTCTAGATGGCGCAATAATTCTTATTTCATCTCCTTTTTTTAATTTTGGCGGAATTATGCTCATATTATAATAAGTTATATTTTAATTCCAAACTCTCTTAAGGCATTTTCTAACCCCCCTATATTATTTGCAATCTTAAAATTTTTTTCGGGTCTTGTTTTATCATTATGCACCAAACGAATTGCTTCTGCGTCGTCAATATATTCAGTAAATAAAATTCCGTACCAAGAAAATTTTTCAATACCAATTTTCAAATAATTTTCATTATCATCTATATATACAATTCTGTCATAGCCGCTAATCTTTTCATACATTTCTTTATCAATTTTGGTATGACCCACTTCATGAGAATAGATTACAGGATTCGACTTATCATAAGTTTCAAACACCTCCCCGTCCATTTGCTTAATAATCTTTAGAGCTATATCATCAATATTCGAAAATATTCCTACTGAATACCCAGCTTCATAAATTCTTTTCTTAAGCTTTATTATTTCATCAATAGATTCACCTAAAGCAAAAGCAAATAAATCTTCAAACTCTTTATTGCTTATATATTTTCCCGAAGATATAATTCCTCTTAATTTTTCAAAATATTCTTCTAATGCTAGATTACCAGTTAATGAATATTTCTGAATTTCATTTGAAAATCGCTTTTTGAATTCATCAACACTAATATTTTTTGATAATTTTATAACTTCATTATAAAACTTTGAAAAATTTAATTTAACGAGCACTCCTCCGACATCAAATAATACTAGTGTTTTTTTGTTATCTGATTTTGGCATATTTTAAATTTATAGTCTATTTTTTGGCGGAAGATGGGGGATTCGAACCCCCGATCCCGGTGAAGGGAAACCTGCTTTCCAAGCAGGCGCCATAGGCCACTAGGCGAACCTTCCTAAATAAATATACTGCCCATATTACAAAATTATAGATTAAGCCACCCACCGCATGACGGGGTCCCGCCTTGCGGGATAGGCGAACCTTCCAATAACTTTATGTATATTTATATTATCATAGAAAACCACATAATTACCACCCCCCTATTTAGATATTCTATGCTTATAATATCCGATATTATAAATTTGACACAATACTTATTTTGTGATAATTTAATATGAAATATAAAAATCTGGGAGGAATAAATGAGTTTTCATATATTAAAAAAAATTAGCAACTCTTTGCATCGTGACTGGATCTTGAAAATAAATAATGAGGAAATAAAAAATGTTGTATTCATGGAATTATCCAATCCTAACTTTGGAAAGGTTATTTATGGAGAACATCCGAAAGGATATGACTGTTTGTTTTTTCATGAAAATGGTGGGGGTGGAGAAATATCTATCTTATATTTTAAAGACAGTGATGAATTGTTATACATTTCTCTACTAAAAGAAAATCGGGTAAACATGAGTGGAGAAAACTATTGTGCAATAGGTGGATTCTTTGATCCAACAGACAAAAACAAACATTCTGCCGTACAACGTGAAACAGAAGAAGAAACTGGACTAACAGTCCAACTAGAAGAACTCCCTGGTTTGGTAGTAAATACCAATAGAGCGGTCTTTATAACAAATGCCAAAAAAAATGAAGGCCTTAGTTGTTACTCTGCTGAGATACCTATTGAAGACGTAGAAAAAGATCCTTTGGATAAAAACCTCTACAAATTCAAACCCCATTTAGAGAATTCTAAATCTACCAATATTAGATTTGTTCCATGGAATCTATTACAGGAATACACATCTGATGGATTTATGTATATTCTAGGATATAAACTACTAGTAAAACTTAATCAAGGCTGACAAATGTCAGTCTTTTTTATTATTTATATCATTGACTAGCTATTTACAAAATATATGTTATATGTTAAATTAACATGAATTTCAAAAATTAAGGAGGATGTGTGAAAAACATTATAAATGGCTTTGTAGCAGCTTTTCGGTGGCTGGTAATTATATGGACTATCTATATAATAGACACAATATTACCGATTGACTTAAGGAGTTTTGGAATAATTCCAAGAAATATCCATGGATTAATAGGAATAGCATTTACACCTTTTTTACATGCCAATTTAGGTCACATAATTGCAAATAGTATTGCACTATTTATCCTGCTAGGAATTACATATTCATACAATAGAAAACTAGCAATAGGTGCAATAATAATAATCATAATTGTAGGTGGCTTTGGTGTCTGGGTATTTGGAGCTAATTCAATTCACATTGGCGCAAGTGGATTAATCTTTGGGCTAATAGGTTATTTACTTTTCATAGGAATATACAGACATGATATATTAGCAATCTTCATTTCTATTGTCGTAGCAATTTCCTATGGAACCACATTATTAATGCTAATACATACTCAACAAGGTATTAGTTGGACGGGACATTTCTTTGGATTTATTGGCGGAATATATGCCGCAAGAACTTTTAGAAAATAAAGTTGTTCAAATAAAAAACAGGTTGAGAAATTCTCAGCCTGTTTATTTTTTATATAAAAAAATAAGACCCAGATCTCTTCGTTGTATTACGTGAGATTTGGGTCTATTGATTGATTAATTATTTGCGTTCAAAAGAACGCATGAAGTTGCGAACTTCGTGAACGGATTGAATGAATACTAGATCATCCTTGGTTTCCCAGGTTCTTACCGAGGGAAGATTTGGATGAAACCTTTGGACTATACGTCCCGGATTTGCATCCATGACATAAATGTCGTCTGCGAGGAAAACTGCTTCCTCAATATCATGAGTCACAAAGATAATGGTAATATTATCTGTTGTGTCATAGATATGGGAAATAAGCTCTTGCATTTTAAACCTTGTCACAATATCAAGCGCTCCATATGGCTCATCCATAAGAAGAATCTTGGGATTTGTGATGAGAGACCTTGCAATGGCTACTCGCTGCAGCTGTCCTCCTGATAAAGCGGGGTATATAGCCCACTTGTTTTCATGACCGGAAAGACCAACCTTATTGATAATATCCATTGCTCTTTCTTTAGCTTCTTTTCTTGAGATACCTTGAATAAGAAGCGGGAGCATGACATTTTCAAGCACCGTATACCACCAAAAGGAAGAGTAATTCTGGAAAACCATATTGATATGATCATTGTGATTGATAATACGGCCATTTAACAAAACTTCGCCAGATGTTGGGTTTTGTAGTTTGCATGCATAGCGAAGCAAGGTTGACTTTCCACACCCAGATGGTCCAAGTATTACCACAAACTGACCCTCACCTGGTTTATCCTCAATGATCAAATCCAAATCAAGAATCACGGGGTCTTTTCTGCCAGGATAATACTGACTTATCTTCTTGAACTCAATGATATTGGGCCAAGCAGGATTATCAATAAAAGAAATGTGATCCGGCATTTTACCACTTGGGTCGTGAAACATTGTTACTTGTTGAATTGCTCCCATGTTAGCACCCCTCTTTGTAATAAGAGAATAAAACTTTTCCCAACAACTTCATGACAAAATCCTGTAATATTCCGAAGAGAATAATCACTATCAAAATTGCATAGACCTTGTCAATTCTTCCTTGTCGGAAACAAATAAATGTAAGAGATCCTATGCCACCGCCAGATGTGTTTACCATTTCTGCTACGATTACATAGGTCCATGACAAAGCTATAAGATTTACAATATCATTATAAACCCTTGCAAAAACCGCTGGAACAAATACTATTCTAATTTTTTGCCAGGCATTAGCACCTATTGTTTGAGCTGTTTGAACATACACATCCTCTACTTCTTCAACTCTTCTTTTGACTTGCGGTACTAAATAAATAAATATCGCAAAGGCAAGAAATTGAACTTTCATGTTTGTATCAAGTCCAAAAGCTACAATAAATAAACCAATGGTCGCTGTAAGTGGCAAAAATCGAATCGCTTCTATATATCTACCAAAAATTGCCTTTAAAACAGGCACAAGACCTATTAAAAAACCAAGTGGTATAGCAAGTGCTACTGCTTCCATTCCACCAAACAAATTGAGCTTAAATGAGTAAAATAAATTTCTCACAAGCGCATCTTCAAAATGGAGTTCCGGAAGTGATTGAAGAATCTTGATGGGTGAGGGAAGTATTCCCTTGGGAACAACACCCATTTCTGACACTACTGTCCAAATAATGAGTATTACCAAGATACCTATAAATTCACACAAACCTGATACTTTTTTGCTTAAAGATCCGCGGAGTTGGAAAAGCTGACTGAACATAAACTCTCCTTTTTTTGAGTTAGAAATAAAAGGAGTGGGCAGACATTCGTCTGTCCACTCCGGAATTATTTTCTTATTCTACGAGTTCGAATTGAGTCCGCCTGTTTTTGGCGCGACCTTCTTCTGTATCGTTTGTTGCGATTGGATGATCAGGTCCATAACCGGCTACAATAAACCTATTCGGACTAAATCCATACTGCTGAACAAGATAGTCGACGACTGCTTGCGCACGACTTCTGGAAAGCCTAACATTTACATCGCGGCTTCCATCTGTACTCGTATGCCCAGATACACGAATGTGCATCTGTGCAAATTGTTGAGCTACTGGGGCAAAGCCTACGTCTATAAGCTGTTTAGCATTATCATCCAAATATGATGAACCGGGACTGAAATTCACAGTCATATCTTTAGAAGCTCGGACATCCAAATCAGCAGAATTACTTAATCGTCTAAATTCAGCTCCGCTTTCCGGTGCTTGACTTCCAGTAGGTGGAATTTTTTGTGCAACAGCTGGAATAATAGATTTGTCATAAACTTGATTCCAACTTGGAGGCGCGCTTTTTAAATAATCAACTTGCTGATACGCAGTTGCCATTCGTCTGTAAAGCGCTTCAGCAGTGATTCCTGTATATCCGCTACCAAGACCAAGAAAATTCATATTATCCCCGACCGTAGACAAACGGACATTATTTATGCCACTAAGGCAAAAATCTGCCTTTTGACCAAGAGCGACCGACATAACTTCAACTGCCCTCTGCTTTGCGGAGGGATCAGTATTTATCTCTGCATTACCGACCATGAAACCGGCAGCAACCTTGACAACAGTGTCTTTGTTGTCCAGTGCCCACCTTTTCTTTGCATAGAAACCATCCGCAATAATGTTCGTGGCTTCTTTGGTAGTGAAAAGTTTTTTGGATCCAGGAACAGCTTCGACGCACACGTCATCATCCGGAGCCCAAACCACAGCAGCATCAACTTGACCAGCTTTAAAAGCATCGGCGGCTTGAATAGCTGTTGGCATTGCAATTATTTCAACTGCATTATATGGAATTCCTGCGGCTTCTAGGGTGTTAATTATCAAACTATGACTAGGCGCTCCGAGTGCGCAAGCAATTTTCTTACCACGCAACTCATTAACAGTGTTAATTCCACGTCTTACGACAACGGCATCTCCACCGCGAGACCAGTCAATCTGAAATAAAAACTGCGGCTCAAACTCTTTGAGACCATCGGTCTCTGTAGGGTAAGAGTCCACGGTAGTCCACATCATATCGATGTCACCGGAACGAAAGGCGTTGCGAGAAGCCTCAAAGTCATCCATGAGTTTAAACTGAACTAAAATACCCTGTTCAGTGAAATATCTGGAACTTTTGGAAGCCTCTGTGCCACCGTTGTATGCTATTCCTCCGGAGAATCCGAGCCAGGTATTAAAGCATATTGTGACAAGCGGAGTGCCGTCTTTGACGGCTTGTCTCACATCTTCCGAGAGCTTGCTGGTATTGACAGAATTACCTTCGGGGGCAAGTTTGTCAAAACTGAAATAGCTAATAGTAACCACTATAGCCACAACAACGAAAATAATGAATATCTTCGCAAAGGTAGTTAAATTCTTGAACATGATTTCTCCTATTTTTTCTTTATTTGTTATGAGTTTAAATGTCAAGGTAGTTTTTCTTACTACCGAATGTTCCAGTATTACGACCAGCGGGAACATAAACGCCATCTGTCTTTTGTTCCATGATGATTTTCATCATATCTTTTCCGGAACCGGCAGAAGTAATGAGTTTTTGATCCTGATCTGCTTGCTCAATTAAAAGATCAGCCTTATCACCCATTTGTTTCAACCTATTCATATAGGCGTCTTCGGCGACGTCTTGGCTAAGATCCATTTCGGTGAGAGCAGACATATTCGTCTGGAAAAAGGTATCTGTCTCTGCGACAAAATTGCTCATACGATCTTGCATAAATTGTACTGACATGTCAAAAACCTTTTTCATGTCATCTGTTCCAAAAAGAGTAGCTAATTCTCGGGTAACTTCTGCGGATTCTTTGGTTGCATTGTATTCAAGCACGATAGCATCGCAAAAGTTTCTCAAAACATTTCTGCGATACTTAAAAGCTTGCTCAAACTTTTTGAGCACGGTCAAATAAAACTCCAACCGGTCAATTTGTTTTTGAAGATTTTTATTGGATCTAGTCCGAAAATCTGTATCACTGGCCTTTTCTCTGAAAAGATTATGATGTTCTTCACTTACCCAAACACCATTCTTGAAATATCGTTCCTGTAAAGACCTGCAAGTTTCATCATTACTTTCAATAATTTCAACATTTTTGCCATGAGCTTTTTTGATAGAGTTATTAATAGCTAGTACGTTTGTTATTTTTTGATAAATATCTCGCGCCTTCTTATCAATATACTCTATGTAAATTTCAGGAATTGTCCACGGTGAATACTTGATAAAAGTCATTGTGGCACCTCTAGCCAATCTGGCAAAAGCGATTTTGACTAAAGTATGCGTACGCTCTGAAAGAGCAATGACTACCAAACCAGCAGCAGCGATCCCCATTATACCCAAGGTAATTAACTTTCCAACAACTGCTATCAGATTCCCAAGCATATTGGATAACCAGGGCAGTATGGCATTTAATCCGATTACGGCAGCTATGATTATACCTCCCGTTAACAGATAGCCCGAAATCTTTTCCTTCTTAGAAAGAAATGTATCCAGCGATGATTTGAGTGTTGGTAAATTTGGTGTTTCCATCCTTATCTCCCCTCCTACGCTTGTTGAACGTAGGATAATAGATTATTTATTTCGTTATGCTGAAAATTCAGCGCAGATTGAAGCTTAGATAAAGCCTTATCTTTTTTCTGATTTATAACCGAATTTTCTGCTTCAGCCGATCCTTTCTGAGAAACAAGCTGAGCCCTCTGATTTTGAAGTTCTGTAATTTTATTATCAATATCTTCAATCTGTTGTAGGCAGGATTGGACTTTTGTTGCGCTTTCTTTGATTTTAGCAGCAACTTGCGATTCGATATCATTTCTAATATTATTGGCTGTTTCCTGAACGGTAGTTAATTCTTTTGTTAAAAAAGAAATAATCTGTTCCTTAGAAATACCATGGCCGATAGCGTGCTTAAGCGCCGCCTTTACTCGCAACTTAACATCTGTGATAGTATCTTCAAGTTCATCCATCAAAGTGATGAATTCTACGAAACCCTGGGGTAACTGAATGTTTTTTAGAGAATTCTCAAATTCATCATTAAATTCATTATCAACCCCATCATTTTCAGACTGATTCGGCAACGAAACACTCATTGAAGAATGTTGTTGTGTTGCTGGCACCACTGGCACACTCGTTCCACCAACACTAATATGTGGTTTCTGATCTTGTGGCTTAGAATCAGGATCTTTTTTGATCCATATATCTTTGAACTTCATAACAATCCTCCTCGTTATGATTATTTTTGTTATTTATATTTCCTGATTTTTATATATTTCCAGGATTCAAATGAGCCCATATTACTTCTTATAAAAGCCAAAAAATGAGCGTATATGAACCCTGGAAATAAGCTTTTTCAAGCATTAAATCAGAATATGCAATAAATAAGTTTTATTGTCAAATTACAACCTAACGAAATATCCTAGCATATATACAAACAAACGTCAAGTGGATAATATTTTAATTTTTATCAACAATAATCAACTTATTTAAATAAATTTATGACTCACAATTTCATAAGCTAATCAAAACAAAAAGGAGTCCCATTGGAGACTCCTTAAATTATTGATTGTGATGATTACTGACAAGAATCATCATCTGTATCTGTGCTATCAACAGACTCCGGTCTACGATTTCTATGTTCTGAACCTCCTTTACATCTACCTCTTCCACGGCCACCAAGAGGAGTACCCTTACGATTTGTAGGATGTGGATCTACAAACTTCTTTTGCTCACCACGAGTATTTGGACCATCTGGTAATACTTTGTTTGACATTGGTTACCTCCATATTCTTTTTTTGTAAAAACAACTTTAGCACAATCTAACAATTAGTCAATATAAGTACCTCCCGCGTCATAAATTCCTTTTGCCACCTTGTAATAATCTTCTGTAATCCAAATGAAATAACAACAATTATTACATCTATGAAAATAAACATTTCCATTGTGCTGAGAAAAATATACATTAAATTCATGAATACATTCTCCACCCCTATGATTACAGTGTTTTTTTAGCTTAAATGGATTATCTCCCGTTAAATCGTTGCTAAAATGAATTTCTTTGCCAATTGAATCCAACTGCTCTAAATCATACGCTCTCTTCCGTTCAAATTCCGTAAGACTTAACACTAACACAATTCCTCCTATTTTTATATAAAATTATTTTTTATTTTTATTAAGAGCTAAAATCGTCTTTACAACTGAATCTGGCACTAGTGACATACTATCTATCCCCTCTTTGACCAAGAATTTTGCAAACTCAGGAAAATCAGATGGTGCTTGTCCACATATTCCTACTTTTCTTTTATTTTTCTTTGCAACTTTTATGACGTTTCTTATAAGAGTTTTGACAGCTTCATTTTGTTCATCATAAATATGAGAAAGCATCGCTGAGTCCCTATCCACCCCGAGAGTAAGCTGTGTTAGGTCATTTGAACCAATAGAGAATCCATCAAAAATTTTACAAAACTCTTCGGCAAGAATTACATTCGAAGGTATTTCACACATCACATAAATCTCTAGCCCATTAACTCCTCTTTTTAATCCCTCACTAGCCATGATTTTGATAACCTTCTGTCCTTCTTCTAGAGTTCTGCAAAATGGAATCATAATTTTTACATTATTGAGACCCATTTCTTCTCTTACTTTTTTCAGAGCTTTGCATTCTAGCCTAAAAGCTTTTTCATACTTAGGGTCGTAGTAGCGAGATGCACCACGCCAACCTATCATTGGATTGTCCTCTGATGGCTCAAAATATTTTCCACCCAATAGGTTTGCATATTCATTTGATTTGAAATCTGATAAGCGAACTATCACATCCTTTGGATAAAATGCTGCCGAAATACGAGCTATTCCTTCAGCAAGTTTTTCTATAAAGAAATCCGCTTTACTCTTGTAATTTATTGTAAGTTTTTTGATTTCATCACGCTCGACTTTGTCTTTTACTTTTTCAAATTCAAGAAGTGCAAGTGGATGAACCCTAATATAATTTGAAATAATAAACTCTTCTCTTGCAAGGCCCACTCCATCATTTGGAATCATACAGTCACGAAATGCCTGTCTAGGATTTCCTACATTCATCATTATCTTAACGTTTTTTGGTAATTTCAAATTTTTCAAACTTATATCTTTTCTTTCAAACGCGACACGACCATCGTAAACAAAACCTTCTTCTCCAAGAGAACAATCAACTGTAATAAGTTGTCCATTTTTCAATTTTGCAGTACCAGTTGTCGTTCCTACAACGCATGGTATTCCAAGTTCACGAGAAACAATAGCTGCGTGACATGTTCTTCCACCAGAATTTGTGACAATAGCACTAGCTTTTTTCATAATAGGCTCCCAATCAGGATCTGTCATTTCAGCAACAAGCACTTCACCACTTTTAAAGTTTACAAGCTCTGAAACATTCTTTATTACATGTGCTGGACCTGCGCCAATTTTTTTACCCACTGATTCACCTTTCAAAATTATATTCCCTTTGGCTTTTATACTATATTCTGTCAAAACATTTTTATCTTCCCGAGATGTCACTGTCTCTGGCCTTGCTTGAACAATAAATAATTTTTTTGTCTTTCCATCTTTTGCCCACTCCATATCCATAGGCCTCTTGTAATGATTTTCAATTATTACAGCCCATTTTGCAAGTTGAATTATTTCATCGTCTTTTAATACAAATTTTATTCTCTCCTCTATTGGAACGTCTACATTTTGAGTGCTACTTGTTCCTCCAGTTGCATAAATTAATTTTTTTGCTTTTTCTCCAACATCTTTTCCTATAATAGAATTATATTTTTTCTTTAAGGTTGGTTTATAAACATGATATTCATCTGGGGTGACAACCCCTTTTACAACATACTCTCCTAGTCCATATGCAGCGTTTATTACAACAATATCAGGAAAACCCGACTCAGTGTCCACTGAAAACATTACACCAGATGATGCAAGGTCTGATCTTACCATTTTCTGAACTACAACGGAGAGGCCAATTTTCAAATGGCCTATTTTTTTGTCCGCTCTATATGAAATGGAGCGATCTGTAAATAAAGATGCCATACACTTTTTTATTGACTCAAGAAGTGCATACTCTCCTGTGATATTTAGATATGACTCTTGCTGACCAGCAAAAGAAGCGTCTGCAGCATCCTCTGCTGTAGCACTTGATCTAACTGCAACATCGCATCCCAGTTCTGCTGTTTTATAAAATTTTGCTAAGTCTTTATATGCTGAAACAATTTCTTTTTTTAAATCTTCTGGAAATTCAGATTTCAAAATAAGCTCCCTAATTTTTTTTGCTCTATTTTTTAAATCAATAATTTTATTTGTATCTAATCCTTTTAATATTTCTTGGATTTTATCTTTTATTCCATTGTGTTTTAGGAAATACCAATATGCATCGGCAGTTACAGCATATCCATTTGGGATTGGAACGCCATGTGAACCCAATTTTTGATACATTTCTCCAAGAGATGCATTTTTTCCACCAACAAGTGGCACATCTTTTATAGTAAGCTCCGAAAACCATAAGACATATTTTTTGTTTTGTTGTTTCATTTTATTTGGCTAGTGGGATTAGGAAAATAAATATCTAAATACTAAACCCTTTATTTAGAACACTTCAGCCGAAGGCTGATCTCTGCCTACCGGACAGAAAGGCGCCTATGGCGGAAAAAACTAATTAATTAAATCTTTTGCAATTCTACCAAATTCATATTTTCTTTAAGTCCTACTGGTTGACCCGTAACAATAACTGCTAAGTCACCTTTTTTTGCGAGTTTCTTAGTTTTTATAAACGCTATTACCTTTGACATAAGCTCCTCTATCGTGCGACATTTTGGCATATCATAAGAATAAACTCCCCAGCTGATCGCTAATTGTCTTTTTATATTATCATCATTTACTAGAGCTATGATAGGGGTTCTTGGACGAAATTTTGAAACCATTCTAGCGCTATATCCTGAGTTTGTAGCAACAACTATTAACTTTGCCTTTGTATTTAACACAAGTTCTTTAGCTGATTCAGATATTGCTAGTAATGTTTTTAATTTTTCACTTGAATCAAGTTCTAGCACATCATCATATGGAGAAGCTTCTGTTGTGCTTATAATTCTTGTCATCATCTTAACTGTTTCAAGTGGATATTTTCCAAAAGCAGTTTCTTCAGAAAGCATAACGGCGTCTGTATGATCTATTACGGCATTTGCAACGTCTGATACTTCTGCTCTTGTTGGTTTTGGATTTTTTACCATTGACTCAAGCATCTGGGTTGCAACAACAACTGGCTTGCCAGCTTCAATACATTGAAGTATCAAATCTTTTTGAACTATCGGAACTTTTTCTATCTGAATTTCAACACCTAAATCTCCACGAGCCACCATTATTCCATCAACCTCTTCTATAATACTTTTTATATTTTTCAAAGATTCTGGTGTTTCTATCTTAGCCATTATTTTTACTTTTGAACTTGGTTTATATCTTTTTATAGCTCTTTTTAAATCAGCTATATCAGAAGCTTTTTTTACAAATGACAATGCAACCCAATCAACATCATGCTTCAAACCAAATTTCAAATCTTCCAAATCTTTTCTTGTAAGTGCTTTTTCTTTTACATCAACGTGAGGAATATTAATTCCCTTATAAGAAAAAACTGTTCCTCCAGATACGACCTGACATAAAACAGATTCTTTTAAAATCTTTTTTACTTTTAATTCAATAAGTCCATCATGAATCATTATTGTAGAATTCTTTTTTACAACTTCATGAATTGGAAAAGATACTGGAATAATTTTATTTTCAGATCCTACTAATAATTTATAGTTTAATATTTTTTCACTAATTAATGCCACGATTTCATCTCTATAAATTCCTATTCCATCATTTGATACACTTCCTACCCTAATTTTAGGGCCTTGCAAATCTTGCATTATAGCAAGTGGAATATTAAGAGTTTCTCTTACTTTTTTGATATTTTCAATAACTTCCAAATGACTTGCATGTGAATTGTGAGAAAAATTTAATCGACACACATTCATCCCAGATTTGGCCATTTCCAAAAGTTTTTCATAACTCGATGAAGACGGTCCTATCGTTGCTACAATTTTTGTTCTTTTCATAGTTTAATTTTTTTTGCTAAATTATTAATATAAGGCATTTCCCATTTCTCTCCACTTAACGCTGACCTAATTCCTAAAGCTGCCATAATAACAACTACCACGCTAAGCAACCATCCCAAAATAGGAATCCATGCAACAAACACTAACGCTACCTCTACAAAAAATAATACTAGTCCTTGCTTTGCATGAAATTTTACAAATTCATCACGAGAAAATAAAATAGGCACAAAACAAAAAACCCATAGATAGCTAAGAACTGCTAATTTTTTATTTGTGCTTAAATTAAAATTTAAATTTTGATTCTTTTCCATATTTTTATTTATTCGTTAATAAAACTTTTTTATCTTGATAAAAAATAGCGCCAAAAACAAGCCCTGTCATTAGACCTATTAAAACAAGTAATGAGGTTGTCATTGCTAAGTTAAAAATAGCCCACATTTCTCTATATACAAAAAGTTCAATAGTTGAAATAACAATTCCAGACATAAATCCACAAATTGCTCCGGCAATACCTGATATTTTTGGAATTTGATGTTTTTTTTGAACCACTACATAGGAAAGGACAATAAATACGCATATTTCAAATGGAAGCCTTATATAATCCAAAAAAACAAAACTACCTAAATAGTTTGTGCTCTCTTTTATTATAATCAAAAAATTTATAAGGACAATAAACATTGCTGGCCATTTGACCATTTTCATATACCAAGAAATATCTTGTCTATTGTCTTCTATTTTTTCATCCTCTTTTGAAGCAAAAGCATTTCTATATTCCGGGCGAGAACTATCATGAGATGAAAGTCTTTTTTGAAGTTCATCTTTATCTATGCCAAAAGAAATATATTCCTTTTTCTTATTGTTATTATTGAGATTATTAAAAGCGCTACTTTTTATTTTCTCTTCATATAAAACATCGTCTATGGAAAAACTTTTTGAAATATTATATTTACTATCTACTGATATAGAATCATCTAAATTTTTATTATCTTCTTTAAAATTCATAATACAAAAATAAGTAAATTATTTAACAACTTCTTATATTATAGAATAAAATCAGTATAAAATAAAGGATTTTTATATGGGAGCGGATATCCAGATAAATAAAAACGTAAAGATGGGTTTCAAACCCATCTCTACAATTAAATACATATTTTGTGTTTATTACATCATTCCTGGATATCCGCCCATGTTTGGCATACCATGGCCATGGTCGTCATCTTTACTTGGTAAATCAGCTACAACAGCCTCTGTTGTAAGAAATAATGCTCCGATAGAAGATGCATTTTGAAGAGCACTTCTCACTACCTTTGTAGGATCAACTATTCCTGCCTTTACTAAGTCTTCAAATCTATCATCTTTTGCATTATATCCATAGTTTATATCTGTAGTATTTTTTACTTGCTCTGCAACCACAGATCCGTCTTTACCAGCATTTTCTGCAATCTGTTTTATTGGCATTTCTATTGCGCGTCTTAGAATATCAAGACCAATTTTTTCCTCGCCATCTACAGAAATTTTGTCCCAGTCTTTTGAAGCACGAAGAAGTGCTACTCCACCGCCTACAACGATACCTTCTTCTACAGCAGCTTTTGTTGCGGCAAGTGCATCCTCTATTCTATGCTTCTTTTCTTTCATTTCTGTTTCAGTTGCAGCACCTACCTTGATAACAGCAACTCCGCCTGATAGTTTTGCAAGTCTTTCTTGAAGTTTTTCTTTATCAAAATCAGAATCAGAATTTTCTAATTCTTTCTTAATTTGTGCAATTCTCTCTTCTAATTCTTTTTTCTCACCTTTTCCCTCTACTATAGTAGTATTATCCTTTGTTGCAACAACTCGTCTTGCTGATCCAAGAGAAACAAGTTCTGTGCTTTCAAGTTTTAATCCAACCTCCTCTGTAATAACTGTAGCACCTGTTAAAATTGCAATATCTTCAAGCATTGCTTTGCGTCTATCACCGAATCCAGGAGCCTTTATTCCAAGAGCATTGAAAGTTCCTTTTATTTTATTTACAACAAATGTTGCAAGCGCTTCTCCGTCAATATCGTCAGCAATGATAACTATATCTTTTTTTCCAGATTGAACCACCTTTTCCAATATTGGTAAAACCTCTTTGAGCGATGATATTTTCTTATCAGTAATTAAAACGTAAGGATCGTCATATTCTGCTTGCATTTTATCAGCATTTGTAATCATATAAGGAGAAATATAACCTTTATCAAACTGCATTCCTTCTACAACCTCTTTTGTAATACCAAAACTTTGTGAATCTTCTACTGTTATTACCCCATCTTTTCCAACTGAGTCCATAGCTTCTGCAATAATTTCACCAATTTCTTTATCGTTTGCTGAAATAGAAGCAACTTGAGCTATTTCTTCTTTTGAATCAATTTTCTTTGAAATACTCTTTAGATTTTCTACTAAATGTGCAACACCCTTTTCAATCCCAGCTCTTATTGCAAGTGGATTTGCACCCGATGTAACATTTTTTATTCCCTCAGTTATAATTGCTTGGGCCAAGACAGTTGCGGTAGTTGTGCCATCACCTGCAACATCATTCGTTTTTGAAGCTACTTCTTTTACAAGCTCTGCTCCAAGATTTTCAAACTTGTCTTCTAGTTCAATATCTTTTGCAACCGTTACTCCATCTTTTGTAATGGTTGGTGATCCATAACCAGTAGATAAAACTACATTTCTTCCTTTTGGACCAAGTGTTACTTTTACTGCATTTGCAAGCTTATCAACACCTTTTTTCATTTCTTGACGAGCTTGTTCATTGTATAAAATTTGTTTTGCCATATTTTTAGTTGGTTAGTTGGTTAGTTGGTTAGTTGGTCAGCCAAATCTTTCCTGACCTACTAACTACCTGACTCGCTAAATTTAATTGTTTATTTTCAAAATTAGTTAATTTAATAATTTATTCAAAATTCTAAATTCATAATTCAAAATTCTTTGTTTATTATTCTATGATAGCTATTACATCTGTTTGAGTCATTACCAAATATTCTTCTCCGTCGATTTTGATTTCATCTGGTGCATATTTTCTAAATAATACTTTATCCCCGACCTTAACCTCCATTTGAGATCTTGTTCCATTGTCTAATATTTTACCAGTTCCTACTGCAATCACTTCTCCTTGTTGTGGTTTTTCTTTATCAATTGTATCTGGAAGAACTATCCCGCTTTTTGTTTTTTCTTCCATACTAACTTTCTTGACAACTATATTGTCAAAAATTGGCTTTAATTGCATATATTTTAGCTTTCAGGCCTCAGCTCTCAGCTTTCAGGAAATACTCCCAAAGCAATATTCTGAGACTTAGTTTATTATTATTTTTAGCACTCATAACTCACAAGTGCTAACTCATATATAATCTTATATCAAGCCACATCTCTTGTCAATATTCCTCTATTAGTCTCAAATTGCTACCATACAAATCCTGTGTTATTCTTAATGTATTGATAAACTAAAAAAATAAATAACATGTTTTTTGTTTGGATTATTATACTACTCATTATGTCTGCTTGGTTTTCTGGAACTGAAATAGCTCTTTTTTCAACGACTCCTGGATCTGTGAAATCAATGGTCATGGCAAAGAAAAAAAATGCCAAACTATTAGAAAAACTTCTCAAAAATAAGAAAAGACTACTTGTAGTAATATTGCTTGGCAATAATCTAGTAAATATTACAGCTGCTGGCATGATGAGTCTTTGGGTAGAACAAAAATTTGAAAATGGCGCACTTGGAATAGCAACAGGTGTAATGACGCTTTTGATACTTATATTCGGGGAAATGTGCCCAAAAGCATTTGCTCAAAATCACGCAGAAAAACTCGCCCTAATGTTTTCTCCAATAATATATGCTTTAGAAATAATATTTTATCCAATAGTTATATTGCTTGAAAAATTACTGAGACTAATAACTGGCAATAAAATGAAAAATATTGTTTCCGAACAAGAGTTTAAGGCTTTTAGTAGACTCGCCGTAGAACATGGAGTTTTAAAATTCAAAGAACATGAAATGATAATGAATATTATTAATTTTGAAGAAAAAACAGCAAAAGAAGTTATGACTCCTAGATACAAAATGTCTGTTATAAACGAAGATGCTGAAATTGATAAAATAGCACATTTTATTTCAGAAGAGGGTTTTAGTAGATATCCCGTTTTTCACAATCAAGAAGACAATATTATTGGATATGTTCACATAATAGATATTATGAGAGTTTTAAATAGTGACAACAGAGAAGATGAAATAAAAAAATATGTAGAACCAATCATAACAGTAAATGAAGATACAAAAATAGACAAAATTCTCAAAAAAATGATAAAACGAAGAATTCATATTGCTCTTGTATATAGAAACAAAGAACAACTAATAGGCATGCTTACACTTGAAGATATGCTTGAAGAAATTGTTGGTGAAATAAGAGATGAAAATGATGATGAATAAACAAAAAAATAAACATCTAATCAAAAAATCAAAACACCAAAAAAGGACTGGAATACCCAGTCCTCTTTTTTTATATAAATATTATATTTATATCTAAATACTAAACCCTAACTACTAAACACTATGCTATATATCTAAGTTCTTTACACTAGTTGCATGAGTCTGAATAAATCTTTTTCTATTTTCAACTTCTGCTCCCATAAGTTTATCAAATATTTCATCTGCTTCAGCAGCATCATCTATTGTAATACGTTTCATTTTTCTTGTTTCAGGATTCATTGTGGTCTGCCATAATTGTTCTGGATTCATCTCTCCCAAACCTTTGTATCTCTGCACATTAAAGGAGTTTGAAGATTTTTTTGTTTTTTCTGTTTCTGTTTCCTCTTCGTCCTCTTCATTTTCTTCACCATCCTCTTTTTCTTCTTCCATGTCCTCAATTTTCACTTCTGTTTGATCAATTCCCCATTCTTTCATAACTACCTGAAGTTCATTTTCATTATAAATCCATTGCATCTTTGTACCTTGTCTAAGCTGATATAGAGGTGGCTGAGCAACATAAATATGTCCTGCACGAATTAAATCAGGAAAATATCTATAAAACAATGTAAGAAGTAGTGTTGTAATATGTGCTCCATCTACGTCAGCATCAGTCATAATAACAACTTTATGATATCGAAGCTTTGACATATCAAAGTCCTCTCCTATATTTGTGCCAAGCGCTATCACAAGTGCTTTTATTTCATTATTTGCAAGCATCTTGTCTAATCTTGATCTTTCAACGTTTAATATTTTTCCACGAAGTGGCAGTATTGCCTGATTATTTCTCTCTCTTGCTTGTTTTGCAGAGCCTCCAGCAGAGTCACCCTCAACAATATATATTTCAGCAGTTTCTGCTTTTCTAGTTGAACAATCAGCAAGTTTTCCTGGCAAAGTAAATCCCTTTAACGCTCCCTTTCTTAAAACTGCTTCACGAGCACTGCGAGCTGCATTTCTTGCTTGAGAAGCCAAAATACATTTTGCCAAGATTCCTTTTGCTTCATTGGGGTTTTCATTGAGATATGCTGAAAAATAATCTTTAAATACAGAATAAACAGCACCACGTACCTCTACATTTCCAAGTTTTGCCTTTGTCTGTCCTTCAAATTGAGGTTCAGCAAGTTTTATGGAAACAACAGCCGTAAGACCTTCTTTTATGTCCTCTGAGGTAAGCACCGCATCTTTTTCTTTCAATACATTATTTTCTTTTGCATAATCATTTAAACACTTCAAAAGGGCATTTTTAAAACCAATCATATGCATTCCACCTTCTGGGTTTGGAATATTATTTGCAAAACAATATACATTTGATTTGAAATCTTTAATATATTGAAGTGCTACCTCTACATATATATTATCTCTTTCCTTTTGAACATAAAAAACTTTATCGTGCTGAGATTCATTGTTGAGGTTCAAATGTTTTACATAAGACGCAATTCCACCTTCAAAATAAAATGAATATGATGGATGATCTTTGATGCTCTCATCTCGCTCATCAGATATCTTCATTCTAATACCGCGAGTAAGATAAGCTTGCTGTCTTATGTGATTTAATATTGTTTTAAGATCAAATTCTAATACTGAAAAAATTTCTGGATCTGGTTGAAAAATTTGAGTTGTGCCAGTACCCTTTGCTTTTCCTGCTACTGTAAGCTTACAGGCAACTATTCCTTTTTTGTATTCTTGAAAATATAATTTTCCATCTCTTTTAATTTCACTTCGAAGATGTGACGATAGCGCGTTTACAACAGATATTCCTACCCCATGAAGACCACCTGATACCTTGTATCCATCACCACCAAATTTACCACCTGCATGAAGCGTTGTCATAACTGTCTCTAAAGCACTCTTTCCCGTTGCCTTATGAGTATCTACTGGAATTCCTCTTCCATTGTCAGAGACAGAAACCTTGCCCTTTGGTAAAAGTTTTATTTCTATATCAGTACAGTGCCCCGCCATTGCTTCATCAATTGCATTGTCAACTGCTTCCCAAATCAAATGATGTAAACCCTGACTAGCAGTGTTTCCAATATACATTCCCGGTCTACGTCTTACTGGGTCAAGTCCCTTTAAAACAGTAATCTCATTAGCATTATAATTACTAGATTTTTTGGCCTTTTCTTGCTCTTTTGTCATATAATTTATAATAAAAATAAAAGGAAATTCTCATTAGAATTCTAGTGTAATTATATCAAAAAAAAGCATTAAATTCAAGATGTTTTAATGCCATTATAAGGGCTAAAATAAGGCTAATTTATAAACCAAAAGGATCAAAAAACTCCCCAAAATGAGGAGCCCTTAATCATAGATCACTAAACAATAAATCGTTCTTCGTCTTCTTTTTTATCAACTTTTAATTCTTTTTTCTTCTTTAAATACGATAATTCTAAATCAATATCTTTCGTCTCAATAATAATTCCAGTCGTCTTTGATGATAAAAAGTTATACAAACTCGCAAATAAATATCCTATAATTCCAAAAACAATATAAGCGAATATAGTTCCGACCAAAATATTTATTAAATACTCAGGCCATCTATATAATTGAGTTTCTAAATTTACCAAATTTAACAAAAGACTTAAAATTCCACTCAACAAGATTGCCATTGAGGCTACTATAGATAAATATTTAGCCAAAGAACTTGGTAATATTTTTTTTATCTCTTGCATAATTTTAATTTATTTATTAAACAATTTATCTAATACTTACCTTGAATTTATCAACGAGCATTTTCTTTATAGATTTCATAGCATTTTCTGTTTCTTTACTTGTTAGAGTTCTTGTTGCATCACTAAAAACAATATGAAAAGCTAAAGATCTTTTTCCTTTTTCTATCTTTTCTCCATCATACACATCAAAAATTTCTATTGTTTCAATTAGTGGAGAAATTGCTGTCACTGCCTGCTCTATATCTTGCCAAAGCAAACTATTTGAAACCACCATCGAAATATCATAAGTCATGCTTGGATACTTTGGTAATGGCTTATAATATTTCAAATTTTGCTTATACTTAAGAATTTTTGAAAGATTAATTTCTGCATACAAAACCCTTTCTTTTATATCAAAATTACGTCTTATTTCATCTGAAACAATTCCCAAAAAAGCAACCAATTTTTCATCAACATAATATCCCAAAATACCCTCTTTTTCACAAAAAACATTCTCTCCAATTTTAGAAATATACTTAATTCCAAAATTACTCAAAATAAGCTCCAAATCCCCTTTAAAAGAATAATAATCTGCTCCCACGCTAGAAATAGCTAAAATTTTATCTTGTTTTGGTAAAAATTCCCCTGATTCTATATCTACTTTATATTCACCCATATCTTTTGAAAAAACCCTACCAACTTCAAATAATTGAAACTTCTTAAAATATCTTAAGTTGTCTTTCATATTTTTTAATATACCCACCGCAAGAGAATTTCTTAAATATTTTATATTTTTTGAAACAGAATTTGCAAGCTCTATAAAATTATCACTTTTTTCCAAAATATTACTTATATCATCACCCGAAATCATTGAATAATTATATACTTCATTGTATTTCAAATCTCTAGATACGAAATTTTTTATATTTCTTTCAAATAAAATAGATTTATCAATAAAAGGGGCTTTGATTTCTAAAACTGGATAAATTCCTTTGATATTATTATATCCATAAATTCTTGCAACCTCCTCAACTATATCTTCTTTTATTTTTATATCTGCTCCACCACGATAAGTTGGAATAACAACATCTATTGAGTTATCTCTTTTTTCTTTTGGAGAAAAATTCAATCCACTTAAAATATTTAAAATATCTTTTGTGGGAATTTCAAAACCAAGTTTTTGATTTATAAAATCAATTGATACGTTAAGTTTACTTTCTTTTCTATCGGAGAAGTCTTGGTCTATCAACTTGCCACAATGCAAGCTTTCTAAATTTAATTGTTTAATAAGCTCTACTGCTCTTATAATAGCCTTTCTTGTGAGATTTGGGTCTAGCGATTTTTCAAACCTTGTACTTGCTTCTGTTCTAAGACCTAATCTATTTGATGTTTTTCTAATAGATATAGCTTCAAAACTTGCTGACTCTATAAAAATATCTGTTGTCGTATTTTTTATTTCGCTATTTTTTCCACCCATAATTCCTGCAATTGCAATAGGTTTTTTTGCATCACAAATTAATAAATCTTCACTAGTTAATATTCTCTCTTGATCATCTAATGTTTTAAATTTCTCTTTTGCTTTTGCTTTTCTTACTATAATACGAAAAGAATCTATACTTTTTAAGTCAAATGCGTGAAGTGGTTGTCCAAGCTCCATCATTACAAAATTTGTTATGTCTACTATATTATTTATTGATTTTATATTCACTGCTTCGAGTTGTCTTACAAGCCACTGTGGAGATTCTTTAATTTTTATATCTTTTACAACAATACCAACGTATCTGGGACAAGCAACTGTATCTTCTATGACAACATCAAAAAGACATTTTTTATCTGGCTTACTAAATATTGCATCATCAAAAATCATATTCTTAAATTTTACACCGAGAAGAACCGCTATTTCTCTTGCCATCCCATAGTGCCCCCACAAATCTGGTCTATTTGTAAGAGTTTTATTTTCTATATCAAAAATTACATCATCTAATCCAAGGGCTGTCTTGAGATCTGAGCCAATATATGATTTATCTAAATCTAAATCTGCAATTCCACCCTCACAATAATATTTTGAAGATATTCCAATTTCCTCTACCGAAGCAATCATTCCATCTGATTCAACACCTCTTATACTTGTTTTCTCTAGAGTAATAAGATCTCCTTGTCCGTGCCACTTTACCCTTGCGCCTGGCAATACCACTGGAACTGTCATATCTTTTCTTACATTGTTTCCTCCACAAACAATTTTTAAAATGCCATGACGTCCTGTATCTACCTGACAAATATTTAGCTTATCTGCGTTTGGATGTTTGTTTATTTCAATAATATTTCCAACAACTATATTTTCTAAGTGCTCACCTTGAAAAATAACATCATTTATTTCAACAACAGAGGTTGTAATTTTATTTGCCAATTCTAAAGGACTAATATCATTTGGAATATTTATATAATTTTTAAGCCATTTTAAGGATATCAACATGGTATTAAGTTTAAAGTTAAAAAGTGAAAAGGCAAAAGTGAAAAGTATTTTTAAAAAGCTAGAACATTATTTACGACTTTCGCTTTTCGACTTTTTGACTATTTTATTAAAATTGTTTCGTAAATCTTAAATCTCCAGAATGCATTAACCTTATATCACCTATTTGATAAAGCATCATTATCATTCTTGTAACTCCTAATCCAAATGCAAGACCACTATATTTATCTGGATCTACTCCTCCATTTTTTAAAACATTTGGATGCAGAAGTCCACATCCGATCATTTCAAGCCAGCCACTATTCTTGCAAGATGGACAACCCTCTCCTTCACAAATAATACAATTCATATCTAATTCAAAACCAGGTTCAACAAATGGAAAATATCCTGGTCGTAATTTTGTTTTCACGTCCCTTTTAAAAACCTTGGATAAAAATTCTTCCATAATAGCGATAAGATTTGCCACTGAAATATTTTTATCTATAACCATTCCTTCCAATTGATAAAAAGAATTATCATGACAAACATCTATTGCTTCGTTTCTATAACATTTTCCAGGAAAAATTGCTTTTAATGGAGCGCCATATTCATGCATTGTTCTAACTTCCATATTTGAAGTATGAGTTCTTAAAACCATCTGAGACGAACATAGTTTTTTATCTGGTTTTATAAAATAAGTATCCTGCATATCGCGAGCTGGATGAGTTGCAGGAATATTCAAAGCCTCAAAATTATAATAATCTGACTCAAGCTCTGGCCCTTCTAAAATCATAAAACCCATAGAAGCGAAAATGTCCATAAGTTCATTTTGAACAAGCGTAGTAGGGTGAAGATGACCTATTTCTTGCTTTTTAGCCTGTATTGTTGGATCCATTGAAAAAATAGAATTCTTTATATCATCTACAGTATCTGAAATATCAATTTTTATTTTATTGAAACCGTTTTCCAAATCTATTCTTATTTCATTTGCTAGCTTACCAATAATAGGACGTTCTTTTTCTGCTAAATTTTTTATATCTTTTATTGCCTTAGTAAATTCACCATTACGTCCTAAATATTTTTTTTCAAGTTTAATATACTCATCTGAAGATTTTATATTTTCCAGCTCTTTGAGTGCTTTTTGTTTTATCGAAGTTAATATATTTTGCATGAAATTAATACAATTAATAAGTTTAATGAATGTTTATTTTATTTTCTACGTCTTTATCTTTTGTGCTAAGACAAAAGAATTCAATAAGAGAAAGTGCCAAAATAAGCAATATTTCATTGGTCCAATTCAAAAGTCCTTTTGATTTTAAAAATAAGGAAATAACAACAACAAAAGAAATCCAAAGTGCTTGTCTAAAAGAAATAATTACTTGCTCAAAAACAGGTTCTTTTTTGGAACCAAATTTTCGTATCATAAACCCAAAAATTGTGAAAAATCCTAAAACTGTAAGACCTAAGCTAAGATAAAAAAGGAGCATCAAAACTGGCCCTGATTCTGTAGGATTTATAAATAAAAGCACAATAATCCATGCAAAAAGACTTATAAAACTACCTATTATCATAAAAATAAGAAACTTCTGTAAATTCATTTATTTATATATTTAATAAATCAAAGAACCCTGTTAAATATTAAAATCCTATTTTAAATATTTATCTAACAAGAATCACATACTTATTATAGCAAAAAATAAGTGAAAAACAACCTTTCTACTACGCCCCCAAGGTGTTAATACGCCCATAAACTTGCCCACAATAGCACTATTGACAAATAATTATAATATGCTATAATTACATTAATAAATATATGGAGGATGGTCCAATGGATAAAGGGACTTAGTCCAAGTTATGCGTCTCTCGAAAAGAGACGCTTTTTTATTTCTATAAAAAACAGCCCTACATCGATAAAGCTGCCAGATCTATCCCCTCATCTACAATACCTTATTCCATATATCTAGCCCCTTGCCTCATACCCCTATTCCTATATCCTAAAAACTATATCTTTTACAACGTCTGACTCCATTTTATTATTTATTTCCTCTATTATTTTTTTCTTTGCCATAAAAAGCGCTGCCGACACAGTCGAAGAAGAGCATATAACAAAAAGTATGCCTTCTTTCAAATATTTAGGGTCTGCCATAGCAACGACCTCTTCTCCCCACACATTTCTAACAAGAATTCTAAATTCTTCAAGAACATTACAAGCATCTACTTGAGACTTGATTTTGTTTCGAAAGAGGCTACTTGGTAATATATTTTTGATTGAATCCATAAATTTAATTTCAAATTTCAAATATCCAATGACTAGTCAATTTCAAAATCAAAATTTCAAATATTTAATAATTTTGATATTAATTATTTGTCATTTGATATTGATTTGAAATTGAAAATTTGATATTTGTCATTCCTTAAATGGGCAGATATTTTTAAAATCACAATATTTGCAAATAAAAGAATTTGGGTTTGCACTAAAATTACAACTATTTATTCCTTCTATTGATTTTAGTAATTTTTCTTTTATTTTGATTATATCTTTTTCTTTGGCTATAAAATTTACTTCTGTTCCATTGTTTAGATAATAAAATTTTAGATTGACCACTTTTTCTTTGAATATTTCTTCATACGCCATTTGATAAATAAATAATTGTTCCTTGTCTTCAAAAGACAATTTTTCCTTTGGCTCCCCCGTCTTATAGTCAATGATTTCTACTCCTCCACTTACTTCATCCACTCTATCTATCTCACCCTTAAAGCTATAATTATCTACTTTAAAATTAAATCCTTTCTCTAAATATTTTACTTTTGGCATGTTAGCCTTTATCTCAGAATAAAACTCTTCAAGAGTCACTCTACCCATTTCCCAATATTTTTGCTTTGTAGTGTCATCCAAAAACCAATCCTCTTGCCAACTTTCCTCATAAAGCTTGAAGAGTTCTTCACGTGATACAAAAACTTTATCTTCAGAATTATTTTTTTTATTAGATTCAAACAAGCTCGACTGATTATTATTTTTACGAAGTAAATAAAGCTGAAAAAATTTCTGCAAAACTAGATGCATTGTCTTTCCATAACTAAATTGACCCTTACCACTTACCGGTATTTTCAATATATGAGAATAATAATATTGTCTTGGACAAGTCTCATAAGCTTTGAGTTGAGAAAATGAATATTGTTTTGGTAAAAGTTTTTTGAAATCTTCTTTGCGAATTGTCTCATCACTCAAATCTTCAAACACGCCAGATAAAAACACATTTTTATTCTCACGAATGAACTCTTCTTCTATTTTTATAAGCTCTAATTCATGCAAAAATCTTGATGGCTTTTTTTCCCTTGTTCCACCATAATCAAGTGCCCATGTAAAATAAAGGCCTTTTTTTGCTCTCGTCATTGCAACATAGAACAAGCGTCTTTCTTCTTGCAAATGAACATCGCCACCTGGGATAACTTCTCTTATAAGCTTATCTGGTATTGAAATTGCCTCTCCTCTTTCCATACTTGGAAATCTTTTATCCACAAGACAAATTATAAAAACATATTTGAATTCAAGTCCCTTTGCACCATGAACTGTCATAACTTTTATTCCCTCTGGACCATCATCTACATCACTTGTAAGCTTTCCACTATCTCCTGACTCAAGTTCCATATCAAAAAATATCAAAAAATCTTTTACATTTATACTATCGCTTTCTCTTATAAATAATTGTATCTTCTTGTAAAACTGATTTAAGTAGCTAAAAATTTCTTGCTTTTGAAATTCATCCTGAGAGTCAATCCATTTTAAGTATCCACTATCATTTAAAAACGTCCAGACAATAGCCCAAATATTTTCTTTGAGTGCAAGATCAGTGTGTTTTTCTATTAATTCATTAATTGTTTTTAATTTTTTTTCTGTATCACTAGATAATTTCAAATACACCCTAGGATTTCTTATAATTTCATAAATAGAAATCGATTTCTTTCTTGCCATATGAGAAATGTTCACTGCATCTCTTGTCGGTATTTGCCAAAACCTAAAATTCAATACTCGCCACATAGCCGAAGATTCATGATAATTATCCAAAAGTCGTAAATATGAAACAATATCAACTATAATTTCTTTTTCGTACAATCCACTTGAAGCAATATACTGATATGGTATATTAGCACTCTTTAATGCTCCAATAATAGGCTTTGCAGATGCATTTGCGCGAGTTAATATCGCAAAATCATTCCAACTCAAATTATCTGTATCAACTTTCAAAATTTCATATATTTTTTCTATTATTTTTCTAGCCTCATCATTTTCATCACTTCCTTGAATTACTGCAATTTCTCCAACATAGTCAACTTGCGAACCCAATTTCTTGCTAAGTTTTTTCCCGCTCGGCATACCCTCTGACAATTTTATCTCAAGTCTCTCGGGATTATTTTGCTGAATAAAATTATATGATAAATCTAATATATTCTGTGCGGATCTATAATTTTTTGTAAGAAGCACCTCCTTTGCATCACCGTAGTCTTTTTTAAATCCTAAAATATTATTCATAGAACTGCCCCTAAAAGCATAGATACTCTGATCATCGTCTCCGACTACTGTAATATTGTTTTTTGGATGAGCTAGCATTTTGATAAGCTCATATTGAGCGTAGTTTGTATCTTGAAATTCATCTACCAAAATATATTTAAACAATTCCCTGTATTTTTTTAATATGTTTGGCCTTTCTTTAAAAAGTTTTATACAATATGTTATCAAATCTCCGAAGTCTAATGAATCATTGTCAAGTAATAATTGTTCATACGTATGATAAGCGCTTGCAAGCTCGCTTATTTTTTTTATTTCAAAATCAATACCTTCATCATCACTATTGTCATTATTTAACCTTAACTTTTGAGCATAGTCCAAATATTCTTGTGGAGAAATAAGCTCATCTTTACAACGAGAAAAATGTTTTAATAATTCTTTTATAAATTTTGATGGATTTCCAAGTGGCTTATAATAGTCTAGATCAAATCTGTCTAGATTTTTCCTCATCATCATAAAAGCGCCTGACTCATCAAGTACCTTAAACTTTGCTGGAAGCCCTAAATCTATTCCATCTCGCTCCAAAATTTTCTGAGCAAAAGAATGAAATGTCATTACCCACAGATCACCATAGCCAAATGGAAGCTCTCTATCAATTCTATCTTGCATTTCTGCTGCCGCTTTTTCAGTAAAGGTAAGCGCTAATATTTCATCAGGTGCTAAATTTTCAGATTCTATCAAATGCAAAACGCGCTGAGTAAGCACAGTTGTCTTTCCAGTTCCAGCTCCTGCAACTATTAGAAGTGGACCATTTCCGTGCTCTATAGCTATTTTTTGCTGTGCATTAACCTTTATTTTATCTGTTATTGACATAGTAAATTTATTTGATATAATAACTTTAGAATACACATGAAAAATACCTCCTAATGTTCCGTCTTTAGGCGGTATTTTTCTTTTTATACTCTAATTTTCTCTTTAAGTTATTTATAAAGATAATCTTGTTTTTTGCTTCTTTTTTCAAAAGACTTGAACAAGTGTTTATATGAGGACTAATAACTTTTTCTAATTTTTTGTTTTTATATAGATGCTTGATAAGAGAATAATAATCTCCGTCACTTGTTACGATAATCGCTTTATTGAAATTATTATATTCAAGCATTACATGTAAAACAAGGTCTGCGTCTACATTTCCCTTGAGATTTCCATCTTGATCTGGAATGGTCGGTTTGAAAACAAGTACATAGCCATCCTTTTGTAAGGATGAATATAAATCTTGATTTGAAGGAACATATCCAATAAAAATATATGCCGTTTGAACAGAATACTTTTCTCTTAAATAAACTCTAAATTTCTTAAAATCTAGTGACCAGCCCAAATTCTTAATCCCCATATTCAAGTTTTGGCCATCAATAAATCCTATATTATTTTGTTTTTTTAACATATCCTCATTTTAGCCTTTTTAAAGAGGCTAGTCAAAAAATATGATATTATTTATCATTACACCCTACCCCCACCCCTTATACCTATTCTTGCATTTTAGCCCATTTTTCGCTATATTTATGTATAAGAGCCTATAAAGGCTTATTTTATAACTAAACATTAATAAATAACTGATTATGGAAATCACTTCAATTCTGATAATTGGAAGTGCTCTAGTAGCAATACTATATGGGGCAATTTCAATTAGATCAATTCTTAAGCTTCCAAAAGGCAATGAAAAAATGCAAGAAATTGCTCATGCTATTCAAGCGGGTGCAAAAGCATTTTTAAACAGACAATACAAAACAGTGTTTATGGTGGCAATACCACTATTTATAATTATTGGATTTGTACCAAGTCTTGGATGGACTACTGCTACTGCATTTATAATAGGTGCGATACTATCTGCTCTTACTGGATATATTGGAATGAACATCTCGGTTCGTGCAAATGTCACAACTACTGAAGCTGCAAAAACCAGCATGAAAAAAGCGCTTGGTGTTGCTGTAAAAGGCGGAAGTATTACTGGAATGCTTGTTGTAGGACTTGCACTTCTTGGAACTGCAGGATTTTATCTTATAACTCGTGATATCCATGCTTTAATTGGATTTGGATTTGGAGGATCTCTTATTTCTATATTTGCTAGACTTGGAGGCGGAATATTTACAAAAGCCGCTGATGTAGGCGCAGATCTCGTTGGAAAAGTTGAAGCAGGAATTCCAGAAGATGATCCAAGAAACCCTGCTGTAATTGCTGACAATGTTGGTGATAACGTAGGAGATTGTGCTGGAATGGCCGCAGACCTTTTTGAAACATATGCCGTTACTTCAATTGCAGCAATGATTCTTGGGGTTTTGACATTTGGTAGATCAAATGAAATGTATATATTATTCCCACTTATTCTTGGTGCTGTTTCAATTATTGCATCAATAATAGGAATTTATTTTATCAGACTTGGAAAATCCCAAAATATCATGATGGCTCTTTACAAAGGCCTTATTGCAGCAGGAGTTCTTTCTGCGATTGCATTTTATCCTGTCATAAATTGGGTAATGAAAGATAATGGAAAATATAGTGTGATGAATTTGTATTTAGCTTCTATTATTGGACTATTAGTTACTGGTGCTCTTGTAGTCATTACAGAATATTTTACTTCAACAAAATACGCTCCAGTAAAACAAATTGCAAAAGCGTCTGAAACAGGACATGGCACAAATGTAATTGCAGGACTTGCAGTTTCTATGAAATCTACGGGACTTCCTATTATTGCAATTGTCCTTGCTATTCTTGGTGCATATTCTCTAGCGGGATTATATGGAATTGCTATTGCAGCAGTTTCGATGCTTTCAATGGCTGGAATTATTGTTACTATTGATGCTTATGGTCCTATTACTGACAATGCTGGTGGAATCGCAGAAATGGCAGAACTAGGAGATGATGTCCGAAATATTACAGACCCACTAGATGCTGTTGGAAATACCACAAAGGCAGTTACAAAAGGCTATGCTATTGGTAGCGCTGCTCTAGCCTCCCTAGTATTATTTGCAGATTTTTCTCAAAGTGCAAATGGTGTTCAATTTTTAATCAACGATCCATATGTTCTAATAGGATTATTTCTTGGTGGACTTCTACCATACTACTTTGGTGCTCTATCAATGCAAGCAGTAGGACGTGCAGCAGGAGCGGTAGTAGAAGACGTCCGGGCACAGTTCAAAGAAAAACCAGGGATAATGCTAAACACAGAAAAACCAGATTATGGTAGAACTGTTGATATTGTTACAAAATCTGCTATTAGAGAAATGATAGTTCCATCTCTTATTCCAGTACTTGCTCCAATACTTGTTGGCTTTATACTTGGCGTGCCTGCTCTTGGAGGACTTTTAATGGGAACAATTATTACTGGAATATTTGTAGCAATTTCTATGACATCTGGAGGAGGTGCTTGGGATAATGCTAAAAAATATATAGAACTTGGAAATCATGGCGGAAAAGGCTCTGATGCTCACAAAGCCGCTGTAACAGGAGACACGGTTGGAGATCCTTACAAGGATACAGCAGGACCTGCAATTAATCCTATGATAAAAATTGTTAATATTGTTGCGCTTCTTATAATAGGACTACTTATATAATTTTCAAACAGAAAAGCGCCCTGAGCAAAGTCGAAGGGTGCTTTTTTAATTACACCGTACTCTAACAAGCGAGAATTGACAGAAAATAAAAAAAAGATTATCATTCTTTAAATAGTTATAAATTAGGAGGATATATGCTAGACAAAAGACTTATAAAATGCGATCAAAAATGTTTTAATTGTAATTTTGATTGTGAGATACGAGAAGAAAATCTTAGTGGTTTGTTTGAAGATATATCTAAAGAACTTCAACTCTTTACATCCAATAATGTCATAAAAAGTCTTATTCCAAACATTCACCTTTTAAAAGATGATGAAGGGAGTCAAATGATATTTATTGCGGAGTGCATAGAGCCTCACGTAAGATTTTTATTACAAAAAGCAAAGATAGATAAAATCAAAAAAGATTTGATTGCTTCTAATCTAAATGGGTTTTTGTATCATATAGCAAATCAAGTAATATCGAAAAACAAAAAAATATCAAAAAAATCTAGGAGAGAATATGAACATTCAAGCAGTGGAATTTGTTAAACAACGCTACGATTCAAAAACTGATTTTTCCAAACAAAATCAAGTGCTAATTGGAATATCTGAGTGTTATATAGACGATTTACAAATCGGAAAGGTTGTCCGCATTCAATGTCACGATGAAAGTTTGAAACATTACCAAATTTTCCATACTGAAAAAAGAATTATTCCACCAATAGCCTTTATAAAAGAGGTGGAAACAAACCCCTGTAATCCCCAAAATTTTTGGCCAATAAATGTAAAATTCCCACAACCATGTGAATCATAAGATTGAGGAGGAACAAATGCGAATTGAATCAGCTGCTCAAAACTTCCAAGAGCTTGGTGCAAAAAGTTGTATCATCATCAACCATCTCACAAATGTAACTGTGTCTGACATCATAGAAAAAGCAAGACAAGAAACTGCATTCTTTGATAAAGATGACAAAAGATATTTTGTGTTAATTTTCGGTCATCCTGGCAATAAACAAGTTGCCGTTACCGAAGAAGAAATACCGCATCTCTTTGGAGATCCGGAACACGCACAATGCAAAGAGAGCTGTAAAAGAAAAAATCTGTGTCATCAAGGCGCACAATGTCAAATGTAAATATTATAACCGCTGAGTCAAATGACTTGGTGGTTTTTTATATCTATCACTTTATTGACAAATAAACACAAAACCAATAAGCTATAGTAAATTAATAAAAAAATAGGGGGTCCCATGAGTGCTAAAGTGCGCACATATAAAATCATAATTTATTCTAGTGGTGAAGAAATACTCAACTCCGTAGTTTCAAAAGAGCAATTTGATAATTATGCAACTCTTTTGAATAAAATGAATAGAAGCAAAGAAAATCCAAAGCCAGTCATTCTAACCCTAAAAATATTGGATGATCGCTTGCTTATTCTAAGTCATAAAAACGTTGGCCAAAATGATGGTCAAACCATTTCAATCTATACCATCCCAAAATCATCACCAAAAATTTCTATAGAAATCGATGTTGAGAAAATAGCTAAGTAAAAAACTTTCTTCGTTAATTATAAACGCCCGGTCAATAACCAGGCGTTTTTTATTTTAAATCAACGTACTTTATCCTTCATTCTTTATGCTTCATCACTTGTTTTTGGCTTATCAATAAGCTCTGGCTCTATTTTTGTTTCCTTGCCTGTAATTTTTACAACATCTTTATCAATTTTTCCAAATTCTTTATAAGCACTATTATACATGTTTACTGTTGTGCCAAGATTATTGCCCAGCTTTTTCAAATATTCCTCATAGCTTATTATATGATTTTGTAAATTTGAGACATGTTTCAAAATATCTTTTACAGACTCCTCTATCTTTAAGGCGCGAAGGCCTTGCATGACAGTCTGCAAATATGCCAAAAATGTAGTAGGAGAAACAATAATTACTTTTCTTTCGCGGAATGCATACTCAATTAAATCTCTTGTATTTACTTTTACTGCACCAACTTTGTTTACAAGTAAGTCATAATAAATTGCTTCGGATGGAATAAACATAAAAGCAAATTCCATTGTTTTTTCTTTTGGTCTAATATATTTACTTGTCTCATCAATACGATTTTTCAAATCCTGCTTAAATAGTTTCTCTAAAGTTTCTTTTTCTCCATCATCTCGAGCGTCTAGTATTTTATTGTAATTTTCTAGAGAAAATTTTGAATCAATTGGAATAATTCCTTCTTTTGCAAATACTACAGCATCGACTATTTCTCCATTGTTAAATTTGTATTGCATTTGATAGGAATTTGGTGGAAGCACATTTTTCAAAACTGTTTCCAAATAATACTCACCAAGAATTCCACGTTGTTTTGGATTTTTCAAAATATTTTCTAATGATTGAAGTTGCTGCGCAAATCCCATTACTTGCTTATTTGTCTCATCAAGTTTTGTGAGGCTTTGGGTAACGTTTTTTACAATATCTAGACTCTCTGTCATCTTTGAATGAATCATTTGATTTGAATCATTAAGTTTTGAGTCCAGCGTCTTACTCATTTCATTTAGCTGACCTTGAAGCATTAAAAATGATTGATCATCTTTTGCAATATCTTTTTTCTTTAATAAAACAAAAATCATTCCTATAAGAACGACGAGCAATATTAATATAATATAGTTTAGCATATGTTTTTAAATTAAATTTTAAAAAGATTTTTTGCATTTTCCCACGTAGCATTTATCACGTCTTCTACGTCCAACCCTTTAATCCTTGCTATTTCTTTTGCTACTTCTTCTACATAAATAGGCTCATTTCTTTGGCCCCTTACTGCTTGAGGGGCTAAATATGGAGAATCTGTTTCTATGAGTATTCTATCAAGTGGCACAAATTTTACAACCTCACGTAAATCTTCTGCCTTTGGAAATGTAATTATACCAGTAAATCCAATATATAATTCTAAATTTAGAGCTACCCTTGCCTCGTCAACGCCTCCTCCAAAGCAATGAACGACACCGCTAAAATAATCCTCTGATTTTAATATCCTAAAAATATCCCTATAACACGTATTTAATTCCTGCGAATTTCTACCGTGCAAAATAAGCGGTAAATTATTTTGTCGTGCTAAATCAATATGACATATAAAAATATCTTTTTGTTTTTTTATAACCTCATCAATTGGAATAGATTTTTCTTTTATATGAAAATAATCTAAACCTGTTTCTCCTATCGCAACAACTTGCGAATACGCACTGAGCGAAGTCGAAGTGTTGTCATCAATCAAAGTTTGATAATCTTCCAAAATAAAATCTTCATCAAATACATGTATTGGATGAAGTCCTAATGAGCTATAAAAATTTTTATGCTTTGAAAGCTCTACGGCTTTTTTTGATGTATCAAACTGTGATCCTACATTTATCACCATCATAGGAAAGTCAATGCATCTTTTAACAACATCCTCTAGATCGCTGTCGTATGCCTCAAAGTTCAAATGTGCATGAGTGTCTATTAACATATGGCTATATTAAAATCTATTGCTTAATACTTTCTAAATAATCTTGGAGCTTTATTTTTATTTCTTCAACAGTCAAATTTGTTTTTCCCTTAAACTGAGTATTTTTTATATCTTGTATAACGCTTTCGCTAAGCCCCACGTTCTCTTTTAGATAATTAGATAAATCATCAACACTTTTTATATCTCTTGGTAAATTAGCTATGGACTCTTTCAAATTATTTATCCACGAGTTTTCCAAAAAATTAGAAATAGATACCTGTTTTAAATCCTTTGGCAAAAGTGGACTTATTATAGTTGTAAATTTTTCAGCATAAGGGGTCACTTTTGAATTTTCAAACATATCTGCACCCACTCCGAAGCGAGCTAAAATCAATAATAAAATTGCTATCAAAAGAGCACCTTCAACAAGTCCAAATATAGCTCCAAATAAATGATTGAAAAAATTAAGAATTGGTAATGAGAAAATTTTATCTACAAAATAAATCAAAACAGAAAATATAGCATTTATTAATATGAACAACAAAATTAAAGAAACTATGTCCGCTACTGTTCCAGAAAAAAAGCTAAATGTATTTTCGAGCCACGAAGCAAATCCATGGTAAAAATGTATAGAAAAATAAATAGCTACAAAAATACCCAAAATTCCGCCCACAGATCTAACCAATCCCTTTTTCAAGCCTCCAAATATAAAAAAGGCTAGGATTACCAAAATTATAATGTCGATGTAATTCATATGCTTATTTCCTATTTACTATTATGCAATTTTAAATTGATTTACTATTTGTCTATTTTTAAATAGTTAATAGCAAATTAATAAATTATTAATAGCGAATAAATTATAAATAATAAATAATGATTCAATTAAAAATTTGAAATTGAAAATTGTAAATTACCCTATTCTAGGAAACAATGGGAACTCGGGTTTTACAATTTTATCTGCTGTTAAAATATCTATAATCTCTTGTGATTTATTTGGCATAAATGGTTTTAGAGAAAGTGCAATACTATATATACTTTTAACAATGGCCTGTAAATTAATTTTCAATTCTTCTTTCTTTTCTTCAAACTTAGAAAGCTCCCAAGGCTTATTAATATCAATTGCGACATTAACTTTTTGAATAACTTGCCAAATTTTCAAAAGCGCATCTCTAAAATTGAGATTTTCTATTTTTTCACTAATTTCACTATCTAAAAAACTCGACTCCTTAAAATCTATATCAATTATTCCACCAAGATAATCCTCTACCATTTTTGTAACTCTATTTACCAAATTTCCTAATCCATTTACCAAATCAGCATTATATTTTGCTGGAAATTCAGATACATTTATATCACTCTCTGATCCAAATCCAAATTGAGACAAAATAAGATATTTTGTTACATCAGGCCCATACTTTTCTACCAAATCATTTGGGTTTATTACATTCCCTAGCGTTTTACTCATTTTCTTTCCATCTATTGTAAAAAATCCGTGAATTGCTAATTTTTTTGGGAGTGGCAAGTCTAGTGCTATTAAAATTGCTGGCCAAAAAATTGCATGAAACTTAAGTATTTCAAGTGCCATAAGCTGAATATCGGCGGGCCAAAACTTTTTGAAATCAACCCCATCAGGATAATCAAGCGCTGTAATATAATTTGATAAGGCATCTACCCACACATAACATTTTTGATTTTCATCCCAAGGCAAATCTATTCCCCATGGAACTGATTTTATAGATCTTGAAATAGAGAAATCTGGCAAATTTTGTTTTTCTAATATCCCTAAAACTTCATTTTTTCTTGTTTCTGGATAAACGCTTATTTCATCATTTTTTATTTTTTCTATAATACTTGGAATAAAATCCGACAACTTAAAAAACCAATTCTTTTCTTTCAATTTTTCTGGAATTCTATTATGATCTGGACACTTTCCATCTACAAGTTCACTTTCTGTAATAAATTTTTCACATCCCACACAATACAATCCTTCATACTCTGATTCATATAAAACATCATTTCCAAGTGGGGTTTTTGATTCTTTTAGTTTAAGTAAAATATCGTGCACAATACTTTTGTGTTTTTCACTTGTTGTTCTTATAAAATCATTATTTGAAATATCTAACCTTTTCCAAGCATCAACAAATTCATTACTTATCATATTTGCAAAATCTTGTGTGTCTAAATTATATTTTATAGCACTTTCAGATATTTTTGCACCATGCTCATCTGTTCCTGTCAAAAAGAAAACATTATCACTACCTATTTTTTGTCTATAATATCGTGCGAGTACATCTGCAATTATAGTAGTATAAGCATGACCAATGTGAGGACGGTCATTGATATAATAGATAGGCGTTGTAATGTAAATTTTATTCTGATTTTTATCCATAATATTTTAAATTTTACGGCAACTTGATAACGTTCTACTTTTTAACTTTATAACTTTCAACTATTACTACAAACTCTCCTTTACTAACCCCTCCTTTTAAATCACTCAAAACCTTTTCTAAAGTTCCACGATATATTGTTTCAAATTTTTTTGTAAGCTCACGAGCTACAACAATATTTCTATTTTCTTGAAATCCAAGTAATTGTAATTTTTCTAGACTCTTTATAATTCTATGCGTTGACTCAAAAAAAATATTTGTAACATCACTTTCAATAATCTCACGAAGCAATGTTTCTTTGCCTTTTTTATGAGGCAAAAATCCCAAAAAATTAAATCTGTCGCAATTAAACCCAGACAATGAAAGTGCGGTTATAAGAGAAGAGGCACCTGGAATACTTTCAATAATATTTTCATCAAATGAATTTGATACTATTTTTACCAACTCCTCACCAGGATCACTTATACCTGGAGTTCCAGCATCACTAACATACGCAATATTTTTTCCATTATTTAAAAGCTCTACTATTCTATTTTCTTTATTTTTATCTGAAAATTTATGATAACTTTCTAATTTTGTGTTTATATTGTAATGATTTAATAAATTTTTTGTAACTCTTGTATCTTCACAAAATACAAAATCTACCGACTTCAAAATTTCGATGGCACGAAATGTTATATCAGATAAATTGCCTATTGGTGTTGCAACTATATATAATTTTCCCATTTTTATAAATTAATCATTTTTTTTATCTAATATATCCCAAACAAAAACTGACAACATTGCAATAAATGGAACTGAAATAAGTGCCCCCATCACTCCACCAATTTGAAAACCAATAAGTATAGCAATTACAACCAAAAGCGGATTTAGTCCCACAGATCTGCTCATTACCTTTGGAACTATAAATGCTGATTCAGCCTGTTGAACTGCTAAATATATAATAGCTGCAATTATTGCCTTTGTAGGAGAAATAGAAAACGTTATTAAAACACCGACTAGTCCTGCAACCCATGGCCCAAAAAAAGGAATGATTTCAAAAAGACCCGCTAAGATTGCAAGTACCAGCGCATACTTTATTCCAAAAATTGCCAAGAGTAAAAATGTTGCCCCAAATACAATAAGACACAACAACAATTGTCCTCTAAGCCAATAACCCAACTTTGTTTGAACTTTAGAAACAAGATCTACAATATAATCTCTTTTTTTTACTGGAATATGACCTCTCAAGAACTTTCTCATTTTACTTTCTTCGCTAGCAAAATAAAAGGCAAGAATTAAAATTGTAATAAAAGTGAAAACTCCGCTAAATACTTGAAATGTTGTATTAAAAATAGAACCAACTGCACTACTCAATCCTCCGCTCATATTAGCTAGTGTAAGTTGTGATTGACCATTGCCACTGCTAGCAAACCCTGAATTAAACTTTGCTAAAAAAAGATTAATTCTTTCATAATAATCTGGAAAATGATTTGCAAGCTGGGTAATCTCTCTCGATACTGGGGGCACAATAATAACCATCAAAACAGCAAGGACTGTTAAAAAAATTATATACATTATTCCTATTCCAAGTGTTTTCGGAATTTTTTTACTTACAAACCAATTAACTCCTGGCTTCATGGCAGATGCTAATACAAAAGCCAAAAATATCATAGCCAATATATCTCTTACCAAAAATAAAAATAATGCAATAAGTGCTATGGCTATTATTTTTACAAAAGTAAGTGTTGAAATGTGAACTGTTCTTGTTTCCATATTTTTGTTTTTCCATTTTCAAATGGATTTTTGTTTATAAAATTTTATTTATAATATTTTTAAATTTTAACTCCCATTCTTTGGAATTTTTAAATGGCCCTATTACAGCAAGATTTAATTTTTCTTTTAGAAATATTCTATTTGCAACTTTTTTGATATCCTTTATGCTGATTTTGTTTATATGTTTAAAAAACTCTTCAGGTGTTATAGCTTTCCCTTGTAAAAGCAATTGGTCTCCATACCACTCAACAATATTTGCACTATCTTCAAGATTCAAAACTAATTTTCCATCTATAAACTCCTTTGCTCTCTTAAGTTCTTCTTCTGTAACTCCATTTTGCTTAATACTTTTTAACTCTTTCAAAATTGTCTCTACTGCACTTTCAATTCTTGATTTATCAAGGCCTGATATAATAGAAAATATTCCTGTATCCTGATAACTATCTGTGTATGACTTTATATAATAACAAAGCCCCATCTTTTCTCTAATCTTCAAAAATAATCTTGAGCTCATATTTCCACCCAATATTATAGAAAGAAGCTTACTTGAATAATAATCTTTATCAAATATAGACGTTCCTAAAAATCCAATAGCAGTATGAACCTGATCTGTTTCTTTGTTTTTGATAAGTATTCTTTCCTGTTTTTGATCTCCTAGAAATTCATCAAAATTATTTGTAGTATTGTATTCTTTTATTTTGAAATATTTTTTTACAAGTGGAAGCAATTTATTCTCATCAAAATTTCCAGAAACACCTATTACGAGATTTTCTAAATTATAATATTTTTTATAGAACTTAAGTATTTCTGCTCTTTTTATATTTTTTATAACATTTTGATCCCCCAAGATTAATTTTCCTAAATTATGTCCGTGAAAAACTCCACACTCCAACAGTGAATCAATAAACATCATTGGATTATCATAATACATATTGAATTCTTCAAGCACTACTCCTCTTTCTTTTTCTATCTCTCTTGGAGAAAACAAAGAATTAAAAAGCATATCAGATAAAACATCTAGCGCTTTTTCAAGATGCTCTTTAGGTGCTTTTATATAAAAACCCGTTTTATCCTTTGAGGTAAAGGCATTAAATTCTGCCCCAATACTGTCTAGCTCTTTAGTAATAGCAAGGGAATTGGGCCTTTTTTTGGTTCCTTTAAAAAGTAAATGTTCCAAAAAATGCGCGACACCACGATTTGTATCACTTTCATATCTTGAACCTGTTTTTATCAAAACCAAAACAGTAATCGCTTTTGTATCTTTAAGTTTTTTTAAAAATATATTTTGCATAAAATTTTAATTAAATTAACATATCCTTATAATTCTATAAATTCCTAGTCAACGTTAATATACTATTCACAATAATAATTTCCAACTTGATGCTGAAACCAACTACCACCAGTACAAGAACCCGTATTAGGTGCTTTATAAGAATCCGGTAATTGATCCCATGGTTCAATTGCCTCATAAAATGGCAATCCACAAATCCCACTATTGTTATTTACACATTGCATGGGCCATGCTACAAAAGTTACCAAAGGCACTATTCTAGTTATAGTTGTACATATCTGTCCTTCTCCACGACAAGGAACACATTGTCTGTTGTCACAATATCCAAAACTGGGACTAGGGTAAAGATTTGTAAAGCATCTATAATTATCTAAAATTCCTGCACACTGTAAAACAGGAGGGATTTCACATTTCAATGTTTGCGCATTACATGTAAGTGGGGGCCTACATTCACTTTGTATTTCACAGGCCATATTATCTCCTAGTGGTTCTGTGCAAATATATTTATCCTTTAACTTTCTACAAACCTTGCCTGGTGGACAATTATTATCTGCGATTAAATTACAACGAATATCATTTGCTATATCTTGTTGTAAAGTTTCAGCAAGTTTCATTGTCGAAAAATCTACTCCCACAAATTCTTGAGGTGATATAGGATACACATTCAATGCTTTCAAGGCCACGAGCTCTCCATTTATTGTACTGAGTATAAGATAAGATCCAAAAACAAGAAAAAGTCCCACTATAGACATTATCATTCCATTTTTTGCCTTATCTATAGAGCCTTTATTCCCACCTGCTGATACCCACTTAAAAGCATTTACAGATATCATGACAACCGCCAAGACGCTACCTGCATATATTCCATAACTATATACAATTCTTATGTAATCACTTAAACCCTCTACACTACTTATGTCTCCATCTGGCCCTGGTATTGCATGTTCGAGTGGTATTGCTTTTGTAATTTTAACAATAAAAAAAATAAAAATTACAACAAAAAACAAAATATGAGTTATCTTAGCATCTTTTAATCTCTTCAAAAAAATGTTTTGCATTATATTAAAAATTATATACCTACTTACTGAATACAGCTCTTATTAAGTAAATTACAATTTGCTGTTGATCTACACACATCTCTTGTAGGCCAGCTAAAATTACAACAACATCCACTTAAACACTGTATATTATGACTACAGGTTGTCTCATTAGGTCTTTTTTGCCGACTACAACAAACTTGTGGACCCGCTCCATCACAATAACCATTAGAAAAATTTCCGCAATCACTATAGTTTAGGCAGGTCTTATTGCAATTACGAGCGTTTGAAACACATTGCATAGTAGTATATTCGCATGCACCTATTGTAGTGCTAAACTCATATTGAATATCTGGCTGACCTAATGGAAGGTCAATGCAATAATGACTAGTGTCCGAATCATTAGCACATCTCAATACAGCTACTGGTCTTGGATTGCCTTCGCTCTCGCGTCCTTGATCTGCAACATACATGTCATCATAATACGCTGTATCTAAACCAGAAGATCTTTCTACTTTTTCCAAATATGCCTTCGTGTCTAAAGGCCTAACATCTAATGCTTTCAGGGCCACGAGCTCTCCATTTATTGTGCTAAGAATAAGATAAGATCCAAAAAGAACAAAAAGCCCCACCATTGAAGTTATCATTCCGTCCTTTGCCTTTCCTATCGTGCTTTTGTTTCCACCTGCTGATACCCACTTAAAGGCATTTATAGAAATCATTATAACAGCGATAACACTACCTGCATAAATTCCATAGTTATATACTATTCTTATATAATCGCTAAGTCCTGATACACTACTTATTGTTCCATCATTTGCGGTGGGTAGGGCAACTTGAAGCTGTATTTGTGCTTTTACAATATTTACAACAAACAAAATAAGAATAGGAATCAGTGCAAATAATGTTTTTTTATATTTTTTCATTTATTTATTTTAATATCAAAACCAAACTAATAACAATTTAATTTATCTTTAAAATAATCTTGAAGCTCATCAATTTTTATCCTACATTGATCCATTGTATCTCTACTTCTTACCGTGACTTCGTTATTTTCTAGTGTATCAAAATCAATAGTCAGGCAATATGGAGTTCCTATTTCGTCTTGTCTTCTATATCTTTTTCCAATGTTTCCATTATCATCAAACTCACACCTATATAATTTACTTAAATTTTTAAATATCTCGTGCGCCTTTTCAACAAGTTCTGGTTTATTTTTCAAAAGTGGGAAAACTGCAATTTTTATTGGCGCTATAATAGGGCTCAATTTCAAGACAACTCTTTCTTCTTCACCAATTTTTTCTTCTTTGTAAGCCTCGCAAATAAGCGCCAAAAATATTCGACCCACTCCAGCCGATGATTCTACTATGTGAGGTATATACTTATCATTTGTATAAGGATCGAGATAGTTCATATCTTTTCCAGAAAACTTAGCATGTTGAGTCAAATCATAATTTCCTCTTGCATGAAGACCTTCTAATTCCTTAAAACCGAATGGAAATTTATATTCTATATCATAAGCTTCCTTTGCATAAAAAACCAAATTCTCATGCTTATGCCATTTAAGATTTTCTTTTTTAATGCCTAAATTCAAATAATACTGCCATCTATAATCTTTTAACTTTTCATATTCTTTCATATCCTCCTTTGGAGCGACAAAATATTGCATTTCCATCTGCTCGAATTCACGAGTACGAAATATAAATTGACGAGCTGTAATCTCGTTTCTAAAAGCCTTACCAATCTGAGCGATACCAAATGGAACTTTTACGCGTGACGAGTCTAATACATTTTTGTAATTTACATAAATTCCCTGAGCTGTCTCCCCCCTTAAATAAACTGGATCCTTGTCAACGTCAGAAGAAAAATTTCCCAAATTAGACTGAACTAATAAATTAAATTTTTTTATACTTGTAAAATCATTAGCTCCACATTTTGGGCAATTTATTTTTTTGATATTTTTTCTAAAAACAGTCTCTATTTCTTCCAAACTCATTTTTTCATCAGCCTTAATTCCAATTTCCTCTAGTGCTGTATCTACTCTAAATCTATAATGACACTTATAACACTCAGTAAGGGGGTCTGAAAAACCAGAAACATGACCACTTGCTTCCCATATTTTTGGATGCATAAAAATAGCACTATCTAATCCTACAATATCTTCACGATACTGAACCATACATTTCCACCAAAAACTCTTAATATTATTGAGTAGCTCTACCCCGTATGGACCATAATCATATACAGCTGCAAAGCCACCATAAATTTCAGAAGATGCATAAACAAAGCCTCTTCTTTTGCAAAGTGATATAATTTTGTCCATTAATTCTGTATTCTCCTTGACTTTTATATCTTTTTTTACCATAGTATTTAAATTTATATATTACCCTTATCTCTTACTCCTTACTACATAACCCTATTTTAGTATTACCCTATTATATCAGAGCTTAGAGGCCTTTTCAATTCTAATACTTAAGTCTGCCTCTAATATAGCCTTATCACGTCTTGTTATCTGATTTGTCAATAAAAAAGTAGCAAGAGCATCATCAACACGAGTCTCTATTGTACGCTTTAATGGTCTTGCACCAAAATCCTTACTAAAACCTAATTCTGCTAATTTTTTGACTGAATCTGATGAAGCTATGAATTCTATACCCTTTTCTTTGAGTCGTAGCGATAATTTATTCAAAATCATAACTGCAATTTGCTCAATCTCAACCTTACTAAGTGGCTTAAACAATACTATACCATTAAACCTATTTAAAAACTCTGGTTTAAAATAATTTCTTAACTCTTTTTCCATCAAATTATTTTTTATGCTTTCTAAATCAGAACCACGAGACAATTCATCTTGTATATAAAATGCCCCTGCATTAGATGTGGCTATAATAATACAATTTGAAAAATCTACAGTTCTACCGCTTGAGTCTGTAAGTCTTCCATCATCCATAACCTGTAAAAATATATTCAAAATATCTGGATGTGCTTTTTCTATTTCATCTAGCAACACAAGAGAAAACGGATTATTTCTTACTGACTCAGTAAGAATGCCTGAATTTTCCAAATTCTCTGCACCAATAAGTCTTAATAAGCTATTTTCTTCTTGATATTCACTCATATCGAGCCTTATCATACTACTTTCATTTCCAAAAAATACTTCTGCAACTGTTTTCGCAAGCTCTGTTTTACCAACTCCAGTAGGACCCAAAAATAATAAGTTTGTAATTGGTTTTTTTTCATCTCTTATTTCTGCTCTTGCCCTTCTAAGCGCAGAGGCAACCATAGAAATTGCCTCCTCTTGACCAACCATTCTTTTATGCATTATTTCTTCTAACTTCAAAAGCTTTTCTCCTTCTGTTGCTGTTACCTTTTCAAGTGGGATATGAATTTTTTCTGATATAACCCTAGAGACATGCTCGCTTGTAATAAGGCGTGTATCTTTTTGCTTTGAAATCATTACTGCAAGCTCTTCCATTATTCTAATAGATTTTTCTGGTTGAAATCTATCATGAATATAATTGTTGGTAAGCTTTACAATCCTCTCCAAAGATTGATATGAAAAATAAACACGATATTTATACTCAAGCGAAAAACTTTTTGCTTCCAAAATTTGAATTGTTTCATTTGCATTTGGTTCTTGTATTTCAACTTTGGAAAGCAGCGTTCCAAGACGACTATTTTCTAAATACTTTATATAATCTTTTGGATTTGAAGTACCAATAACCATTATATTATATTGAGATATTATATCTGCGAAAACTTCTGACAAATCAACATTTTCAATACCAGCAGAAGAAATTCCTACCATATTATGAATATCGCCTATTACAAGAATTATATTTCCAGATCTTATAACCTCATTCATAAGTCTCAAAAAATTTTCTTGTATTTTTCCTTCTGCTGAAGACACTGAAACAAATCTTGATATAGATAAGCTCACAAGTCTCTTATCTTGTAAAACATGTGGAACATTTTCTTGGGCCATATTGTTTGCAATAGTCTCTATCATGCTATCTTTGCCCACACCAGGCAATCCCAACATTACAAGACTTTGATTATTTGACTCTATTATCCTATAAATTTCTTGCAATTTTTCTTCTCTTACAACATTAAGTGGCAAGTATCCACGTCTTGCAAGAAGCGTAATATCCTCACTAAAACTATCTAAATATGGCGTCGCAACAGCTGTCATGGCCCTATTTACATCTCCGCGAGGCTTAAAAATTGCAACCGATCTATGTTTTTTGCTTTTGCTGACAAGATTCTCTGACAATTTAATCCACTCTATTACATTGTTTATCTGATCTATGCTAATTCCAAAATCTAAAAACAATTCCAATACATACTCACTACACAAAATATTTGCCGTAAGAACGTGATTGAAGCCTACATGATTCGAATTTGATTTTCTTGCTAAATAATACGCATTAAACATTATAAATCTTAAATCATCCACACCTACTGATACATTCTTTTTTTGATTTTCAAGTAAATATCCAACAAGCTTTTGTTCTAATTCGCCAATTGAAATACCCAGTCTTCCAATAATAATTTTGGTATTGTCGTGTTTTAATAATGCTAAAAAAAGAGATGTTGAATCAATGGTAGAAAATTTATATTTTTTTGAAATATAATACGCATCTATTAAATAATTCTTTACATCGTGAGAAAGTGTGCTATATATGTTTTGTGAAACAAGATTATCACTAGAACGAGATTCTGATTTTGGTATTAATATTTTGTATTTACTACTATTTTTGCTATTTAATCTATAAAACAAAAACATTGCGAAAAGCATACTGATCCAAATAATAAGCTCTATTGGGCCTTTCCAGTTTTCTTGAAGTAAAACATCACCACTATTTTCTAAAATTTTATAAAATCTATAAACAAATAATACAAAACCACACAATGAAATCAAAAAAAGTATTACATTAAGCATTGCATTGCTAATTTTTTTTATTTCATCAATTTTTATAGAAGCGCCATCTAAGTCCTTACTCCAATAAATATTTACCCCCTCCATATTCAAATAATACTTGCTTCCATAACAATAATTACAGTGTTCATTATTACACTTATCACAATAAACTATTTTTGTTTTTTCCAAAAAATCCATTTTATACTTTTATAATATTAATATAAATTTTATAAATAGCTATAATAGGTAACAATGTCCATAACAAGAAAACGCTTATAAATATAATTGAGACCAATAAAAACAATACTAATTTAAATATCAGAACAAATAATCTTATAAAAAAACTAATAATTCTACCCCAAAAATCATTTTGCAAATACATTGGTCTAAAAAGAAATTTTATAGATATAGCAAACCCTCTTAATTTCCAATATTCTGCAATTTTTCCAAAACAAAAACGAAAAGCTCTTATAAGACCTTTTGAATACCACCAAATAGGGAAATAAACAACTCCCCAAATCATATCTACAATAACTGGCTGTAAAACTTTATTTTTGTTTTCTGTGTTCATTTATAAAATAAATTTGCTATAATTTGCCAAACAATATGACAAAATAGAAGTATTAAATCAATATACTATAATTATATTTTACCATAAAATTAAAGTTTTGAGTAAGAAAAAAAACAAACCCGAGCTTAAACCTCGAATCAAAATATTTTTTTAATTAAATTTATTTAATAAAAGATTGAATATCTGCATTACCAGATTTTAATGGTCCCATTAACTCCTTTATATATGGACTGACCTGACTAAAAAGTGGTAATAAAAAAATAATTGCAACAACTATTGGAATTACTATAAAAAAAATCTTTACAATACTATAAATCTGAGAAGCAAACATGTATTTTTTTACTTTAACACAAGTATCATAAATTTCTCTATTTAACTTCAAATTTTCTTCTAATAACTCCTCTATTCTATCTTTTGGTTGTTGTTCTTCCATGGAATTAGTCTATTAGCTACATAGCTATGTAGCTGATCATATTATTTTTCTAAATTCTTTAATTCTTTTTTAAACATATTTACATCTTCAAAAGATCTATAAACAGAGGCATATCTAATATATGCGACTTTATCAAATTTTTTTAGATGATCCATAACAAATTCACCTATGACAGATGACTCTATTTCCTCCTTTTTCATTTTCTGTAAATCCATTTCTATGTCTCTCAAAAGCTGAGCTATTTCTTCTTCATTATGCTCTCTTTTTTCAAGTGCCTTTTTAATACCTGATTTTAATTTTTCTTTATTATAAAGCTCTCTTTTTCCATCTCTTTTTATAATTTTTAAGTCCAAAATTTCTATTTCTTCAATTGTTGAAAAACGAAAACCACACTCAAGACACTCTCGTCTTCTTCTTACTGTTACATCATCTGTTGCAATACGAGAATCTAAAACCTTTGTTGTAGCTGGACAAATTGGACACTTCATATATATTTTATGATTTGATTTTTCTTCTTAAAAATGCTGGGATATCTAACTCACTATTTGTCTCTGGGACAATATTGGCATCATTATTATCGTTATAATTATTATTTTGAAATTTGTCATTTCTAAATTTGAAAGAAATGTCTTCTGCCTCTACCTCATCTTCAAAATAATCCTCTTCTTTTTCTTGCTTGTTGTCATCTGATTCAGTGTCTTTGTCTAAGAAATCTTGAGATGATTTTTTATTCTCAATATTATTCATAGAACTAACATATCTATTTGGCATATATTGGAAACCTGCTGTTTTTGAATCTTTTATGTCAAAACTTTCAAATCCAGTAGCTATAACCATTACCTTTATCTCGCCCTTCATAGAATCATCAATTACTGTTCCAAATATAATTTTTGCATTTCCATCTGCTGATGCTGTAATAATCTCTGCTATTTCATTTACTTCGAACATTGCTAAGTCTGATGCACCAGTTACGGTAAATAATATTCCTTTTGCACCCGCGATAGATACATCTAATAGCGGTGAATCTATTGCTTCTTTTGCAGCTTTTTTAGCCCTATCCTCTCCACTTGCACGACCTATGCCCATAAGTGCAGATCCAGCATCTGACATAATAGCTTTTACATCTGCAAAGTCGACATTAATCATACCAGGAATTGTAATTATCTCTGATATTCCCTGAATTCCTTGATGAAGCACCCCATCTACAGCTCGAAGAGCTTCTTGCCAAGAAATTTTTCTATCTAACACGTTCCATATTCTATCATTTGAAATATTAATAATAGTATCAACTCGACTTTCTAACTCATTATATCCTCTTTCTGATATGGATTTTCTTTGAGCGCCTTCAAAACTAAATGGCTTTGTTATGATTCCCACAGTAAGCGCACCAGTATTTTTTGCAATATCTGCTATAACAGGAGCTGCACCAGTACCAGTTCCACCACCAAGACCACAAGTAATAAAAACCATGTCTGCGCCACCTAGCGCTTTTTCAATTTCTTCAGAACTTTCTTCTGCAGATCTAAATCCAACTTCTGGATCCATTCCAGCGCCAAGTCCTCTTGTTGTTTCTATTCCAATTTGTATTTTATGTTTTGCTTGAGACATACTAAGAGCCTGAGCATCAGTGTTTACAGCTATGAACTCAACACCTTTTATACCCTCTCCTACCATTCTATTTATAGCTGATCCGCCAGAACCACCAACTCCAACCACTTTTATTTTTGCAAAAGTTTCAATTTCTGGCTTTATTTCTTTGCTTCGTGACATTGTGTTGTTCCTTTCTTAATTTATTTAATTCAAGAAAAATTAATTTATTATGGGATAATTGATTTAAACAATTTAGTAATTTTTGATGTAATACCACTTGTATTTATTGAGATTCCTAAACCTTTAAAAGAATGATTATTTTTAGAATCCCACAAAATTAAACCCAAAACATTACTATAGCTCAAGTCATATATTTTATCCGTAATTGAATTTACTCTATGTGGTTTTGCTAAAAATACAGGTAGCTTTAATTCTGTTTTTGCAAGATCTACTAATCCATTCAACTTAGATCCTCCGCCCGTAAGAACAACTCCCGCTGGAAGCATTCCAAATCTTTCAACCTTTTTTAGTTCACGGCCCACAAGATCTAATATTTCTTCAACTCTTGCTCTTGTAATCTTTGATATCTCAGATCTAGCAACCATAACTTTTTTATCATCTTCTGGATCAAATAATCCAATATCTACCTCATCTCTCTTTTTTACCTGCTCAACAAGACAAGTTGCTTCATTTATTTTTACTTGCTCTGCTACTTTGATTGATGTTCTAAGGCCAATAGCTAAATCATTTGTTATGTGAGAAGAACCTATTGGTAGTACTGCAACATGAATTGGATCTCCTGCTTCAAAAACTGCAACACCAGTAGTTGATGAACCTATATTTATCAAAACTACACCGAGCTCTTTTTGTTCTCTACTCAACACAGCTTCTGCGTCTGCAAGTATTCCAAAAACCATGTCCTTTATATCGACACTTGTTCTATAAATGCACTTAGTGAGTGTTTTTATCTGATATGATAATGCCATAATAATCTGCGCATTTACCTCAAGTCTTACCCCACTCATTCCTATTGGATCTTTAACATCATCTTGATTATCTATTTTATAGTGACGCGGTATAACATGTAATATTTCATAATTTGCTGGCACTGCAACTGTTTGAGCAGCATCTAAAACCCTATCTATATCTTCATATTTTATTTCCCCGTCAGCTTTAGCAACGGCAACGACGCCTTGACTATTAATAGATTTAATATTTGGTCCAGAAACACTAATAACAACTCTTTCTATAGGAGCTCCTATAACTCTTTCTACTTTTTCTAGTGCCGAAGAAATAGAATTTACAACATCTTCTGTGCTTACAATATTACCCCCAACAATTCCTCTTGATGGATATTCAGATGCCCCTATTATGTTTATAGAGTTATCTTCTGCCTGTATTTGAGCAACAGCAACCTTGATTAAATTAGATCCTATGTCTAATCCTGTAATTATTTGATTTCTTTTCATATAGTATGCAAATTATTATCTATTAATTATATATTTTAAAATTTTATAAACACAATTTTTTTATTATCCTATTTGAAGCTCTATTCATGACAACGAGTTGCTCCTCGCTATCGTGAACATAACCTTTTAAATGTAAATATCCGTGAACAAACAAATCTAACATTTCTTTTTTTATATCTTTTGCTTGTTTTTTTGCCTGATTATAACTAATAAATATTTCTCCTAAATAATTATCTTTTTGAGGAAATGTTATTTTTATATCTTTTTCTACAAAACTAAGCACATCTGTTGTTGTTTTCTTGTTCCTATGCTTACTATTTAATTTTTTCATTAAAACATCATCTATAATAACAATTGAAATCTGATCTTTTTTTATTTTTTCATTTTTGAGTATTTTATCAACATTTTTCTTAAAATATTTCTCTATCTCAAAATCTTTTATTAGAATATTAATATCGTACATAAAATTAAATTGAAATTTTGAAGGTGTTTGCAATCAAATCAAATATGGACTGATAATTTAACTTCACTGTATCTATTGAAATATAAGATATTATGTAAATTTTGTTACCAGTTGAAATATAAACATTTAAACCATCTTTTGATTTAACTCCGACAAGATTATTCCTGTTTTTGTAATTACTCAAATCGTCTGGATTAACTTCTGGAGAGGTGTTTAAATACCAATTTTTTGCAGACAATTCTTGTGGATTATCTTTTGCCTGAATTTTTATAAAATCCTTATTCTCTGCTTCAAAAATCATAACATCCCTTGTTTCTTTATCTTTTGTTTGAGCCATCCACTTTGCTGGATAAACAAAAGAATACTTTAATTCTTCTTCAATAAAAACCCTTGCCAATGAAATATTTTCTAATAATTTTCCGTCTATCTTTGTTGGATCATATAAATTAAGAATTTCTTCTTTATCATTGTAGGTATCTGAGTCTGTATCTACTAAATCCACATTTGTTTGAAAAATAATCTCTTCTGCATCTGTAAGTCCATCATCATCAGTGTCAGTTCCTTTTGGGGGAATAATAGGCATTTGTTGGTTATTGTCGGCATTAACATCGTCTGGAATATTATTATCATTATCAATCGAGTCCTGATCTTCATTGTTTTGAACTTCTTTATATGGCTCTATTCCGAAAATAGGGCCTAATTGATATTTTCCAGAATTAAAAATGAGATTTCCATTTTCAATATTTCCCTCAAAAGCAAATGTAACTATATAGTCTTTATTAGCATCTTTAACTTGATAATTATAAGACTCCCCGCCTGGCGATGGATTTATTGGAATAGTTGTTAGATAAGATGACAAATCAAATAGTGAATTTGGATACTTTCCTTGTTCTTTAAAATACAAACTCAGCGCTGTTCTTATTTCCAAAACATCATCTAATCTTTTTTTATCTCTCAATTCTGGAGTTTGTAAATTATCTTGTGTATTAATATCAATGATTTCTTGAGTTGTTGTAGTGTTTTGTTCTACATTTAAAATATCCTGATCAGAAGTTTTTTTGTTATCATAAAAAACATAAAAAGCAAATCCTGCGACAGCTAAGACTACTAACAAAACCACAACTATCAAAATAATAAGTCCTGCATTATTTTTTCCAGACTTCATTTCAGAGGGCATTAAAAATCTCTCTGGCATAGAGTGAATATTATCATCATTGATTTCTAATTCTTTCTCTGATTCTAAACTGTCAAAAACTTTTTGAGCTTGATCCATATTTGTATCTATATTTTGATTTTGTTTTTCTTCAAACATACTTATTTTATACTAAATGAAGATGCGATAGACTTGAAAATATTCATATTGTCCAATAAAGCAACATCGCCAATATACTTAAATATATAAACAGATGATTTGTCTGCTATAAAAATAATTTTTTTGAAATCTGTGCCAGCGCTAGTAGCTATCATTGCTTCCAAGCTAGCTATATTAGTAGAATTATTAGAAGATAAAGAAAATTCATTTTGAGTCATCACCCAATCACTTAAATCAAGCTCTAATTTATTGTCTCTTACCTCAAAATAAACTTTAAAATCTACACCAGATAAAATAATTTTTTTATCATCTATAGATACTACTAAATTATTTGGATATTTAAAATCATATATTGGATTAGAAAAAGATGTATTTTTTAAAGACTCGATATAAGAATTAATACTTACCCAATTTGCCATATCAACACTAAAAGAAATAGACTCATTTTCTGAATTTGAGTTTAAAAAATCAAAATTCAAAAGTTTCCCTAGACCCATTGGATCATATCCATTTTTTACTTCTTCTCCATCTAAATAATTATCTCCATCCGAATCTCTATTCAATGGATCTGTTTTATACATTTTGACTTCATCTTTATCAGAAAGCCCATCATCATCTGTATCTATCTTATCTTTATCTGTTTTAAAGATATTTTCTTCTTGGTCGCTAAGTCCATCACTATCCGAATCTTCATTTATAACAATCTGACTTGAATTAGACTCAAAAGACAAACTACTTGTTGCATCTTTGCTTAAAAGATTCTCTATTTGAGAATTATTATCTATAAATATTTGACCAGAATCATTTTTCTTTATAAAAAACTTACTATATATATAAAAACCTATAGATGCAAAAATTAAAACTAGAACAATCAATCCTATAAAAAAATATTTTGGCCTAATTTTATCTGCTTGAGAATTATCTATTTCACTAACTAATTCTCGATAATTTGTAATTGGGGACTTTGGTGCAATACCACCTGGTTTTATAACATTAGAAGACGAGGAATAATCTGTATCTAAAAAAATATCATCGGCCTTATACTTTTGTGCCTCATCTTTCAATAAAGAATCTTGATCTGTAGAAAAATTATTCATATTATCTTGAACTATTTTATTGTTCAATATGTCTCGACTTCAACTTAGTCCTTCAAACATAAAATCACCCATTTAGGTGATTTTATTATAACACAAATTAGACAATTGATAAAATAGAAATTTTATTGATACATATTTGTCTCAGATTCTCCATCACAAACGCCATCATTTGATATCTCTATTTTATTATTAGAAAATTTAGCATCATTATTACCAGACCACATTGATTTATCTGAATAATTAAATAAAGAATATATTGAATAATTCAAAGATTTTATTGCACTAGATTGATATGTTCCCACTTTATAATAATATACTTTTGAGCCTGTAGGACAATTAAAAATTTTATTCTTATCATCAAAGCACGTTGTTTCGTCACAAGTAGGACAATCTACCTGACAATTTCCAAATTTATTTTCTGGATCTTTTGGTAAAGTAGTTTTCAAAGCTGCTCCCAAATTTGAATCCCAAGAGCCCCACAATGAATTAGTTAATCCTCTTATATATGTACCGCTTGTAAGTTCTGGGTAGGTTCTAAAGCATTTATGAAGATTTAATGGATTTAAAATACAATCACTATCTGAATTACAGCTAACATTAGACATAGAAAAACACTCCCCTCCAATAGTAATAATAGATGTATCACAATTAAGACTTCCCTCTGCGCAATGACTACATGTACCTAATTTTTTTGCACAAAATTTATTTGAATTAGCATAGGACTCCAAAGAATTTTCCATTGTTCTTAAATCTTGCCACCTTTTTACGTCTTGAGCTATTTTTTCTTGATCAATGAGAGTTTCTTGCGCATTAAATTTCCAACCATCCAATAATTGACCGTAAATATTATTTGTAAATGGGGAGGCGTCTTGATTCTTTGAAATTAAATAAATTTCTGTATGAATATCAATTGCTCCGTCAACAGAAATTGATTTTTTTCCAGCATTTATATAAGTTGTTCTACCATCAATAAGACCATCATAAAAACCTACTTTCTTTGCCTGTGGACTTCCCTTAAAATCAAATTCATTTGTTTTTCTATACCAATCACGAGGAGATAAATGATCGTCATTTGCATACACTCTTATACCTATCAAATCATCTTGATATGACAAATTTTGTGCTAAAACCCTGCTAACAAAATTATTAAAGATACTTCCAAAAACCTGAGTAAACATTTTTACTCCTAATCTATTATCAGTTGCAATAGATAAAACTCCTTTTTTAGATTTAGAATCTAAGTTAGAATATACAACTGGCTTTGCTTCTTTATATTTAAATATATACTCTCTTATTAATCCGTTACCCGAGGTTCGTGCATTTGTAATTGTAATAACAGCATCTTTTCGATCATTCAATTCTGGGAGACCACCATCCATACAATACCTAAGTCTAAATCCATAATCTTCAAAAATCCATGGACTATTACACATAAACAAGCTAATATTTGCTTCATCTTTTATATCTTCTCCGGTATAACCAATTGCTGGGGTTTTCTTTTTTGCTTTTATAGTAACAGTTGTGTTTCCATTTTTATTATTAGATTTAAATGTGCTTGAAAAATTTGTATTTAATCCAACAATATTTACAAGAGTATTATCTTGTGAACTCCATTGCCAATCCCATGAATAAAACCCATCTACCCTGACCATAGGATTACCAAATGAATCTATTGCTTCAGCAATAAAATTTTTCTCCACATTAGGTTGAGTATATTCATAAAAATGATTTGCTGGATCTATTATATTTACATAAGATAATTCACATGGACTATTAATTGTTTTAAATTCCCAAGAACATTCTGGACCATCGCAAGTCAAATTTTTTCCATCTATAGATCTTATGGATTTTAACAATCTAACTCTATATTTATTTTCTCGTTGAAGTGCTTGAATAATCTGAATATTTATTATACTTGTGCTTGTTGATTTTGAGTAAGAATAAAATTGAATTGGTACTTTTTCATAGCATATAGACTGAGGGTCATCTTTACACTTTGTTTCTTTATTCAAATCTTCCAAAATTACATTATCTATATTTAATGAAACACCATTTACAACTGCATCAAACTCTGCCCTTATCATTGGATTAAGACAAGTCTCAATTCTTGGATAATATGATTTCATTGTAAAATTTCCAAAGTTGCATGTGGATAAATTTGATATACACCTATTATTGCTAAAACAACAACCTCCATTTGTACATGTTTCCAGGTCTTTAAATCTACTACAATTTGCTTGAACTATAACATTTACACTATTTGAAATTCTAAAACTATCTTTATTAACTGATACACTATTTGTTTCATTTCCAGTAGTTTGTATATTACCCTTACTTACCTCAACTTTAACTGTAGTCATACCCACAGAGACACCAGTTGTTGTTGAAATATTTGCATTACTATTTAATACATTTGCTATAGATGGAGTTCTAGACCCCCAAGAATATTGATAATCTGACGAATCACAAATATTACAACTGTCGTCAGAACAAAGCGCTGTTATTCTTTTACTACTTAATACTGGTAATTGTACAGGATTTGGAACAACATTTACTTGCGTAACATGACATGTACTTGAAGCTGTTTTAAAATACCATTGTGCTGGTTGAAGACTATTTCCATTATTATCTTTAATAGAGTCGTTTAATTTAATTTTATACCAAGCATTTGGAACGAAATTACTGGTATGCCCATAATTGACAAAATCATTTCCACTATCATTTGAAACTGTAGTTCCAATATTAGCCAAAGTACAATTACTAGTAGATATTTTTCCGCAATAATAAACCTCTACTCCACCTGCATAAGTGTTTTTATTCATAGAGAAATCATCTCCTCTACCGCTAAACTGGGCGTGAATAATAGCATCTGTTGGGGCATTTGTAATGTTTGTAATTGGAGACGGAGAACCAAGTGAAATAACTACGCCATCCCTATCTCTTTGACAGGATTTTAATTTCAAATATGGCTGAGAGCAGACAGGACTTCCATCATTAATACACATATTTAAAGAAGAGTTCCAACAACACGTCAATCCAGGATGAGTTGTTCCCGACTCATCAATACATTTTGTTTGCCTACTTGTGATATCTGTATCTGAATTATAAACTGAGCATCCTAGCCTTACTTGAAGAGTTGAACTAGCAAACAAATTCAAATTCAAAGTTGTAGATACAACCCTAGACTCTATAGTTATTGTGCCTGTTCTAAATGCATTATTTAAAGTTGCAGTTGCTTTATTCCCTAAAGAAATAAAATTTGAAAGCAAATCTGAAGTATCAGGATTTTTTGCCCAGGTATAATCATAGGCACTTCCATTGCAGGCATAGCAACCATTACTATCCCAAAGATTCGTATAATAAGGTATTTTTTTTGAAGATTCATAATCAGCTACATAACTTCTTGGATTAACTTTCATAGTATCTACCTGACATACCCTTCCATCGCTATCTATTCTAAAAATAATAGTATTGTGATTTTCCGATAATAAACTATTATCTACATCATATATACTATCGGGTTTTATACTAAATTGATACCAGTATCCTGATGCAAAATTTGATGAAAATTGTATAGATGACTCATTAAAATCTTCTCTACTAAAAGATTTTATATTAGTAGAACAAACTGGATTTGTGGCATTTCCGCAGTCTAATAATTGAAAATTGCTAGCCACTAGTGTATTGGTATTAAGCCTTACAGGACTTCCATCTGAATATTCAAATTCAAAATATATTTGGGCATTTCTTGGAACGACAGTTGACCCTGAACTTGGACTTGGAGAAGACACACCGTTTGCACAAGCAGACACTTTTACCCTAGGTGTTTTACAGTTGGCGCATGTTGCAAAGTGCCATCCATAAAAATCCCAATTTTCTGTTGGTGGGGTTATGCTACTTCCTCTATATTCAAAATTTACTGTATTTCCATAACCAGTGGCATTGCTATGGAGAGCCAATAAACCTGTTTTTGTGCTTGGAACAACAACCACCGCTGTATTTTCTGTATGACCAAAAATAGTTGCCGTATCATCATCTTGACCATAACTAAAAGTTGCCTTATCTATATCTGGATTTTCAAAATATTCACCGTAAACATTTATTCTATCACCTCTTACTCCATTTGCAGGATTAATACTACATATAGATGGGGCTGGATTACCACTTATAACAGCAAAACTTACTGCATTTGTTTCTTGCTGACCTTTTATTATTTTTATTTGAGAATCTACCCTGCCAGTTATACCAATAAAGTTGTCTGGGACTTTTACTATTACTCTATCATTTTTCCAATAATCGGTAGAACAAACACTTGGAAATTGAAAATTTCCGTCAAACCAGTTATCACTACCTCCGTTTTTAAACACCACCTTACTAGATCCTTTTTCATTACCAAATCCAGATCCATATATTGTAATATATGATCCCACAGTGCTAGATGCGGGACTTATATATGTAATCTTAAATTGATTTGTAGCATCCTCATCTATATTCAAAGGAATACTATTGCTAAATTTCGTAACATTATCTTTTTTAGTCATTACCCTTACTCCGACTTTTCCCTTTCTAAGATTTGGGGTTTGGACGGTCACCTTTGTATCTTGTCCATTATCTGGATTTGACCAGGAAATAACAGTAGACGTAACCGCATTATATAAACTACCTATCAATACATTTCTTTTATTTCCATCAACATCATATGAACTATCCCCTAGTCTTACTCCGGTTGCTATAAAATTTTCATTATACTTTCTTGTGTTGGGCGATACACTACATAATCCTGGGCCAGGAGTAGAATTATCGACTTCGAATTTATAAGTATTACTCCATTTTTCTTCTTGTAAAATACCTTTTTTTACAACTTGAAAATAATATTCTCCCAAATCTAAATTCTCTGGAATGGAAACTATAATAAACTCATCATTCCAACTACCATCTCCACAAGAAAGTTCTATGTCTCCACTTGGATCATTATTTGAAGCCAATCTTAACACCACTCTGTCACCAATTCCTTTGCTATCTCCAAAACCAGATCCACTTATTGTTACAAACTGCCCACCCCCACCCTCTTCTGGAGAAACACTCTCTATCCTAGGACTCAATAAACCAATCTTTGTGATTGCAAAGCCTTGTGGTGTTTGTACTTTTATAGAGCCTGTTTTTATTCCATTTAAATCTCCTTCTTTCGCAGCAGCTGCTGGAATAAACAAAGAAATACTATCACTGTTCCAATCACCTGATTTACATATTTTATTTGGCCACTTATCTTTTGCTTCTGAAATACAAAGAGCGGTTGATTCATCTACTATTATTTGATTATCAAAAACGACAACTGCGTCTCTTAAATACTTACCCGTTATAGTAATATTACCTCCGTCATAATAAACTTTATCTGGGGATACCCTTGTTATAGTTGGTTCACATTTATCGTTTAGGCCACTTGTAAATGACCACCTATCAGATGGGCCATTTGAAGGATAATTATCTACTGGATTATCTACTCTTACTTTATCTCCATTTCCATCTAATTTATTTCCACAAGAATCCATTATTTTAGATCCATCTAAAAGTGGTAAATATTTTGTATTAGCATCAAAATTAATATTTGGCTTTAATGTTAATATTAATTTGTTATCCGACGCACTATGTTGAAAAGCAAAATCTGCAAGTTGAAAAGCAAGGGCCTCTTGAATATTGGCGTCTTTAAATAATTTGAAATTATCTAAACTTAACAAAGAAATTTGATCCATTTCTTCTGAAAACTCTGCACTTATATGGGACTTGAGACAAACATCATTTCCACTAGGAAAAACACCAGTGACTGTTGGTGGCACACTATCTCCTTCTGTACCCGTTGTAAACTGCCAAGAAAAATCTGTTTTTAGTTTTTTACCATCTACACTTTCAATTCCGGTTGAAACAAGCTCTACTCTATAAGTAGTATTTGCTTCATAAGAGTCTAGGGAAAACTTAACTATATTTTGTAATGTAGTAAATTCTCCATCGTCATTGATATTAGTTTTATCAGAACAATTTGCATTATTACATTTATAAATATTTACATTACCATCAACTGTTGCCTCGTTAATAACATCGCTAAATCTAATTTGCACAGCCTGACATAGTTTTACACTATTTCCTCTTGGTGTATTAGATAAAATAGAAATATTCTGCTGATCAGAGCATAAATAATTACAATCACTATTAGATTCTATAAAACCATTTCGACAAATAGAATTACAGCCAACACATCCTTCAATGCTACAAGATATAGGATCTGGACCTGGTGGAACAGGGCCTGGATTAACTCCTTCTTGAACCTTGTTAATTATAAAATTTACTATTAAGTATGAAAACAAAATTATTAGCATTCCTACTAATCCTGCCATAAGCATTTTCTTGGCACTTTTTATTTTTTCTTCATTACCGCCACTCGTCATCCATTTAAATCCTGCAATAAGAACAATGACAAGACCAATAAGTCCCAAAAAACCTAATGCAATCTTTATTATCTGTCCTATTACAATCTTTCCTTCTACCGTTCCAAGTCCAGCACTAGCAGCGACACCCTGTGTTTGACTCAGGTCAACTTGTGCCAAAGAAATAAACGGTAATAAAAAAATTATTGCCGTTAAAAAAATAAGTGGACTAAAAAAATGCTTAAATATTTTTTTCATATATTGTTAAATTATTGTTGTTGTAGTTGGGTTTTACTTTCTCTTCCAATTCCTAGTGCATCATAAAAACAATTTCCGTAGCTATCTTTAATATTTGAAGTAAGCCTTGGTCTATATACCGTGCTACTTGCCTGTAAAAATGGTGAATAAATTTCTATATTTGTTGTTTTGTTTCCATTATTAGTAAAAACTGTATAGTTTGGAAAACAACTAATCTCTGTGATATCTGTTTTTTTTCCCCCTGGGGCATTGTTATTACATGGTGGTGTATTCGCATCAAATTTATATATATAAAAATTGTTTGAACTAAGTGACGATGGAGAAATAATCTCATTAAAAGTTGCTGAGACATCTGTTTTTATATTATTATTTTCAGAATCATTGCTAGGAGTAATGCTTAAAACTCTTGGAGCAGTTAGATCAAGTTCATCATCGGTATCAAAACTCCAAGAAAAATTATCTCCTGGTGCTCCATCACTATTTCCATCAAGAAAATTTCCGCTTGCGTCATTTATGCCAAGAAGTAGGTTTGCACCTGTTGAAGATTTTGCACTACCCTCAAAAAAAGAATTTCCCGGCAAACAAAAAACCTGTTCTCCACAAGAATTTCTAGTTTGCTCACCGCAAGAAGTGCTTGATAAAAATTCTACTGTTTTATAGCCATTGCTAATTCTAAGTGTTCCCAAGACAGCGACCCCCCCTATTTTTAAATTAACAGTGTTGCTGCTTATGCTCATTATATTAATCGGCTCTGAAAAATTTATTTGAACTATAGCATTTCTATGAACCGTGTCATCTTTGGGCCAAACAAAATTTACTTTTGGTGGCGTAACATCCAAAAATGTGCTAACTTCAAAAGTCCAAGAGTAACCATTTTCTAATCCTGCAAACATATCTTGACCCAATGCATTTTTCATGTCTCCTGTAAGATGCACAACTGCATTTGTATTGTTTTGGGGATTTCCCAAGTGCTCTATAGGATCTATCAAGATATTTTTTCCATCAGCGCTAAGTACTGCTATAAAATTACTATTGGGCTTTAAAGTTCCATTGTCTCTTATTGTTATCTTGTCGGATAACTTTCCACAAACAGCACCACCTACGCCATATACACCACATAGCTCCTCACCCATTCCAGACAAATCTGAATTTATATCTACTACACTTGATGTTGCAACCGGCACCTTGAAGGTGATCATTATCATAGTATTTCTTGCAATATTGTTTGCATCTCTTACTGGATAGTGATATTCAATAACTCCTCCCCCAAGAGCTCCCGCCCCAAAACCACCCAAATAATCATTGTTTTGATCTTGGTTTGATCCTCCTGGATTATTACCCCCTTCTTGAACTTTGTTTATTATAAAATTTACTATTACATATGAAAATAAAATTATTAACATTCCTGTTAGTCCTGCCATAAGCATTTTCTTAGCGCTTTTTATTTTTTCTTCATTGCCAGCGCTCGTCATCCACTTAAATCCTGCAATAAGAACGATAACAAGACCAATAAGTCCCAAAAAGCCAAGCGCAATTTTTATAACATTACCTATCACGACTTTACCATCTGCCGTTCCAAGTCCAGCACTAGCAGCGACACCCTGTGTTTGACTCAAATCAACTTGTGCCAAAGAAAAAATTGGCAATAAAAAAATAACCGCTACTAAAAAAATAAAGTAAGTAGCGGTTATCTTTGAAAAATCAAAAAAGTTTATCCTTGTTTTTGTTTTAAAAATCATATCGATAAATTAAAAATTATTTTAGCTCTTCTTTAATAATAGCAGAAGCTCTAGAGCCATCAATTTTTCCGTCAGACTTTTCCATTACTAATTTCATAAGCCTACCAAAATTTGATGGATTTTTTTCCATTGCTTCCTCATTTATTATAGCACAAATAATTTTTTTTATCTCGTCATCTGAGAGCATTTCGGGAAGATATTTTTCCAAGACACTTATCTCTGCCCTCTCTTTGTCTGCAAGGTCAACTCTATTACCATTTTCAAACTGAACAACGCTGTCTTTTCTCTTTTTTACCTCAGACATTATCACCTTAATAATAGCCTCTTCATCTAGTTCTTTCATAAGCTCAATCTCTTTGTTTTTGATTGCGCTTTTTAACATTTTTAGAGTAGAAACAACATTCTCATTTCTTGATTTGAGTGCAGATATAAATTCTTGTTCTATTTGTTGTTTTAGCATGTTATTAGGAGATTAGGAGATTAGAAAAATTAGCTACGCAACTAAACGACTAAGTAGCTAATATCTATTTCTGATATGTATCTTCTAATTTACCAATTTTTCTTAAATATTCTCTATTGTCTTGAACTTTCATTCTATGAAATGCTCCGTCTCTTTTCTTTTTATCATTTTTTACTTTTGTCTTAAATCTGATTTTTCTTGCTTGCAATAATTTTCCACTTTGAATAATCTTCTTTGTAAATCTTCTAAAAAGTTTTTCAAACGATTCATTATTTTTTACTTTTACTTCTACCATGTTACACCCCCTTTCAGGTTATGTTAATTACTTAAATCTAAAGTATAAAGTTTGAAGTTTTTAATATTCCATTACTTCATCCTTCTTCCTTCAAATCTCTATCTTAGACTTTCAAGTCTTCTTCTTAAAACTTTCAATATTTGATTTGATGGAACGATTTCTTGATTGCCACTTTCCATATCTCTTATCAATATAGTGTCATCTATTATTTCCTTTTGACCTACTATAAGACACATTTTTGCTTTCAATCTATCCGCCTCTTCCATTTGTTGCTTTAGTGCTGTTTTTGAAATACTTTCTCCTATTGAAAATCCTTCGCGTCTTATTTTTTCAAATAGAACCAATACTTTTTTTCTAGCTCCATCACCAAGCTGCGCAACAAAAACATCACAAGTCTTTGAAGTAGGAATTTCAAATTTTCTATCTTCTGTCTTTGTCTTTTCATAAGAATCACGAAGTCTTGCAACAATTCTCTCTATACCAAGTGCAAATCCAATAGCTGGAGTTTTTTGACCCCCCAACATTCTAACAAGAGAGTCATATCTACCCCCCCCACCTAGCGCACTCTGACTTCCATCTTCTTCTTTGCAAAATATTTCAAATGCAGTTCTATTGTAATAATCTAGTCCTCTCACGATAAATGGATTAAGGGTATATGCTATCTGAGATTCTTCCAAATATTCTAATGTTTTTACAAAATGAGTATTGCACTCAGAACACAAATGATCAACTATCTGAGGTGCATCTGATACTATTTCCTGACACTTTTTTTCTTTACAATCAAGAATTCTAAGTATGTTCTTGTTGTATCTTTTATTACAATCTATACAAAGTTTTGATTTATATTTTTTAAGATATAACTTCAATGCTTTTAAGTAGTGATTTCTACAAGTAGCGCATCCAATACTATTAATCTTAATTTCAATAGGAATATTTAACTCATCAAATATTTGATAACACATATAAATAAGCTGTGCATCTACAATAGGATCATCTTCTCCAAAAATTTCACATCCAAATTGATGAAACTGACGAAATCTCCCTGCTTGAGGTTTCTCATATCTAAACATTGGTCCTTCATAATATAGCTTTACAGGCTTACGTTTGTTCATCATCCCATGTTCTACATAAGCCCTTACTGCTCCAGCAGTTCCTTCTGGACGTAGAGTAACTTTTTCTTTACCAAGCGTTTCAAATGCAAACATTTCTTTTGTAACGATATCAGTATCTGTTCCTACACTTCTTGCAAAAAGTCCATACTCCTCTACTATTGGCAAATCAATTTTTTCAAAACCATAAGCATCGGCACATTTTTGTAACTTGTCTAAAACAAAACTCCAATAGAACTGATCTTCTGGAACTATGTCTTTGAAACCTTTTAGTAAAGAATACTTTTTTATTTTTTGCTTTTTCATAAATTATTCAAAAAAATTATACTTATCAAAATTAAATAAAGAAATTTGATTAAAGGGAAATCCTCGAACCCATACTCTTCCAACTACCAAATCTCTTTTGAGTGGCCCAAAAAATCTACTATCTCTGCTATTTCCTCTATTGTCGCCCATCACAAAATATTCATCTTCCAAAAGTGTGGTTTCGGAAGAGTTGCCATAAGTTTTTAAATCTTTTGACAAATATTCTTTTTCATTTATTTTATTAAAAACATCATCACCCACTTTTTTAATATAGATAGAGCCATCTTCAATTCTGATACTTTCTCCTGGAAGCGCTATTACTCTTTTTATAAAATACTGCTTTATGTTTTCTGGATTCTTAAACACTATAACCTCTCCTCTTTGTGGCTCTTTGAATCTATACAAAATTTCATTTACTATCAAATAATCTCTATCATGAAAATTGGGTTGCATAGAAGCACCCTCTACCATAAATGGCTGAATTAAAAAATACCTTATTGGAAGTATTATTGCAAGTGATATAATGACCGTTTTAACAATCTCCAGAAAAACGTTTAAATAACCTCTCCAAGCCCCTGATTTTTTGTTTTCTATAAAATCTATAGACTCAGTGGGAATGTCTTGATTTTGGTCTTTTTCTTCTAAATTTGTTGTATTTTTATCCTTCATGTTAGAAATAATATAACACAGAAAAAATAAAAAATCAAATATTAATACTACCTATGAAATAAGGCTTTTTTCGACCCTGAGGGTCGATTTACCCCGCCAATGACGTGGGCAACCTTGAGAGTCAAATCACATTGACAAGACTGTGGTTATATGATAATGTATTATGAAAAAATGGTACCTATCAATTATAAATACTCTTCCATAAAACACATTAACAGGGAAAGCTAATCTTCCCTGTTTTTTTATATACGAATGACTACAATGCCAATATGCGAATGACACTAATAATACTAATATATACGAATAATGCGGATAAAAAATCAGTGTTCGAGTATAATCGAGAACCTGATTTTAATTTTTATCAGCTTCTCGACTACATTTCATTCCGCTCGAAGACTGATTCATTAATTTCAGTATTCGAGCCTGTCGAGAATCTGAAATTCTATATTATATTAATCAATTATCCTATTATTTACGTCTCTCTCAAATATCCCCAAGTATGAAGTTTGTCCGAATCCTCATACCACCTATCACCAATATCTTTTCTATAATACATATTTGGCATCAAAATATTATCTATTCTATTGTATGCTTGAGCTTGGGCTTGTTTCATAGAAAGTCCAGATCCACAGACTGTAAGAACAACCCCGGTGTCCCCCGCTATAACCCATTCGCCATTTACAAGCTTCGTATCTTCAATATGAACTCCCTCATAATTTTTTTTCTTAAAAACAATAAGGGATTCTTTTGAATAAAGATTGAATGTTGGCTCATCATCAAATGGATATGGCGGCATAATAATTCTCACCCCAACTTGAAAACCTTTTTTTGTTTTTATTTCAAAATGCTCTCCAGAAGCTAATTTGTAAAAAAATTCTCCCATTGACATATTTATTCCCTCTTGATGAATAAAAATAGTGGGATAACCAAAACGACAAGTAAACTCAAGTGGATATATACCATTTCCATTCACAATACAATTTATATCAATATACCCTACGTAATGTTCTTCTTTTAGTTTTGTTTCTAATTTTTTTAGAGTTGCATTGAAAATTTTATTTGGCACAGACCAAAACATTGCTGTTCCCATTTCCCCGGTAGATGGTCCAATATTGCCTGGAAATAATCTTTTATGTTCAAAGTTTACATTGATGGGGTGCAAAAATTCATTACCATTGAAAAATGCTCCCACTGCTACTTCAACTCCTGTAACTTTTTTTTGTAATTGAAATATGCCAAGATTGTCTGCCTTAACTTTTTTATAAGCTTCCAAAATTTGAATAATATCTTGCCCATTTTCTTCTTCACCTACAAACAAAAATCTTTTTATACTCCCTGCGTCACCAGACGGCTTTATGACATATCTTGATGGATTGTTTTTGACAAATTCTATTGCCTCTTCACATGAATCAAATGTAGAATATGGCAAAATTGAAATTCCATATTTTTTCATCTCTTCCTGACCAAAAGAACGATCGTCTTCAAGCATGTCTGTATAATGAGTACCACCTACAACAATTTTTCCTTTTTTTCTCAAATCATCCGCAAGTGTTCCCTGTCCCAAGACATCGTCAAAAATAATAACATCTGCCCAGTCAATCTCTTTTTCCCAATCATCTGTTTTTGGAACAAAGCCATCTCCAATATCAGCTTGTTTTTTATTACCAGTATAAAATTTTACATCATTACCCTCGTCAAAAATAAGACGAGCTATGTCTATTATTAAAGCATCTATTGATACAAATAAAAAATTCTTTTTTTCCATATACTAATAAGATTAGCTATGATATAAAGCTAAAAAACTAAATTTGATACTTAACTCCAAACTCTGGAATAACTATATTATTGTTTGTTTTCTTTTTTAAATTTTCTGATAAAGCCATACTTCTCTCCTCTTCTCCGTGATTTATAAAAATATTCTTTGGTATTGGATTTTGTAAATGACCAATCCAATTCTCTAATCTTGGTTCATCAGCATGAGATGAAAAACATCCAAAGACAGAAATTTTTGCGCGCACCTTAACATTCTCTTCATTGATTACAACATTTTTTTCACCATCCATAAGTTTTCTACCCAAAGTATCTTTTGCTTGAAATGATAAAAGCATTACGTGAGCTCTCGAATCACTCAAATTAAATTTCAAGTGATGCAAGACTCTTCCACCATTACACATTCCAGATCCTGCCAAAATAACCTTTGGCGGTCTTATGCTATTTATTTGCTTTGAGTCAAATGATGTGGGAGTAAATTTCATTCCACGAAAATTGAAGATATCGTCGCCAGATTTTATAAGTGCCATAGTGGTGTCATCATAAAAATCTTGATATTGCTTGTAAATATCTAACGCACTTATGCCCATTGGTGAATCAAAAAACATTGGAATTTTTGGAATAAGATTATTTTCAACTAAGTCATTGAGTTCATAAATAATTTCTTGAGATCTTTCAACTGCAAAAACAGGAATAATCAAAACACTTTTCTTTTTTATTGTTTCAATTATTGCATCTCTTATAGCTTTTATTCCTACTTCCCTTTCTTCATGCACAAATCCACCATAAGTTGACTCCATAACAACAACATCAGCGCCATCTGAAAATTCTGTATCTCTTATAATCGGTGCTGGTGAATTTCCAAGATCTCCTGAAAATATCAATTTCTTTTCTTCATTATTTTCACGCGCTATAACTTCAAAAAAAGCAGAACCAAGAATATGTCCTGCGTCCTTTAGCTTGATACTGACAAACTCATTTATTTTAAACTCCTCATTATAAGCAATTGTTGTCATAAGACCCATAAGACGTTCTACTTCTTCTGCACCGAATAAAAGTGCTGGATCAATACCTCGTTTTTCAGCCATTATTTTTGCAGCATCAAGCAGAATTACTGAAACGAGATCTTTTGTAGGAGCAGTGCAATATATATTCCCACCAAAACCATCTTTCATTAATTTTACTAATCTTCCACAGTGATCCAAATGTGAATGTGTCAAAAGCACAAAATCGATGCTCACTGGATCGAAAAGAAAATCTTGTGCATTTTTTTCAGAAGAAAATTCTTCTCCCTGAAAAGATCCACAATCAACAAGAAATTTGAAATCATTTGACTCGACTAATGTGCAAGAACCTGTAACTTCTTGGCATGCACCGTGAAAAGATATTTGCATAATTATTAGTATTTTCCGCCAGAGGCGGATCAGCCTTTGGCTGAAGTGTTTAATGTTTAATATTTACCTCCCTACCTCTTATCCCTTATCCCTTATTTTACATTATAAGCAAATAAAAAACAAAAAAGGCTACCCACGATATGTGAATAACCTTATATTTCTAATACACTTAAGACTAAAATTCATAAATCAAATTACAAAAAATCCAAGATTTCAAGGAATTCAATAGTCACTACGGAATAAAACCAGAACCAGTCCAGTAAACATAAGGAACGTCCTTAATATCTTTCATGCCAAGCTCTACTATATCCGCGCTACCATATCCATGACCAGCCGAAAATTGTAAAAAAGGAGTCATATTGGGCCCATTACAAAAAGTAAAACTATCGCCTGGACAATAAACTCTCCAAAAATCATTGATTTTGTAATTTAGACATTCATAGTGGGTGATAACTATAATAGCGAAAGCAAATACTCCGATATCAAACTCATAACCACTCATGAATTTAGGTACTTGAGAAATCGAATAATCTTCGTCATGACAAACTATTTGAGCCGGAACGTTAAAAACATTATCATTACCATGCTCATTACCAATAATATGAAATGCTTTAATACCGTCTTCAGATTGACGAAAATTTCCTGAATAGCGGAGATCTTTCTCATATAAATTACATAGTCTAACAAATTTTTGAATAACCTTTAGTGCTTTTATTACAGCTTCGCCATACGTCGGGGCAAGTCTTTCCCACTTAGGGATAGAATACCAATTAATGTCTTGAGAAAGTTCTCTTGTCTCTGTTCGATCTTCCACTGGACCAATTTCTGGAAAATATTGCCGTAAAACAATATTCTGCGCAGAAATACTTTTTGGTTTAAATATCGGAACAAAACTTGCACCATGATGCACTTCCAACAAATCCCATGTAGACATCATATCCTCCTGTTATTTTTTGCTTATTATTTCTCACAAATAATATAAGGTATTATACCCTATAAATGTGTCAAATAAAAAAATATCAACTTACTTGACATGTCAGCTAAATAAACAATAACTTAGAAAAATAAAAACCCCCAAATTACTCGGGGGGTTATTTTATTTTAATTAATAAGCCAGTTAAGCTTTTCTTCTCCCAAAGAATAGGCGATTTCATTATCATCTAAATAATACATAATTGACTGAGTCATTACACTAATATCTCTTACAACAATCTCTTTTATAGATTCATTTATGTTTTTTGATAAATCCTCCTCTGTAGCATCCCGTATTATTCCGGAGTACTCTATTTCAATTTGAAAAAGATTTGACTTATTTTCTATAGTACATTTATCTATAGAAACATGATAAATCCTTTGTGTAATTTTGTTTACTACCCAAAAAGCTCTTCTTGACCGCACAATAAAACCGACATACTCCAAAGAATCAAATTGGGCAAAAATATCTTTTATTACATTATCATCCGTCCAAAGAAAATGTTCTCTTTTTTTTCATACCTTTCAAAAATACCGCAAGTCCATTCTTTTGAGCTACCCTTTAATACTGGTCTCGCCCACAGAGCTTTTGTTAAAATCTTTAATCCATTTAAGGGTCCGTCCTTGAATTTTCCCCTCCAATAATGATTTATACTGGCAGAAGACATCATAAATGGATAGGTTTCATCTATCACATAACGTCCCTTTGTTATTTTTGGATCAAATAGATTATAAAGATCGCTAAACAAAGTAAGATTTGGCTCTTTTTCTAAAGATATTTTAGCTTCGATTTCACAATCTCTAAGTTCCTTTTGCATATGCCCCGTAGCATATGAAGAATCGATCCATCTTTTGTGTGCATTAAGAGCTTCCTGTTTCTTTGAAATAATTGGTTTTGCACCAAGCATGATAAGACTGTTCATAAAAGAAATATACAAATCTGATTTTTTATAATCTGGATTTATTTTGATTTCTATACGAATAATATCTTTGTCAATTCCTTCTGAACAATTCTTAATACATACTGCCTCGTCTTGATCTTCTGTAAAATAATAAAATCTAAATCCAGTATCAATAGTAATTCGTAAATTATCATCAATACCAAAATGTTGTCTTCTATATTCTACTGCAAAATAAGCCCTTGCCCCTGGAAAAGATTGATTCGCAAACTTTAAAATATCCAAAAGGTTTTCTGGCCCTATTTTTATTTTCTTTCTTAGATCATTCAATCCGCTATCTTTTATTTCAAAAAAGAATTCTTCTTGAAATATTTGGGATAACAAAATACGAGAAGAATAATCATTTAAATAACGACGCGCCTTAAGAGATGGTCCAAAAAAATAATCGTGGTTATTATCTAACAAATAAATTGTTTGATTAACCCTTGGGTCATACAATAATTTCAATCCATGATTTTCAATCTCAGCCATAAGCTCTTCTTGGAATTGGGCTGGCAAAAGCAACCTTGTTTCTGTCCTGCAAAAATCAATATTACACATTCTTCCTCCATTATTTTGACGATTTTGTATGAACACCTTAGCAGAAATCATGTTAAAAATCAATTTTATCGCACCCCCTCACAATCATTGATCTCAAAAATTAACTTAAAGCTTGACATGTCAGCTATAATGATATATACTTGATATATCAATGAAATATTAATCTACAAAAAAATGGATAAAAAACTAGAATTACTTATGCAACTTACAAAAGTAAGCTCAATAGTATCACGCAGAATAAGTGGGCATGGACTTGCCTTTAGCGACTTCATGATCCTCTATTTTATAGACACAGCGCAAGACGGAAAGCTAAGAAGAATTGATTTAGCAGATCTCATGGGTCTTACTGCATCTGGCGTCACACGAATGATTTTGCCAATGGAAAAGCTAGGAATTATAGAGCGATGTGATGATACAAACGATGCAAGGGCAAGATATGCACAGCTTACTCGCGCTGGAAAAGAATTGCTCAAGGATGCTACTACTACACTGGGATTTAAAGCTGATGATTTACTATCAGAAATTGAAGATAAAGAAATTGATAAAATATCTAAGGTTTTTAAGGATATAAAAAATGGATAAATTTTGAAACCCTGCATAAAAACTAAAAAGGCCATAATGGCCTTTTTTATATATTTACAATAAATCTTTATTTAATAACCTCCATTGAAGAAAGAATTTTTTTAATAATATTTATTTCAATAGGAGATATTCCATTTTTTTGAATTGAAAGTATTGGATAACTTGAAACATGCGTTGATAACACAGCAACTATATGATCATTATACATACCGCCATCTTCCTCATTTATAAATATTCCCAAATAAGCATTGCCCAACACTGTTGTTATTTTTTCACATTGACCAACCTTTATGGGGACCATATTCTGAAAATCATCACATGAGTTTATTGATGTTTTATTGCGATAAGATAATCCCTCGGCTATACTACCACTTCTGCCAGCTGTAAATCCTGAGCTCACATAAGAGATTAAAGCCTTGTCTAAACTATATGCAGGGTTTTCAGAAAATATAATTGATTTTGAAATACCCGCTTCTGCCGATTGATTATTAACAGAATAACTACCCCATGCACTAGGATATTTAAAAGAAATTCCCAAGTCTGATAATATTGCTGTTTGCCAATTTGCTATTTCATCAGTTGTGGTAGTTATATTTTCTGAATTACTTGGTGACACAATTTTTAAATTTGAAACTTGGTTTTGTAATTCAGTGATCATTGCTCTAAGATCGTTTTTTTCTTTATTATTTACATAAATATAAGATACAATACCAAAAAGAATTACAACAATACTGATAATCCCGATTATCATATTTTTTGAACTACAACACTTGTTTGTTGTTTCTTCCATAATAATTTTCTTCCTTTTAATATATTAAACTTCAAAATTTAAAATGGTACGTCGTGGAGGATTTGAACCTCCGACCATCAGCTTAAAAGGCTGTTGCTCTACCAACTGAGCTAACGACGCATAATAGTTACGTTTTGTTAAAATCGTTACTCTTTATTTCTGCATAAATGAGCTTCAGCCAAAGGCTGATCCGCCTTTGGCGGAAACGACGCATATATAATGTATGTAAAATATTATACTATAATAAATGAAAAAATCAAGGGTTTTGAGAGTAGTTATTTATTATACAAAAAAAGACCCCCTATGCCACTGATTACCAGCGTATAGAGGGTCATTGATTATTTAATATTCCGAAACAGACCTTGCCCGCATCTTTAAAAATGGGTAATATTCAGTTTTACCATACTCATGATCCATAAAGTCTATTTTTCCATACTTGGAAAATCTTACATAAACCTCATGTCCTTCCTGATATGTCTGGTTTGATACATGAACACCGTAGTCCCCCGCAAATATCTCCTCCCCGCTTGAAAGATGATAACTAAGCATAGCGTAGACAGTTGGTTGAGCAGTCAAAGAATCATAGTTTTGCTTATATTGAATGCTCGTTTTGTTTAGCAGTATCCACTGACATTTGCCCTCATCTCTTATGAATAGCTCTTCTGAGTCACCATAATACGTGGTGATGTTTTTAACATCAAATAAATTTGGATATTTTTCCATCATTTCAAAAATTGAAATTGGAAATACAGCTACCAGAATATGAGTATCTCTAAGAGATTGCAGGGTCTTGATGCTATAAGGGATCTGGGCATATTTGAAGTACTGATCTGGAGTTGGGTCTATACCAAAATACTCTTTAACCCTTTCTAAGCCTACAAAATTCTGACCCATAATTTCCTTCGCTTGTTCATAGCTAGGAAATTCATCAAGTAGACGATTCATAAATTTTGCAAGTGGTTTTCTGTTTTGCTTGTTGCTAATAATGTATTGCAACGCCTTTTCCTGCAAACCTGCTTCTGTCATCAACTCAAAAAAAGTTGCCAGTTTTAACAGGATTTTTCCAGCTTCGATGAGTGTGTGACTCTTCTTCATCGTATCCTCCTGGATTTATTATCTAGCCCTTATAGGTTCAAAACGGGTTTTTTCCCGTACTAGATTAATATAGAATCTTACTACATATAAACACCCGTGTCAACCCACTATTTTAACAATAATTATTAAACAAAAAAGACCCCCTATGCCACTGATTACCAGAGCATAGAAGATCTAATATAAAATTCATTACCACCTTCTCTTTAAATAAGGATTGGTACCTAAGATGATACCAACACCTATAGCCATTCCTCCGAAAATACAAGCTAGCACTATTGATAGAATAAAGGTCCAAAAGCTAAGACCCGCATAATAAAAAACCCAAACTAGCTCGGAAATCATTAAAACAATAGTTCCTATACAAATCCAATTTGTTAATGGAATTCCTTTTAATATGTCCCATACCGATAAAATTCTTTTAAATAAACGCATTTATTCCTCCATTATTTATACTTTTTACCTATATCTATCATATCATATATATCATATAATGTCAAGCGGGAGCAGATCATCACGTCTCATTCTTCATACTTTATACTTAAAACCTCATCCTTCAAACGGTGTATAACCTGTGCACTACCCACCCTTGAATAAGCCCCATATTCTGCTAAAATAAGTTCATGGCAGACAACATTAGACAAAATCTTATAAGCGAAAAAATTCCACCTCATAACCTAGAGGCTGAAGCAAATGTTTTGGGATCTCTTCTTATAGATAGCGATGCTATAAATAAAATTGCAGATATTATAACTGAGGACGCATTCTACAAAAGAGCTCATCAGATAATTTTTTCGGTATGTCTCAATTTATACGACAGACGTGAACCAATAGATCTACTTTCAGTAAGTAATGGCTTATCAGAAATGAACGAGCTTGAAAGTGTCGGCGGAAAAAGTTATTTAGCATCTCTATCAAACTCAGTCGTAACTGCTGGTAATGTAAAATACTATGCTGAAATAGTTCAAAAAAAATCAACCCTAAGAAGACTACTTAAAGCATCCGCTGATATCACAAATATTGCTTATCAAGAAGAAAATGATATAGATGATATATTAGATGAATCTGAGAGAAAACTTTTTGCAATATCTCAAAAATTTCTAAAAGAAAATTTTTCCCCTATATCAAGTATATTAAATGATAC